>CALRVT010000003.1:0-210311 GCA_943371675.1 Chitinophaga pinensis | reverse complement strand
GTTAGCTGTTCATTTGATGTAACAGTTACCTGTGTACCTCCTGTGGTAACCATCAGTTCTGATGGACCAACTACTTTCTGTCCTGGTAGTTCTGTAACATTAACTGCATCTGCGGGTACAAGTTATTCTTGGAGCAATGGTGCTAATACACAATCAATCACTGTAAATGCTTCTGGTACTTATTCAGTTACTGTTTCAAATGGTGCTTGCTCTGCAACGTCTGCTGCAACAGTTGTAACTGTTCAGGATAATGTAGCACCAGTAGCACCGGTACTTGCACCAATTACTGCAGAGTGTTCTGCAACGGTACCTGTACCTACAACTACAGATAATTGTGCTGGAACAATCACTGGTACAACTAGTGATCCTTTAACTTATAATATACAAGGTTCTTATATCGTTCATTGGACATTCAATGATGGAAATGGAAATACAACTACAGTTAATCAAACTGTAACTATTCTGGATGTAACACCTCCAACTATTTCTTGTCCTGCAAATATTAGTGTATCTGCAACCAGTCCTCTAGGTGCAGTGGTAACATTTGTCGCACCTGTTGGAACAGATAATTGTCCTGGTGCATCTACTTCACAAACTGCAGGTTTAGCTAGTGGTGCAACCTTCCCAATTGGAACAACCACTGTTACTTATACTGTAACAGATGCAGTCGGACATGTTGTTAGTTGTTCATTTGATGTAACAGTTACTTGTGTTCCACCAGTTGCAACTATTACAGCAGGCGGACCAACTGCATTCTGTGCAGGTGGTTCTGTAACATTGACTGCTTCTGTTGCTGCAAGTTATTCTTGGAGCAATGGTGCTTCTACTCAGTCTATTACTGTTAGTGCCCCGGGTTCTTATACAGTTACTGTATCAAACGGTGCTTGTTCTGCAACATCGAATCCAACAGTTGTAACTGTTAATCCATTACCAACCCCAACCATTACAGCAAGTGGAACTACAACGATCTGTTCTGGTGGATCAGTTACTTTAACTGCATCTGCAGGAAGCAGTTACGCATGGAGTAATGGTGCAACAACACAAGCGATCACTACAGGAGTTGCAGGTTCTTATACAGTAATAGTTACTAATGCTTCCGGTTGTTCAGCTACATCTGCAGCAACAGTAGTAACTGTAAATCCTTCACTTACTGTATCTGCATCAAGCAACGCGCCAGTATGTTCCGGTGGTTCACTTACTTTAAATGCAACAGGAACTGCTGCTTCTTATAGCTGGTCAGGACCAAATGGATTTACTTCAAATCTTCAAAATAATACGATCAATAATGTTGCAGTTGCAGCAACTGGTACTTATACAGTTACCGGAAGTACAGCAGGCTGTCCAAGTGTAACTTCAACAATTTCTATAATTGTTGGATTAACACCTGATATACCTGTTGTTTCAGCACCTGTTATTATTTGTGCAGGATCAACTGCAACAATCACAGCAACTTCAAATAATGGAACGATCGTATGGTATAATGCGCCAACCGGTGGTTCTATTGTTGGAATTGGTTCTCCATTAACAATTACTCCAGGTTCTACCACTACTTATTATGCAGAAGGTGCTGCCAATAGCGGTGGAGGAGTTATTGTGAATTCATTGTCAGATATAGCTAACCAGGCAGTTGAAATAAATGCTCAAACTGGTGACGATAAAGGTGGCATAGCAGTTACACAAAATTCTGTTTATGTTAATGGTGATGGTGGCGTTGGAAAATTTGATCATAACTTAAACATACAGGCAGGGTTACTTCCTCAAAGGGATGGTATATTCTGTGATATTAATCCATCAACAACTGGGCAACTATGGACACTTTGGAATACGAATACCAATTCGTCTCCAGGAAGTCCTTTTACTTCAAACGTTGGTAATGGAATCGTTAATTCTATCCGTATGATGGATGCAAACCTGAATTTAGGTACAACCATTATGCTAAGTACAGCAATTACCCTTACTAATACACCGAATAGCTGTTGTCAAATTACTGCTCCAGGAATTTTCTCGGGTTCAGGATATGTTTTATTGTATTCACAAGTTACAATGGGTTGGTATAGAGTTGATTTGAGCAATGGCAATGTAACTTCTTTGGGCATTGGTAATGGAGCTGGATTAAATGCTGTACAAACTGAAAACTGGGCTCGTTGGGGTTGGGCTGAATTCAACGGCACTAATTATTTTGCTGTTTATTCAGAAAATGGTACCCATAGTATCAAAAAACTAAATGTATCAACCGGTGCGGTAACATTATTGAAACAGTATTCGAATTTGAGCGACATGGCGAATATTGTTTATTCTCCATGGGACAATAAAGTATATATGCACCATGAAGGCACTGCACAGTTCCGTTCGGGTGATGAGAGTCTGGAAAATGTAAATGGAACATCAACAAATGGCGGTGGTGTAGCTTGTGTGAGCACAGCCAGAACTAGTGTTACTGTAACGGTGGTAGATCTTCCAATCGCTACTATTTCTGCAGACGGCCCAACTGCAGTTTGTCCTGGCACAACAGTAGTATTGAATGCCAATACTGGATCAGGATTTACATATCAGTGGTATAATAACGGATCTCCAATAAATGCTGCAACTAATAGCAGTTATGGTGCAACAATAAGTGGTGTATATACAGTGAAGATCACAAACAGCAATGGTTGTGTATCTGCAGCTTCTAACTCCATTTCAGTTTCCATTCAGGATGGTGTTCCTCCTGTAACACCTGTTTTGGCTGATGTAACAGGCGAATGTTCTGCTACTGCAACTGTTGCAACAACAACTGATGCATGTGCCGGAATCATCACTGGTACAACCAACGATCCTTTAACTTTTAATACGCAAGGTGTTCATGTGATCCATTGGACCTTTACTGATCCAAGTGGTAATTCATCTAACGCTAATCAGAATGTGATCATTCAGGATGTTACACCTCCTTCTATTACTTGTCCGCAACCAATTATAGTACCTGCCAGCATTTTAGGTAATGCTTATGGTGCCAATGTAACTTATGCAGCAACGGCTACTGATAATTGCGGAAATGTAACGGTTACTTATTCACTTGCATCAGGTAGTCTGTTCACTCCTGGTACAACGCAGGTAACGGCTACTGCCAATGACGGAAATGGCAATACAGCAACATGTACTTTCGATGTTACTGTAATTGCACCTGAGATCAATATTGTAGGCAATGGTCTGAATATTGTAAAAGGAGATCTTACTCCTCAGGGCGCTGACGATACACATTTCGGAAGCACATTCCCTGGAACACCTATCACTAAAACATTCACCATCCAGAACACAGGAAATGATAACCTGAATGTTTCTTCTATCAATATCAGTGGTGTGGATGCTGCCAACTTTACCGTTAGCACGCCTACCGGATTTGTGATCGAGCCAGGTTTATCTGTAACATTTGATGTAAGCTTCCTTGCAAATACACCAGGCATAAAGAATGCAACAGTTACAGTAGGCAATGACGACTATGATGAAGCTTCTTATGATTTTGCAATTAGTGCTGAGATCAGTTGCTCTGATCCAGTATTTACAACAGCACCAGCTAGTACAACAGTATCAACAGATGCAGGTTTATGCAGTGCAGTTGTTAACTATACAACAGTAATAGGTGGTATACCTGCTCCTGCTGTTACCTATACTTTCAGTGGTGCAACTACTGGAACTGGAAATGGTACAGGATCTGGTGCAGCCTTTAATAAAGGTGTTACCACTGTAACCATTACAGCAACTAACCCTTGTAACACGGTTTCTACCAGCTTCGATATAACTGTTGTTGATAATGAATTCCCTGTTATCTTAAACACGCCTGCTAACATTGTTCAATCTAACGATGCTAACCAGTGCAGTGCAATAGTTAACTGGGCATTACCAACAGCAACCGATAATTGTCCTGGTGTAACACTTACATCCAGCCATCAGCCTGGTGATGTATTCTCTGTAGGTGTTCCTACAACGGTAGTTTATACCGCTACTGATGCCGAAGGTCATGTAACTACAACCAGCTTTACTGTTAACGTAAATGATACACAGGCACCAAATGTGATCTGTCAGAATATTACAGTTGCGCTTGATGCATCTGGTTATGTTTCCATAACAGCTTTTGACATTAACAATGGCAGCAACGATTATTGCGGCCCGGTAACATTGAGCTTTGCAAATTTCGGTACCCTAAGAACTTTTGATTGCAGCAACCTGGGTAATAATACAGTAACGCTGCTGGTAACAGATGCTAGTGGTAATACTGCTACTTGTACTGCTAATGTAACTGTGGTGGATAATATACCACCGAGCATTATTTGTCCTGCCAACCAAACAGTAACTGCAACCAGTGCATCTGGTGCGGTAGTAACTTATGCTACGCCAGTAGGCAATGATAATTGTGCTGGTGCAACGGTAAGTTTAACTGGTGGTTTAGCTAGTGGTTCAACATTCCCGATTGGATCTACCCTGGTTACCTATACAGTAGTTGATGCTGCAGGTTTAACTGCAACATGTTCATTTACGGTTGTAGTAAATTGTATTCCACCAACCTTTACAACTTTCCCATCTAATCAAACAGTATCAAATACAACAGGATTATGTAGCGGTGTAAGCACTTATAGTGTTATTGCTGCGGGCATACCTTCTGCTGATATTTCTTATAGTTTCAGTGGTGCTACCACAGGAGCTGGTACAGGAACTGGAAGTGGATCTACCTTTAATGTAGGTGTAACTGCAGTAACTGTTACAGCTACTAGTTCATGTGGAACAGTAAGTGCAACATTCAATGTAACAGTTAATGATACAGAAGCACCAACAGTTTCAGCACCTGCAAATGTGACTGTAAATGTTGATGCCAATAGTTGTGCTGCAACAGGTGTTGCATTGGGTACTGCAGTGTACAATGACAATTGTGCTGCAACTGTAACCAACAATGCACCAAGTAGTTTTGCAATTGGTAATACAACAGTTACCTGGACAGCAATAGATGCTGCAGGTAATAGTTCTGCCAGCACACAAATAGTAACTGTGGTAGATAATATATTACCTACCATTATTTGTCCTGCAAACCAAACAGTAACTGCAACCAGTGCATCTGGCGCGGTAGTAACTTATGCTACGCCTGTTGGCACAGATAATTGTGCTGGTGCAACAGTTGCCTTAACAGGTGGCTTAGCCAGTGGATCTACTTTCCCTATTGGTTCAACTTTGGTTACTTATACGGTAACTGATGCTGCAGGATTAACTGCAACATGCTCCTTTACGGTTGTGGTAGATTGTGTACCACCAACATTTACATCATTCCCTACTAATCAATCTGTTCCTAATACTATTAACGTATGTGGTGCGGTAGTTAATTATACAGTTACATCAGCAGGTATCCCTGCTGCCGGATTGAGCTATAGCTTTAGCGGAGCAACAACTGGTAGTGGTGTTGGAACGGGTAGCGGTGCAACTTTCGGAATTGGTGTTACTACAGTTACCGTTACAGCTACAAGTACCTGTGGTACTATTAGCCGTTCATTTAATATAACTGTAAACGATACACAAGCACCTGCTTTATCAGCACCTGCTAATGTAACAGTGAATGTAAATGCGAATAGTTGTGCAGCAACAGGTGTTAACTTAGGTAATGCAGTATATAGCGATAATTGCGCTGCTACTGTATCTAACAATGCGCCTGTAAGCTTCCCATTAGGTTCAACAATTGTTACCTGGACTGCAGTTGATGCAGCAGGAAATACAACAACAAAAACACAAACAGTTACAGTACTAGACAATATTAAACCAACTGTTGTTTGTCCTGCACCTCAGGTGGTAAACCTGAATGCAAACTGTAATGCAAGCTTGCCTGATTTCAGAGGTTTATTAGCCGTTAATGATAATTGTACGGCAATTGGTTCTTTGGTAATTACACAGAGCCCAGCAGCTGGCACTACTTTAAATGGTACTGGTACACAAGTAATTAATTTCACTGTAACTGATGCTTCTGGTAATTTCAATAATTGTTCTTTAACCATTACCAAAGTAGATGTAACGCCACCAACCATAACTTGTCCACAGCCAATTACCGTGAGCAATGCCTTGAATCAGTGTGGAGCTGTTGTTACGTACAGTTTACCAACTACATTAGACAATTGTGCAGGTGGGGCAAGTTCAGGTGTACATGTATTAAATGTTGGACAACAATTCTTTGATTATGCAAATAATGTAATGGAAGCACAGAATTCACCTGGTTTGCCATTGACATTCAACCCAACTGATGGTCAGAAAATGGCTGTATTCTTGGTAAATGGCGGCAGTACACATTTTATGTACCAGAATATAACACTTCCTTCAAGTGGTCCTATTCAATTAGGATTTGACTTACAGTATAAGAATCATTATAGTTCATTCAGTGCAAGTCAATTTATAGCTGTAGAGATCAGGAATGCAACTACTGGTGCAATTCTTCAGACCTTATTCAAGACTAATGCGGGAGATCTGTTAACTAAGCCAATGACGCATTATTCATATGATGTTTCAGCTTTCGCAGGACAAACTATCAGATTACAAATCTTAGATGCAACCATTAATAATTATTATTTAGATGTGTTGCTTGATAATGTAACATTACCAGGTAGTAGCCTAATAAATGGCAGTTTTGAAACAGGCGATTATACAGGTTGGTCTATTGGAAGTGCTACAAGCATTTATGGAACATTCGGTATTGGAAGTGGAGCTGGTGTTAGCTTAACACAGACCGCAGGTTTACCTTCAGGATCATTCTTCCCTGTAGGTACAACAACTAATACTTTTGTTGCAACTGATCTTTCAGGTAACACATCTACATGTAGCTTTACTATTACGGTTAATGATACGCAAAAACCAACTACACCAGTATTGGCAAATGTTACCGGTCAGTGTTCTGCATCTGCACCAATTCCTACCACAACTGATAATTGTAGTGGAACTGTTAGCGGAACAACAACTGATCCATTAACTTATACCACACAGGGTACACACGTTATTCATTGGACATTTACAGATGCTGCAGGTAATTTCACTACAGTTAATCAAAATGTGGTGATAACTGATGTAACCAAACCAATCATCACTTGTCCTTCAACAATCACTGTAAGTGCTACAACCATTGGCAACGCTTATGGTGCTAATGTAACTTACACAGCAACGGCAACTGATAATTGTAGTATACCAACTATTTCTTATGCTCCGGCTTCTGGTAGCTTCTTTACACCAGGTACACACCAGGTTACTGCTACTGCCAACGACGGAAATGGCAATACACAATCTTGCACATTTAATGTAATCGTGATTGCACCAGAAATCAATATCACCGGTAACGGATTGAATATTGTGGATGGTGATGTTACCCCAGATCTTGCTGACAATACTAATTTCGGCAGCACCTTACCGGGTAACCCAATTGTGAGAACATTCACGATTCAGAATACTGGAAACGATATCCTGAATATTAGTACTATCAATATCGGTGGTATTAATGCGGCCAACTTCACAGTTAGCAATTTAACAGGCACAACTGTTGCTCCTGGCGGATCTGTAACATTTGATGTAACCTTCAATGCTGCAACCGTAGGATTTAAATTTGCAACAGTTACTGTTAATAATGACGACTTTGATGAAGCTGCTTACAACTTCGATATCACTGCTGAGATCAGTTGTTCTGATCCGGTATTTACAACAGCACCAGCCAGTACAACAGTATCTACAGATGCAGGTTTATGTAGTGCGGTTGTTAACTATACAACAGTAATAGGTGGTATACCTGCTCCTGCTGTTACCTACACTTTCAGTGGTGCAACTACTGGAACTGGAAATGGTACAGGATCTGGTACTGCCTTTAATAAAGGTGTTACTACTGTAACCATTACAGCAACTAACCCTTGTAACACAGTTTCTACCAGCTTCGATATTACAGTGGTTGATAATGAATTCCCTGTTATTGTAAACACACCTGCCAACATTGTTAAGTCTAATGATGCTAATCAGTGTAGTGCAGTAGTTAACTGGACATTACCAACGGCTACCGATAATTGTCCTGGTGTAACACTTACATCAAGTCATCAGCCTGGTGATATATTCCCTGTGGGTACTACCACTGTAGTTTATACTGCTACTGATGCTGTAGGTCATGTTGTTACAACCAGCTTTACGGTTAAAGTAAATGATACACAAGCACCTAATGTGATCTGTCAGAATATTACAGTTGCATTGGATGCGAATGGTCAGGCTTCTATCACACCTGCTGATATTGATAATGGCAGCAATGATAATTGCGGACCAGTAACATTGGCCTTCCAGAATAGTGGTACTATTTGTGGAACTGTGAATGAAGGATACAATCTTACCATGACTGCTCCTCCGGGAACAGTGTTCACTTCTATCACGTTTGCTAGCTATGGTACACCAAATGGCACTTGTGGCAACTTTACGATTGGTTCTTGCCATGCGTCTAACAGTATAACAAAAGTTGAGGCTTATGCATTAGGCAATAATAGCTTTACCATACCTGCAACTAATGGAATCTTTGGTGATCCTTGTGGTGGAACATACAAACGTTTATATGTTCAGGCTACATATTCTTCAGGCTCTAATACAGTTACTAACTTTAATTGCAGCAAGCTGGGTAATAACGCTGTAACCTTACTGGTAACAGATGCTAGTGGCAATACCGCTACTTGTACCGCAAATGTTACTGTTGTGGATAATATCCTACCTGCAATTATTTGTCCTGCTAATGTTACGGTTAATTGTCAGTCTTCTACTGCACCAGGTGGTTCTAATGGTACAGCAACTGCTACTGATAATTGTAGCATAGCTTCTATCACATCATCTGATGTAAGTACACAAGATCCAAATGCTAACAATGCGGGTCATTATAACTACACAATCACACGCACTTGGAAAGCAACAGATGGTTCTGGTAACTTTACTACATGTGATCAAATCATCACAGTTCAGGATATTACTAAACCTATCATTACTGTACCATATAATATTGCAGTTAATTGTCAGGATAATAACAGCAGCGCTAACACAGGTGTTGCAACTGCAACTGATAATTGTAGTCCTGTTACTATCACACAAACCGAGGTAAGTACACAGGATGCAGATGCTAATAATGTAGGTCATTATAATTATACCATTACACGTACATGGACTGCTACAGATGTTTCTGGTAATACAGTAAGTGCTAATCAAATAATTAACGTGCTTGATGTAGTTGCACCAGTAATTACATGTCCTGCAGATGTAACCCTTAACTGTCAGGATGCTACCACTACAGGTGGATCTAACGGAACGGCTACTGCAACTGATAATTGCAGTCCAGTAACGATCACATCAAGTGATGTAAGTACACAGTCTGTATTCGTTAACAGTCCTGCACATTACAATTACACTATCACACGTACATGGGTTGCTACAGATGTATCTGGTAACAGTAGCTCATGTGTTCAAACAATTACTGTTCAGGATATAACTGCACCGGTAATTACTTGTCCTGCTAGTATTACCCTTAACTGTCAGGATGCAACAGCACCGGGTGAAGGAAGTAATGGTACTGCAACTGCTTCCGATAATTGCAGTCCTGTTGCCATCACATTCAGTGATGCCAGCACACAAGATGCAAATGTGAATAGTGCGGCTCATTATAACTATACTATTACGCGTACCTGGACTGCCACCGATATTTCAGGCAATACAAGTACCTGTGTTCAAACAATTACTGTTCAAGATATCACTGCTCCAGTGATCACTTGTCCTGCTAATATCGTTCTGAATTGTCAGGATGCTACTGCAGCAGGTGGTGCCAATGGTTCAGCTACTGCAACAGATAATTGTGGTCCAATAACAATTACCAGCACAGATGTATCAACACAAAATGCTGATGCAAATAATGCTGGTCATTATAACTACACAATCACTAGAACATGGAAGGCAACGGATGCTTCCGGTAACAACACTACTTGTGAGCAGACTATTACTGTTCAGGATGTAACAGCACCGGTATTAACAGGTTCATTACCTGGTGATGCCAACGGACAGTGTGTTGTCAATGCAACAGTCGCTCCTTCAGACGCATCTATCGCCGCTTTGTATAGTGATAATTGCAGTCCAGTTTCTGCTACTTTAGCATCCACTACAACAGCGGGGGATAATTGTGCAGGTTGGATAAGAACCTATACTTACACCGTAACAGATGTTACCGGTAATACAGTTACAGCAACAGTTGTATATACAGGTAAAGACAATACGCCTCCTGTTATCAACAATGTACCTGCTAATATCAACATACAGTGTCCTGGTGAAGTTCCAGTAGCACCGGTATTAACGGCTACAGATAATTGCAGTGCTGCGGTAGTAACGTATGCTGAGGTTCGTACCAACGGAATCAATATCAATAATTTCACCCTTACCAGAACATGGACTGCTGTTGATGCTTGTGGTAATACCACTGTAAATACACAGGTAATTGTTGTAAGGGATAATATCGCACCAGTTCCAACGGTTCTTACTTTACCTACCGTTTCTGGTCAGTGTTCAGCTGGTCTGATCAATGCTCCTCGTGATAGTGACGATGATGATGACCATGAAGGAAGTGATGGTGATGATGATGATGACCATGAAGGAAGTGATGGTGACGATGATGATGACTATGGTTCAAGAAGTCATTCTTACAGCACTAGTACTAGTTATAGTTCTAGTCATGATGGAGATGATGACGATGATCATGGTGATGGCGACGACGATGATGACCATGGTGATGGTGACGACGATGATGATCATGAAGGAAGTGATGGCGATGATGATGATGATCACCACCACGATGGCGACGGATGTTCAATACACTTTACACCACCAACTGCGATGGATAATTGTAAAGGTCTGATTGTGGGTACCACAACTGATCCTTTATACTATACCACACAGGGTACACATATCATCAATTGGAAATTTGACGATGGCAATGGTAATATCACCATTCAGCAGCAGATCATTATTGTAGATGATAATATTGCACCGGTGCCAACCGTAACCGTATTACCTACCATTACTGGTCAGTGTTCTGTAACGGTATGTGCTACTTCATCTAGTTCTGATGGTGATGATGATGATGACCATGGTGATGGCGACGATGATGACGATTATGGTTCAAGGAGTCATTCCTATAGCACAAACAGTGTTAGCTATAGCTCAAGCCATGATGGAGATGATGACGACGACCATGGCGATGGTGACGACGATGATGACCATGGTGATGGCGATGATGATGACGACCACGTATCAACAAGCAATTGTATCAAAGTGCCAACTGCGAAAGACAATTGTAAAGGAACTATTAAAGCAACAACTACCAGTCCATTGAGTTACACTACTCCAGGCACTTATGTAATTGTTTGGACTTACAATGATGGAAATGGAAATATTACTACACAGAATCAGACTGTAATCGTAAAAGATGTCACAGCACCTGTTCCTGTAACGAAATATTTACCAACCATTACCGGTAATTGTTCTGTAACGGTAACAACTATACCAAAAGCGAACGACAATTGTGTAGGTCAGGTAACTGCTACTACTACAAGTCCGCTGAGCTACTCCATACCGGGTACTTATACCATTGTTTGGAATTACACGGATGGACGTGGTAATAACAGCACACAAAATCAAACAGTGATTGTTAAGGATGATGTGAAACCTGTAATTACGGATGTTGCAGACAAAGTAGTTGGCTGTGGTGCATCTACATTACCAGCGGCTACTGGAACAGCTACCGCAACTGATAATTGTAGTTCTGCAATAGTAACTTATACAGATGTTGTAAGTGGTAATAAGATTACCAGAACTTGGAAAGCAACGGATGCTAAAGGAAATTATGCAACCAGTACACAATTAATTACAGTTGGTACGCCATTTAATGTTAGTTTAAGTTCAACACCTACTAACAATACTTATACAGGTGGTGTTTCTACAAACCTCTATTTGGGTTATGGTGCGCAAAGTACTACGCTGAAAACAAGTACTTTGGCTGCATCTGGAGCTCCTTACACTTATGTTTGGACTGGCTCTAACCTGAGCAGTACTACTAGTGCAACACCTGTATTCACACCAACAACATCTGGCAACTATACATTTGGTGTAACAGTTACCAATAACCAGGGATGTAAAGCAACTGCAACAATCAGTATTTGTGTATCTGATATACGTGTACTGAGTTCCAATGGTACAAAAGTGTACATGTGTCATACCACTACTGGAAAATATGGTAAATCAACCACTATAGAAGTGCTGGTTAGTAAAGTAGCTTCTCATCTGGGAAGCAAAACTTGCGGAAGTGATGGTAAGGATAAATTGGGTGTATGTGGACAACCTGCATGTGCAGTTGGTACAGCAACATCTAGTGAGCCAATTGTATCTACCGGAACTGCTAAAGATGAATCATCATCATTAGTGAAAGTATCTGCAGTAGCAACAACGGAAGAGGCATTGAAAGTAACAGTGATGCCAAATCCAAGTACTACTTATTTCACACTGAAACTGGAAAGCAAATACCAGACACCAGTTGAAATGAGAATTATGGATGGTAATGGCCGAGTAGTAGATGCCAGATCTAAATTAGGTGCCAACAGTACCTTCCAGATCGGACATAATTACAGCAGTGGTACTTATTATGCAGAATTGATCCAGGGTACGCAGCGTAAAGTGGTACAATTGATCAAAGCAAGGGGATAATTGAGTAATAAGCAACATACAATAACCAGGACTGCTCTATAAAAGCAGTTCTGGTTTTACATTTGAAAATGAAGTATTAAAGTTTCATTCTGACCTATGAATCTGAGGAAAATTGCAAGTTCAGTTTTATTATTTCTGATCATTCTATTGCATTCTGCAAGTTCTTTTGGGCAGAATCTTTCCCGTACTTTTCCTTCTGGCAGTGCGATCATTGATATGGGATCTGCCACTCCAACTGTTGCAAATAGCTTGAAACCTTATGGACTTGTTTACATGATGCTGAAAGACAGGAATGTACCTGTTTATTGGTCCATCAATCAAAACAAACCTAAGGGCGGTATTGACTTTTCTTATAATGGGAAAGATTATAAAGGTGGTGTTTTTATTGTTTCCAAAGAATTTTTCAGGGCATCTGTAGTGAGTATGTTGAATAACTATGCCGCTCAAGGTGTGATTATCGATTATACAACAACTTCACTTACGCTTGATAATTTAACCAAACTTTCCTTCGGACCTAACTGGACGATGGATAAAACGAATGGTGTGATAGGGGTAGGTTATTTGAATGCAGCGGGTATTCCTTCTTCAGCGTTTAGTTTTAAGGAGCCATCTCAACTGAATTCCTGTGATGACATCTTTGTTTTACCCCACGCAGACCCAACTTGGGAAATTCATAATAATCTCTATTTCTGGAATAAGAATAACCGAGGAAATATTTGGGTAGGATGTAATGCTGTGAGTATTTTGGAAGGATTATCTAAGGATACTACGATTCTTGGTGTGCCTTCAACCATAAAATTGAATTTTCTTTCTACCAATGGGTTGGTTACTTATTTTAATCACCAGAGAGCAATAGCTCCTTTTCAGGAACAATCTCCATCAGATTATCTTTCCCAATATATAGGCAAAACAGACGCTGCTCAGCAAAATGGTGCTGAAGGTATATACCTTCCAAAAATAGGAAGTACATGGAATGCTAGTACAAAAATCATTACTTCAGCTCAAACTCACTCGGACATTCCTTCTTTATCAGCCGGCCCTGCCGTAAAAAATATTTATGGCCGTGCTTTCAATGACGCAACAAGGGGTTATGTGGCATATCAGGCTTCACATAATATGGGAGGTACTGCGGCAGATAATGTAAATGCCCAAAGGATATTTTTGAATTTTAGTTTCTTTTCTCTAGGTGAAAAGGCAGCTCAGTCTGTATCAAATGAAATGACGGGCTACACTACCGAAATGAAGGCAGGGCAAACCTATAATGGTTTCAATGGTACTGCTACAGGTAATGGTGGACCTTTTACTTACCAGTGGCTAGTTTCTATAGGCGGTACTTTTTCTAGTCCGAATAGTGCTATTACATCTTATACGCCTGATCCTACTATCACCACAACTACTACTGGAGTATTATCTTGTATTGCTACAGATGCTTGCGGACGGAAATCAATCACTTCCATTGGTATCACGATCCTGAAAGGTAATCCACCATTAATTGCGAATAATATTGCTAAAGATGTTTCAGGTGATTGTCCTGTAAACACCACTTCATTCAATGTTTTCGATTCAAATGTAGATGCTGAAGCAGGAGCAAGAACTTTGACAGCAGTTACTTTTAACAGTGGTACGAGAACATTTTCTTCGGATGGAACTATTAACTATACTTCAGCTGAGAACTTCTTTGGATCAGTTACTGGAACATATACTATCTCAAACGGTACTGTTTCCACAACAGGTAATATTACACTTACTGTAGGACTGACTTCTTTGGCTCCCTCAGTTACTAATGATGCAATAACCGTATTACAAGATAAGGTTACAGAAATCAATGTTTTAGGTAACGATAAAAATAACCCATCAGCCGGTAATGGGAACGTATTATATATTAAAGACATTTCGCAAAAACCATCTAAAGGTTATGTGTATATTAATAGTAACGGAACAGTTAGTTATGTTTCACAAAAAGGTGATAATACGAACTCTGTTAATTTTAAATATCTGGCATGTAATGACGTAGGTTACTGTTCGGAAGCACAAGTTGATGTTGCCATTACTTTACATGGTTGTAGTACAGGAAACTATAAAGCTACAACAGATGTTGCAGCAGTTACGGGCGTTCTTACTTTTGTTCCTTCAAAGGATTCCTATATTTCATCAGATGCAGGATTTTTGCTTAATGGAACATTTAGTGTACTTGAACAAACAAACTTTGGTAGTGAAAATTCGATGATCGTTAATATGACAGCGAATCAAGATGATATCAAAGCACCTCTAATGCATTTCGACTTGTCAGCCTTGCCTATTTCTACAACTATAAATTCAGCTCAATTCTCAATTACTGCTGCAACTTCATTTACAGTAAATGATGCTACTGATAACATTTTTCCAGTTACTTTAACGCGTTTAAAAAAGCCATGGACAGAAACAGGAGCAACTTGGGAAAAATATGATGCTACTAATTTATGGACTGATCTAACAGCTCAGGCTAATGGGGTAATTTATAATAACCCTAATACTTTAGATGGAACTGACTTTATGGGAGCAAATATTGTAGGAGGTTCATTAACACCTACAACTGTAGATCCAACTATTAGTGTTTCGAATGGAACTACGGTAGCTCAGAATTCTTCTATTGGAACAGTTGTAACCAATCTGGTTAAGTATTGGACAGCAAATCCTGCCAATAACTTTGGGTTAGTAATGACCGGGAGTTTGGACGGGAATATTACAACAAATAAAAACGCTTCTTTTTATACCAAAGAGGGAGCTGGAAGCAATAGCCAGAAACCAACATTGATTGTTAATTATAATGTTACAGATGCAGTAATTGCCACTTGTGTAGTAGTTCCTTCAAATTATAAACCGGTTGCATACCCGGATGCAGCAACCACCAATTCAAATGCAGATGTATTAATTGATGTGCTTAATAATGATGCTAATTATTATAGTCAAACTAATAATCTTGCTATCTCTTTGCAGCCTAGAAATGGTACTGCTACTATTAGCACAAACAAAATATCGTATCATCCTAATGGTAGTTATGTAGGTATTGACACTTTAGTGTATCAAATCACTGATGCTACCAATGGTCAAACCAATACTGCCGTTGTTCGTGTAAATGTAAAAAGAGTTCCACCTACTATTGTTGGAGATCTTACAACAACAGCTTCAGGAACTGCCGTAACTATTACTGTAACAGCCAATGACACAGATCCTCAGGGTGCTATGAATGCACCAGTGATCACAGTTAATCCAAAAAATGGTTCTGCGGTTGTAGTGGGTAATGATATTGTGTATACACCATCTGTAGGATTTACCGGAACAGATGTGCTTACTTATAGTCGTTCGAGCGTGAGCAATAGTATTTGTGTAACAGCATTAAGTGCTTCGGCTCAAGTAACCATAACAGTAACCAACCGTCCTCCCGTTGCTAATAATGAAGCTGTTTCTACATTTAGTTGTGCACCCATTGAAATTAAAGTGCTTACTAACGACACTGATCCGGAGGCCACACCGTTAACGCCTAGTATCATTAGTACTACTTCAAATGGAACATTAACCATTACTGCTAATAATACATTATTATATACTCCAAATAATGGATTTGCAGGCTCAGACCAATTCACTTACAAAGTGAGTGATGCAGCTTCTTTGTTGAGTGCAGTAGCTGCAACGGTTTCCATTACTGTTTCGGGTGTTGCAAATGACAATATATCGCCGGTTGCGGTTTCTGATAATGAAAGTACACTGATCAATCAATCACTGAACTCAGATGTATTATTAAATGATTCGGATCCGAATGGCGATAATCTGACAATCAGTATTGCAGCAGGTGGTTTATTACAACCTGCAAATGGTACGATTACTTTGCTAGGGAATAACATGATCCGTTATACACCAAATGCAAACTTCGTTGGAACGGATTCTTATGAATATCAGATCTGTGATTCACATCCGGGTTGTGGTGGTAATACCTCTTTATGTGCTAAGGGCTTGGTGACAATAAAAGTAGCCGCTATTCCAATTCAAGTAAGTGGAACTATTTGGGATGATGCTGATGGAAGTGCGGCCGGTACTTTTAATAATATTCAAAATGGCGCTGAATTTGGAACAAATGCGTTTGGTGGTGTGTATGTCTATTTAGTGGACAATACCAACACCATAATAGACCAAACCTCTGTTGATAATAACGGAGCTTATATGTTGGTGAACGTTCCACCAAATACAGCGAACTTGAAAATGATACTGAGCTCTAGATCACTCAGTACTGGTGATGTACTTTCATCCGGTTCATTACCTTCAGGTTTTACGAATACTTCACCTATTACTAAAACTTTTACCACCACCAATACAAATATTACAGGATCTGATTTTGGTATCGGTCAATTACCGGTTGCTAATTCCTATACTTTCCCAATTCAATTGAATACGAATCCAGGAAGTTTAACATTGGATCCTACTAAATTCTCTGGTACAGACCCTGATGGAACAATTGACAATATTAAGTTCACATCATTCCCTACAAATATTACTTCAATTACATTAAACGGAAATACTTACACATCAGGCACCTGGCCTGGTGCAGGTGTAACACTAGTTGCAACAAGTAATGCGCTTACAGGTGTTGGTACAGTTTCCATTATTCCTGTTGCAGGTTCATTAACTCCTGTACTGAGTTTTATAGTGATAGATAATTCAGGTGCCGTATCGCCGCTGACCGGCACAGTGAATGTGCCATTGTATGTACCACTTACCGCCGGCGTGATAGCTTCCAACTATACTTTCTGCGGAAATGGTATTCCTTCCACATTTACTTCAACTACGGATGCTGCCGGTGGCAGGGCAACGATCAATTATCAGTGGGAAATGTCTTCTGTAGTTGGGTTTGGAACATTGACTTCTATCAGTGGAGCTAACTCTTCAACTTATACGCATTCTACTTCTATCACTGCTACAACTTATTTTAGAAGAAAAGTAAGTACTACTGCCGATGCAGACATCTATAGTAACATATTAACTGTTACCATTAATCCATTGCCTGCAGCACCGTCTGTTACGGGTGCAACCAGTAACACAAGTCCTTCGGCACTTACCCTTAGTTCAACGGCAAATGGAGCTACTGGAGATGAAACAGTGGATTGGTTTGCAGATCCAACTGGCGGTACCGCATTACAATTGGGAGCTACTGGTCAATTAACAAGAACTTTTACTACACCAGGACTTACGAATACTACCAACTATTATCCACAGACTAGAAATGTAACAACTGGTTGTATATCGCTTACCAGAACTATTGTAACAGGTACTATTTCGGGTACATTGAATCCAGGTGTGATCGGTTCTGATCAAAGTGGTTGTGGAACTTTTACGCCAGCCGGATTAACATCCTCAGTAGATGCAATTGGATTGCCTTCCATCACTTATCAATGGCAGTCATCAACAGTTGCTGATTTTAGTTCTGCAGTCACAACTATTGGAGGGGCAACTGCTTCAACTTATTCACCAACATCAATTTCAACTACAACTTACTATAGAAGAGTAGCAACATCTGGTGTTACTAGTAAGAACAGTAATATTGTAACGGTAACTTCCAATCCATTACCAACTGCACCTTCAGGTGCTGCATTGAATGGGTCAAGAACAGGATCTGGAACGGTAACACTTACAGGAACTGTTGCATCAGGCGTAATCATTGACTGGTATAATAACACTTCCGGTAATGGTTTATTACTTGCTGGTTCAAATATTTATACAACTCCTGTTATTTCACAAACAACCAACTATTATCCATTAGCGAGAAATATAGTTACTGGATGTTTATCAGCAAGAGCAACTGCAATAGCAACAATTAATCCGGTATTAACAGGAGGAATTGTTGCAGCTATTTCTCCAAGTGTTTGTGGCGATGCAACGCCTTCAGCCTTTACATCATCTACAAATCCTAGTGGAGGAACGGGTACGTATATTTATCAATGGCAGTCTTCAACAGAATCTTCTTCATCTGGTTTTGTAGATATTGCTGGCGCGAATGCAAGTACATATACACCTGCAGCGCCTATCACAACAACTACTTATTATAGAAGAGGAGTAAGTACAGCTTCTGACCTAGTTGTTTATAGTAATGTAGTAACTATTACCAGATACACTTTACCAGTTATCACAACCACGCCAACCAATTCTACAATTAGTTCTGGTACGAGCGTTACTATAAATGCTAGTGGGGCAGATACATATATATGGTCGCCTGCAACTAGTCTAACAACTACCAATACAGCTGCTGTAACATCAACTCCTCTAAGTACAATTACATACACAGTAACTGGAACTTCAACTAATGGTTGTATCAGTAGCACAACCATGGTAATTTCGGTAATTAATGCGGGTACTATTACCGGTACACAAACTAATTGCGGACCATTTACGCCAACAACTTTCACATCAAATGCTGATGCAAGTGGCGGTGCACCTATTACCTATCAATGGCAGTCGTCGACTACTTCTGATTTTAGTTCTAGTATAACAACAATTGCTGGGGCTACTGCAAGTACTTACTCACCAGGGCTTTTAAATGCCACTACGTATTTTAGGCGAGTTGCTACTTTCAATGGGTCTTCTTTTAATAGTAATATATTAACTGCTACAGTAAATGCTAAACCTACACCAACCATCAGCAGCAACTCACCTGTTTGCGTTAACGGCACATTAAGTTTAAGTTCATCAGGGGGCGGAACCTATAGCTGGAGCGGACCCAATGGCTTTACATCAGCAACACAGAACCCAAGTATTAATAATGTTACCACTGCTGCAGGTGGAACCTATTCATTAACAGTTACTGGTGCCAATGGTTGCACTGCATTTACAACAACAACAGTTACTGTTAATGCTTTACCTACCATTGCTATTACGCCAAATGCAGCAACCATTACCTTAAGCCAAACAGCTAGTCTTACAGCTAGTGGTGCGGGTACCTATAGCTGGAGTCCATCAACTGGATTGCCAGCTACCAATACAGCAACCGTAACTGCCGGTCCTTTATCAAGTACAACAGCCTATACGGTTACAGGAACAGTTACTGCAACAGGTTGTATCAATACCGGAACGGTAACGGTTACTATTGCTATCATTAACCCTGGTGTGATTGGTTCAGATCAGGCTAATTGTGGTGCATTTACACCAACCGCATTTACTGAAACAACGCCAGCAAGTGGAGCAACACCTATTACCTACCAGTGGCAAAGTTCTACGGATAATATTACTTATAGCAATATTGTTGGTGCTACCGCAACTACTTATACCCCTGGTTTGGTTTCTGCAACTACTCATTATAGAAGGGTAGCAACATATAATGGTGCAAACTTCAACAGCAATTCCATTGCTGCTACTGTTAATCCATTCCCTACTATTACTGTTGCAAAAAATAATCCACTTTGTGTTAATGGCACTTTAAGTCTTAGTTCAACAGGTGGAGGAACCTATAGTTGGTCTGGACCAAATGGATTTGCTTCAACATTGCAGAATCCTTCCATACCAGCATTAACAACTGCTGCAAGTGGTTTGTATACATTAACTGTTACAGGAACTGGAGGCTGTATTACAAGTACATCAACATCAGTAACGGTTAATACTTTACCTATTGTTGCCGTAACTCCAACTGCTATAACTATTAATGCAGGATTCTCCACTACACTAACCGCAAGTGGTGCCAATACTTATAGCTGGACACCTTCTACTGGCTTATCTGCAACTAATACTGCTGCTGTTGTGGCAAGTCCAATTGTAACTACTACCTATGCTGTAACGGGCACTAATACTGCAACCGGATGTACTGCATCCGCGATCTCTACGGTTACCATTAAAAATCTCATTGACGCAGTAGACGATGATTATACCGGTACAGAAATCAATGGCGCCAAAGGCGGTTTAACGCCTGTGGTGATCACCAACGATAAACTGAATAATGCTGCATTCAATATTTCTGTTGTTAACCTTACATTGGTTTCGAATGGTGGTTTAACCGGATTAACTTTCAGCAGCACCGGAGAATTGATCATCCCTGCAAAAACAACAGAAGGAACTTATTCAGTTACCTATAGTATTTGTGAAAAAGCAAATCCAACCAATTGTGATCAAGCCATCGTTCTAATTAAAGTTGGCAGAGGACTTACCCTTACCGCAACAGCCGTTTGTAAGAATGATGTTCCTTATGTGCAATATAAAGTAGAAGCCAATTTTGTTGCAGGTGTTAATCCGGTAACATTAACCTGGTTAAATAGTGATAAGACAGTGGTTACTGCTAAACCTATTGCTAGCAATCAACCTGCAGAAGCAGAAGTATTATGGGCTGGAGCAGTGGTTGATGCTAATGGAAATGGTACTGATTGGCCGGGCTGGTATTTAGACAATGGTCAATGGATTCAAGGTGCTGACGGGTTCGAAAAAACCAGACCAACAGCTTACCTGGTAATGAGCGTAAACCCAACGGATACCATCGCTATCAGCTATCCACCTGCTACACCTGCTTGTAATGCACAACCACCAACCATTGTTACAACTATTCTTAACCCTGGAAGCATAGGCTCAAATCAAACCATTTGTTTAGGATCAACTCCTGCTGCATTTACATCTACTGCTAATGCAAGTGGTGGAACAGGTACTATTACTTACCAATGGCAATCAAGTACTGACAGTGTAACATTTACAAATATCACAGGTGCTACTTCCAGTAATTATTCGGCTGGTGCACTTTCTCAAAAAACATATTTCAGAAGGGCTGCTATTACAACTGTAAATGGAACTGTATTCTCAAATATTGTTTCTGTTACAACAGTAAATCCTCCAGTTATTGCTGGTATCAATGGTCCTTGCGCTATGCCAAAGGATAGTACCAAAACATTCAGTGTAGCTGCTGCAGTTCCAACTGCTACGGGTTATGTTTGGACAATACCTGCAGGTTATACAGGAGCATCTACCACCAACTCGATCAATATTAAAGCTGGTACAACAAATGGTGTTGTAAGTGTGTATCCTGTAAATGGCGCCTGTATTGGAAATACAGTAACCTATAATGTTTCCATTATTGATTATGCACAGGTAACGATTACTGGTTTACCCGTAACTGCTGCAGGAACCAATAACAATCCAATTAATGTTACTGTACAATTATTTGATGTTAACGGTAATAAAATAAACTGTAGTGGAGGTGTTGCTACCTTATGTTCTAATTATGGAACCTTTACACCAGTAATTGACAAGGGTGATGGTACCTATACTTCACAACTTACAGGATCTGCTAATGACGTGATCATTTGTGGTTCAGTTGGTGGAGTGCCGGTTCAAAAAACAACAAAAGTAACATTTACCGGTCCGCAGGGAAGTATTAAAGGGAATGGTCCAATTCTGGCTACTGAAACACCAAAACTTACATTCACGATGACGGAAGGAAGGGCACCTTTCACTATCATTTATCGTTCTGCAAAGAGCAATAAAAATGATACGCTAACCAACTATACCAGTGGTACAGCTGTGAATGTTCCATTAATTCCTACTACCACTTTGTATACAATGGTTTCAATCATTGATGCGAATTTGGAAAGAAGGGATAATAATTTCACACGAGATACTGCTACCATTATTGTAGTTGCACCTAAAGTAGTCATTACTTTAAGAGCAGATCCGGCAGTACCTGAAAAAGATAGTACATGGTCAACCAGGCTAACTGTGAAAACCAAAAATATTGGCGATCTGGATCTGTCTAATTCACAAGCACAGTTAAACCTGAAAGATGTATTCCCTAATCCGGTAACCTTTGTATTGGATAGTGTTACCTGGTCTGGAAGAACCATTACGCCTAACAGAAATTATGATGGCAGAACCAATAACGATTTATTTGCGCGCGTAAATCAGCGTTCAGATAAAATACCTGTAAATGTTTATTCCAATAATGATGCCTTATCCTATACGGTGAATGCATCTTCCGGAATGGCTATAGATGGTGAAACTAACGGTAGAGCAAATATTGCAGATAGATGGATTGATAATGCAACTGGAGAAACCGTATCTGACGAGAATATTGCTTATGATGAGCATAGTCTTTATTTGTTCGGACCCTTATCCGCTTTACCTGTTGGGGTAGAAGCTGATATGGTGCTCTATCTGCATATCAAACCGAATGGTTATAAAGAACCTTTTGTGATGCAAGCAGTAGCATTAGGTACTGGAAGCACACAAGGCGCAACAGCATTGGCTACCAGCTTATCAAATGATAATAATGACATCAGCACACACCCAGAAGTAACAAAAGTGGGAGACCCAGCGCCTGCAGTAGTAAACCTTTTCCCTCTTGCGGTAATTGGTTCTTCACTGTCTGCGAGCACGCCGGTTCTTCAGCCTAATGGAACTTATAATGTTACACTTTCTTATTTATTAAAGAATCATGGTAACCTTAACCTGCTTACAGTAGGATTGTTACACAATCTTGCCAGAAATATTGGATCTCCTTCCACCTTTAATGTGGTTGGGCCTCTTGTAGCAACAGGCAACTTAATACCTAACCAAGCTTACGATGGTAAATTGGATACGAATATCCTGAAACCCAATACCATCTTAAGTGTGAACACAGAAGGTGCGGTTAAGTTCACCATTAATATCACACCAAATCAGCTGAGTTCCTTATACAGATTGCAGGCAACAGCAACCGGCTTTAGCAATGATTTAAATACAACTGTGACTGATTTGACAACTGATGGACTTAGTACTGATCCGGATGGCAATAATATTCCAGATGAAAAAGTGCTTACGATCATTACTATCAACCAACCCATACCGCCATTGGTTATTGGCAAGATTGGTATTTTAATTGATCCGGTAACAAGGGCAACTGTACCAACCAAAGCTTATTGCGCAACTGCAACAGGTGTAGCCATTGTATCTAATGAAAGCACCAGCGGTGGAAGCGGCCCTTATGAATACCAATGGCAGAGTTCAGCAGATAATGTGGTATTCACTAATATTCCAAATGCAACAGATAGCATTTATACAACCGGAACATTCTCTACAAGCTTGTACTTCCGTAAGCGTATAGTTTCTGATAACCAGATCGGCTATACCAATGCCGTATTTGTTCAGATCAATAATGTTACCAAGCCTGTTATTAGTGCCAGTGGTCCTTTAGCACTACCTCAAAATGGTAATGTTACATTAACATCAACCATAGCTAATAGTTATAGCTGGTCGAATGGGGCTACTACACAATCTATACTTGTAACTGTGGCAACAGTGGGTAGCTATAAATTATCAACAACAGATGCAAATGGATGCGTTGCTGAATCAGACCCTGTTAGGGTTACGCCTCCTCCGCCTATTACCATTAATGCCACTTATATTGTAGGTGCCTCAACCAATCCGCCGAATTCTGGTATCCAGGTAACAGGTTTCCCTGGTGCTCAATTGAACTATTATACCTTATCAGCAGGTGGTGTGTTGATTCCTGTGCCAGTATTGCCAAGCGTTATTGGTGTATTCACTTATTATGTTAGTCAAACCATCAATGGAATGGAAAGTGTATTGGTACCATATACGGTAACTATGCTCGATCCGCTTAAAGTAGCCGATATCCAGAAACTGGTTTCTAATGCACCAGAACTTCAGGCTGATGGTAGCTTTATCATGGGCTTCAAATTCCTGGCATCCAACCTTCGTCCAGAATTATTGGATAGCGTAAAAATTAAGGATGACCTAACTAAGGTATTCCCTATCACTACAGAATATTCTCTGTTGGATATTAATGCCAGCGGAAGACTGAGGGCTAACCCATTATTCAATGGTAATTCTCAGCAGGAACTCTTAGCAGATGGTAGCCAATTACCAGGATTGCAGCAGGATTCTGTAACAGTTTTATTGAAAGTGGTACCTAACGGTTTCTCCGGACAATTGAACAATACAGCTATTCAAACTGCCAAGTCGCCTTTTGGAACATTTACAGTAACATCAAATGATCCTTCTGTTGGAAATGGATTCCTGGTTAGAAACCCAACTAAGTTCATCATTCCGTTTGTAGATATCTTTATCCCATCTGGTTTCTCACCAAACCGCGATGGCGTAAATGATAAATTTGTGATCACCAGACCTTTCAATACCACCATCAACCTTCAGCTATTCAATAGATGGGGTAATGCGGTGTACCTGTCGCCTGATTATAAAAACGACTGGGATGGAAGGGGTAATCAACCTAATAATATTTTAGGAGAGGAATTACCAGACGGCACTTATTATTATATTGTGACCGCAACCAACCGATCTAACGGAACAATTCGGAAATTTGCGGCATTTATAACATTAAAGCGATAACTTTTATCAAATAGGAACAAGGAAGTGATTAGTGTGACTAAAGAACATAGAAAAGCAATCGAATGCAGGTAATGAAGATGACAGTTAAATGGCTGGTAGTAGTTTTCTTATTAACTATCGCTTTCACTGCTGAAGCTCAGCAGGAGCCGATGTATTCTCAGTATATGTTCAATATGCTGAACATCAATCCTGCTTATGCTGGTAGCAGGGGGGTAGGTAGTGCTACTGCCTTATATAGAAACCAATGGGTGGGCATACAAGGTGCGCCTCAAACTGCTTCTCTTTCTTATGACATGGCGTTAAAAGAGAAAAAAATCGGACTGGGATTTCAATTTTACGATGATAGGTTAGGTATTGAAAGGGCAACAGGTTTAAATGCATCATATGCATTCCGTATTCAATTATCAGAATCCGGAACCTTGAGTTTGGGTTTACAGGCAGGTATTCGTAATTACCGCGCCAATTATGCAGAAGTAAGAACCTTTCAACCAAATGATCCCACATTCAGTCAGAACATCAGTGGCATTCTTCCTGCCGCAGCTGCCGGTGTTTATTATAACTCCGATAAATTTTATGTAGGATTATCTACACCTGCCTTATTGAATACCAAACTCAGTTACGATAATTCTGTTGACGTTTCTTCCGTAACAGGTAGAGACCTGCACTTGTACCTTGCATCAGGCTTTGTGGTTAATCTTAACCAGGACCTTGCATTAAAACCTTCTATTTTGGTAAAAGGTGTCAGTGGCGCCCCTGTTGAATTTGATTTCAACGCTAACCTATGGATTCAGAATATCATCGCATTTGGATTCTCTTACAGAACAGGTGATGCAATGGTTGGTATGGTGGAATTGCAAATGAATAAACAGTTACGATTTGGTTATGCATATGATAAAACTTTTTCTGATCTGGGTACATTGAATAGCGGATCTCATGAATTGATGCTGCGTATGGAATTCGGTAGTTCCAGAGGAAAAATTATTTCACCAAGGTATTTCTGATCACAATAATTCTGAATGAAAAGATTCATTACTTATAGTTTTCTGATCCTTTCTTTGTTTAATGGCTTTGCGTCAGCTCAGTCGGGCAAATCAAGAAAAGGGGATGATTATTTTAAGGTTGGCGAAAAAGAATTTACCGACCAACGATATATGTATGCCATCCCTTTTTTCAATACAGCGTTGAAATATCCCGGCAAGAATGATTCTTTAGCCTTACTTCACCTCGCAGAATCATACTGGTATACCAAGAACTACGATTCTGCCAAGATCATTTATCAAAAATTTGAATCTAATTTTGGCCCACAATTCACTACCACACAACGTTTGGCAGAATTGTCGGCAAATCAAAAAGATTATTCCAAAGCCATCAATGATTATAAAAAACTTTTGGGAGAAGTTCCTCTACGTTATAATAGCCTCTTAAATGAAAGACTGACCGGATTTTCCAGAACAGATGAGTATATGAAAGACTCATTAGATTATTCTGTAAAATTGTTGAAACTCAATACCAAACAACAGGATTTTAGTCCGCATTATTTTGGAAATGGACTTGTTTTTGTTTCTAGTCGTTACACCAAAAACACAGCTGAGAAAGAATTTGGATGGGATGGTCTTCCCTTCTCTAGCATTTATTGGGTAAAAGATACGGCAGATCTTTATACAGTGGATACCATATCCGGATACAATTCAGGCAATATTAACCTGGCCATTAAAGCCAACGATGATTTTACAGCAAGAACCAGTAATGATAACGATATCATTATGGTAAGTAACAAACGTGGCGACTATAATGGCACCCTGCATAAATTGGCTAGGTTCAGTGATGACTTAAGTAATAAATATAATTATGGTCCACTTTGTTTTAATAAAGCAGGCGACAAAGTTTATTACACCAGAAACGCACTCAAAGCTTATAAAAGAAAATACAATCTCGAGATCTGTGAAGCAAGTTTTGAAAATGGTTCCTGGGGCAATGTAAAAGTGATGCCATT
This sequence comes from Chitinophaga pinensis, assembly GCA_943371675.1. Lineage (GTDB taxonomy): Bacteria > Bacteroidota > Bacteroidia > Chitinophagales > Chitinophagaceae > Sediminibacterium > Sediminibacterium pinensis_I. The sequence continues at coordinate 183,232 of CALRVT010000003.1, read as the reverse complement.
TGTGCAATTGGAATATGATTATTACCATCCTGCATTAAATAAAGACGAAAGTCGTTTGTATTTCTGTAGCAATATTCCCGGAGGATTAGGTGGTAGTGATATCTATTATATCAACCTCACCAGCGATTACGAAAAATCGGTACCCTTAAATATTGACAATAAGATCAACACATCCGGAAATGAGCTCTTCCCTACATTTCAGGGAGATACTTTGTATTATAGTTCAGATGGACTCTCTGGCTTAGGAGGGATGGATATTTTCCAAACTTCTGCTGTAAAAGGTATGTGGAAGAAGCCATTGAATATGGGCTATCCCATCAATTCTTCCTATGATGATTTTGGTATTATTTTCAACGCCAAAAAAACACGTGGTTATTTTAGCAGCAATCGATTGGGAACAGATGATATTTATACTTTTGGTTATGAGCCTTTCTTCTTGCAATTAAAAGGAACCGTATTAAGCAGGTTAACCCAAAGAAGACTTGATTCAACCAAAGTGGTCATCAGAACAGTGATCGATGAAAAGCCAATTGTAGATTCATTGGTAACAGATTTTACGGGTAATTTTAAATTTCCAGTAAAGCCCGGACGGACCTATTCTTTTGCTTTTACCAGAAATGGGTATAACGATACTGCTTATTATATTCCCGAACTGGGAACACAATATGAGTTCATGATGGACCCCACTTTGTTGAGCCAGAAATTTAAACCTGTTCCGCCTCAGGTGGTTACAGACAGAGACAAGGATAGTGTGCCGGATGTAAAAGATAAATGTCCGGATGTTAAAGGCATCAAAGAAAATTATGGTTGTCCGGATGTTCAGGCTAGAATTAATGAGTTGGCTAAAATGGTATTCTTTAAAACAGCGAGTGCAGAGCTCTCACCTGTTGCCTTGAAACCATTGAATGAAATAGCCGATATCATGACAGAATATCCTTGGATCACTTTATCTATTGAAGGTCATACCGATAATGTAGCAAGTGCGCCTTATAACCTGGATCTCTCTAACAGACGAGCAAAATCTGTAAAGACCTTCTTTATCAAGAGAGGTTTGGCAGAAAACAGGTTTAGTTCTGCTGGTTATGGATTAACCAGACCAATTGCCGATAACAAAACAGTGGAAGGAAGAGCGATGAACAGAAGGGTAGCGATGAAAGCCGACTTCCATTATAAGTATGAATAATAAAAGCAGTATCAAATTTTTCAAAAAAAATTAAAACACTTCACCCATGCGAAAACATATTCTTTCTTTCGTTATAGCATGCTTTGTGTTAAGCATACAAATGGCATTTTCGCAAGCCTATAAGGTTGGCGATAAGTGTGAAGCTTTGATTCAGAATAACTGGCGGACAGTTAAAATTTTGGCAGTAACTGCAGGTAAGTCTACTACTTACGAAGTGGCTGTTATTGGTGTTGCAGATAAAAAAGGTTTGACGCAAACAAATTTTCAGGTTTCCACCAATCAGATGAGGCTCGCAAAACAAACAACGGTTTCTGCTGCATCCAGTTCAAAAGCAACGGTTGAAATACCCAAATCAAAAGAACACTTGGGACGATTTGATCTTTACTCAGGAATACCTACATTGTATATTGGCCATTGTATTATCCTAGGTAATGGCAAATACAAAGTGGCATTGGTTTCTGATGAAAGCAATTACGAGAGTGGTGATTATATCTTCAATAATGAAACCAATTCTTACGATTGGGAAACAGGTCTATTCCATCGCAATAACTGGAAGGGCAAACTGATCAGCAAAGGGGGCAATAGCTTCCGTATTGAGTTTAATAAAGCCACATTTGCCGAAACCAATTAATCAGGCTGCACCCATTTCAGTTAAAGCTTTTATTAGCACATCCAATTCTTTCGTTGTTGTAAAAATATTAGGGGTTATTCTACAGCCATGAACATTGGCGCCATCAATAGCAACTGTATATATTTTGTACTGCTTAAGCAAATTTTCTGCCATCAAACCCGGCTTCATTCCTTTTATGCCAACATTGGCAATACCACATGCCCTTTGGGGATCCTTGGGTGTATTCACTATTACATTTGGTAAATCTCTAACAGCACTTGTCCAATATTGTTGTAAATAACGCATCCTGGCTTCTTTTCTTTCATGTCCTACCATTGAATAAAAATCAATAGCATCACCTACTGCCAGGTCTGAATGAACGGGTATAGTGCCGGTATGGTTTAAACGACTGATATCATCTTCTTTTCTATCACCCTCTGCAATCAGGGGCCAAATTTTTCCAATATGTTCTTTCTTTACATAAAGCATTCCTACCCCTAATGGAACAGCCAGCCATTTATGTAAACTGGCACCGTAATAATCACAGTGTAAATCGGGGATATTAAATTGGATATGTGCTATCGCATGGGCACCATCTACCATTACTTCTACGCCCTTGCTATGTGCCATGTCGCAGATCTTTCGGATAGGAAGTATTTGTCCGGTGATATTTACCATATGGCAAACCATCAATAGCTTTGTTTTATTGGTGATGGCATTTGCATACAGTTGCACGATCTCTTCATCGGATGCGGGGTGATTGGGTAATGAGATTACCTTGTTTACAGTTCCTGTTCTTCTCGATACCTGTTTAAACATTTCCAGCATAGCACCATAATCCTGCTCTGCCATCACGGCTTCATCGCCTGCCTTCCAAGGAAAACCACCAATGATCATATCAAGAGATTCGGTAGTATTTCTGGTTAATATCAATTCATCAGCACTGCAACCACATAAAACGGCCAGTTTTGCTGCCATTTTTTTCTTGTTATCGTATTGCACGGTTCGCATATAATACGCGCCCTGGTAATTAACTTCTCTAATATTTTTTATATACTTTTCAAGAAGATCATTGGGTAAAATATTGTAATAACCACTTTCCAAATTGATATAATCTGGTTTTAATCGATAGCCTTCCCGCATTTGTAACCAGAATGCATCATCTGCTACAAGCGTTTCTAGTGGTTTTGATTGGGCCAACTGCATCCAATTAGCCAAAACGCTTGAAGAAGTTGGAACACTGATTCCTGCTAAGGCCAATCCTTTTAAAAATGATCTTTTTTGCATAATTCATACCATTATAATGGTGAGGAAACATCCATCAATGTACTAAATAAATGTTAACGAAGGTCTTGGTTTGAACAGGTTAAATAAGCAAATAATAGAATGACCGAATATAATAAACCTGTCACCTATTAATTTTTAAACCTTTTTTAAAATAATCCATCTTAGTAAAGGGAATTCGATAATGTGTCGCATTCAGGAAAATTAAATTTTTTTCCGCATTGGGTAAGGATCGTTCATTTTATTTATTTCATTTCGTGTTTTGTAATCAATCAATAAATCTTTAATCAAATGAAGCACTTTGTTTTTATAGTTTTTTTTAGCTTTTGTTACATAACGAGCAGTAATGCCAATTTCATAACAGAACCTGGTCCCAAAAAAGTCTATGCACTTTATGTTTCGCAGTTTGAGAATGTTTTGGGAACGTCCATGGAAGTAAAGATCAGGGCTGCATCAGAAAATAAAGCAGTGCAGGCAGAAAATGCAATAGTTAATGAGATCAAAAGATTGAATCAGATCTTAAGTGGCTATGATCAGCAAAGCGAATTTAATCGTTGGTTAAAAACTTATCAGGAAGCAATTCCTGTTTCGGCAGAATTGATGGAGGTATTGCAATTATTTGAGGATTGGAAAAAAAGAACTGATGGTGCTTTAGACGCATCTGCACAAGTGATAGGAACCGTATGGAAAAATGCCGCAGCTCAAAAATCACTGCCTGCTGAAAATACTATTCGGGAAGCTATAGTAGAAGTGCAAAATCAGCATTGGCAATTAAATGCAAAAGCGCAAACAGCCACTCATCTCAGCCATTCGCCTTTGATGATGAATTCTTTTGCTAAATCATATATCATACGTAAAGCAGCAGAATCAGCTATGAAAATTGCTGATGTGGATGGAGCCGTTATCAATATTGGGGGTGATATTGTTGTGCTGGGCAATATTGTTGAAACCATTCAAATTAGCAATCCAAAAGCAGATGCCGAAAATGATCAACCCATTGATGTATTGCATTTGAATGGTGCTGCCATTGCAACCAGCGGTAATTACAGAAGAGGTGTTATGATCAATGAAAAATGGTATTCTCATATTGTTGACCCAAGAAATGGAATGCCAGCAGATAATATTATTAGCGCCACTGTAGTATCACCCAATGCTACTGACGCAGGTGCTCTTGCTACTGCTTTCAATATATTGAATCCAGAAGAAAGCGAAAAAATTGCCAGTAATATTCCCGGAACAGAATATTTGCTCATTACAAAAGATGGACAAAGAATTTCTAGCCCTGGTTGGGATCTGTTAAGGGTTCCGGATGCTAATACTAATTCGCAATTATTGTATAACCAAGAGCAATGGAATAAAGGGTATGAATTATTGGTGAATCTTGAGTTAGCACAGTTGCCCGGTTTTGGCAGAAGACCATTTGTTGCCGTATGGGTAGAAGACAAAGACAAAAAGTCCGTTAGAACCATTGCTGTTTGGTTCAACAAAGAAAGATGGTTGCATGATCTACGCTTATGGTATAGTGGTAACTATGCCAGTTTTAACGGAACGGTAAATACTATGGCTTCCATTTCCAGTGCCACCAGGTCTGCAGGTAAATATTCGCTTAAATGGGATGGTAAAGACAACAAAGGAAATTTTGTTGCACCGGGCAAATACACCATCTATATTGAAGCCGTTAGAGAACATGGTACCTATCAATTAATAAAACAGGAAATGGATCTTTCCAATAAAGCACAAATTGCCATCTTGGAAGGAAATGTAGAAATTACAGGAGCCTCATTTGAATACAGGAAGAAAACCGATAAGTAGAAAGGAAATGATCGAAAACAAACAAAAGTCAATAGATACCAAAAGGCGATTGGCGAAATTTAGCAGATGGTTGCATATCTATCTATCCATGGTAAGTTTTGCCATCGTGTTATTTTTTTCTGTAACAGGATTAACCTTAAATCATGCCGATTATTTACAGGGAGAAGCAAAAGTTAAACAGGAAAAAGGCAAACTGGATAAGCAATGGGTAAATAATCCCGATACCCTTTACGTGAATAAACTAGCTGTAACAGAATATTTCCGCAATAATTACCAGGTAAAAGGTACAGTAAATGATTTTAGAATAGAAGAATCACAGATCAGCATTGCATTTAAAGGGCCTGCTTATGAAGCATCTATTTTTATTGACAGGCAAACGGGCACATTTGATTTTACAGAAACCAGAACCGGGTTTATTGGTTTTATCAATGACTTGCATAAAGGAAGAGACACCGGTAATGTATGGTTCTGGATAATTGATATAGCCGCCATATTGATGGTGATCATTTCATTGAGTGGATTAATATTATTGCTATTCATCAAAAGAAAAAGAAACAATGGTTTAATATTGCTGGCAATAGGCACCCTGATCCTTTATATTATTTATCGAATATGGGGCCAATAATTGGCGCAGGATATATATGTATAAGTTACTATTTTCTATATTGCTTTTTATGACCACATCAAAAGCCTTTACACAAAGCAATAGCTCATCAGAATTGTTACAAAACATTCAGCAGATCTTAAATAAGCAGGAAGGATTTTTTGGGCTTGCATTTAAAAATATACAAAGCGGGGAAACGATTCTTTGGCATGAAAAGGAAATTTTTCATGCTGCCAGTACGATGAAGACGCCGGTGATGGTAGAGATATACCAGCAGGTAGCCAATGGCAGAATCAATTTAACGGATACCATTATTGTAAAGAACGAATTTAAGAGTATTGTTGATGGTAGCTTATACCAGTTAAGTCCTGGAGATGATAGTCAGCAGGAATTGTACCAGCAGATTGGGAAAAAAATACCCATATCCAAACTGGTTTATGAGATGATCATTAATAGCAGTAACCTGGCCACCAATATGGTTATTGAATTAGTGGGGGCCTACAATGTTACAGCCTCAATGCGGAAACTGGGTGCCAATGATATGCAGGTATTAAGAGGTGTGGAAGACAGCAAAGCTTATGCTCAGGGACTTAATAATACAACAACTGCCTACGATCTGATGGTTTTGTTTGAGAAGATGGCTGAAGGAAAAATCATCAATCCAAAAGCTTGCGAAGAAATGATAAGGGTATTGTTTGATCAGCAGCACAACACACTTATTCCGGCAAAGTTGCCCAAAGAAGTAAAAGTGGCGCACAAAACAGGCACAATAACTGGCGTGCATCACGACTCGGGAATTGTTTTTCTTCCTGATGGCAGAAAATATGTACTGGTGATACTTTCAAAAAATCTAAAACAAGTAGACCCATCAACTGAATCAATGGCCCGTGTATCTGAAATGATCTACCAGTATTTTATTGCAAAATGAAATATGATTTTGCAACTGCAAACTTCTTTGGAGCCTAATTACATTGTTCCGCCAGGTATCAATACGGCATCAACAGTAAGATCTTGCAATACCTTGCTGCCACCCAATAAAGCCATCATTTGCATAAATGCAAGCTTACCCAGTTTTTCACCGCTGGTTTCAACATAAGTAATTTCAGGAAAATATAATTTTGGAATCAAGCCATTGCTGATGGAGATCAAAGCTATTTCTGTGGGTAAGGACATATGTAATTCCTGCAATGCTTTCATCACACCGATCAATATCTCATCGCTCATACTAAAAATGGTATCTGGCTTTTCTTTTTGAGCCATCAAATCATGCACCTGCATTCTAGCTTCTTCTGAGTTTAAGGCAAATTGAAAATTAATGGCAGTATCCTGACTATCTTCTTTAAAAGCAGCTAGAAAGGATTCTTTTCTTTTTTGGGTGATCGACATATTTTCATCTCCAAATATTGCCAGTACTCTTTTCTTTTTTTTGCGGATGATCGCTTCCGCCGCCAGCCTGCCGGCTTGTTCATCTGCCAAACACACTTTATGTAATCCCATTGTTTCAGGAACCTTATCAAAAAATATGACAGGAACCTCCATTTCTTTCATTTTGTCGAAAGCTGATAGGTCGACGGTTTTTGGAGTGATACATGCAAACAAGCCTGTTATCCGATTCTGCCGGAATAGTTTCAGATTCTGGATCTCAATCTGTGCGTCGTTACCATTTTGCAAAATCATGATAGAAAATCCATTTTTTCGTGCTTCTTCCTCGATAGAGGAGATAAAGGACTCATAGAAATTATTGGAAATACTGGGTACCGATAAACCAAAAAGCCGGCTATTTCTGGTACGGAGGTGCACGGCATTGGCATTAGGCTCATAGTCGAGTAATTGTGCTAGGTCTGAAACTTTTTTTCTGGTAGCTTCAGAAATATCCGGGTGATTTTTTAATGCCCTGGATATGGTAGACACACTCAAACCCAACATAGAGGCTAATTTTTTTAAGGTTGGATTGTTCATTTGGCAGGTTTTCTGGAACCGAAAGTTATATAATTTTCCACAACAAAGGGTTCCGCAAACGATTGCGGTTTATAGTTTACTAAAATTTTTTAGTTCTAAATCCTTAATCTCTATACATTTAAATTTCAAAATGATACCTAAGCGTACACAATTATAAGAGGTATGCAACGTTTAGGAGCATTGCGAGGTCATAGTATCGATTGCTAACATCAGAGATGATGTTATTGGGTAAGAAAATAGCTTAAAATTTAACAAATAATTTTTTTTGCGACAAATATGTGTATTTTGTACACGCTTAATAACCAATAAACTGCCATTTATGAATTTTTCGAAGCTTGTCAGGCCCATTCTCATGGGTTTATTTGCTTGCTTGCTGGTAATCTCCTCGCAGGCCCAAAACAAAACAATAACCGGTAAAGTAACAGACGCTAAGGACGGCTCACCAATGGTGGGGGCTTCTATCGTTGTAAAAGGATCGGTTACTGGAACACAAACTGGTGCCGACGGTACTTTTAAGATCTCCGTTCCTAACGCTGCCAGTGCCTTATTGATTTCTTCTATAGGTTATGCAACCCAGGAAATTAGTATCAAATCAAGCACTAACTTAAATGTAGCTTTGGCTACTACCAACGATCAGTTGAATGAGGTAGTGGTTATTGGTTATGGTACTGCTCGTAAAAAAGACCTGACCGGTGCAGTTGTATCAGTTCAGGCTAAAAACTTTAACCAGGGTGCTATCATGGCTCCTGATCAATTACTTCAGAGTAAAGTAGCTGGTTTAGAAGTTACCAATCAGAATGGACAGCCTGGTGCTGCTTCTACCATTCAGATCAGGGGTACTTCTTCTATCCGTTCTAATAACAATCCATTATACGTAGTGGATGGTGTGCCTTTGGATGGCAGAACTGCCAGACCAGATTTGGGTACTGCTTTTGGTAGTACACCTGCTTCTAACCCATTATTGTTCATCGATCCGAACAGTATTGCTCAGATAGATGTATTGAAAGATGCGTCATCTGCAGCTATCTACGGTTCTCGTGGTGCCAACGGCGTTATCGTAATCACTACCAAAAAAGCTAGTTCAGGTCCTGTAAAAGTTGAATTTGGTACTAACTACGGTGTTAACGTTGGCTTTATGAAAAGATTTGAGATCCTGAACGCGGGTGAATTCAGATCAGCTCTTACAAAATATAAGCAGGCAGCTACTCTGGATGGTGGTTATAATGAAGATGCTTTAAAAGCAATCACACAAAAACCTTTGACTCAGAACTATTCTTTGTCATTTAGTGGTGGTAATGAAGTTGGTAAATTCCGTGCTTCTTTACTTGCTTCTAACACAAAAGGTTTCTTGAAAAAATCTGCGCTGGATAAATACATTGCAACCATTGGTGGTAGTTACAAATTGCTGGATAAGCGTTTAACTATCGACTTTAACTTGATTACCGGTAATGTTGCTGAAACATTAACCAGTGTATCCAATACTGCAGGCTCTACAGGTAATATCATTTCTTCTGCATTAAGTTGGAACCCAACTGTTGCTTTGATCGGACCAGCTGGTTTATATAATTTCCCATCAAACGGTTCTGGTAACCCATTGGCATTTAACGATGCATACAATGATAACAGTAGCGTTTTCACTATTTTAGGAAGTGTGTCTGCTGCTTACAAGATCACCGACAATTTAGAGTACAAACTTTTATATGGTATCAATAGCGGTACAGGTAGCAGAAAAATGAGTATTGACGGATGGTTACAAGGTATCCCAGGTGTATCTGGTTTGGGATCTGCAGCTATCGTAAATGCTAAATTAAATACACAAACACTTACCCATACCTTATCTTATCGCAAAAATCTTAGCAGCGATTTGTCACTCGACGCCCTTGCCGGTTATGAGTACTTCAAAACAAATTACAATGGTAATGGTGTTTCTGCAAATGGTTTCAATACCAACCTGGATCAGTTAACCAGAATTGGTATTCCATACACAGATATCATGGCTAACGCTAAAAACCAGAATCCTTTTTATTCTTACGCAAATCCACAAGCTGAATTACAGTCTTATTTCGGTCGTGTAACCTTCAACTATAAAGACAGGTTATTATTAACCGGTACTATGAGAGCTGATGGTTCTAGCAAATTTGGTAAGAACAATAAATATGGTTACTTCCCTTCAGGTGGTTTGAAATGGGTTGCTAGCAATGAAGAGTTCATGAAAGACAATAAGGTATTCTCTAGTTTGGCTTTCCGTGCATCTTATGGTGTAACAGGTAACCAGGAATATCCTGCCGGTTCTTCTCAAGAGCAATTTGCTTTGAATTCTTTCAACAATGCGCCTCAGGTAGTTAACGGTAACCCAGATCTGAAATGGGAAAAAACAAATTCTTTCGATTTGGGTATTGAATTCAGTGTATTAGGTGGTAAGGTTTATGGATCATTCGATTACTATAATAAAACTACCTCTGATATCTTGTTTCAAACTACAGCCATTCAACCAGCTCCATCTTCTATCTCTTTCGTAAACCTGGCTAATGCCAATATCATCAACCAGGGTTTTGAAGTTGCCATTGGTGCAACCATCGTAGATAAGAAAGATTTAACATGGGATCTTAACTTCAACTATGCCAATAACACCAACAACGTTAAAAACTTTACTGATCCTAATACAGGCTTAAACCTGCAGGTTCAAACAGGTTTCATCAGTGGTCAGGGTGTATCCGGAACATTGGCGCAGGTTATTACCAATAACCAACCTATCAATGTGTTCTACCTGAAACCTTTCACTGGTTATGATGCAAGTGGTAACCAACAAATTGGTGGTACACCTGAATTTGCTGGCGATCCAAACCCTAAAAATATTTTCGGTTTCAGCACATCATTACGTTACAAAAAATTCACTTTAACACTGAATTCTGGTGGTGCAACCGGATTCCTGATCTATAACAATACGGCTACTTCTGTAACCAATATTGCAGGTATTGCTCAGGGAAGAAATATTGACAAAGCTGCTTACAATTCTCCTGAAGGTGTTGCCAGTGGTGTTGGTGCATCTACAAGATTCCTAGAAAAAGGCGATTATTTTAAACTAAGAAACGCTACTGTACGTTATAACGTAGGTAATGCAGGTAAATACATCAAGAACCTAAGCGCATTTGTTAGTGCTAGCAACTTGTTTGTAATTACCAAATTCACCGGATTTGATCCTGAGGTGAACATCGATAAAAGCAATAACTCATACCCTTCAAGGTCTATTGAGTATGTGCCTTATCCAACAGCCAGAACCATTTCTTTTGGATTTAATTTCTCATTATAATCAACTATCAAACTACAAACGATGAAACCAAATAATATGCTAACAAAATTTGCGGTCCCTTTCCTTGCAGTTCTTGCAATGTCGGGATGTACAAAGCTTGATGAAAATCTGGGCAGTACGCTCACCAATAATCAGGTATCAAATGCATTGGGTGCTTCCGGTACTGGATTGTTGCTCTCTGCTGCCTACGCCGATTTAGGCGGTCCATTTACTGCACAAGATCTGGTATTCTCATTGATGGAGAATACAACAGACGAATCTCTGGTTCCTACCCGTGGTGGTGACTGGGACGATAATGGTGTATGGAGAGTATTACATAACCATACCTGGAATGCTGATCACGGTCAGATTACCAACGTATTCAATAGCTTGAATAAAATTAACTTCGACGCTACCAACGTATTAGGATTTAATCCTTCGCCGGCTCAAGCTGCAGAAGCTAAATTTATCCGTGCACTTTCTTTGTATTACCTGCTTGATCTTTATGGTCAATTCCCTATCAGGAACCCAGGTGATAACCTACTTTTAGCACCAACTGTTTTAGCTGGTGATGCTGGTGCCAAATTCATCATTGATGAATTGAATGCCGCTTTACCTAATTTACCTGCATCTAATACTACTGCACAAGCTAACGCTGACGCTTGTAGAACTTTGTTGATGAAATGCTATTTACAAAGAGGTACATGGGCTAACAGGGCTGCTCCAACATTTGCAGCTGCTGATATGGCTCAGGTTATCAGCTTAGGTAATGCTATCATCAATAGTGGTAAATATTCTTATAACGCTAACTACTTTGATAACTTCAAATCTGGTAACGACAATTCTAAAGAAGCCATCTTCCGCTACGATAACACTTCAGGTGTTAGTGCCAATAACTCTGGTATGGCTGGTCGCTGGTGTATGACTTTACACTACAATTCTTATACGCCTAATAACCCTAACGCAGGTTGGAACGGATTCTCTACTATTGGTGATTTCTATGCTTCTTTCAATACAAGTGGCACACCAACTACTTATGGTCCTTCAGATACTGCTTTTGATGGAAGACTTGGTGGTCGTGATTACGAGAATGCTAAAAAGATTTCTGGTATCCTTCCCGGTTTTCTGGTTAACCAACAGTATAACGAGAATGGTGTAGCTATCAAAGACAGAAAAGGTGCGCCTTTGGCTTTCGTAAAAGACATCGCTCCTAATATGATCGAAACAGGTGCAAACCTGGAAGTAACTGGTATCCGTGTTGTAAAATATGTACCTGATTACGCTCAGTTTGGTGGTGGACCAACTGGTAATGATAACATGATCTTACGTTATTCTGATGTAGTGTTGATGGTTGCTGAAGCAAGACAAAGAACCGGAGATGCTGCAGGTGCTTTAACAATGGTTAATAACTTACGTGCTGCAAGAAAAGCACCACCATTAACTACCATGGCTTTGGTTAACGTAAATAACGTAGAAGACCCACTTACTTTATTAGCTGAAAGAGGCCGTGAATTATATTGGGAAAGTCACAGAAGAACTGACCTTTTACGTTTCGGAGTATTTTTGAAACCTTGGCAGTACAAACCTACTGATGATCCTAAATACTTAGTATTCCCTGTTCCTAATTCAGCTTTGGCTGCAAATCCAAACCTGAAGCAGAATCCTGGTTACTAATAACTGATTCTTATAAAAGATTACAATAGTAAAAGGCCTTTAGGGCCTTTTACTATTTCAACCATACAGTCGTAACGGGTTTAAACTTTTGGCACCAATTGTAACAAGCCATTATCAGTGCCCTTATTCATTTAAGCGTTAACTTCGAATGCCTTTTCATAGTTAAAAATGTCATTACTTTTTTATACACGAAATAATCTCCGCTGCATGCGTTTTCTAGTTGGCATATTGGTCTGCTGCTTATTGCTTACCATCTTTTCCTGTAAACAAAAAAAGGAGCAAACACTTTTTGAACTCGTTGAAAATTCTGGCATCAATTTCCGCAATGATGTGGAAGATGGTAAAAAAGAAAACAGTTTTCTGTTTCGTAATTTTTACAATGGTGGTGGGGTTGCCATTGGTGATATCAATAATGACGGTCTTTCTGATGTATTGCTTACTTCCAATATGGCCGAAAACAAACTCTTTCTTAATAAAGGGGGTTTAAAATTTGAAGACATCAGTAACAAAGCAGGTTTGCAACAAGATAGCATGTGGAGTACCGGTGTTGTTTTTGCAGATGTGAACAATGATGGCTGGCTGGATATCTATATCTGTAATTCCGGACATATGTCAACAGGTAAAAGATTGAATAAACTCTACATCAATAATCAAAATTTAACTTTTACTGAGGCCGCCGCTAAATATGGGTTGGATCATAAAGGTTATTCAACACAGGTTTCATTTTTTGATTATGATTTAGACGGAGACCTGGATTGTTTTATGATCGATAACAGTCCCATTCCCGTTAATCAGTTAGGATTTAATAATAACCGCGACCTACCCGAAAAGCTATGGAAAGTGGGCGAGTTTTTAAAAGGAGGAGGTAACCATCTCTTTCGCAATGACAATAATTTCTTTAAAGAAGTAACTGAAGAAACAGGTATTCATGGAAGTCTGATAAGTTTTGGATTGGGTATTTCAATTGGTGACATAAATGGGGATGGTTACCAGGATATCTATGTTTCCAATGATTCCTACGAACGTGATTATCTATACGTAAACCAGCGAAACGGAAAATTTAAAGATGAGTTTGAAGAACGCATCAAACATACCAGCTTCTCTTCAATGGGATCTGATCTGGCAGATATCAATAATGATGGCTTACCGGATATTTTTAATACAGACATGTTACCTGATGATGATTACCGCTTAAAAACAACAGGTGCTTTTGACAATATCGACCTCTTTAATACCAAATTAAAAACTGGGTTTTATTACCAGTATGTAAAAAATTGTTTACAAGTAAATAATAAACAGGGAAAGTTTATTGAAACAGGCAATTACAGTGGTGTTTCTGGTTCCGACTGGAGCTGGGGTGCACTACTGTTTGACATGGACAATGATGGATTCAATGATATTTATGTTTGTAATGGTGTGAACCGTGATGTTACTGACCTTGATTTTATTGAGTTCTTCGCCAATGATGTAATTCAAAAAATGGTCCTCTCCGGACAAAAACAAGATGTGGATGAAGTACTGAAACATATACCACAAAATCCCCTCACCAATAAAGCCTATCATAACCAAAAAAATTTACGCTTTGTAGATATGGCTGAAAAATGGGGATTCCATCAGGCTAGTTTTTCAAATGGTGCAGCATACGGCGATTTGGATAATGATGGTGACCTTGACCTGATAGTAAATAATGAAAACCAAGCTTCCTTTCTATACCAAAATAAAAGTAAAGAAATCAACAAAAACAATTCTATCAGTATCCAACTGAAGGGTTCCGGTAAAAATACATTTGCGATCGGAACCAAAGTGAACTTATATTTTGGCAATGAAATAATCACCAGAGAACAAATACCCAGCAGGGGATTTCAATCATCCATGGATTACAAACTGGTGATCGGATTGGGCGATAGAACCCAAATAGATTCTATGGTTGTGATCTGGCCCGATCTATCGGTATCTTCTTACGCACAACCCGCTATTAATAAATTACACTTGCTTAACCAGGTGGCCAAGAATAAATTATTCAAGCCCTACCAGCACGACAAAATGCAACCCTTATTAGACTCCGTTTCTATTGGGTTTGATAAGCATAGTGAAGATGGCAATATTGATTTTTATTATGAAAGAAATTTGCCCAAACTACTCTCCAGAGAAGGACCAAAAGCCGCCACAGCAGATGTGAATGGAGATGGACTGGAAGATGTTTATATAGGAGGCACATCGGTTAATCCAGGACAGTTGTACTTGCAGGATTCCAATGGAAAGTTTACTAAATCAAAACAGGCTTCATTTGAACAGTTTCGTGATTTTGAAGATGTAGCTGTTTTGTTTTTCGACTACGACCATGATAATGACCAGGATCTATTAGTTTGTCCAGGAGGCAACAATAACAAGCCAGATACACGTCAGATGCAGCTACGTTTATTTAAAAATGACGGAAAGGGAAAATTCGAGATTGATGTTTCGGCATTTCCTAATACAGGAATGAATATTGGTGCTGCTGTTGCAGAAGATTTTAATAAGGATGGTTTTACAGATCTGTTTATTGGCGCAAGGAACGATCCTAGAAATTATGGTGTTGATCCGGATAGTTACCTATTTGTAAATGATGGCAAAGGACATTTTACAGATATTGCAAAAACCAGGAATCCTGAAATTGCAAAAATTGGTATGGTAACAGATGCGGTTTTTGCAGATATTACTGGTAACGGAGATAAAGAACTGATTATAATAGGAGAGTGGATGGCCCCTCATATTTTTAGTTTTTCTGGTGATCATTTTACCGAAGTAAAAACCAATTTAACTGATAAGCTGGGCTGGTGGCAAACATTGGCTATCGCAGATTTGAATGGCGATGGGAAAAATGACCTGGTGATTGGAAATATCGGCGAAAACTTTTACCTGAGGCCAGATCAGGAACATCCTGTAAAATTATGGCTCAATGATTTTGATCAGAACAATGCAAGCGACAGGGTTCTTACCAGTACCATTAAAGGCAAAGACATGCCTGTTTTTATGAAACATGAAATGGAAGACCAGCTTCCTTCGCTCAAGAAAAAGAATTTGAAACACCGTGATTATGCTACCAAGCCTATACAGGAATTGTTTTCTTCCGAAATTATCAATAGCTGCAAAGTAAAACAGTTCAATTATGGGGCATCTGTTATTGCCATCAATAAAGGAAATGGACAATTTGAACTGCAAAAGCTTCCGGTTGAAATACAGCTTTCATCTATCAATGCATTATACATTACCGATATCAATACAGATAAAATGCCGGATATACTTTTTGGCGGTAATGAATATGGCTTCCTCCCACAATTTGAACGACTGGACGCTGGAAGAGGTGGATTGTTATTGAATAAGGGCAAAGCTAATTTTTCATTAATGGGATCGGAAGAATCGGGTATAGATCTTGAAGGCCAGATAAGAGATGTTCAGGAAATAAAAGGTGGAAAAACACCGCAATACCTTTTTCTGCGCAATGAGATGCAGCCGGTATTATTTCAATTGCATACTAAGGGTAACGTAAAAAATTAAAAAAGAAAGCAGACCAATAATAGTAATGATAAGGCACCTGAAAACATATTTTTATCTCTATATACTTTTGCTGGCATCTTGTAAATCGGAGATGCCCAAACAGGAAACCATTTTTGAATTATTGGATAGCAGTAAAACAGGACTGGTTTTTGCCAATAAACTGAACCCTACCCAGGAATTCAACATGTTTAAGTACATGTATTTTTACAATGGCGGTGGCATAGGTTCGGGCGATTTTAACAATGATGGTCTGATAGATGTTTTTATGACAGCTAATCAGGGAAACAACAAATTGTACCTGAATAAAGGTGCACTTTCTTTTAAAGATTTTACCGAAGAAGCAGCTATTCCACAAGATGGAGGATGGTCAACCGGCGTATCGGTAGTAGACATCAATAATGATGGAATGCTCGATATCTATATTAGCAGGGTAGGTGAGTTTGAAACTTTGCATGGGAAAAACCAACTCTTGATTTGTAAAAGTATCGATGAAAACAAAATTCCACACTATGTTGATGAAGCAAAAAAATATGGGCTCGACTTTTCAGGTTTCACTACGCAGTCAGTTTTTTTTGATTATGACATGGATGGCGATCTTGATTGTTTTTTACTGAATCATTCCGTACACCGTAATGGTTCTTTCTCACCCCGCAAAGATTTTCTGGGTACTTATCATCCTTTATCCGGTGATCGTCTATACCGCAATGATGGCCAAGTTTTTAAAGATGTTACCCAAGCCTCTAAGATCAACAGCTCAGCTATCAGCTATGGGTTGGGTGTTGCAGTGGCAGATATCAACCTGGACGGCTATCCCGATCTGTATGTAGGAAATGATTTTCATGAAAATGATTATTTCTACATCAATCAGAAAAATGGAACCTTTAAAGAAGAAATAGATGAACGCATCATGCATACCAGTCAATTCTCCATGGGTGTTGATGTAGCGGATGTAAATAATGATGGGTTTCCTGAAATTATTTCTATGGATATGTTGCCTTCTGATCCTTATATCCTGAAACGGTCATTGGGGGAAGACGAGTACGATATCTTTCAATACAAAATTGCTGCCGGTTATAACCACCAATACACCAGAAATAATTTGCAATTAAACAGGCGCAATGGTATGTTTAGTGAAATGGGCTTGTATGCCGGTGTATATGCAACAGACTGGAGCTGGGCGCCATTGTGGATGGATTTTGATAATGATGGTTTAAAAGATTTATTCATTTCAAATGGTATTCCCAAGCGGATGAATGATATGGATTATGTGAATTTTGTTTCTAATGAGGAAATACAAAAAAAAATATCAGCCAACCAGATGGATGCAAAAGATTTGGCACTGGTAAATAAATTTCCGGAAATTAAAATCCCCAATAAATTTTTTCTCAACAAGGGCAATTTGCAATTCAGTGATATGGATGGATTGATTGACAAGGATCAACCAACCTATTCCAATGGTGCGGTTTATGCCGATTTTGATAAGGATGGCGACCTGGATATTATCGTGAATAATATTGATCAGGCTGCTATGGTTTATAAAAACAAGAGCAATGAAAGCAAACAAAAGTCTTTTGTAGATATAGTATTGATAGGCTCTGAGAAAAACAGAAATGCCATTGGATCTAAAATAATTCTCTTTGCCAATAATGGTATCAGCACTTACGAGAAAAATCCAGTAAGAGGCTTCCAGTCGAGCATGGAAGGCCCACTACATATTGGGTTAAATAAAATTAAAATTGATTCTGCATTCCTGATCTGGCCTGACAATACTTTTCAACCCATTCAATTTAAAAGTATAAACACATCAGTCAGTTTTACTTATCAGAAAGGATTACCCATTTTCAATTACCAAAAAATCACTTCTTTCTTTCCTGAACCTACCAAGCCAATGGTAGATATTACCAAAAATGTAGCCCTCGATTTTGTACACCAGGAAAATCCTTTCCAAGAATTTGATCGGGAACCATTGTTGCCACATATGGTTTCAAAGGAAGGCCCGGCACTGGCTGTTGCAGATATTAACCATGATGGACTGGAAGATATTTTTATTGGGGCTGCCCGTGATAAGAAAAGCAATATCTTTTTGCAAACTACCAATGGAACATTTACAAGGTCTCTCCAACCGTCTTTGGATGCAGATAGCTCAATGGAAGATATCGATGCTTTATGGGCGGATGTAAATAATGATGGGCATACAGATTTGATCGTGGCTGCTGGTGGCAATGAATTTTTTGGGCCAGACCCGCATTTACAACCAAGGATTTACCTTAATGATGGGAAAGCCAATTTATCTAAACTAGCCAATGCTTTTGATAATATTTTCCTGAATGCATCCTGCATAATTTCCAATGACATTAATGGAGATGGATTTATCGATTTATTTGTAGGTGCACGTTCAGTTCCTACTGAATATGGTAAATCACCGGCATCCTATATTTTACAAAATGATGGTAAAGGTCATTTTAAAGATGTAACTGCCAATACAGCTGCTGATCTGCAAAAAGCGGGAATGATCACACAGGCTGTTTGGTTCGACATAGACAAGGATGGTGATAAGGACCTGATCACCTGTACCGAATGGGAAGGAATTGATGCTTACCTAAATACAAAGGGAAAGTTTTCGAAAACAAATTTATCCGATCAAAAAGGCTGGTGGAATTTTGTTTTACCATTGGATATTGATAATGACGGTGATATTGATTTTGTTGCAGGTAATCTTGGATTAAATAGCCGTTTACAGGCAAGTGATAAAGAACCAGTGAAAATGTATGTGAATGATTATGACAATAATGGCAGGAATGAGCAGGTACTTACATATTTTTTGCATGGCAGAGAATTGCCTTTTGCTAATAAGGATGAATTGCAAAGACAGATCCCCATGCTAAAGAAAAAATATTTATATGCAGAAGATTTTGCCAAAGCAGATTTAGAAGCCATTTTTTCTAACGAAAAACTCCAAAGCGCAAAACTGTTTACTGCCAATAATTTTGCCAATACGGTTTTTGTAAACCAGGGTAATTTATCTTTTAAGCCTGAAGCATTGCCCTGGAAAGCTCAATTGTCTTCTTTCAGAGACGCAGTGATCGTTGATGCCAATGGTGATAATTTGCCCGACATACTATTGGCTGGAAATTTTTACAATAACAACATCCAAATGGGCAGGTATGACGCTGATTTTGGAACAATCTTATTAAACAAAGGAGCCGGAAAGTTTAGTGCTGAAAATTTAAATGGCGTTCAGGTAAAAGGTGAAGTAAGACATATCAGGAAAATTACCATCAATAAGAAAGAGGCATTTGTATTAGTTAAAAATAATGACGCGGCTGCGGTGGTTGCTTTTAATACACTGGTTGATAGAGTTTGGTGATCCATTTACTGCTATCAGGTTGCAGCATTCGGTCGGTTACTAGCATGGTAAAATTCATGGCCATGGATGTTCTTCTAAAATCGATAAAATATTGCTGTAGACTTTGGGATGCTTTTTTTATGGCAGCATCTCCTCCTACCACTTCAGAGATCATGAAACTGCCCTTAACCATATATTTCATGGCAAAGCCTTCAGCTTCCTTTAGTTGATTGTTTACAGGAATGCCTGCCATCAATTGAAAATGACTGCTATCCATTTCAGTGATGTTGAAAATGGGACTGCCCGATTGTGTGGCACCATTTTTTGTTACATATTGCTGAATATTGGCAATCAAACCATAAACTTCTTTTATGCCTGGTTTTGTAGTGAATGTTTTTTTGGCAGTAACGTATAAAGTGTCTTTCAACCGGTCTCTTACAATTGGGATACCATATACATTTTCAAGTTTTGATAAAAATTGTACCATATTCCTTAAAACGGTATCCATATTCTTTTTTAATTCCTTCGCTCCAAGATAGGTATTGATCTTGGTGATGGGGTTATTGCTTGTGGGGATGCTGCATGTCCATTGCAATCCTGTAGAATCGAGTGTATATGGCAAAATAACCAGCTTGGAACTAATATGCAGATCATTGCGGGTTATATCGATATCTACCGACTTATAAAATTTATTGGAGATGCTGAAATCAAAACCATTACGGGAATAAATATTTCCCTCAGGTATTTTTTTGTTAGCTACAGCACTATCATACCACCATAGTGGCCATTTGGACTCATCTATCAGAAAACGTTCCGTACCCACATCTGTTGTATTTACAGAAGCAATACTGGTAATACTAAGATTGGAAGGTATAGAGAGGTAAATAACCGAAAGAGATATTCCCAGAAATGCCAATAATACAAGTATCCATTTTTTCATATTTGCCATCAGTTTTGCACACGGCAAAATAAAGCTATTCGGGGGTAAATTGCGGATTCAGCAGGCATAGATTTTTTAATGAATCCTTAAAATCTATTTTTTGGCGAAAAGCTTGCTGTATTTGAATTCTCATTTTGTAGCCTATGCTAAATAAGGTAATTTGCTTTGTTATTTTCTGCCATTTGACTTTGAACTGTCTTTGCTATGTTTTTTCGTAATATATCGTTAGTTTTTACACTTTTCTTTTCTTCAGTTATACTTCTGTCTTGTAAGGATAGCAAGCAATCTGATGCAAAGGATGCTTTATTCACGTTGATGCCTTCTTCAGCAACGGGCATCAATTTTACCAATACCGTTACAGATTCCAATAATATGAACATCCTTAACTACCATAATTTTTACAATGGTGGCGGGGTGGCAATTGGGGATATCAATAATGACGGACTTCCTGATGTATTCTTGAGTTCAAATCAGGGGGAAAACAAATTGTACCTCAATAAAGCTAATCTTCAGTTTGAGGACATATCTGATAAAGCAGGTATTCGCAGTGCACATACCTGGCATACAGGAGTGTCCATGGTAGACATTAATGCGGATGGGTGGTTAGACATCTATGTTTGTAATGCAGGGATCAAAAATAATGATGATCGGTCTAATGAGCTTTTTATCAACCAAAAAAACGGCACATTTAAAGAGCAGGCTGCTGCTTATGGTTTAAATGATAAAGGTGCATCTACCCAGGCAATATTTTTCGACTTTGATCATGACAATGACTTGGATTGTTTTGTGCTGAACAATAGCCCTAAATCAATCGATAATTTTGGATATAAAAGTGATATCCGATATACCAGGGATAGCATCAATGGGGATAGGTTATACAGAAATGATCAGGGAAAATTTAAAGATATCAGTGCACAGGCTGGTATCTACGGTTCTGAAATTGCTTTTGGTTTGGGTGTTGCCGTAGGCGATCTGAACAATGATGGCTGGGAGGATCTGTATATCGCCAATGATTTTTTTGAGCATGATTATTTGTATATCAATCAGCAGAATGGCAGTTTCAAAGAACGCAGTAATGAAGCCATGGGCCATATGAGCAATGGTGCAATGGGAACAGATATGGCTGATATCAATAATGATGGCTACCTCGATATTTTTACTGCCGAGATGTTACCCGAAAATGATTATCGCCTGAAGACCACCATTAAATTTGATGGCTATGATATGGCCAATGCCAGAAACCAACTCAATTTTCATCACCAGTTTACGGCCAATACCCTGCAACTGAATAACCAGAATGGTACCTTTAGTGAAATAGCACAACTTGCAGGCATAGATGCAACAGGCTGGAGTTGGGGAACACTTTGTTTTGATTTTGATAATGATGGCTGGAAGGATATTTTTGTTTGTAATGGCATACGAAGAGACCTAACCAACCAGGATTTTCTTGCTTTTTTTAATAGTCAGGAAAACCTTGCCAAAGTGAGACAAGGAGGTTTTGATTTTCTGGAACTCCTAAATAAAATGCCCTCTGTACCCATACCTAATTTCGCTTTTAAAAACCAGGGAAATTTACTATTCAAAGATGCTTCTGCTCCATTGGGTTTTGCTTTGCCTACATTCAGCAGTGGTGCTGCTTACGCAGACCTGGATGGTGATGGAGACCTTGACCTCATTATTAACAATGAAAACCTGGAAGCATCCCTTTATCGGAATAATAGCACCCAACAATTAAAGCACCATTTTCTAAAAGTAAAAACAAAGGGAACCGCTCCAAATACAATGGGTTATGGGGCAAGGGTAACTGTTTATGCAGATACCATGCAACAAATGCTGGAACAAATGCCAGTACGCGGATTTCAAAGCAGTGTTGATCCGGTAATGGTTTTTGGTTTGGCAAATAGGTCGCATTTAGATAGTGTGGTTATTCAATGGCCCAATCAAAAAACACAAACTCTCACTAATGTGAAGGCAGATACTTTATTGGTGCTCATGCAGGAAGCTGCACAGATGCCCACAAAGCCTGCAAGTAAAAAAGCAGCTTTGTATGAAGAAGTTGCAGATTTGATCGTTAAGGGGAATATACTGCACAAAGAAAATGACTTTGTTGATTTTGATGTGGAAAGACTGATCCCTAAAATGCTATCAACAGAAGCACCTAAATTAGCAACGGGTGATTTGAATGGTGATGGATGGGAAGATTTTTTTGTAGGCGCATCAACTGGGGATGCTTCAAAAATATTTTTGCAAAAAGCGAATGGAACTTTTGAGCAAAAGGTTCAACCCGTTTTTCAGTCTGAAATTTATTTTGAAACAACAGGTGTTGCATTCTTTGATGCTGACGGAGATAAAGACCTCGACCTGGTGGCTGTTTCGGGCGGTAATGAAAATAAAATTGGGTCACCTTATTTATCTGCCAGACTATACTATAATGATGGAAATGCAAATTTTTCACCGGCAACAAATTCCTGGCCTGGGTTATCCATCAATGCATCCTGTGTTAGGGTAGGTGACTTTGATCATGATGGTTTGGAAGATATTTTTATAGGGGCAAGAAATATACCTGGTAGTTATGGCATCAAGCCAAGCAGTATTTTATTGAAGAATAATGCTAAGGGAATGTTCATAGATGTTACAGCAAGCCTCGCACCAGTATTAATGAATGCAGGTATGGTAACTGATGCACAATGGGCTGATATTGATAAGGACGGAAAAAAAGAATTGGTTGTAGTTGGTGACTGGATGCCCGTTACTGTTTTCAAATGGGAAAATAACAAACTGCAAAAATCATTTGAAATAGATCATTCTGCAGGTTGGTGGAATTGCCTTACTGTAGCGGATCTGGATGGGAATGGCACAATGGATCTGGTTGCCGGTAATTTTGGATTAAATTCAAATATCAAAGCAGATAAAGAACATCCTGCAAAATTATTTGTGAATGATTTTGATAATAACGGGCAAACGGAATGTATCCCCGTTTATTTTAAGAATGATGGTAAAGCCTATCCTTATTTCCTCAAAGATGAATTAGAATCGCAATTGCCTGTTCTTAAAAAGAAATTTTTAAAGTACGAATCCTATGCAGGCAAACCGATCGAAGAAATATTTGATGAGAGCCTCTTGCAAAAAAATCCGGTACTTACAGTGGAACAAACCCAGACTTGCATTTTCATGAATGACGGTAAAGGAAATTTTACCATGAAGGAATTACCCATAATGGCACAGCTTTCGCCGGTATTTGGAATAACTGTTACCGATCTGAACAATGATGCAAAAAAAGACCTGTTCCTAGTGGGCAATTTTTATGGATTAAAACCGCAAACAGGCCGTTTGGATGCATCTTACGGAACAACCTTGTTGAATACTGGTAATGGTCGGTATCATTTTAGTAACCCCAATTCCACAGGCTTATTTGTAAATGGCGAGGTACGCGATGCAAAACTGATCCGTTCTGCAAAAGGAAAAGATCTTATACTGGTTAGTTTAAATAACAGTCCATTACGACTGTTTAAAAAGAAAGAATAAAACATTCACCTTATTTCTTTTATAAAAGAAAACGATTGCTTATGAAAAAGAATACATTTTTTTTGCTGCTGATTTGTTTCAGCCAATTTGTATCTGCTCAAAGTAAAATCGATCCCTGGAAAATTAGTGCTAACAAGATCGATCCATCCGGCTATTATGGTATTACTGTTGCCAATGGTATGATTGGTATTGTTTCTTCTCCTGAACCCTTTAAAGTAAAAGATGTAGTTCTTGCCGGCGCCTACGATCTGTATGGCAGGGGACGTGTAAGTAATTTCCTGCGGAGTTTTAACCTGCTCAATATGCAATTAGACATTGATGGGCATAGAATGAGTGCCTCATTGGTTTCTAACATGAAACAGGAACTGGATATGCAGCATGCCAGTTTCACTACCTCATTTGATTATGAAGATAAAGCAACCGTTTCCTATACTTATTATTCGCTCAGGCAATTGCCTTTTACAGTATTGATGGATGTTACGGTTACTGCAAAAAAAGCTATTGCCCTGCAATCTGCCAGTGTAATGGAAGCGCCAGATGCTTTAAAAGATGTACAGAATTATTACAATGAAATCGACAGGCCGCATGTTGTGGTTAGTTTGCTTACCTCTTCTGCAAAAAGCCCTACCGGAAAATTACTCATGTGCGCATCCAATACCTTTCTCTTTAGTGAGGAACATGGAAAGGAACCAAGAGTAATTCATGAGATGTGGGACAATAATATGCACCTGATGAAATTCAACAAAACACTAAAAGCAGGAGAGTCTTACCGTTATTCCATTGCAGGTTCTTCTATTACTTCTGCCCAACACGATGATCCCCTGAATGAAGCTGAGCGCATGACCATTTTTGCAAAGCTGGAAGGCAGAGACAGATTGATCAGTTTTCATAACAAAGCCTGGGATGCATTATGGACAAGCGATATCATTATTGAAGGTGATGATCAATCGCAACAGGATATTCATAGTATGCTTTACCATCTGTATTCATTTGTTCGTGAAGGAACCGATATGAGTCCTTCACCCATGGGATTAAGTGGTCTTGGATATAATGGCCATGTATTCTGGGATACGGAATTATGGATGTATCCTTCCTATTTGGTGTTACACCCGGAAATGGCTAAAAGCCTTGTAGAGTATAGGTTTCAGCGTTTGTCTGCCGCCAAAAGAAATGCGTTTAACCATGGGTATAAAGGAGCCATGTTCCCCTGGGAGAGTGCTGCAACGGGTGTAGAAGAAACACCGGTATGGGCATTGAGTGGTCCATTTGAACACCATATCACCGCATGTGTGGGTATTGCTGCCTGGAATTATTATTGTGTTACACAAGACAAAGAATGGCTCAAAGAAAAAGGCTGGCCGGTTATCAAAGAGATAGCGGATTTCTGGGCAAGCAGGGTTGAAAGAAATGGTCCGGGTAAATACGATATAAAAAATGTGGTAGCCGCAGATGAGTGGGCAGAGAATGTAGACAATAATGCCTGGACAAATGCATCTGCCAAAGCTGTTTTGCAAAATGCAACTAATGCCGCAAAATTACTGGGTATCAAAGCAGACCCCGATTGGATGCTGGTTGCAAACAATATTCCCATTCTTAAAATGGAAGATGGTGTAACTAAAGAACATGCCACTTACAAAGGAGAAGGCATTAAACAGGCAGATGTGAATTTATTGGCCTATCCTTTAAAAGAAGTGAATGATGTGGCACAAATAAAAAAGGACCTGGCATTTTATGAAACCAGGGTGCCTAATGAAGGAACACCTGCCATGACACAGGCTATTTTTACTTTATTATATGCAAGACTGGGAGATGGAGCCAAAGCCTTTCATTTTTTTCAGGATGCCTATCTACCCAATTTAAATCCGCCATTTAGGGTGATCGCTGAAACAAAGGGAGGAACCAATCCCTATTTTGCAACTGGTGCAGGGGGTATCATACAAAGTGTTTTGATGGGCTTTGGAGGATTGGAAATTACCCCGGAAGGCATCACACAAATAAAATCTGCCTTGCCAAAACACTGGAAAAGCCTCACTATCAAAGGGGTAGGGCCAGAAAAGAAAATCTTTACGGTTAAATAGCTTTTTGTTATTTTCACAGCGTTGAAGAGAATTGCTTCCATACTGCTATTGGGGATCCTCCTATTTAATTGGGGTGGATACCGCTTGTTGACAGG
The DNA here is from genome assembly GCA_943371675.1 of Chitinophaga pinensis. Lineage (GTDB taxonomy): Bacteria > Bacteroidota > Bacteroidia > Chitinophagales > Chitinophagaceae > Sediminibacterium > Sediminibacterium pinensis_I. The sequence continues at coordinate 157,296 of CALRVT010000003.1, read as the reverse complement.
ATATTTTGAAGAATATGCCGACCGTCAGATGGAAATTGCTTTGGATAATAATGAGTACGATGAATCAGCCCTCATTAGTTTTAAAGTGCCTGCAAGTTTACCTTATGGTACCAGTTCTGAAAAATTTGAAAGAGTAGATGGTAACATAGAAATTAATGGCGTTATTTATACCTATGTAGAACGTCGTTTTTACCAGGATTCACTGGAACTACGTTGTATCCCTAACCCCGTGCGTGCAGGCATTAAAAATGCACGTGATGAATTTGCACGATTAGCTAACGATTTTCTTTCTAATAATAATTCCAAGAAGGCTCCCTCACATCACAACCATGCGGTGAAATTTTCTGTACAGGATTTTACAGATGATCACTATTTCTTTTCTTGGCAGTTTAGGAATGCTGATGCATGCGAAACCTGGAACAGATCAGTTTCTGCTCGCCTGAAGTCTGACTACCTGAGCCTGATTGATAAGCCACCACAAGCTTAGGTTTGGTTCATTAAGCAATTTATTCTCATTCCCTTTTAATTTTCAGTTATATGAAAAGACTCTGCTTGGGTCTTTGTGTAGTTATTGGTTTATTCTCTTGTAAACAAAGCGAAGAGTATAAAACCTACCTGCACAATCCAGAATTATTCAGTCAAACAGTACACGAACTCAATACAGTGGTGATGGGCAATAATTTCCCGCCCATGGTAGCTTCTCGTAATTATGTATATGCAGCCATTGCGGCTTATGAAGTAATGGTAACGGGCTATCCCGATCAATACCAAACTTTGGCAGGGCAATTACATGGCTTACAAACCATTTCAGTTCCCACTGTAAATAAAGATGTTGACCTGGAACTGGCAGCTTTATTGGCTTATATGAAAGTAGGTGAAGCGGTTACTTTTCCGGAAGGAAGTATGCAAATTTATAAGGATAGTATTTTGCAAATTGCGCGCGACAAAGGTTTATCATCTTCCATAGAAAAAGCTTCACAGATATTGGCTGATAGTGTATCAGCATCTATTATCCGTTGGAGTAAAAAAGATAATTACCTGGAAACACGCGGTGCAGAAAAATATACGGTGATGGATATTCCCGGAAGATGGGTTCCTACACCACCCTTATATGGATCAGCTGCTGAACCTCATTGGATGAAGATCAGACCCATGGTGATAGACAGTGCTTCTGTATTTGCACCCCCACCACCGCCCGACTTTAATATTACCGATAAAGAAAGTCTGTATTATCAGGAAGTCATCAAAATTAAAGATGCTGTTGACAGTTTAACACCCGAGCAAAAACATATCGCTGAATTTTGGGATGATAATCCATTTAAGATGAATGTTACTGGTCATGTAATGTATGGCAGCAAGAAATTTTCACCACCGGGGCATTGGATGGGTGTAATAGGCATAGCTTCTAAAGTTGCGAAAGCCGATTATGCCACCACCGTATATGCTTATGCAAAAACAAGTATCGCGCTCTTTGATGCTTTTATACAATGCTGGTATGTGAAATACAAATACAATACTGTTCGACCAGAAACTGTGATCAATAAATATTTGGATGCTAATTGGCGGCCATTGTTGCAAACGCCTGCTTTTCCGGAATATACCTGTGGTCATAGCACTATATCCTCTTCAGCTGCTGAAGCTCTCACCAGTGTATATGGGGATAATTTTGCTTACACAGATTCTACAGAATTGGAATTTGGCATCAAAAGCCGTTCTTTCAAATCTTTTAGAGCTGCTGCAGAAGAAAATAACTGGGCGAGATTCTATGGGGGCTTGCATTTTCATAACTCCTGCATTGTAAGTACTGAAATTGGACAGAATGTAGGTAAGTTAGTCGCAACACGTTTACAAATGAAAAAGAAATAAAACACTATTACACACTATAACCATACCTAAAAATATTGCCATGAAATCATTAATCATATTTTTTATCGCCACTTTCGGCATATCGTCGTGTGTGCATGCACAGGGTTGTGTTGCCATCAGAAGTGTAGGCGGACTTTGTACCATGGACCATGGAAACAATGAAGACGTTACAGCAACATCTCCCAAATGGACACTGAATATCAATAACCGTTATTTTAATTCTTTCAGACATTTTGTTGGAACTGTAGAACAAAAACAACGCATAGAACAAGGAACACAGGTGATCAATCATGCTTATACAATGGATCTGGCACTTACCAGAGTACTAAATAAAAGATGGTCATTGTTTTTAGATGTTCCTATTGTAGCCAATAATCGCTCATCATTGTATGAGCATGGTGGTAAGGAAAGACATGAAACCTCTTCTTTTGGATTAGGAGATGTACGTCTAGCTGCTTATTATTGGATGATTGATCCTGCCAAAGGGAAAAAAGGCAATGTACAACTGGGTTTAGGAATTAAATTACCTACAGGTGATTACAAATACACTGACAGGTTTCATACTGCTACACCTGGAGTTAGGGTTACCGGACCTGTTGATCAATCCATTCAGTTAGGTGATGGTGGAACTGGTTTCACAACTGAGATCAATGCTTATTATAGTTTATCCCGTTCTGTTAGTTTGTATGGAAATTTCTTTTACCTCTTAAATCCCCGTCAGGAAAATGGAACTTCCACAGCTCGCGGTGGAACACCTTCAGCTAATTCAGTAGCGATCACCAGCGATGTTATGAGTGTACCCGATCAGTTTATGATAAGAGGAGGTGCTAGCTTTATGGCTAAAAAATTTACATTCTCTGCAGGTATTCGTGAAGAATGTATTCCTGTGTACGACATAATTGGCGGCAGTGAAGGGTTCAGAAGGCCGGGCTATATTATTTCGGCGGAGCCGGGTATTACCTATTCTTTTAAGAAAATGGAGATTTATACTTATGTACCGATTGCTATAACCAGAAGCAGAACCCAAAGTGTGCCGGATAAAATTTCAACCGACATCAATGGAAAGTTTGCACAAGGAGATGCTGCATTTGCTGACTATGTAGTGAACATTGGGCTTTCATTTCGATTTTAATTTGTGAACTAAACCTTATTGATGTCATTGCAGGTTTTTTATGCAATGACTGCTAATTAAATTATTCTGCTATGAACAGATCAATGCACTATTGTTATGCACTATATAGACGTATAAGCATACTCTTACTGATAGGAATATTTGTTATAGGAAATTTAACTGCGCAAACTGATGCAGATGCCATTATGATGGCCAAAAATAATTTTTGTACAGGTCTGATGTATAACAATAATCAATGGAGTGATTATTGGGAAGGTACCCTTAAAAGAAATAACGAAAATTTAGGTACAGTATCCGCTAATATGTATGCTGTTATGGGTAATTATGGCATCTCTGATAAACTCAATGTATTATTTGGTTTGCCATTTGTGCAAACAAAAGCTAGCGCTGGCACTTTAAAGGGCTTAAATGGTTTGCAGGATCTTTCACTTTGGGTAAAATGGAATCCAATCGAAAAAACAATTGGTAAAGGAACCTTATCCGTTTACGGTATAGGCGGTCTTTCTTTTCCAACCAGTAATTACGTTCCTGATTTCCTTCCTTTATCTATCGGATTGCATAGCACCAATCTCTCCTTACGCGGAATGATAGATTACCAAGTAGGTAATATTTTTGCTACAGCTTCCGGTACCTATATTCTCAGAAGTAATGTAACAATAGATAGAACCTCTTATTATACTACACATTTACTCCACACCAATGAAGTGTCTATGCCAGATGTATCGAACTATCAATTGAGAGCCGGTTATAGAAGCGGAAGGATGATATTGGAAGGAATATTCAACTGTTCCAACACTTTAGGAGGCTTTGATATCACGCGTAACAATATGCCATTTCTTAGTAATGAAATGGATGCAACTACGGTAGGTATTAATCTGAAGTATAATATAAAATCGGTAGATGGATTGTCTTTGATTGGCGGAGGAAGTATCACTACAGCTGGAAGAAATGTTGGAAAGACGAATAGTATCAACACAGGTGTGTTCTATATTCTAGACTTTACCAAGAAGGAAAAAACGAAACCTACTCAAGTACAACAGTAAAAAAAATGTATGAAAAAAATATTTAATCCCCTTATTGTATTCATTGCTGCATCGCTTTTTATGTTGCAATTATCATGTGGCAAAGCGATTACAGAAAGAACTGAGAACCTGGCACCTTTGGCTCCAGCAAAAACGGATATTGATGCTGGCACTTGGAAAACAGTATTATTAACAGGTCCTACTGAGTTTCCGGTACTTGCTCCTGCAGCTGTTAATTCTGCAGGATATATTGCAGAGTTGAATGAGATTAAAGCATTGCAGAAAAGTATCAACAAAGAGCAACAAACAAAACTCACGTATTGGGCAGCTGGTGGCGTATTACGTTGGAATGAACTCATGCGTGAACTTGTTGCAAAATATAATTTGCCACCCTACCAAAATGCTGATGGCAGTTATCCTTTCCCTAGTGCAGCAAATCCTTTCGCTTATCCTTTGTTTCCCTTTGCCAATCCACCATATGCTGCAAGAGCTTATGCCTATATCAGTGCGGCACAGTATGATGCATTGGTTGCAGCATGGCATTATAAAAAACAATATAACAGACCGGCACCATATAAAACGGATGCGGGTGTTCAATCTTTAACACCACAAACAGATATACCTTCCTATCCTTCTGAAGCTGCAGTATTAGCAGGTGTTACAGCGGAAATGATGAAATTACTTTTTCCGGGCGAAATCGCTTTTATACAACAGAAACTGGAAGAAGCAGAATTGAGTAGTATTATTGCGGGTATAGCCACCAGAAGCGATATTGAAGCTGGTGAAGCATTGGGCAGACTGGTAGCTCAGAAATTTACAGCACGTGCTAGAACAGATAAAGCGGGTGCAGCAGCTGGTACGCCAGCAGATTGGGCTGCATTAGAAACGGGGGCTATTGCAAAAGGGGAAACACCCTGGATTAGTTTGGATGCGCCAAAAAGACCACCCATGCTACCCTTATTTGGCAAGGTTACACCCTTTCTTTTTGATGCGAATACGACAGTTGCCTTAAGACCCGGACCTCCACCAATAACAGCCAGTGAACAAATGAAAAAAGAAACAATGGAAGTAAAGGACTACATCGATAATCCTACCAGAGATAATATTCGGATTGTTCATTTTTGGGCTGATGGTGTGGGAACATATACACCACCGGGTCATTGGAATGCAATTGCAGCTGAAGATTTCATCACTAAAAATTACAGTGAAGTTAGATGGGCGAGGAATTTGGCATTGGTAAATATGTCCCTAATGGATGCTGGCATAGTATGTTGGGATACTAAATATTTCTATTACAACCCAAGACCAACACAGTTGAATGATGCGATCAAAACCTTAACAGGTATACCTAATTTCCCTGCATACATTTCAGGGCATTCTACATTTAGTAGCGCAGCAGCAACTATATTAGGATATATCATACCTGAAAAGGCAAATGTTTATATGGATATGGCCAAAGAAGCCTCCAATTCAAGATTGGTTGGTGGTATCCATTATAGAAGCGATTGCGAAGTGGGCTTAACTACCGGTCAAAAAGTGGGTGCTTATGCTATTGCAAGGGCTAAAACTGACGGAGCGGATTAAAGTATATAAATCAATCCCTTTAAAATAGTAAAGGGATTGATTTCATTTTTATTTAAACACTATAGGTAATGACTCGTCGTTTTATTTTATTGCTATTATTTTCAATTGCGTTTAAATTAGATCTAAATGCAATGCAGGTTGATACGCTTTTGTCAAAAAAAATGGATAGTGTAACTGTTATTGCTTATCTACATTCTTTGCAAAAAAACTTTCTACCCGAAGTGGCAGGAACCTATATTTTTTCAGGAAAAAAATCTGAATATATTTCATTGAGAAATTTGCCAGCAGACCTTTCTAATAAGATAGGACGCCAGGTTTTTGCAAAAGTACCTGGTGTTTTTGTGTATGACATGGATGGCGCAGGTAATCAATTGAATATTGCAACCCGTGGTCTTGATCCCCACCGTGGTTGGGAATTTAATATCAGGAAAGATGGCATTATTACTAATTCAGATATGTACGGATATCCGGCCAGTCATTATAGTATGCCACTTGAAAGCATTGATCACATTGAATTGGTAAGGGGCACAGGATCTTTACAATATGGAGCCCAGTTCGGAGGCATGTTGAACTATGTAAGCAAACAAGGTGATTCAATAAAACCCATTAGTGTAGAAAATATTACGACCATTGGTTCTTATAATCTGCTGAGTAATTATTTAGCAGTGGGTGGACATTCCGGTAAGTTCACCTATTATGCGTATGCGCAAAAAAAATCACGAGATGGTTATCGAAAATATGAACATACAGATGCAGAAGCCGAATCGATCATGTTGCAATATGATGCTACTAGTAAGCTTTCTGTAAAATTAGAATGGTCAAGATCAACCTATACCTATAGAATGGCTGGACCATTAACAGATCAGCAATTCCATACAGATCCAACACAGGCAACAAGAACCAGAAATTATTTCAATCCTGATATTCATATTCCTTCCCTTAGCGTTAACTGGCAAGTGGATCCACAAACCAAAATAAGTTTTATTGCGTCTGCTGTATTAGGAAAAAGAAACAGTGTATTGTTTGATAAACCAACCAATATTGCGGATACCATCAATCAATCAACTTTCCAATACAATAACCGACAAGTAGATATCGATGCATTTGATAGCCATACCTCAGAGTTGAGAATAGCAAGACATTATCAAACAGGAAAACAGATAAGTGTGGTTACAACAGGAGTTCAATACATGAATAATGATTTACATAGGACTCAATTGGGAGTGGGTACAACCGGCTCAGATTTTGATCTCAGCCTTGTAAAACCCGGTTGGGGTAGAGATCTTCATTTTATTACAAAGAATGTTGCACTGTTCGCAGAAAATAAATTAAGTCTGAGTAATCAATTCGCCATCACATTTGGAGGCAGAATTGAAAGTGGTGTTACTAACTTAAAAGGCATTATCAATTACTATCCTGAAAATAAAATTCCACTAAGTATTGAACATCATTTTCCATTATTCGCAGCAGGGTTTACCTATAAGCTAAATGAGAAAATGAATTTTTATGGAGGTTGGTCACAGTCTTATCGCCCAATGATCTTTAAGGATCTTATACCAGGTTCTCTGTATGAAAAAGTGGATCCTGAGATCAGAGATGCAAATGGATATAATGCAGAGATAGGATTCAGGGGTAATTGGAGATTCCTGAAATGGGATATTACCGGTTTTGTTTTGAAAGAGAATAACCGATTTGGAACTTTAGCGCAAACAGATAATACAGGAACACTGGTTCTTTTCCGAACAAATATTGGAAATTCATTCACGAAAGGTGCCGAAATATTCATTGAAGCGAATTGGTTGTTATCAAAAAACACCAGTATAAACCTATTTACCGCAACTTCTTTTTTACATGCCCGATATGAAGATGCAAAAGTAAAATCCGGCAATGTGAATGTAAATATCAATGGAAATAAAGTAGAGAGTGCGCCAGACCTTACCACCAGAAATGGTTTTACATTTAGGCATCAGCGAATACATATTTCTATACTTTATAGTTTTACTTCTGAAACATATGCAGATGCATTGAATACCTATGCACCTTCTCCTACAACAGGCGCTGTTGGTCTGGTTCCCTCTTATGGTTTAGTGGATTTAAGTGGTGGATATAAGTTCTCAAAAAATCTGGAGTTAAAAGTGAATATCAGTAACCTGACAAATAAATCCTATTTCACCAAAAGACCCATGTTCTATCCTGGCCCTGGTGTCTGGCCTTCGGATGGCAGAAATTTCAGTACAAGCCTGATTTTCAGGCTATCATAAATATCATGCTTTTTGTGTTGGCAATAGGAATAATGTACATATTTGATGTATGCTAAATTTTGCTTGAGGAAAGAATCAAGCAAAATCTGTATTGGTAATACAATTAAATTTATTGGCTTCTTTTTACGGTTAATTATGCTTGCTTAAAAATCACACATTGGTATACCATTTATTTTATATATTACGTATATGATTTGTCTATACATTTGTAAATAAAAGAATTGTTGAATCGATTTTCAATATTACTATTGATTTTATGCATAAATCTTAGTGTCAAAAAAACTGTTTTTGCACAGGATACATCTTTTCAATCACAGCATGCAGCCATCCTTTTCCCTTATCCCATGTACCAGGAAAAATGGCGTTCTTCCATTGGCTTTACAATGCTTACTTCGCCTGAAGATATTACGGAAGAATTGCGGATAAGAATTCCTTGTGGCGATTATCACTTGTTAAGAAAGATCAATCAGCATTTTATTTTGGATAATCGACTATTATTCCAGGTTTTGCAAAACCATCTAACTACCGGTATCCGTTATATTAAACCCCTCAATGATCATTGGTTCGCCAGTATTGGTGCAGATATTTCCTATTGGTTTGGATTTGTAAAAGTAACAGGATTCAATAGCAGTGCATCAGGTTGGCAATCAAATACCAATTTGTCGCTGGGTTATAAAACAAGAAAAAATTTGCTATTCACTTTCAAATTTGAATCGGGTTATAATCTTTCTTATCGTTCTGTAAATGGCGAAAACAAATACAATTCCAGTCAAAAATATTATAATGGGGAAGTGTTCACCTTTGCTATTGAACAACCTTTTTACAATAAAAAGCATATCACACTTGCTTTCTCTGCCATCAACCAGTATTTCAACTGGCAAACATGGGCTTTGTTTTATAAGAACGATCGGAAGGTTTTTTATCCTCAAATGACCGTAGGCTTTATCTTATGAGATCCTTTTTTTACATATTATTTATTTTATCAGCTTTTACTTCCTGTAAAAAAACATATGAAGTAAATATGCCCAATACAAATACCTGGGATCAGTTCAATAACCCTGCAGCACAAAGACTCAGTTCTACAACCCGCACAATTATGGAAGGTGTGTATACATTGGGAAATGGGGCCGATTTTTTTGGTAACCTCGCAGCCTTAAAATGGAGTTATGTGATATTGGGTTCTGATACTTCCTTTCATCTTTCCGGATTTTTTGGTAAAGACATCGCTTATTTTATTTGTGAAGGAAATGTTTTGAATGGCACGATCCAGCTCAATGGCTATTGGCGTAAAATGGTGAATACACAAACAGGTCTTATCCGTTTATCCATCACCAATGCAGATGGTGCAGGTATTTTATTAGGGCCTAATCCCACTATTACAGCTGGCAGTATCAAGATCAATGGATTTTTGGGATTTGATCAAGACACACCACAATTGCCGGTTTCATTTGTGTACAATAGAAAACTGTATAAAGCACCAACTGATTTTCAGATCATGGCTCACCGATCAGGCGGAAGAACTTCTGACCTTTTACCTGTTTCAGAAAATTCAATTGAAATGATCTTGAAAACACCGGAATTTGGTTCTACAGGTATCGAAATTGATGTTAGGTTCACCAAAGACGGGGTACCCATTTTATACCACGATAATACCCTGAACCTGCGCGAAATTCAAAAAACGGGTTTGATCGGTCCAATAGAAAATTATACCTATGAACAACTTTCTACTTTTGTTAGATTGATTCATGGAGAAAAAATCCCTACTTTACGAGAAGCCTTGAATACAGTAGTTTATCAAACTGCTTTAAGTACTGTATGGTTAGACACGAAGTATGAAGGTTCTATCAGGCCCATGCAATTATTGCAAAAAGAATTTTTATTAAAAGCAGCCGCACAGGGAAGAAAATTGGAAATACTGATTGGATTGCCCACCAAAGATCAATTTGAGGAATTTTTAAAACTACCGGATTATACTACAACACCTTCTCTATGCGAATTAACTTTAGAAGATGTTGAAAAAGTAAATGCCAAAGTATGGGCGCCACGCTTTACTGACGGAACGCAAAATGCAGCTGTTGATGGCGTTCATGCAAAAGGGAGGCGTGCTTTTGTTTGGACCTTAGATGTACCTGAATTTATCCAACAGTTTATTCGTGATGGCCATTTTGATGGTATTTTATCCAATTACCCCACCTGTGTAGCTTATCATTATTATGTACAACAGTAAAAAACATCTTTTTTTATGTATAACCTTGCTGCTGCTGCAAGTGACTGCTGGTAATGCACAGGATATCAATACAAACGATGAAAAAGGAAAAAGGTTACATGCTTTGGTTTTAGAAGCAGGTACAGGTATCTCTACTTATATCAGTGGAATTGGGAAACCTCCTGTTGGTTTGCTGGGAGATATTGCTAAAACAAATATGGCTTCTACACTAAGGGTTATGTGGCACCCTAATCACAAACTAAGATTGGGTTTAGAAACGGGCTTCACAAATTTTTATCGTTACAAGGTTGTCAATGGTACAAGTTCTGGAAAGTTAAGTTTGAATGCAGTACCGGTATTGATCATGTGGTCAATGCCAATAGTGAAAAGAGTGAATATCTATGCAGGTTTCGGCACTTATCTGTTAACAACACATTTGGATTATAAAGGTGTTGTCAATTCTTCCACGATGTCGTTGGGAACTAATCTGGCACTTTCTTATACTTACCCCATCTCAAATAAATTAGGATTGGCTTCAGAAATTAAATGGATGAATGCGGCCGAAACCAAAGACGAGTCCATTAGTTTACAAATGCATTTGGTATGGCGTTTTTTGGAATGGAAAAAGTAATTGGGTATGCGCAACTATTTTCTACTACTTGCTTTTATTATTTTTTCGCCATTTAAGATCATTGCGCAGCAGGCCATTGCTGATCATCCTGTTTACTTTTTTATCAGTGATACACAACAGCCTCTTTTTGTTGAAAAAATATTTCGACATTCTGATCATAACGAATTGGCTACACAAAAATTACGAACAGACATACTTCAAAAACGTCCTGCACAACTTTTTATGTTGGGAGATATTGTTTCATTAGGCTATTCAGCTACTAAATGGAAAAGCACTGATCTGTTTCTTGACTCTGCCAAACAAAAAAATATAAAGGTCACCGGTATTTTGGGTAACCATGAATTGATGGGATTAAGTGATAAAGGCGCGAGTAATTTTCAAAAGCGTTTTCCGGAACATAATAAAACAGGTTATCTGGTACTGGCAGATTCTATGGCCTTTCTGATGATGAACTCGAATTTCAGGTATTTATCAAAAGCGGATAATCAAAAGCAAAAGGAATGGTATCAGCGAAGGATGGAAGAAATGGAAAAGGATTCCGGCATCAAGCATATCATTGTGTGCTGTCATCATGCAGCATATAGTAATAGTAAAACAGTAGGGTCATCTATGGATGTGCAAAAAGCTTTTGCGGATGTTTATCAAAAAACACAAAAAGCAAAACTCTTCATTACCGGTCATGCACATGCTTTTGAACATTTCAAGATAAAAGGCAAAGAATTCATTGTAATTGGTGGCGGTGGTGGGATGTATCAGCCCTTAAATAAAGATCAAACCTCACGCAAGGATATTGCTCAACAATATAAACCTTCCTTTCATTACTTATCTCTTCAACGAAAGGGTAATGAACTGGCTGTTGACTCTTATTTTTTACGGAATGATTTTTCAGGAACGGACAAAGGTTATAGCTTCCTCGTTCATTAATCTGCCACTTCCAATAAACAAAATGAATAAGGAGCTATTACTAAGTATTCATTATCTGCGCCTACCGTATATCTCTTATCTGCCCAATGATCGTAAAGCTTTACAGGGGCAGTGCCATTTTCTTTAAAAGTATACCAGGTGATATAAGCTGCTTTATGGCTATAATTGAATAAACAATACAATTGATCTTCACCCTCAGATCGCAGAAAACCCGCCACATGGATATTGTGTTGCGATAACCAGCGTATATTTTTTCTGTCGCTCAAAACAGTTAATTTATTTCGGAGGCTTATTAATTTTTTGGTTGCGCTATATATCCTTTCCTCAATACTATCAGTCAGTTCCGTAAGTGCGTTTTTTTTCCAGTCAATAACTGGTCGATGCATCCACCTGTTATCATAACTTTTAGCAGGATCCTGCAAGTAGGAATAATCATTGGTGTATCCGGTTTCATCTCCATAAAAAAGCATCGGTAATCCGCCAATAAAAAAACTCTGGGCCTGCATAAGTATTATTTTACGGATAGCGGTATCCGTTGCGGCTATATCATTATTGGCTAATGCCTTCTCCAAACCACACAAGGAAGCCAATGAGCCACTGATACGTGCGTCTTGCGTTTTAGGATTTACAGAAAATAATGCGCCTGATGCAGTAGAGTAAGGATGTATGCCTGCATAGAAATCTTTCAAATAAGATCGGTGTTCATAGGCATTAAAACCTGCTGATGTGATCATGGAATCATCATAACCCAAACCAATATCGTCATGACACCGGGTATAAGTGATCCAACTGCATCCATAGGGTTTTTGTAACAAGTCCTGTTGGGCAGCCAACATAATTCTTGTATCAGCAGTAGCCAATGCATCCCATTGAAGGGCCATCTGTGTTGCGTTGTAAGCAAAATCACATTCTCTTCCAGTATATTGATCTGTTCCGAAATACTTCATGATTTCTTTGGGTGCCACTATGGCTTCGCCCAGCAAAGCCATGCCCGGGGCTGCTACCTGCACACATTGTTTGATCAATCGTAATAGTTCATGCGCCTTTGGGAGGTTCTGACAACTGGTTCCCAATTGTTTCCAGATAAAAGCGGGTGCGTCTATCCGTAAAATATCAACACCCAGATTTGCATAAAAGAAAATAGTATCCAGCATGGCATTGAATACTGCTGGGTTGGTATAATTCAGATCCCATTGGTAATGATGAAAAACGGTCATCACCCATTTTTGACATTCTTCAACATATGTGAAATTGCCTGGCGAACTTTCCGGAAAAATATCTGGCATTTGCTGATCAAATTGATCGGGAATAGTTCTGTTATCAAACATGTAGAAATAATCCTGAAACTCTTTGATTCCCTGTTTTGCTTTAGCTGCCCATTCATGCAGGTGAGATGTATGGTTAAGCACAATATCAATCATGAGGAACATTTGCTGCTCCTGCATTTTTTTTCTTAACAACTGCAAGTCCAGCAATGAACCAAATTTTTCATCTACTACCCTAAAATCACTTACGGCATAGCCGCCATCACTTTCATTGGCAGGACTTTGAAATAAAGGCATCAGGTGTAAAAGATTAACACCTAATTTTTTAAAATAGTCAAGCTTACCATTCATGGCAGACAAACTTCCGCAGAAGCGATCCACATACAAGCTCATACCTGTAAGTTCATTGCTCAGGTACCAATATTCTTTTTGCTCTTTTTGTGTATCAACTTCTTTTAACGAAACTGATCGCTCTTTGTAAGCTTTAATGATGGTATGTATCAGTGCATCAAATGCTTTTTCTGCTTGTGCATGATTTCCATAAATGCCCATGTATAAATTGCGTATCGCTGTAGTATTGGCAATCAGGCGGGTATAGAAAATCTTATCGGGTCCATTCAGCATCAGGCCTTCTTGGTCGCAAATAAGATGGATTCTGTTATGAAGACTATGTTGGTACACGTTAGCTGTTTATTGAAAGATCTGGTTATTTAAATGTTTAAAAGCTTCCATAGCACCCAGGTATTCGCAGGTTCTGGCTCCGGCTTTGTTGGCATTGGTGATGATCTTTGTCCAATCATCTTTGGATAACAACTGGATGTCAGACTTTGTTTTATCTGAAAGCTGGTAAAGTACTGCACCTACAAAAGCGTCGCCGGCACCGGTAGTGTCAACAGGCTTTACCTGAATGCTGGGAATTATATAGGTAGCGCCTTTGAAGCCAAATAAGGTTCCATCTTTTCCAAGTGTGATGGCAAATACCGCTTTGGTTTTCTCGAGCAATTGGCGCGCTGCTTCTTCCATAGTAGCAGTTGCTGTTAATAGCATGGCTTCCTCATCACTTACTTTAAAGAAATCACAGGCATGCAAAAAGTTCCAGGATTGTTCGATAAAACTTGGAAGATGGTTACGGAATAATAAGTGTCGGTAATTAGGATCAAAACTGATCAAAATATTTTTCGCCAGCGCCTTTTGAAATAGCCCAACATATGCTGCCTGTAATGGTCCTGGAAGGAAACCGGTGGCTGAACCAAAATGTACAATCGAAATATCGTCCAGATTAATTGCATCTACTTCGCTTATGCTTAATTCACCATCGGCACCCCTATTAAAAACAAAATCCCTTTCTCCATCTTCCATTAATGATACAAAAGCGAATGTGGTAAAATGGGCATCATCTTTTTTCATCCATTTGGTAGACACCCCAAATTCTTCCATTACATTGATCAACTGTATGCCGAAAGGATCATTCCCTACTTTTGCTAATAATGCAACTTCACCTCCCAATGCGGCAATCGCTGCTGCAACATTGGTGGGAGCGCCTCCTGGTTTTTTTAAAAAATTTTGACCAGCAGATAAGGTACTTCCTTTGTCTGTACAGATCATATCAATTAGGGCTTCACCAATACATAAAACTTTCATGGCTAATAATTTAATTCAAAATTCCTTGTTCAACATTTCCTCCTTCGCTGAAGCTTCCTCTTTCGCTGAAGCTACAGAGGACGAATCGGCGGACAAGCGTTTCAGCTTTCGTCAATCTAATGTCCTCCACCAACAGGCATCACCATTTCATCATCTTCCGATTTAACTGTTTTTATTAAAAATGTAGCTGCGCAGGCAATGAGTAATAATACACCGCCAAAGCTGATGGCTTTACCAGGGTCATTATTCAGAAAATGTTCCAGTACAAAACCAAAAGTAGTGGTTTGTAAGATCATTGGTATTACGATCATCATATTGATGATGCCCATGTATACACCATATCTCTCTTTCGGGATCTGGTTCACTACCATCAAATAAGGAACGCCCATCATGCTTGCCCAGGCAATGCCAAATCCTGTCATGGGCGCAAAAAGCAAATATTTATTTTCAATATGCGGAAAGAGTAAAAGACCCACACCTGCCATTAATAAACAAACAATGTGTACGGCTTTTGGGCTGTATTTTTTTGCAAGTATCACCAAGCCAAATGCAGACAAGAATGTGATCACATTATACCAGCCATTTACCAATCCAGCCCAGCCAACTGCTTCTTCATACAGTGCAGGATCTTTTGCAGGAGAGGTTTTCCAAACAGATTGTGCGATACTTTTAGAAGCATTCTGCCAATAACAGAAAAGTGCATACCATTGAAACAAATACACCAGTGCCAGTTGCCACATTACCTTGGGCATATCTTTGATGGCATGTGCTATTTCTAAAAATGGCGTAAATATATTTTTCTTCTCTGCTTTTAGTGCTGCCAGTTCCTCGGCTGTTGGCGGAATTTCAGGCGTTTTGGTAATTGACCATAAAACAGAACTAATAGAACACAAGGAACCCAGGAAAAATGAACCAAAAACCCAATAAGGAATTGCGCCATGTGACTGCTTCAGAAAAGTGATTTTTTGAAAAGCGAACAAGGAAATATTCGCTAGTGTAATACCTAATCCTGTAAAAAAACTTTGGGTTAAAAATCCTGTTGCCATTTGAGATGGAGGCAACTTATCTGCAATAAATGCGCGA
This sequence comes from Chitinophaga pinensis, assembly GCA_943371675.1. Taxonomy (GTDB): domain Bacteria; phylum Bacteroidota; class Bacteroidia; order Chitinophagales; family Chitinophagaceae; genus Sediminibacterium; species Sediminibacterium pinensis_I. Next base: position 141,681 of record CALRVT010000003.1, on the reverse strand, counting down.
TAAGGTTCCATTGCTGTATTATTGGCAGCATCTAATATCCATAATAAACCGCCTGCCATCCATAAAGTACTGCTGAAAGGATAAATGAATAAACACAAGCTGCAGAATATGGCACCTATCAGAAAATAAGGCTTTCTTCTCCCAAACCGTGGATGCCAGGTTTTATCGCTCATAGCGCCGATTATGGGCTGAATGAGCAGGCCGGTCATAGGACCTGCAAGATTGAGCAGGGGAATCTGATCGGGCTGGGCGCCTAGAAAGTCGTAAATAGGGTTTACGGCACTCTGTTGCAGGCCAAAACTATACTGAATGCCAAAGAAACCCACATTCATATTGATGATCTGCATGAAACTGAGACGCTGTTTGAAAATAGCCATGGCAATCGTTTGGTTGTAGCTACTAAAAATAAGTATTCCACACTTAAAAACTTTCAAGGCAAGGCTTAATCATAAAAATAGGTTGCATGGTATCGTTCCCGGTAACGATTGCGTAGAAAAAAAAGCATTTTCCGATTCTGTATTGTCTTTATAGGTGTAGCATTGGGTTAGTTTGAACTTTTTAATTGAATGATCACTCATTCTGAAAATGGATCAGACCAACAATAAGATACGCCGATTTACAAACTGCTTGCCATGCCCAACCCAAACAGATGCCTTTCCCGAACATCCGGCTATGCTAATGGCCTAATGGCGAGACCTATTTCCTTAATAATTTCTGCTGAACATTTTTTCCATATTTTTTTAAATCGATTGCATATGCTTAATAGAATTAGAAACCTATGCCTCTGTATGATGGCTGGTTTATGCCTGTTTGCCGGACAATTGTCTGCCCAGGAAAAAAAATTGGAAGTCAAAGGTAAAGTCACTTCTGCCGATAAGCAGCCCCTGGAAGGTGTTAGCGTTAAAGTACAAGGCAATCAGGCTGCTACTGTTACCGATAAGGATGGTATGTACCGTATTTTGGTAACTGACAATAAATCAACGATCAGTTTTTCCTATATCGGCTATGCCACCCGCCAGGAACAGGTGAATGGCAGAAGCGCTATTGATATTACCCTGATCACTGAAGTGAAAGAAGCAGAAGAAGTGGTAGTAATCGGATACCAAACTATCAGGCGGAAAAATTTGTTGGCATCTGTTTCCAGTATCGGGGCTAAGGATCTGAAAGACATTCCTGTGAACTCAGCTGCAGAAGCCCTGAATGGCCGTTTGGCGGGTGTTACAGCCACAACAGCAGAAGGTTCTCCAGATGCAGAAGTTAGGGTAAGAATCAGGGGGGGAATGTCCATTACCGGAGATAACTCTCCTTTGTATATTGTAGATGGGGTTCAGGTTGAGAACGGACTCTCTGCACTTTCTCCGCAAAACATTCAAACCATTGATGTGTTGAAAGATGCCGCTGCAACAGCCATCTACGGTGCAAGAGGTGCCAATGGTGTTATTGTTATTACCACAAAAAGTGGCAGACCCGGCAAATTGCAATTGAGTTATAATGGATTTGTTGGCGTAAAAAATCTGGCCAAAGAGCTGAAAGTACTAAGTCCTTATGATTATGTGATCTACCAGTCGGAAAGATCTCGCGGCAGCAGTGTTGACAGTACCAATTTTACCAAAAACTTTGGCACTACCTGGGATACTTTAAACAATTATAAAAATGTTAGTCCCCTTAGCTGGCAGGATGAAGTAATGGGCAATACGGGTGTTACACAAACACATAATATTGCAGCATTAGGAGGCAATAAAAAATTCACTTACAATTTTGGTTATACCTACAATGATGATAAAGCCATTGTATTGAACTCAAGGTATAAAAGACATTTGCTGAACTTGAAGGCCGATTATCGGATTACCGATAAACTCAGACTCTCAGTTTCTACCCGTTATACCAATACCAATGTTTTAGGTGCAGGTACTTCTTCAGAACAGGGTTCTGCTTATAATCGTTTGAGGAATGCAGTTAAGTACAGACCATTTCTTTCAGCTACCCAGTTAATTGAAGACGCTGATCCACTAGCCGATCCCAATGTTGGTAATGGTCTGAACCTTATTAATCCCATATCATTGGCCAGGGCAGAGTATAGGAAAAAATCGACGGATGTTTTTAACCTTACAGCAGCTATCAGTTATAATATCACCAGAAACCTGAGTTTCAAATCCACTTTTGGGTATGATAATAACAAATTTGTAGATAGGCAATTCTTTGATTCTATCACACCTTATTCTGTGATCCAGGGTTCAAGAAAGCCAATTGTTCAATTGGATACAGTTAATAAAACGATCATCACCAACTCCAATGTATTAACCTATTCGGTGAATAACTATAAAGACAGACACAATTTTGATGTATTGATTGGAGAAGAAACATATGAGCTGAAAACGGAAAGTCATACACAGTTAATGCGCAATTATCCAACCTTCACTTCTCCGGATGATGCATTCAATAAAACAAACCTGGCCACTCCATTTACAGGCTATCCCAAAGTATATAAATCACGTTATACCAGCTTATCATTTTTTAGCAGGGTAAACTATAATTACCAGAATAAATATTATCTCTCCTTTAATGTAAGGGCTGATGGTGCTTCTAAATTTGCACCCGGAAAACAATGGGGTTATTTTCCATCTGGATCTGTTGCATGGCGTGTGAAGAATGAAAAATTCATGAAGGAATCTAAAACCTTCAGCGATTTTAAATTCAGGGCAGGATTTGGTTCGGTAGGTAATAACCGGATTAACGACTATTTATTCTTAACTACATTCCGAAATGATGGAGCCTATTATTACGGAATCAATAACCAGGCAATTACTGCTTATTATTCTTCCGGTTTAGTAAATGAAGCATTACAGTGGGAGAGTACGGTGAACAGAAATTTTGGGATTGACTTGGGTTTTCTAAATGATCGGATCTCGCTGAGTGTTGACTACTATGATAATAGTTCCAAGAACCTTTTGCTGAATGTGCCGATCGCTTCAACATATGGCTATTCTTCTCAGTTGCAAAATATCGGACAAACATCTAACCGAGGTGTAGAGATCCAGTTAAATGCTGCAGTTATTAAGAAAGCAGATTTTAGCTGGACCAGTAATTTCAATATCTCCTTCAATAAAAACAAAGTAGTGGCATTAGGGCAGAACCAAACACTATTTTATCCTGCAGCCAGTTGGGGCGTTTCGGGTCAGCCTACTGATTATATCATTCGTATAGGTGATCCGGTTGGTTCTATGTGGGGATTGGTGAATGATGGATTTTACAAAGTTTCTGATTTTGATTATGATGCAGCAACCAGCGTTTATACTTTGAAGGCAGGCATTGTTTCTAATGCTGGTATCATTGGTACCGTTCAACCGGGTGCTGTTAAGTTTAAGGATTTAGATGGAGATGGTATTATTAATTTGGATAAGGACAGACAAATTATTGGCAACCCTACTCCCAAATTTACAGGTGGATGGAATAACCAGTTTACTTATAAGAATTGGGACATGAGTGTGTTTTTTAATTTCTCTTATGGCAATGATATTTATAATGCCAATAAGGTAGAGTTTACCAATGGCTATACCGCCAATTCTAACATGCTGGCTATGATGGAAAACAGGTGGAAGGTTGTTACCGCAACTGGTCAAACTGCCCAATGGATCAATGGAGCTGGAAAGGTTGTAGGTATTGCACCTGATCAACTAACTGCTTTAAATGCAAATGCAACTATCTGGCAACCCATTAAAAGTGCAGGGGCATTTTATCCAAGTTCATGGGCTATCGAAGATGGTTCCTTTATACGTGTAAACAATGTAACTATTGGATACAGCATTCCTGCAGCCAAATTGGCAAAGATGAAAATGAGCAGACTTCGATTCTTTGTAACATTAAATAACCTGGCTGTTATTGCAGGTTATTCCGGGTACGATCCGGAAGTAAGTGTGAAAAACAGTCCACTAACACCGGGATTGGATTACTCTGCTTATCCTAAAAGCCGTACTTATATTTTTGGTGTAAATGCTAGTTTCTAACCTTTTTAAAAATTGTTCGATATGAATACCCAACAATTCTATAAACTAAGTTTCATCAGTGCCATAGCAGCATTGATGGTGTTAGGCGGTTGTAAAAAATACCTCGATCAGCAACCTATCACAGATGTAAGTGCAGAAGTTGCATTTTCTGATGTACCCAGTGCATATAAGGCATTGGCAGGAGCCTATAGCAGACTAGTGGGTGACGCCGGTTTCGGTATACGTTTGAGTTTGTATTATACGGTTGACAATGATGAAATGCAAGGACCAACTGGCGCTGCAGATAACGACAGGAGGGATATTGCCCGTTATTCCGCCACTTCTGGTAATGCTCAATTAACCAATCCATTCAATCAACTGTTTACAGGAATTGAATATTCCAATATCTGTATTGCCAATATTCCTAAAATGGCGATGTATAATAATGGAACAGATCAGGAGAAAAAACAATTACAACGTATGTATGGTGAAGCACTTGCATTGCGTGCACAATATTATTTTCAGGCCATTGTAAACTGGGGAGATCTGCCTGCACATTTTAGTCCGGCCTCTTCTATTGCCAATGAAACACCTTTTCCTAAGCGAACAGACAGGGATACTTTATATAATCGAATTATTGAAGACCTTAAAACAGCAGAAACACTGGTGCCTTGGCGTAATGAGCTCAGCTCAATTGGTGATGGTATTGATGAAAGAATTACAAAAGGAACCGTAAAAGGATTGCGGGCAAGAATTGCTTTATTTAGAGGAGGTTATTCTTTACGTAGTGATGCAACAATGAAAAGAAGTGCAGATTATGCAATTTTTTATCAGATAGCAAAAGATGCTTGCAATGATATTATCACATCCGGACAACATTCATTGAATCCTAATTTTCGAGCATTGTGGAGAGATCAGGTAAATGCACATGCAGTGGCAGATCCTAATGGGGAACTGATGTTTCAGGCAAGTGCTATTGGTGGTGTAGGCGCAGAAGATACCAAACTGGCATATTATAATGGACCAACCGTAAATGGTAAGGGCAATAAAAGCATCAATGTGTTACCAACTTATTTTTATTTGTTCGACTCTACCGATAAAAGAAGAGATGTAACCTGTGCTATCTATAATGTTGCAGCTGATGGCATTACCAAGATTGGCCAAGCCATTACTGCAATTTGTGATGGAAAGTATCGCAGAGACTGGATCACCAATCCATCTTATACACCTGCCAATGCTATTCAGTATTTTGGTTTGAAATGGCAGATACTACGTTACTCAGATGTTTTGTTGATGTTTGCAGAAGCGGAGAACGAATTAAATGGTCCAACCACTGCAGCTTACAATGCAGTTAACCAGGTACGCAGAAGAGGATATGGAAAACCAATCACTACAGCAGATCCCACCGTTGATCTTCCTGCTGGTTTGAGTAAGACCGCATTCTTTGATGCCATTGTAAAAGAAAGATCATTAGAACTCGGTGGTGAAGGTGTTAGAAAATTTGATTTGATCAGATGGAATTTACTGGCCAAAAAAATCAGTGATACCAAAGCTGCTTTGCTGGCTATGTCAACCTTATCTGCACCATACAATACCTTACCTGTTTCTATGTATTTTAGAACAGTAGCTACCTCTGATGACAATTCTTTTAACGGTGGTTTATGGGTAAACTCTTTTTATAAAGCTGCACCCACTTCTACACCTACAGGAACTACCAGAGTGGTTTGGTTAAGTGCTGCAATCAATACAACAGCACTATCCAGATATGCAACCGGCTTTGTAACAGGCAAATCTGAATTGCTTCCTTTCCCACAACCAGCAAGGGATGCGAATATTAACCTTACACAGAATCCTGGATACTAATAAAAATGTTTAGATGGTAAAGAGGCTGCTCCTGATGGAGTGGCCTTTTTTTTATGCGTAATTATTTAAAAAATTGGTTCTAATTAATTCAAATAGATAAATAGGGAAATGAATGCTATGAATACCTTACATTAGAGTATAAAATAAACCTCATGAAATATTTATTGATCTGTCTCTGCTTTTCTTTATTTTCTGTTGCTGCCATTGCGCAATCAAAGGACCAGAAAGCAGTAACAGAAGCCGTTGAAAAGTTACGCAAAGCTATGATTGATGGCGACCAGGCTTCACTTGAAGCCATAACTTCTGATAGCCTTAGCTATGGACATTCTGGCGGAAAAGTAGAGAACAAAGCCGAATTCGTGGCTGCTTTTGTGAGTGGCAAATCAGATTTTGTAACCATTGATCTTTCTGAACAGACTGTTTCTGTTTTTCAAAATTTCTCAGTAGTGCGCCATATCTTATATGCTACTAATATGGATGGTGGTAAACCGGGTACGGTTAAATTAAAATTATTATTGGTCTTCGCAAAAGAAAAAGGGCAATGGAAATTACTAGCCAGACAAGCAGTAAAATTACCTCTGTAATACCTCTCTTCTAACCGTGCCTTTGTGTGAAATATTTTTTTCACACAAAGGCACGAAGGCACAGTTTTTATTTCGATGTTGATTCCCGTATGATCAATTCTGGTGGTAGTGTTCTTTTTTCAAATTCCTGAATTGGTCTCTTACTTTCAATCTGTGCTATCAATAACTCTGTTGCAATCTCCCCAATTTCAAAAGCAGGTTGCCTAACAACCGATAAAGAAGGAGATAAAAGATCCGTTAAATCCAGGTTTGAAAATCCGATCAATGCTATATCATCCGGCACTTTGATGGATAACTTTTTAAAATATCGCAGGCAGTTGGTGGTTAACTTATCTGCGGATGCAATAATGGCATCTGGTTTATTGGGCTGTTTCAAAAGTTCATCCAATGCATGTTCAACCTCATTGTACAGCATACCTCCATGTAAACAATATTGAATGGCCGATTCCTGAAAAGGCATACCATGATCTTCCAATGCTTTTCTATAACCTCCCAATCGCTCTTTGGTGATAGATAAATATTCAGATCCAGCCAAGGCTGCAATATTTTGATAGCCACTTTGTATCAGGTGAACGGTAGCATCGTAAGCACCTTTGAAATTATCAACGATCACTTTATGGGTATCCATTTCTTCTACGATCCTGTCAAAAAATACAATGGGAAAGCCTCGCTCATGCAGGTTGCGCAAATGTTCCAGATCCTGTGTTTCTGAAGAAACGGATACAAGCAATCCATCGATTGATCTTGAGGCTAAGTACTGCACATTGATCACTTCCCTGTCGTAAGATTCATGACTCTGTGCAATGATCACATTATATCCTTTATCATAAGCGATGGATTCGATACCATTGATGATCTGAGAGAAAAAGCTATTGGCGATTTCACATACGATGATGCCAATGGAGCGACTTCTTTTTTCTTTCAGACTCAGTGCTATAGGGTTAGGGCGGTAATGAATTTTATCTGAGTATTCTAAAACCAGTTTTTTTGTTTCCGGACTGATCTCATAACTATCCCTTAATGCCCTCGATACGGTAGAAGTAGACAGCCCCAATGCCTTGGCAATATCTTTTATGGTAACGGCTTCATACTTCATCTTTTCTAATTTTTAGCCTTTTAAGCCGGCTATGCTTTGTGGAGCTTTAAAATTACACTATTTATAGAACCTCGCTGATATGGCAGAAAAATAGGGTTAAAAGCGGGGTTTTTAGGGAAGCTGGATATATGTTAAAAGTCGCTTGTCGTAATTACTTTTATGCTGTTAAAAGCCTTACCAGCAGGCATTTGTAATGGAAAGCTAGCCGGGAACGATTGCGTAAATATAATGGTCTGGCTTGTATTTAATTGACTGATTACTTGTTAGCATTGTAGGGGGAATCAAAGGGGGTATCTTACACACTTATTTTTTCTGCATGTATTGAAAAAATAATTGCTATACTTTTCAGTAGAAAACGATTGTTAATCATGACGATTACCTTAAGAAAAATACTTGCCTACTTCACCATCATTTTGTTTACGTCATTTGGGTTGCCCGAACAAAAAAGAACTGTTTACCTGATTGGTGATTCTACCATGGCCAACAAACCCTTAGCAGAAAATCCTGAAAGAGGCTGGGGTCAACTATTGCCACAATTTTTTAATGAGTCTGTTCAAATCAAGAACCATGCAGTTAACGGTAGAAGTACCAAAAGTTTTATTAAAGAGGGAAGATGGGATTCTGTTCTAAAATATTTGCAAAAAGATGATTGGGTGCTCATTCAATTTGGACACAATGATGCCAAAGTAGAAGATACTAACCGCTTTGCAGCCCCTCAAACAAATTACCGAAGCAACCTGATGCGTTTTGTAAATGATGCAAAAGCAAAAGGAGCCCATCCAATTTTAATTACACCTGTGATGCGCAGAAAATTTGATGCGCAGGGCAATTTTGTTGATACACATGGACAATACCCCGATGTTGTAAGGGCACTCGCTCAGGAGATGCATGTGCCATTGATCGATCTACACCAATCCAGCAAACAACTTATTACTAACCAAGGTGTGGAAGCTTCTAAAAAATTATTCCTCTGGATAGACCCTAAACATTTTGCAGCAGCACCGGAAGGTAAAAAAGACGATACCCATTTTTCTGAATATGGTGCTTCCATGATCGCTTCCTTGGTTTGTGAAGAATTAGTAGCTAAAAAGATCAACTTGTCGCAGGCCTTAAAACCTTCGCCACATCCGGAAAAATTGGCCTACGAACTACCTAAAATTGACCAGGCACATTTTAAAAAAGATACTTTTAATATCCTGTTATACGGAGCAAAAAATGATGGCATCACGCTTAACACTGCATCTATTCAAAAAACAATCGATGCTTGTGCTGCCATTGGTGGAGGTACGGTTCTTATTCCTGCAGGTCTTTGGCAAACAGGCCCCATCGTACTAAAATCTAATATTGACTTACATGCAAGCAAGGGCGCGTTAATTGTATTCAGTCCTCAAAAAGAACTATACCCTTTACTGGAAGCCTCATTTGAAGGTGTAGCAGCCGTAAGGTGCCAGTCGCCTATTTCTGCTAATAATGCTGATAATATTGCTATCACAGGAGAAGGAATTTTTAACGGCAACGGCCAGGTATGGCGCCCGGTTAAGAAAGGAAAGATCACCGATTCTGATTGGAAAAAACTGGTGTCATCAGGAGGTGTATTAACAGCAGATAAGTCAACCTGGTATGCTTCTGCATCAGCCTTGAAAGGTTCACTCAGTGGCGATGTAGGAAAAACGATTACAGGAAAATCAGTCAAAGATTTTGAAGAGGTGAAAGATTTTCTTCGCCCCAATATGTTACGATTTACTAATTGTAAAAATATCCTACTCCAGGGTATTACTTTTGAAAACTCACCTGCATGGACCATTCATCTGGCTTTGGGGAAACATATAACCATCAAAAATGTAACAGTTAAAAATCCGGCATACGGTCAGAACACGGATGCACTTGATCTGGAATCCTGTTCAAATGTATTGGTAGAAGCTTGTTCTTTTGATACAGGCGATGATGGGATCTGTATCAAATCGGGCAGAGATGAAGAAGGAAGAAAAAGAGGTGTGCCTACTGAAAATGTCATTATAAAGAATTGTACGGTTTACCATGCGCATGGTGGTTTTGTAATTGGCAGTGAGATGAGTGGGGGTGCCAGGAATTTATTTGTTTCCAATTGCACTTTTATTGGAACAGATATCGGCCTGCGATTTAAAACAACCAGAGGCAGGGGCGGTATTGTTGAAAATATTTATGCATCCAATATTTGCATGAAAGATATACCCGGTGAAGCGGTGTTATTCGACATGTATTATATGGCCAAAGACCCCGTTCCATTGGCGGGAGAGAAGTCTGAAATGCCCTTAATAGAATTAATGCCTGTTAATGAAGGAACACCGGTTTTCAGACATTTTTATTTCAATGATATTGTTTGTGATGGTGCAGAAAAAGGAATCTTTGTAAGAGGTATTCCGGAAATGCAGATCAGAGATATTCATCTGAAAAATATGGTCTTAAGTACCGTGAAAGGAATTGAAATAACAGAAGGGAACAATTTGCATCTGGATAATATACTGTTGGTTTCATCCCAAACAGATCCCCTGATTTATATTCAGAACAGTAGTAATGTTAACTTTAATAAGGTTACTTATGCTGGCAACCCTAATTTACTATTTAGTATCAATGGTAATAGAACCCATCAAATTAAGGTATCAGGCATGGATTTTTCTAAGGCAAAAAACAAAACAGCTTTTGCTTATGGAGCAGAAGCATCATCAGTTAATTTTAAATAGCGCGAAGATGAAAAATAAAATAATTACTTGTTTGCTGTGTTTTTTCTTACTCTCTGGTAAAACTATTTTTGCGCAAAACTGGTCGGAAAAAATGGCAGCAACCGTTTTAAATGTTTGGCCGGATTCTTTATTTGTAGAAAAAGGAAGGCCCGTAAAATGGACCTATGATCAGGCTGTGATTCTAAAAGGTATTGAAACACTTTGGTATAGAACAGGTGATGTAAAATATTTCAACTATATGCAGAAAAGCATGGACTTTTTTGTAAACGATAAAGGAGTGATCAGAACCTATAAGCAAGCAGATTTTAATATCGATAATGTATTATGTGGCAGGGTATTACTTACGCTTTACAATGTAACGGGAAAGGAAAAATATTACCAGGCTGCATTAACACTCCGCAAACAATTGAAAGAGCAGCCACGCACAAATGCCGGTGGTTTTTGGCATAAGAAAATCTACCCCTACCAAATGTGGCTCGATGGTTTGTATATGGCCGAACCCTTTTATGCAGAATGGGCAACCACTTTTCATGAACAGGAAGCTTTTGATGATATAGCGCATCAATTTGTAGAAATGGAGAAACATGCCAGGGATACAAAAACAGGTTTATTGTATCATGGATGGGATGAAAGCAAACAACAAAAATGGGCTAACCCGGAAACAGGCTTGTCGCCCCATTTTTGGGCCAGGGCCATGGCTTGGTATGGTATGGCATTGGTGGATGCATTGGAGTTTTTTCCAGCCAATCACCCCGGGCAAAAAGAAATTGTAGGGATACTGAAAAGATTTGCGGATGCGATAGAGAAAGTGCAAGATCCTGCAACTGGATTGTGGTACGATATCATCAATCTTCCCAATGCCAAAGGCAATTACCTGGAAGCATCTGCCAGTTGCATGTTTGTGTGCGCAATGGCAAAAGCAGTAAGACTGGGCTTTTTGCCAGCCGATTATTTATCCATTGCAAATAAAGGGTATGCAGGTATCCTGAAAAATTTTATCGAAACAGATGCTAACGGTCAAACCAATTTAAAGGGTACGGTTACTGTGAGTGGATTAGGCGGAAATCCCTATCGCGATGGCAGTTATGCTTATTATATGAGTGAAAAAGTTATCGTGAACGATCACAAAGGAGTGGGTGCTTTTTTACAAACAGCCAATGAAATGGAGCTTTTATCCACCATGGGAAAAGCTAAGGGCAAGACCGTTATGTTGGATGATTATTTTAATGCTGAAAAGAAAAAGGATATTACGGGTAAGGATATGCCTTATCATTATAAATGGTATGAGAAATATAATAATGGATTCTATTTACTCGGACAGGTTTTTAATAGCTATGGTGTAGAAACCAAAACACTAAGTGTGGCACCCACTTTTACTAATTTAAAGTCTGCAGACATATACCTGATTGTAGATGCCGATAACCTTATAGATAATCCAACACCCAATTATGCAAATGCCAAAGACGCGGATGAAATAGAAAAATGGGTAAAAGCAGGTGGTGTATTGGTTTTACTACATAATGATAAAGGCAATGCCGAGTTTACTAATTTTAATATTTTGGCCAATAGATTTGGCATACAATTCAATGAAGACAGTTATAACAGGGTAATAGGTAATCAATATGAAGGAGGAAGAATTGATATTCCTTCTGGTAATACTGTCTTGCCTCATGTAAAGAAGATCTACCAGAAAGAGATCTGTTCCATAACATTGAGTGGACAGGCTAAATCATTCCTCAACAAAGACGGACAGGTAATTTTTGCTGTTACCAAAATGGGCAAAGGCACTGTATTTGCCACTGGCGACCCCTGGTTATACAATGAATATACAGATGGTAGAAAATTACCCGCTGAATTCGAGAATTACCAGGCAACACATGACCTGGTTCAATGGCTATACAAACAGATTCCTGCAAAATCAGGTAAAACAAAATAATGTTTTGTAAAAGATTGCATATTACCAAGATGCTTTTTCGTTCATTGCTTTTGTTGTGGCTATTTTTTCCGATTATGGAATTGATGGCGCAATCAAAGCAGAACCCTATCATTGTTGACCAGCGCGGTAAAGGAGATTTTACCAGTATCCAGGCTGCTATCAATAGTTTGCCGGAAGAAGCCCTTCAGCCCCGGATTATTTTTATTAGAAAAGGGATCTATCAAGAAAAAATATTTATAGAGAAAAATTTTGTTTCACTGATAGGAGAAGATAAGCTACAAACCCAGCTGGTTATTTCATTGGCAAGAGATATCTGGCGATGCGAAAACAAGGATGATTGGGGCGTTGCAACTATCAATTTACAAGGTTCGGATATCCTTTTAGAAAATTTAACCATCACCAATCGATATGGTTTGGATAACCCACAAAGCAAACATATCGACTGTCCTTCGGATAGCCTGAATCATTTTAAAACAGTTAAAACAGATGGCCATCAGATGGCATTGCGCAGCTTTGGTACTTCCCGTCTTATAGTGCGTAATTGTCATTTACTTGCTTATGGCGGAGATACGGTTAGTCCTTGGAATGTGGAAGCCGGCATGTTTTATTTCAAAGACTGTTTAATGGAAGGTGGTGTGGATTTTTATTGTCCGAGGGGATGGGCTTATGCAGAAAACTGCGAATTTGTGGCACATAGTAAAACCGCAGCTATATGGCATGATGGTTCTGCCATCAAAGATGCAAAAACAGTTTTGGTAAATTGCAGGTTCAGTGGTGATGATGGATTTAAATTAGGACGCTATCATCGGGATGCACAGTTTTACCTGATCAATTGTTCTTTTCCAAAGAATATGTCGGACACACCTATTTATCTCAATCCATCCAATCCACAAAATCGCATACAATGGGGACACCGGGTATATTTTTATAATTCGCATAAAGCAGGAGGCGATCTAGCCTGGCATGCTGATAATCTTGAACAGGCAGTTGGTTCTCCCAAGGCTGCGCAAATAAACCTCAGCTGGACATTTGCCGGAAAATGGCTGCCAGATGCTAACGCAACAGATATCAGTAAATATACCATCAATAAAAAAGTACCAGCACTCATTACTAAGGTTTTTGAAACCAAGGAAACTGATTTTGTGGCAGAGAATATGCTGGTATATCAGCGCTCAATTGGAGGTTGGCCAAAAGCAGTGAATGAAGTAGTGTTTGACTATCAGAAAAAATTAACAGAACAGGAAATACAAATCATTAAAGCTGATTCATTACACAAAGATGCAACGATAGACAATAGTGCAACCACTAAAGAAATTCGTTATCTGGCAAAAGCCTATAAAAAAACTGGAAATAAAAATTACCTGAAAGCGGTAGAAAAGGGGGTCTCCTTTTTACTCAAAGCACAATATGCCAATGGCGGCTGGCCCCAATACTATCCAGATACAGCTATATACAGGAGTCAGATTACTTACAACGACAATGCGATGGTGAATGTGCTGAATGTATTGCAGGATATTCTTGAACAGAAGAATGATATGGGTTTAATAGATCCTTCTTACTTACCTGCTATCAAGGATGCTGTACAAAGAGGGGTAGCTTGTATGCTGGCCACACAGATTATTGTGAGAGATACATTAACTGCTTGGTGTGCCCAATACAACAGAAGAACCTTGCAGCCTGAAATGGCTAGAAAATTCGAACTAGTTTCATTAAGTGGCAACGAATCTGTGGGCATTACCCTTTTTCTAATGCGCATTAAAAACCCATCTATTCAAATACAAAAAGCGATCAATGCAGCTGTAGATTGGTTTCGTAAAGTGCAAATTGTTGGATTTACTTATAAAGACATCGTTGCACCTAATGAACCAAAAGGAAAAGATAGGGTGTTATTGCCAGAAGCCGGAAGTGTAGTGTGGGCAAGGTTTTACGAGATTTCTAATAACCGGCCATTTTTTAGCGGAAGAGATAGTCAAAAAAAATATGACCTCAAAGAAATTGAAGTGGAAAGACGAACAGGTTATGGTTGGTATGGTACCTGGCCAAAGAAATTATTAGAGGAAGATTATCCAAAATGGTTGCAAAGTCAAAAATGATGGGTATTTATGATGCATTTAAACAGGCAAATAGCCAATAGCAGTCAGGGTAAAGATGCCAAACAGGGTTATGATAAACTTTTTGCCTTACCCGAAAAAGTATTACAATTTGGAACGGGTGTTTTATTAAGAGGCCTGCCGGATTATTTTATTGATAAGGCTAACAGACAACAAATATTTAATGGCAGGGTAGTGGTGGTAAAGTCAACACAAACCGGTGGCACTGATGCTTTTGAAGAGCAGGATGGATTATATACTATTTTGGAAAGAGGAATGGTGGATGGTATGCCTTCCGAAAAGATCATGCTGAATGCGAGTATCAGCAGGGTATTATCTGCTCATGAAGATTGGCAACAGATCCTGCATTGTGCTGCAGACCCTGCAATGCAGGTAATTATTTCCAATACCACAGAAATAGGGATCAGTTATCTTGAATCAGATATATATGCGGAATTGCCGGTTTCTTTTCCAGGCAGATTGCTGGCTTTTTTATTGGAACGTTTCCGCATATTTAAGGGAACACCAGAATCAGCAATGGTGATTGTTCCCACAGAATTGATTGTGGATAATGGCAAGAAGCTGAAAGAGATTGTAATGAAACTGGCAGTAGGTAAGGGTTTGGAAGATGCTTGTTTACGATGGCTTTCAGAAGAAAATGACTTCTGTAATTCATTGGTAGATTGTATTGTACCCGGTAAATTGCCGGATGATGAATACCAAAAAGTGAGTACCGCAATTGGGTATGATGATAAATTGATGATCATGTCTGAGCCCTATCGGCTATGGGCTATTGAATCAGACAGAACACGCACCAAAAAAATTCTTTCTTTTAGTAAAGCAGACAATGGTGTGGTGATAGCTCCTGATATTAGTAAGTTTCGCGAACTAAAATTGCGATTATTGAATGCTACACATACCTTATCCTGTGCGCTGGCGCACCTGGCTGGTTTTAAAACAGTTAAGGAAGCTATGGCTAACGAAATTTTTTGTGATTTTATCTCAGGCCTCATGCAAAGTGAAATTGCGCCCTTAATTGCGCACGGTGATATTAGCTTTGATGAAGCCAAACAATTTTCAGTACAAGTGATCGACAGGTTTAAAAATCCATTCATAGAACATTTGTGGCTAAGCATTTCCATGCAATACACTTCAAAAATGAATATGCGTGTTTGGCCTTTGGTTGAAAAATATTTGAAGCAAATGGGTAAGCCACCTATTTATATGTCTTTAGGGATTGCTGCCTACCTGCGTTTCATGCATTCTGTAAAGAACGACAAAGGTATTTATATAGGCGTGATCAATGGACTGAATTATCCGGTTAATGACGATAAAGCAGCTATTTTAAGTGAGCTATGGCAAACAGGTAAACCAGAAAATATTGTTGCCAGTGCTTTAGGTAACCAGCAAATTTTTGAAAAAGATCTTTCTAACCATTGCGGTTTTAAGGAGTTGGTAAATAAGGATCTTCATTTACTCATAGAGAATGGGGTGATGAATACCCTGGAACTTATCTTTATAAAAAAATAGGAAGCATGCATACTAAAAGAAATGTAATACAGGTGCACCCAAAGGATAATGTATTGGTTGCATTAGTTGACCTTGCAAAAGATGCGATTATTTCATACGAAGGAATGACCTATGTATTAACGGAAGATGTTCCGGCCAAGCATAAATTTTTTATGCATGATTTACAGCAGGGTGCAGAAATTATTATGTACGGCGTATTAGTTGGTAAGGCACAACAGTTTGTGCCAAAAGGAAGCAAAATGACTACTGCAAACACCAAACATGCTGCAGACCCCTTTGTTTTCAAGCCTTCCCATTTTCAATGGCAGTCACCCGATATTTCTAAATATAGCAATAGAACATTCAACGGTTACCACAGATCCGATGGAAGGGTTGGTACGGCTAACTATTGGCTATTCATGCCCACTGTTTTTTGCGAAAACAGAAACCTGGATGTGATCAAAGAAGCACTATACACACAACTGGGATATGAAGTAACTGATAAATATAAACAGAAGGTAAAATATCTGCGTGAATTATATTTGGCTGGTACCAGTATTGCCGATGCTGACATGAGTATCAAAGAATCGGATGTAATTACCAGAAGAGTATTTAAAAATGTGGATGGCATTAAATTTCTCAACCACCAGGGCGGTTGTGGTGGAACCAGAAAAGATGCGGCTACCCTTAGTCGTTTACTGGCTGCCTATGCCAACCATCCCAATGTTGCGGGTGTAACTATTTTAAGTTTGGGTTGCCAGAACCTGCAAACACAGGACCTGCTGGATGATATCAATAAAATAAATCCGCAATTTGATAAACCCTTACTGGTTTTTGAACAACAACAATCACAAAGTGAAGAAGAACTGATCACAGAATCTATCCGTAAAACATTTGAAGGATTAATTGAGATCAATAAGCTGGAAAGAAAACCTGCATCGCTGGATAAACTCTGTATTGGCGTAAAATGTGGTGGTAGCGATGGTTTTAGCGGCATTTCTGCTAATCCGGCCGTAGGTTATTGCGCTGATTTATTGGTGGCATTAGGCGGGAAAATATTGCTTGCAGAGTTTCCGGAATTATGTGGGGCTGAACAACAATTGATCGACAGGACCATTGATGAAGACGCTGCTAAAAAATTCATTCACCTCATGACAACCTATAATAATGAGGCGGTGAAAGTAGGTTCTGGTTTTGATATGAATCCTTCACCCGGAAATATCAAAGACGGCCTCATCACTGATGCTATCAAAAGTAATGGTGCCGCATTGAAGGGTGGAACTTCGCCGGTAGTAGATGTATTGGATTATACAGAGCAAGCTACCAAAGCCGGACTCAGCCTGGTTTGTACACCTGGTAATGATGTGGAAGCCACAACCGGTAAGGCTGCCAGCGGTGCTACATTAATTTTATTTACAACCGGACTAGGTACACCAACAGGTAATCCAGTTTGCCCAACCATTAAAATCGCTACCAATACCAAACTGGCAAATCGTATGGGCGACATCATAGATATCAATGCAGGACCGATCATCGATGGAGAAAAAACGATTGAAGAAATGGGTGAAGATATCCTGGAATATTGCATCAAAGCTGCTAGTGGCGAAATCATTCCCAAAGCAGTGTTGTTGAATCAAGATGATTTTATCCCATGGAAGAGGGGAGTGAGTTTGTAAAGTTTGGAGTCTGGAGTCTGGAGTCTTGAGTTTGGGGTTTAAAGTTTTGAGTTTAGTGTTTGTTTATTTCTACACTTTATTTAAAAATTTAAACACTTCGACATTTCCTCCTTCGCTTAAGCTTCGGCGGACAAGCTTTTCATCATTCAAATGGGTTTGAAGTACAAGATTGCTTCATATTGATAGATTTTTAAAGAAAGAACATGAAACCTTTTTTAGACGAGCATTTTTTATTAGTAAATAAAACGGCGCAATACCTTTATCATGAGCATGCCAAAAATATGCCCATTATTGATTACCATTGTCACCTTTCTCCAAAACTGATAGCAGATAATCATCAGTTTAAAAACCTAACAGAAGCTTGGCTTTCGGGTGATCATTATAAATGGCGGGCCATGCGGACCAATGGAGTAGATGAAAGCTTTTGCACGGGTAAGCAAGATGATCGCGAAAAGTTTTTACAATGGGCAACAACGGTGCCCTATACTTTACGTAACCCATTGTACCATTGGACACACCTGGAATTGCAGAGATATTTTGGAGTAAACGAAGTATTGAATGAGAAATCAGCGCACAAAATTTATGATCATTGCTCGGCATTATTACAAACAGAAGATTTCTCTGTTCAACAACTATTGCATAAAATGAATGTGGCATTGGTTTGTACAACTGATGACCCTATTGATTCATTAGAGCACCATATCCAATTGGCTTCCTCAAGTTTCGAAATTCCTATTTTACCTGCATTTAGGCCCGACCAGGCTATGAATGTAAAACATGCAGAACAATTCAATACTTACTTACAAAAACTGGAAGCTGTATCAGGTATCAATATTTCTTCCTTTGATGATTTTTTATATGCATTGCAAAGCAGGCATGATTTTTTTGCTTCTATTGGTTGCAGGGTTTCCGACCATGGACTGGAAGAAATAGATGCAGAAGATTTTACAGGATCTGAGATCAATACCATTTTCTATAAAATACATTCAGGTAAACAATTGAACGATATTGAGCAGAGAAAGTTCCGGTCGGCCATGCTGGTTCATTTTGCTGAATGGGATTGGGAAAAAGGATGGGTGCAACAGTTTCACCTCGGCGCATTACGCAATAACAATATCCGTATGATGCAACATTTGGGTCCGGATACAGGTTGGGACTCCATTGGCGATTTTTCGCAGGCAAGATCTTTATCAACCTTTTTGGCAAAACTAGATGCGGATAATAAATTGGCTAAAACAATTATATACAATTTAAATCCAGCCGATAATGAAGTAATGGCCACTATGATAGGCAATTTTAATGATGGTTCTGTTGCGGGTAAAGTTCAGTTCGGATCTGCCTGGTGGTTCCTCGACCAAAAAGATGGCATGGTGAAACAGATAAACGCTATTTCTAACATGGGCTTGTTAAGCAGATTTGTAGGAATGCTTACAGACTCAAGAAGCTTCCTGTCATTTCCGCGACATGAATATTTTAGAAGAATTCTCTGCAATCTTTTTGGTGAAGAAATAGAGAATGGCGAAATGCCCAATGATTCTGAATGGGTAAGTAAAGTGATCAGGGATATATGCTATTATAATGCACGCAATTATTTTGGTTGGCAATCTAATCTTCCTGCATAAGCAATCGTTTTCGTAATTTACTTTTCTTATTACTGTAAGATTTGATAAGCTTGTATTGAATTACCATCATTTTAATGATCTCAAACAATGGCAGTTTCTTTTAACTTATTGGGGAAAACCGCACTGGTTACAGGTTGTAATAAAGGTATCGGAAAAGCTATGGCCATTGGTTTGGCAGAAGCAGGAGCCAATATTATTGGTGTATCCGGTTCAATGCCATTATCGGGCAGTGATATTGAAAAGGAAGTAACCTCATTGGGCAGAACCTTTAAAGCCTATGCAGCGAATCTTTCTGATCGTGCCGATTTATATCGTTTTCTCACACAACTACAACAGGAGAATCTCGTTATCGATATTCTTGTAAATAATGCAGGAACCATCATGCGCAAGCCTGCAGCAGAACATCCTGATGAATACTGGGATACGGTATTGGCCTTAAACCTGGATGCGCCATTTATTTTAGCCAGAGAAATAGGCAAAAAAATGATTGAAAGAGGTGGTGGTAAGATTATTTTTACCTGTTCCCTCTTAAGTTTTCAAGGTGGCATCAATGTACCGGGATATGCAGCCAGTAAGGGTGCATTGAGCAGTCTGGTAAAAGCATTGGCCAATGAATGGGCAAGCAAAGGCATTAATGTAAATGGTATTGCACCCGGATATATTGCTACAGACAATACCGAAGCCCTACGCAATGATCCCGAAAGAAGCAGTTCCATACTTTCTAGAATACCCGCTGCAAGATGGGGCCAACCGGAAGATTTTAAAGGTCCCACCGTATTTCTAGCCAGCGAAGCTTCTTCTTATGTGAATGGAACTATTTTAGTAGTGGATGGTGGATGGATGGGGAGGTAGGGAATATCGAATGTTGAACAAGGAATGATGAAGTGAATGAAGAATAATCAAGTAACTAATAGACCAATTACCAATAACTCAATAAACTAATAAACCATACAAAATGGAGATCAGATTTCAGTCGAGCCCGAAAGAAGTTAAAGGAATGTCCACCGCCGAACTGCGCGAGAATTTTTTAGTGCAGCAAATGATGAAGTTGGATGAACTGACTTTGGTATACACGCATTATGACCGTGTGATTGTTGGTGGCGTGAAACCATCGCAAAAGAAAGTGCCATTGCACAATGAACCAGAATTGCGTGCTGAATATTTTCTTGAAAGGAGAGAGTTAGGTATCATAAATGTTGGTGGGGCTGGGAGTGTGGAAGCAGATGGGGTTACCTATGAATTGAATAAACTGGATGCATTGTATCTGGGAAAAGGCACTAAGTCAGTTTCTTTTGCAAGTAAAGATGGATCAGCTCCTGCAGATTTTTTCCTGCTTTCTACTACGGCTCATCATGCCTATCCTAATCGTAAGATGACGAAGGAAGAAGCTTCTCCGGTAAATTTAGGAGAAACAGCCACAGCAAATAAAAGAACCATTTACAAATACATTCACCTGGATGGCATTCAAAGTTGTCAGCTAGTAATGGGCTTGACCGTATTGAATGAAGGCAGTGTATGGAATTCCGTACCACCTCATACACACACCAGAAGAATGGAAGTCTACTTCTATTTTGATGTACCAGAACAACAACGCATTTTCCATTTAATGGGAGAACCAACAGAGACCAGACATATTGTAATGGCCAATCATGAAGCTGTGATCTCTCCGCCATGGTCCGTTCATTGTGGTCCGGGTACAACCAACTACGGTTTCATATGGGCGATGGCTGGTGAGAACCAGGTCTTCACTGATATGGACCCAGTTGCGATTGTTGATATGCGATAATCAATGGAAGCCAGCTTATGAAAAAGGTATTATGCATGGGTGAATTACTCTTACGTTTGTCGCCATCTCCTAAAGATGCGCGGGCTAACAGAAACCCTATGCTTTTATTTGTTGGAGGCGCAGAAGCCAATGTAGCAACAGCCCTTGCTGGATGGGATATTCCGGTTAGTTATTGTACCGTGTTGCCGGATAATTTCATGTCGCAATATGTGATTCAATACCTCAACAGAAAAAATATCGATACTTCTTCTATCATCATTTCAGGTGATCGTATAGGTTTATATTATTTAGAAACAGGTGCGGATATCAAAGGTGGTGTGGTGTATGATCGCGATAGATCTTCTTTCTCCACATTAAAACCCGGCATGATCGATTGGGATAAAGTATTGGATGGTATTGATTGGTTTCATTTTACGGCGATTAGTCCTGCATTGAATCAGCAGGTAGCTGATGTTTGTTTGGAAGCGATAGTCGCCGCATCAAAAAAAAATATCAGGATCTCTGTCGACCTGAACTATCGTTCCAAACTTTGGAAATATGGAAAAATGCCGCATGAAGTTATGCCGGAATTGGTTAGTTATTGTGATGTGATTATGGGCAATATCTGGAGTGCGCAAACTCTTTTAGGCACGCATGTAGATGAGCAGATACATGCTAAAAAATCGAAGCAGGCTTATATAGATCATGCAGAGAATACCTCTCTTGAAATTTTAAAGATGTTCCCTAAATGTAAAACGGTTGCCAATACTTTTCGCTTTGATAGTGACCAGGATCATATTCTTTACTACACAACCTTATATCATAAAGGGCAGCATTTTTATTCACATGAGTTTACTTGTAAGGGTGTAGTAGATAGAAGTGGCAGTGGCGATTGTTTTATGGCCGGATTGATCTATGGGCTGCTCACCAATGAAAACAACCCTCAAGAACTACTGAATTTCGCCACAGCCGCTGCTTTTGGAAAATTACAAGAGCAAGGTGATGCAACAGAACAGGATGTATTATCTGTTGAAAAAGAATCTACTACAGGGTGCTAGTAATTGAAAGTAAACTTTTGGAAAGTTCTAAAACTTTCCAAAAGTTCACCCATAAAAAATCTGCGAATCTGCGGCTAAAAAAATAAAACTAAATCTTCACCTTGATCACCAATTTCTTGATCACCCCTTCACCGATCATCGGCGCATGTACATCTTCCGGATAAAAGATAGCGAACTGGTTATCTGTCATACCGAAAAACATATCCGGCGCATCATCATAAAACAAAACATCTTTTTCTGGATTATATTCTCCTCTTGGTGAAACACAGGTGCCACGTGGCTTCCAGCCCAGTGTTTCTTTACCATGAATACATACCTGAATATCAATATGTGCATTATGGCATTCAAACTTTGCCGAAGATTCTGCAGCAGTAACCCCATTCTTTTCAGAAACAATACCAATCAACTGCTTACCGTCAATCTCAAACTTCCCTATTTCTAAAGCACTAAGGTCTGTTGCATGTAGAAAATCAAATGCTTTTGCAAACAATGGATTCAAGGAAGCATATTTATAACTGCACTGTAAACTATCAAGTATCATCTTAGTCCATTTTCAAATTTTCAAATTAGCACATTTTCAAATTAACGTTGCACCCTTCCACTACCATCCCCTTTCATCAACTCTTTCACTTCACTCAAAGTAGCATGGTTCAAATCACCAGGAATGGTATGCTTGATAGCAGAAGCAGCCACACCAAACTCAGCAGCTTCAGGCATGGGCATTCCGCTTACCAGTCCATAAATAAATCCACTGGCAAATGAGTCACCACTTCCCACACGGTCTACAATACGAACTTCATATTGTTTGGTATGGTAAAATTCGGTACCATCATAAACCAGCGCACTCCAGCCATTATCAGATGCACTATGACTTTCACGTAATGTAGACGCAATATATTTGAAACCAAATTTTGCTTTCATTTGTTGAAACACGTCTTTATAGCCATCCAGGTTTAATTCACCTTTGGTTACATCTGTTCCTTTACTGGTAAATCCTAGAGTAGTATCAGCGTCTTCTTCATTACCGATACATACATCTACATATTGACAGAGACGGGTCATTACTTCTCTGGCTTTTTCCTTGCTCCATAATTTTTTACGGTAGTTCAGATCAATACTGGTAGTGATACCTTTTGCTTTGGCAGCTTTCAAAGCAGCTTCCGTTAATGCGGCGGCTTTATCACTTAAAGCAGGTGTGATACCGGTGGTATGAAACCAGCTGGCGCCTTCCAATATTTTATCAAAATCAAATTCGCTGATTTCCATTTCGGCAACTGATGCACCTGCACGGTCATAAATTACTTGCGAAGCTCGCATAGAAGCACCTGTTTCCAAAAAGTAAATGCCCAGTCTTTTACCACCGCGGGCAATGAATTGGGTATCTACCCCATACCTGCGTATATGATTAATGGCTGCCTGACCCAATGCATTATCGGGCACTTTGGTAACAAATGTACCATTGAGGCCATAATTAGTGAGTGCAACAGCTACATTGGCTTCTCCGCCACCATAGGTGATATCAAAACTATCGCTCTGAACAAATCTTTCAAAACCGGGTGTGGAGAGTCGCATCATGATTTCTCCCAGGGTAACAACTTTTTTAGGCATGGTCAATCGTATTTTTTTGAATAAAATGGATGGTTACGGAAATTAATTATTTATCTTCAAAGCCTTGCAGCGAAGTTGCTTAATTAAAATCGGCAACAAAAAAAATTGGCTCTGTTTTATTCCATAAAAATACGCAAACGTTTGCGTAATAAAATAGACGGTTTTTAGCCATTTCAGTAACATTGCTACAAGAAAATAAGCCATATGGAAAAGAAAGAAGCCATCCTATCTTTGATTCCCGAACAGGGAATGTTGCCCCTTTACTTTTATAAAGATACTGATGTAAGTATCGAAGTGCTCAAAGCCTTATACAGTGCGGGTATTCGTGCAGTTGAATACACCAATCGTGGAGAAGCCGCCCTTAAAAATTTTAAGGAAATGCGTAAGGTCTGCGATACAGAACTGAAGGGAATGTACCTGGGTATTGGTACCATCAAAAACGCCGAAATGGCGCAAACATTCATTGATGCCGGTACGGATTATATTATTTGTCCCGGTTTGGTAGAATCAGTTGCAGCTATTGCCGATAAAAATAAAATGCTCTGGGTTCCCGGATGCATGACGCCCTCTGAGATCATCAAAGCAGAAACCATGGGCGCCAAAATGATCAAACTGTTTCCGGGTAATATTTTAGGTCCGGGATTTTTATCAGCTATCAAAGAAATTTTCCCCGGATTATTATTCATGCCAACTGGTGGGGTGGAACTCGACAAGGACAATATCGGCGGATGGTTTAAAGCCGGCGTCTGCGCTGTAGGAATGGGCAGCAAGCTGATCACCAAACCATTACTGGAAGCCAAAGATTATGCGCAAATAACCAAAGCAACTATAGAAGCCTTACAAATTATCAAGTCAATCAAATCATAATTTATGACAATAACAAATGCCAAAATGAGTAAGTACCGCTGGACGGTTTGTGGTTTGATCTTCTTTGCTACTACTATCAATTATATAGACAGAAGCGTGATCAGTTTTCTGAAATCCACTTTCACTACAGAAATGGGTTGGACGGATGCGGATTATACCGATGTAGAGATCACTTTTAAAGTGTTTTATGCAATAGGTTTATTACTTGCTGGCAGACTGATAGATGTGATGGGAACTAAGATGGGTTATGGCGTTTCTACTTTTCTATGGAGTGTAGCAGGTGTTGCAACTGCATTTGTAAATACTGTTTTGGGCTTTCAGATCGTACGTGGTGCATTAGGATTGGCCGAAGCAGGCAACTTTCCTTCAGCTATCAAAACAGTGGCAGAATGGTTCCCCAAAAAAGAAAGGGCCCTAGCTACTGGCATCTTTAATTCGGGTACCAATATTGGTGCCATTCTTACTCCTTTAACCGTTCCCTTTATTGTGGCCAATTGGGGTTGGCAATGGGCATTTATTTTAACCGGACTTTTAGGATTTGTTTGGTTGATATTCTGGTTCATTTTATATGAAATTCCACGAAAGCATAAAAAAATATCTGCAGAAGAACTGGCTTTTATTGAGAGTGACAAAGAAGACCAGAAAGGTACTGTGGGCGACGATGATCAGCCTAAACTCTCATGGGCAAAACTGTTAACTTACAAACAAACCTGGGCATTTGCCATCGGTAAATTGTTAACCGATCCTATCTGGTGGTTTTATCTTTTCTGGTTACCCGATTTCTTTGAAAGTATGTATCAGATGAAAATTACGGCCGCCAGTTGGCCTGTTGCTGCCGTTTATCTTTTATCAACTGTTGGTAGTGTTGCTGGTGGCTGGTTACCTATGTATTTTATTAATAAGAAAGGCTGGACGGTTGCTAAGTCTCGCAGAATAGCCATGTTGATCTATGCTTTCTGTGTACTACCGATTTTAGGTGCGCTGGTATTGGGTTCTATCAATGTATGGCTGGCAGTTTTGGTTATAGGAATAGCCGCAGCAGCGCACCAAGCATGGAGCGCCAATATCTTTACAACGGTTAGTGATATGTTCCCGAAAAAATCAACCGGTTCTGTTACAGGTATCGGTGGTATGTTCGGGTCTGTAGGTGGTATATTTCTATCACTATTTGTTCAGAAAAACATGTTCGTTCATTACCGTGCGGAAGGGCATATTGAAACGGCTTATTATATCATGTTCATCGTTTGTGCCTCTGCTTATCTTTTTGCCTGGATAGTGATGCAGGTATTGCTGAGAAATAAAAAAGGTGTAGCTGCTTAATGCAATGGAGGAAGCGATAAAAGAGTTTCCATAATGGATCTTATGGAAACTCTTTTATCGTATACAGAAAATTGATTTAACAAACTTTATTTATGAAGCGTATAATTTGTTTGATTTTTTATTCAGTAATCGTGTTATTGCCATTAACCATCATTGCGCAATCCAGAAATAATATATCAGTCAAAAAAATAAATGATAAGCAGGAAGTTGCTGTTACCATTGGCGGTAAACCTTTTACCACATTCCATTTTGCCGATTCCATGGAGAAACCATTTCTGTATCCTATTTATACTTCAACCGGACAAACCATTACCCGTGGATTTCCCTGGAATCCCGAACACAATGATCCAGTAGATCATCCGCATCATATTGGGCTATGGTTTAATTATGAGAATGTAAATGGTCTAGACTTCTGGAATAACTCATATGCCATTGCCGCAGATAAGAAAAAGAACTATGGTTGGATCCGAACCGAAAAAATATTGGCTACAGAAAGTGGTAAACAAGGCAAACTGGTGTATACAGCTGATTGGACCGATCAAAATAAAAATGTTTTATTGAAAGAGCAAACCACTTTTATTTTTGGAACAACGGCTAATGGTACCCGTGTGATAGACAGGATCACCAAACTTTCGGCAGTTAAGGATGTTTCCATGCCTGATACCAAAGATGGTATGTTAGGATTGCGGATGGCACATGAATTGGAACTTCCCATTATGCAAACCAAAGAATACAAGGATGCCAATGGGATTGTTACAAAAGTTGCTGCCGTAAAGGATCCTACCGTTAGTGGCAACTACCTTAGTTCAGAAGGAAAACAGGGAGAAGCAGTCTGGGGTACCCGCGGCAACTGGTGTATGTTATATGGGAAAAAAGGGGTTGATACCATTAGTGTTGCCATCGTTGATCATCCGCAAAATCCGGGCTATCCAACTTACTGGCATGCACGTAATTATGGTTTGTTCGCAGCCAATCCTATCGGTCAGAAAGTTTTTTCCAATGGCAAACAGGTATTGAATTTTAAATTAGCAGCCGGACAATCAGCACAATTCAAATACAGGATCATTATTGCATCAGGTAAAGAACGGTTAGCACTTTCCGCATTGGATCAGCAGGTGGTTGATTTTTCTGAACATTGATTTGCGAAGAACGATTCTATGCATCGTTTTAATTCTCTATTTTTGCCGCTTATTTTCAACAAATGCAGCATAGTTTTTCTTACGATAAAAAAAGAGTGATTCAGGCTTTACGATTTCATTTTCTAAAAAGAAATGAAATACGCATCCTGATTATTCTGGTGAATGTATTTGCCATACTCTCGGCAGTATTGTTTTATACCAAAAAGATCAGACCAGAACCATTCTTATTGGGCTCTTTTATCTGGCTCATGTTGATGGCTGCATTCTGGTATATCCTGCCAAATAATGTGTACAAGAAATCTGCCACATTCAGGGATTCATTTATCATTCATTTTCTAACAGATGAGATTAGACTGGAAAATGAAAGAGGCTATGTACAATGGCCTTGGAATAAGTTCACCCATTTCTTCGAAAGCCCCCATTTCTTTCACCTCTATTTCGATAGTAAATCCTTTTTTTTAGTCCCCAAAGAAGGCATGAGCGACGAAATGCGCCATGAATTAAGAGGAGTGTTCAACAAGAAAATAGGGAACGCTTAAAAAACACAAACCCTGTTTAATTTCGATTATTGAACAAGGAATGACGAATGTTGAAGGGAATGATGAATTTTTAATACATAAAACTCCAAACTCCAAACTCCAAACTCCAAACTCCAAACTCCAGACTCCAGCCTCCCGCCCCCTAAAGCTCCTTCTCCATCACATAATGCGGAATGGTTACTTCTTCAAACTCCTCGCTGCAGACCTTATATCCATTCTTTTCATAAAAGCCCAGGGCAGATTTACGGGCATGCATGGTTAAACGTTTGTAGCGGTGATCACGGGCTATATTTTCGGCAAAGCTCATCAATACCCTTCCAATTCCCTTGCCTTGTAAATTGGCGCTTACAGCCATTTGCCTAAGGCGAACTGTTTTAGGGTCGGTTTCGGTTAAAATACAACAGGCTTCCAGTTTATCATCTTCATAACAACCTATCAGGATATCTTTCTTTTCAGCTGCAAGATCTTCTTCGGTAAAGATCAAACCAAGTGGTTTGCGCAGAATCTGAAACCTGAGATCTACCATTTCCAGGTATTCTTTTGAACCATGATCTATTATTTTTAATGCCATATGGGGGGGCTAAGAACTACAAGATAATGATGATTTTATTAAAAAAATAGCGCAAATAGCAGTTTTTAGGCAAAATCACCCACATGTTGTGAAAACAAAAGTGACTTAAAAGATTGCTTATTTGACAAAAAGTATATTTTTGCGCCTGTATCAAAAACATTTACAATGTCAGACATCGCTACAAGAGTAAAGAAAATCATAGTTGACAAGTTAGGCGTTGAAGAAGCAGAAGTAACCAATGAAGCTTCTTTTACTAACGACCTCGGTGCCGATTCTTTGGATACCGTTGAATTAATTATGGAATTCGAAAAAGAATTCAACATCTCCATCCCTGATGAGCAGGCTGAAACCATCACTACTGTTGGTCAGGCTGTTGCTTACCTTGAAGAACACGCCAAGTAAGATCTTACTCCAGTTATGGAATAATTTTAATCCGCCTTTTTGCGGCTATAAGCCTCAAAAGGCGGATTATCACTTGAAACAGGTAATGAAATGCAATTGAAAAGAGTTGTTGTAACAGGTATCGGCACACTAACCCCGCTTGGAAATAATCTCGAAGATTATTGGAATGGGTTATTAAATGGTGTTTCGGGGGCTGACAGCATTACCCTATTTGATGCTTCCAAGTTCAAAACACGTTTTGCCTGCGAAGTAAAAGGTTTCGACCCTACTAACTTCATGGACAGAAAAGAAGCCCGCAAACTAGACCGCTTTGCCCAACTGGCCGTTGTTGCCAGCGACATGGCTGTGCAGGATGCTGGCATCAGTAAAGAGAACGTGGATATAGACCGTGTGGGTGTTATTTTCGCCAGTGGAATTGGCGGATTGACCACTTTTCAGGATGAAGTGATCGAATTTGCAAAAGGCGATGGAACACCCCGTTTCAATCCCTTCTTCATTCCCAAAATGATCCTGGATATTGCGGCCGGACAGATCTCTATGCGTCACGGCTTTCGTGGTCCCAACTATGCTGTAGTTAGTGCCTGTGCTTCCAGTACCAATGGTATGATTGCCGCGGCTGATACCATTCGTTTAGGTAAGGCCGATATCATCGTTTCTGGTGGTTCTGAAGCAGTGATCAGTATGGCTGGTGTTGGTGGATTCAATTCCATGAAAGCCATGAGCGAGCGCAATGATGACCCTAAAACTGCCAGCAGACCTTACGATAAAGACAGAGATGGCTTTGTAATGGGAGAAGCAGCAGGAGTGGTTATTCTGGAAGAATATGAACATGCTATTAAAAGAGGTGCAAAAATATATTGCGAATTAGCGGGTGGCGGGGCTACTGCTGATGCTTATCACCTAACAGCCCCACATCCAGATGGATTAGGCGCCAAAAACGTGATGATCGCTGCATTGAAAGATGCTGGTATGCGCCCTGATGAAATTGATTATATCAATACCCACGGTACTTCTACACCTTTGGGCGATGGCGCCGAAGCCAAAGCCATTACGGAAGTATTTGGTGAACATGCTTATAACCTCAATATCAGTGCTACCAAATCTATGACAGGCCATTGTTTGGGTGCTGCTGGTGTTATTGAAGCCATTGCCTGTATCCAGAGTGTGATACACGATATCATTCCACCTACCATCAACCATTTTACAGATGATCCTACACTGGATCCAAAACTGAATTTCACTTTTAACCATTCACAGAAAAGAACGGTTAGGGCAGCATTAAGCAATACCTTTGGCTTTGGCGGCCATAATGCTTGTGTGATTGTTAAAAAATTCGTAGCTTAATTCTGTGCAATTCTTCAAAAAATTATTCAAAAAGTCTGACGATCCTTCTTTCGAACAACAACTGAAAAACGTGTTGGGTATTAGTACGCGTAATCTTTTGTTATATAGAACAGCGATGAGCCATCGTTCTGTAAAAGAAACTGCGGATGAGAACAATGAAAGACTGGAATACTTAGGTGATGCCGTGTTAAGCGCCATTATTGCTGATTATTTATTTAAACGCTATCCTTACAAAGGGGAAGGTTTTCTTACAGAAATGCGCAGCAAGATGGTGAACCGCCAGCAACTCAATGATATTGCCCTGAAAATGGGCCTACGCAAAATTACATTTTACAATAAGTTCGATAACGCTCTCAAGGGAAGTCAGATCTTTGGCAATACCCTGGAAGCCTTGGTGGGCGCGGTTTACCTGGATAAGGGCTATCTGAAAACACATAGCTGGGTACTGAAACAAATTGTTATCCCACACATGTATGTGGATGACCTGGAAATGATCGACATCAACCTGAAAAACAAACTCATCGGCTGGGCAAATAAAAATGGTAAAACCCTCAGTTTTGACCTGATCGAAGAAAAAATGGAAGGCAGTCGCAGGCTCTTCACCATCAATGCCATGCTGGATGGGCAATTATTATCACAAGGAAAAGGATACAATAAAAAAGATGCCAGTCAGGTAGCCGCCCAGGTTGCCGTAGAAAAACTCAGCCTTTAATGAGCAGGGAGCAATTTAATTTTCAACTCAAAAAAAAGGGGATCCTTTTTGGAAGTATCATCCTCATAGGAATTTTAGCCATTCTTTATTTCGGTTCAAAATAATAGTTCCGCAGAAGATTATTGTGTAAACCTAGTTCCTTTCCTGACAGATCTCTATCAATACCCCACCAGAATCCTTTGGGTGTAAAAAGCAGATCAGTTTATTGTCGGCACCTAATTTGGGTTCCTCCTGCAATAAACGGAAACCCTCTTTTTGCAATCTTGCCATTTCTGCCCTAATATCTGCCACTTCAAAGGCAATATGGTGCATTCCTTCCCCATTTTTGGCAATAAAACGGGCGATCACGCCATCAGGATCAGTGCTTTCTAAAAGTTCAATTTTTGAGTCACCGGTTTTAAAAAAGGCCGTGTTCACATTTTCAGAAACAACGGTTTCGGTTTTATAACAGGGGGTGTTCAATAATTTGGAATAGAGTGGGATGGCTGTTGCAAAATCCTTGACTGCCAATCCGATATGTTCAATTTTTAACATCTTATGCTTGTTTAATAATTCCTTTTACGAAATAGGAAAAATCCCTTCTGATGGGCTTTTGCGCCCAAATTTATAGAACCTATTGGCATACTTTTGTGTTATAGCTACAAATAACAGCTTAGAATATGTTGAAATTACCGATTTACCTGGATAATAATGCTACCACACCCATGGACCCGCGTGTGCTGGAAGCCATGATACCTTATTTTACCGAACATTTTGGTAATGCTGCCAGTCGTAACCACCCTTTTGGTTGGGAGGCAGAAGAAGCAGTTGACTATGCCCGTGAGCAGGTGGCCAAATTAATTGGTGCCGATCCTAAAGAGATCATTTTTACCTCCGGTGCAACAGAAGGTGATAACCTGGGTATCAAAGGTGTGTATGAAATGTATGCCAGCAAAGGCAATCATATCATCACCTGTACAACAGAACACAAAGCCGTTCTGGATACCTGCAAACATATTGAACGTAGCGGAGGTGAAGTAACCTATCTGGAAGTGAAAGCAGACGGATTGATCGATCTCGCAGAACTGGAAGCTGCTATCAAACCAACCACCATTCTTATTGCCATCATGTATGCCAATAATGAAATTGGGGTAATACAACCTGTAAAAGAAATCAGTACCATCGCCAAAAAACATGGTATCCTCTTTTTCTCTGATGCTGTGCAGGCAGTAGGAAAAATTCCGGTTGATGTAAATAAAGATGGAATCGACATCATGGCTTTTACTGCGCATAAAATGTACGGTCCAAAAGGAATTGGTGCATTATATGTTCGTAGAAAAAATCCTCGTGTAAAAGTAACCGCACAAATGGACGGTGGTGGTCATGAAAGAGGCATGCGTAGTGGTACCTTGAATGTGCCTGGTATTGTTGGTTTTGGTAAAGCATGTGAATTGGCCAGACTGGAAATGGCAGATGATGCAGCGCGCTTAAGTAAGCTCCGCGATAAACTGGAAACTGCTTTAACCCAAATAGAAGAAACCTATGTTAATGGTAACCGCGACCATCGTTTACCACATGTTGCTAATATTTCTTTCAAATATGTAGAAGGAGAAGGATTGTTGATGGGCTTTAATAAAAACATCGCCTTATCATCAGGATCAGCCTGTACCTCTGCTTCACTTGAACCAAGTTATGTTTTAAAGGCATTGGGTTTAGGAGATGACTTAGCACATAGTTCTTTACGTTTTGGCTTAGGAAGATTTACAACAGAAGAACAAATTGATTACACAATCAAGTCGGTTAGTGAAACTGTATTAAAACTAAGAGAAATGAGTCCGCTTTGGGAAATGTTCAAAGAAGGAGTGGATATTGATAAGATAGAATGGGCACACCATTGATTAATTTGAAAATGTGCTAATTTGAAAATGAGCTTATATTTTCAAATTTTCAAATTAGCACATTTTCAAATTAAAAAATTACCACATTTTCAAATTTTCAAATTATTCAAAATGGCATATTCAGAAAAAGTAATCGATCATTATAGCAATCCTAAAAATGTAGGAACGCTTGACAAGTCCAAAACCAATGTAGGTACAGGTTTGGTAGGTGCACCAGAATGCGGCGATGTGATGCGTTTACAGATTGAAGTGGACGATGCAACCGGTATCATTACCGATGCAAAATTCAAAACCTTCGGTTGCGGATCTGCTATTGCTTCTTCTTCTTTGGCAACAGAGTGGTTAAAAGGTAAAACGGTTGATCAGGCAGTACAGATCGACAATATGGACCTGGTAGAAGAACTAAACCTGCCTCCCGTTAAAATTCACTGTTCTGTTTTGGCAGAAGATGCCATCAAATCAGCAATTAACGATTACCGTAAGAAGAACGGTTTGGAAGAATTGGTTTTTGAAGAAAGAATCCACTAGAATTGTCGAATTGGTGCATTGCGAATAAGCGGATTGAATTCAATACTAAAAAAAAATCCGCCAATCCGTAATCCGTAATTAATTAATTCATCATGACCGCAACCGAAAACAGCATATACGTAAGCGACAAGGCCAAGAAAAAAGCTCTCCAGTTAATGGAAGAGGCTGGTGTATTGGGGGACAATAGTTATTTCCTGCGCGTAGGGGTTGTGGGAGGGGGCTGTTCCGGACTGAGTTACAAACTGGATTTTGATAACGAAGTAAAACCCATGGACCAGGTTTTTGAAGACAATGGTATCAAAGTGGTAACCGATTTGAAGAGTTTTTTATACCTCGTTAATACAGAGCTTGATTTTTCTGATGGATTGAATGGCAAAGGCTTTTATTTCAATAACCCGAATGCCAGCAGAAGCTGTGGCTGTGGTGAAAGTTTTGCAGTGTAAGAAAAAAGTAAGCTTTTAATATAATTAGTAAGAGCCCCATTTTGGGGCTCTTTTATTGTTATTAACCTTGCGGGTCTTTGGGTATTTTTTCTGTTTTAGGTGGTGTTGGCGGAATGGGTGGCGTTGGCGGAACCTGCTTCTTAATTAACGGCGGCGGCGGAGGGGGCGGAAGGGGTTTCTTTGCTTTTTTATTACTGGATACAACTACCGGTATGGCATCTGCACCTTTTTCTACTGTGGGTTTTGGGGGTACAGATGGTTTTTGTTGAGCCTTGCTGAAAATGCCAATGCCCAATAAACAAAATGCAACCAATACGATTCGTATTTTCATAATAAGGGTTTTCAATAGGATGCCAAATGTGATAAAATCCATAAAGTAGTTTCAAATATTCCACGGCCACATCGGGATTGCTTAAGAACCATTAGTTTTGGCAATATGTGGATGATCTGTAAAAAAGAATGGCAACAATTCTTCAGTAGCCTCACCGGTTATATTGCATTGGTGCTTTTTCTATTGATGAATGGCCTTTTCCTCTTCATATTTAAAGATTCCAGTATCCTCGATTTTGGGTATGCATCCCTTTCCGCATTTTTTAACCTGGCTCCCTGGCTGCTCTTATTTATGGTGCCTACCATCACTATGCGCAGCCTTTCTGACGAATATAAATCTGGTACATTCGAAATATTGAAAACCTTACCACTTACACCCAATCAGATCGTATGGGGTAAGTTTCTGGGTGCCTTATTGATCGTTACTACTGCTCTATTGCCTACACTGATCTATCCAATCTCCATCCAACAATTAAGTGTTACCGGTGGCTTAGACCTTGGTGCGATTGCAGGCAGTTACCTGGGACTCATCTTATTAAGTGCCGTATTTACCGCTATTGGTATCTGCACCAGCAGCTTTACACAACATACCGTAGTTGCTTTTATCACCGGTGCCTTCCTTTGTTTTCTTTTGTACAATGGATTTGATGCCATCAGTCAATTACCTGTATTTACTGCAGGCGCAGATTATTACATTGAGCTATTGGGTATCAATGCACATTACAAAAGTATCAGCAGGGGTGTGATTGATAGCAGAGACCTGGTTTATTTTATCGGGATGATCTTTCTTTTATTATTCATCACCCAAAAAAATATTGCCAAACGATAACCTATTTTAATGCAAAAGCTTTTAAAAAATAAATATGGAATAGGGGTTTTGGTTGCCGGATTTTTGGCGATCATATACCTGTCTGGTCTGTTTTTTTACAGGGTTGATCTTACCGCAGAGAAAAGATATAGTTTAACAGATGCAACCAAAACATTATTGAAAAGTTTGGATAGTACGGTTACTATTCAAATTTTTCTTACAGGAGATCTACCCTCCGATTATAAAAAATTAAGCATTGCTACCAAAGACCTATTGGATGAGTTCCGATCAATTTCCGGTAATCACCTCTCCATACAATTTGAAAAACCGGGAGAAAATATTCAGGGCGATACAGCTAAAGTGTTGTTTTACGACAGCCTTGCCAAAATGGGCGTAGTATTTGAACAGGCAGAAATCTTATCTTCTGAAGAAGAAAAAGAAACCAATCAATTAATTATCCCTACTGCACTGGTAAGTTACCGATCAGATCAAAAGCCCATTGCTATTGACTTACGGAGCAGTCGTAAAATTTACAAACAGTTTAATGTAATCACCGATAACCAGGAAGAAGACCTGGAAGCTACCCGCAATGCCGCTGAAGCCTTGCTGGAATATAAGTTTGCCAATGCCATCCACAAGCTTACCCGAGAATATGTACCTACACTTGCTTACCTGGTGGGCAATGGAGAACCTACAGATTTTAAAGTTAATGATCTGGGTGAAAGTTTGCGCAATGAATATAGGCTTGCTGTTTTCGACCTTACCAAAGGTTATCCCGATCCTGCCATCATTGATGCATTGATGATCGTGAAACCTAGTTTGCCATTTTCCCAGGAAGACAAATTAAAACTGGATCAGTTTGTTATGAATGGTGGCAAGATCATTTGGTTTATTGATAAGTTACATGCAGAGCTAGACAGCCTCATGCGAAGCCAGGCTTCTTATACCGCATTCGACAGAGGCCTCGACCTGGACGACCTGCTTTTTAAATATGGGGTTCGCATCAATCCCGATCTGGTGCAGGATCTTAACTGTTCTAAAATACCCATTGTGGTTGGAACTAACCAGGATGGTAGTCCAAAAATGCAACGTGTTCCCTGGCCCTATTATCCTTTTCTTTCTGCCCGTTCCGATAACCCCATTTCTAAAAACCTGGAAAGGGTGCTGCCCATTTTTCCTTCCAGTATTGATACGGTAAAAGCACCGGGTATTAAAAAAACAATCCTGCTGGCAACAGATTCTACCAGCAGAAGAATCAGCTCACCGGCCATTGTATCCATCAATAGTGTTAAGGATGATGCAGACCTGGCAAGTTTTCAGAAAAGCTATATTCCCATTGCAGTTTTATTAGAAGGAAAATTTCAATCGCTATACCAGAACAGGCTAAGCCAATCAATGATGGATTCCGTTGCCAGCGCCACCGGCAAGCCTTTTTTGGGAATAGCAAGCAAAGAAGGTAAACAGATAGTGGTGGCAGATGCAGATATTGTTACCAATACCATCAGCAATACCAGCGGTCCCTTACCAATGGGCTTATTGCCTTTTGAAAATTACCGATTTGCCAACCGTGAATTTTTTCTCAATTCCTTAGACTATCTGGTAAGCACCCAAAACCTTTTTGAAAGCAGGAACAAAGATTTTATCCTTCGTTTATTGGACAAATCCAAAGTGGCCGAACAAAAACTGCAATGGCAGATGATCAATATCGTATTACCTATACTCCTGATCATTTTGGCCGGTATTTTCTTTCAATGGAAAAGGAAAAGAAAGTTCGAAAGATTATAAATTAGTTTTGTAGTCATTTGACGGATTAAGTTGCCGTCTGATTACCTTTATTACCAAATCAAATTCATGTCAACACATCAGCTAGTTTACCTTGTATTCGGAATTGTTCTTGTTATTGCTTTAGTGCTGGACCTGGGTATTCTCAGCAGGAAAAATAAAACCATCTCTATCAAAAATGCCCTGTACCAGACCTTTTTCTGGGTAGGATTGGCACTCATGTTTTTTGTTTTTCTCTGGGTAGAAGCTCCGGCTCTTTCTATGGAAAACAACGCAGCCGAGCATGTTGGTGAAGTGTCTTCCGGTCCGCAACTGGCACTGGAATTTTTAAGTGCTTACCTGATGGAATGGAGTTTGAGCATCGACAATATTTTTGTGTTCATCTTACTATTTACTTCTTTTTCGGTAAAAGAAAAACATTATCCCCGCGTGTTGTTGATCGGTATTCTGATGGCCATCATTTTCAGGATCATATTTATTGCAGTAGGCGTAGCATTGGTTGCGAAATTTTCCTGGCTCCTGTATATTTTCGGCATCTTTCTCATATATACAGGTTACAAAATGTTTACCACCAATGAAGAACAGGAATTTGATCCACATGATTCTAAAGTATATAAATTTTTAAAGCGTTTCCTCCCTATTGTAAACCATGATGGGGATGGCAAATACATGATACGCGTAAATGGGAAACCTTTTTATACCTCGCTTTTTGTGGTTATTATTTTATTGGCTTCCATTGATCTGGTTTTTGCATTGGATTCAATTCCGGCAGTAATGGGCATTTCAAAGGATCCGATGGTGATTTACACGTCTAATATTTTTGCGGTTCTCGGTTTGCGTTCCTTGTTCTTTTTATTAAGAGGTGCCGTAACCAAGTTCGAATACCTGCCGCAGGGTATCGCATTGGTGCTCATTTTTATCGGCATAAAAATGCTGGGCGAACATTACCTCAATATGTGGATGGATAAAACAACACAGGTATTCTTATCATTGGGAATGATTGTTGTTTGTTTATCTGGCGCTGTTTTCTATTCCATATTCATGAATAAGAGAGGAACGCCCAAAGACGTTAATGACGGTTCTATTTAAACCCATTTCCTACTATGTCTTATGCTATCAAAGATATTGCAAGCATCATACATGCAGTAAATACAGTTCATTCAACAACAGAGATAGCCTACCTTTTATTAGATAGTCGTAAAATTGTATTCCCGCAACGCTCGCTTTTTTTTGCCATTAGCGGCGCCAGAAGAGATGGTCATTCATTCATCAAAGAAGTATATGATCGAGGTGTAAGAAATTTTGTGGTACAAAAGGATTTTCCACTCATCGATTTGCCGGATGCTGTTTTTATTAAGGTAACGGATGTGCTGAAAGCCTTGCAAATACTGGCATCTCAGCATCGTGCTGCTTTTTCTATTCCGGTAATAGGTATAACGGGTAGTAATGGTAAGACCATCGTAAAAGAATGGTTATACCAGTTAATGCAAGCAGATCTTCCTATAGTTAGAAGTCCCCGAAGTTTTAATTCGCAGATAGGGGTTCCTTTAAGTGTTTGGCAATTAAACCCAACACATCAATTGGCCATTTTTGAAGCGGGCATTTCAGAACCAGGAGAAATGGATGCATTGGCAGCTATCATTCAGCCAACCATTGGTGTATTTACCAATTTGGGTGATGCGCATAATGAAGGCTTTACTGATCTCAGACAAAAAGCCGTAGAAAAAGCCAAACTCTTCCAGCATGCAGAGGTATTGGTATTCTGTAAAGACAATTTTCAGGATGTTTTTTTTCCGGATACTTTGGATGCTGCATTTTTTCCTGCTACGATATCTTTTTTTAGCTGGAGCAGAAACCAGCCAGCCACTTTAAAAATATTGTCAGAAATAGTGCAGGAAAAACAAACCATCATTTCTGCAACTTATCAATCTGCCACCAATCAAATTATCCTGCCATTTACTGACAAAGCATCTATTGATAATGCCATCACCTGTTGGTGTGTATTGCTACAGATGCAATATGCACCAGCTAAGATCGCTGAAAGAATACTGCAACTGGAAAGGGTGGATATGCGCATGCAATTAAAGAAAGCCATCAATAATTGTTATGTATTGAATGATAGTTACAGCAATGATCTTTCTTCTCTGGAAACAGCAATAGATTATTTGTTGCAGCAGGCAGGTAAACAACAGGCTGTATTAATATTATCAGACCTGATGCAATCCGGCATGGAGGAAGCAGCATTGTATCAATTGATCGCAAACATGCTCAAACAAAGAGGTATAGAGCGTTTTATTGGTATTGGAAGGGCTATCACCCAACAACAGCAACAGTTTCAGCAATTGGGCGGCACTGTAACCTTTTATCCGGATACCGAATCTTTTCTGCAACAGGTAAGCACACACGAATTTAAGGATGCCTATATTTTATTGAAAGGGGCCAGGGTTTTTGCGTTTGAAAGAATTTCACATTGGCTGGAACAGAAAGTACACCAAACCGTTTTAGAGATCAACCTCACGGCTATGGTACATAATTTGAAAGAGTACCAGAAGCAGTTAAAGCCACAAACACGCGTAATGGCAATGGTAAAAGCTTTCAGCTATGGCAGTGGGAGTGCAGAAGTGGCGCGTATACTGCAATTTCATAAAGTAGATTACCTGGCAGTGGCCTATGCTGATGAGGGTATAGAATTACGCAAGGCGGGCATCAGTTTGCCCATCATGGTGATGAGTCCGGATGTGGCAAGTTTTGATGCGCTGGTTAACTACGATCTGGAACCGGAGATCTATTCTTTTCCGATCTATCAAGCATTTCATGCTTATCTGTTACAACAGGCCATTCAAACTTTTCCTGTTCATATCAAATTCAATACAGGTATGAATAGGCTGGGTTTTGAAATTGAGGATGCGGATCCTTTGGCAAGGCAATTATTGGCTAATCAAACCATGGCTGTAAAAACGGTTTTCAGTCACCTGGTATCCAGCGAAAATGCAGCCCACGATAGGTTTTCAGAAAAACAGGTGCAATCTTTTGAATCAGCCAGCAATACTCTCGAAAGTATTTTGCAATATCCTATTTTAAAACACCTGGCTAATTCAGCGGCTATTTTTCGTAGTCCCGAATACCAATTTGATATGGTACGCTTGGGTATTGGACTTTACGGCGTTTCTATGACCGATAGCAAAGAGCTTTTACTGGAAACGGTATCGGTTTTAAAAACCACCATTGCACAGATCAGAAAAGTGCCGGCAGGTGAATCAGTAGGTTATGGGAGGGCAGGAGTGGTGGCACAAGATAGCCTGATAGCAACGGTAAGAATAGGTTATGCGGATGGGTACGACAGGCGCCTGGGTAATGGCAAGGGTTATATGTGGGTAAGGGGAAAAAAGGCAGCGGTTGTTGGTCAGGTTTGTATGGATATGACCATGATCGATATCACGGGTATTGAAAATGTACGGGAAGGGGATGAGGTAGAAGTATTTGGCAAGCATGTAACAGTACAAGCCTTGGCGGCCATTGCCAATACCATTCCTTATGAAATTATGACGGGTGTAAGTGAGCGTGTAAAAAGGGTATATCTGGAAGAATAAGGGGCTTGCTAAGTATTTGTTTAATCTTCTACAAGAATTCTCATCAATAGGCGCCAAATCCTATCTTTGCCCACCATAAAACCAAGGTTGTGAAAGGAAAACACATCATTTTTATCATATTACTGATTCTGCTGGCAGATCAGGGTTTGAAATTTTATATCAAGCTCAATTATTTTGCCGGTGAAGAGCACAAAATAATGGGTAACTGGTTCAGGCTGCATTTTGTAGAAAATGAAGGCATGGCCTGGGGCTGGAAATTTGGCGGTGGTTTTGGAAAGATAGCCCTCACATTGTTCCGTTTGGTGGCAGTTATTTGGGGTAGTTTTTTATTGAGAGATTTTATTCGCAAGAAATTCCATAAAGGTTTTATTATTTGTGCCGCGCTCATTTATGCGGGTGCATTGGGTAACCTGATCGATAGTTTGTTTTATGGATTGCTGTTTGAACAAAGCAATCCAATAAGTTTGAATATAGCCCGTTTCTTGCCTCCGGGTGGTGGTTATGCAGGATTATTGCATGGTAAGGTGGTAGACATGCTTTATTTTCCGGTTATCTCCAATGCACATTTCCCGGCATGGGTTCCTTATTGGGGTGGTGATGAATTTGAATTTTTCCGCCCTGTTTTTAATATCGCCGATGCTTCTATTTCAACCGGTGTAATCGTGATCTTACTCTTTCAGAACAGGTATTTCAAAAAGCACGAAACCACCGAGCACCATACGGTTGTAACCGATAGTTTGGTGAATGATAAGACACAGATTTTTTAAGAAACGGTTTTAGACTTATACAGCCATTGTTGGTGTTCGATCCGCCATTGTTGGTGTTTTCACCAACAATGATCTTCTCGGTTTATGCTTTCGCCGTTGTTGGTCGCTGACCAACAATAATTCTTTTTCCGCTATACATGTAATCGCAACAGTTGTTTGCAAGAAATTTCAAATTCCACAATAATAAGTATCATAAAAGAATTATTGGGTCATAATAGTATCAAAACCACCATATTATATTCACATATTAGCAAAAAGGGTTTGGGTAAAATAAAAAGCCCATAAGATAAACTAAGTTGGTAACTGTTTGCGTATTATGGGTAGATGGTATGCATGTTTTAGGAAGATGAATGGATTAGATTTTACAGTATCTACCCAAAAAAACGCATTCCTTTTGGTTGAATTACAAAGTTTTAGAATTTTTAAAAGCAATATATGTTGCGTACTTTTAAGTGTTGGTGGCAAGTTTAGAAACACCCAACTACGAACAGAGAATCAACAATTTACTACATATAATAAGACGATTAATATGAAAAATTTAGCTTCTTTTTTAATTCACTTTTCAACTTTTTTATTTTTAGGACTAAATAGCTCTTGTTCTTGGGCTGCTGACAGAAAAAGTGATACTGAAAACATTGTATTTGTTGGCTGTACTCCAGGCGACAACTTAATAAAATCTCAACTTGGAATTCAACCCCAGACCAAAATAGATTTTATTAGATGGGATTTAAAATTTGAAAATTCTAACACGTTTGTTTTGAACATTAAATTTGGAGAAAATCAGCCAAATACACTTGGATTTATAGAAGGTGGGCAAAGTAAAGATTTTAGTGGGACATATACCATTTCTAAAAATTTGAATAATGATATTTATCATTTAGAAGCAACACATTTAAATATTGCAATGCTTAAACTTAATGATAATATTTTTCATTTTTTAACGACAGAAAATCAACTTATGGTTGGTAATGGAGGATGGAGTTATACTCTTAACAATAAAAACCCTACCAAAATCAAAAGCAATTTACCATCCTTAACAAAAGCTAATTATTCACTAAATGACAAGTTAGCACAAGTTATTTATGACGGAAGAACACCTTGCCAAGAATTCGCAACTGAACATCAAATTAATGTAAGTGAATCTTGTTTTAAACTAAAATGGAAACTCACATTAAATAGAGACACAATAACTTATAACCCGACAACTTACACAATCCGTAAAGTATTAGATGGTGTTCCAAAAGATATTACAGGTACTTGGACAATTATTAAAGGAACAATATCAAATCCAGATGCTATCATTTATCAACTTGACCCAAACAAACCAGACCAAACAATTTCTCTAT
The DNA here is from genome assembly GCA_943371675.1 of Chitinophaga pinensis. GTDB lineage: Bacteria > Bacteroidota > Bacteroidia > Chitinophagales > Chitinophagaceae > Sediminibacterium > Sediminibacterium pinensis_I. Next base: position 99,806 of record CALRVT010000003.1, on the reverse strand, counting down.
TAGTAGGTGATGTAAATATTTTATTCTTTTTGCATAAAGACAAAAACTTATTTATCGGAAACGATAATTTTAGTTTTACACTAAACAGAAGACAGAGCTGATACAATAAAACCTACCACCAACATGGGGTTTTATGCAAGTTGGGCTTGACAAACTTAGCTTCAGCAAATTGCAAAGCCGGGCATTGGTTCGGGGCTGGACAAACATCGCCGATCATTAGTTCTTAACTTCATCAAAATATTTTCAATCAACAGCGGCCCGGGCGGACGGAATGCTAATTCCCAACCTGCATAAAGCCCTGTACGTTGTACGTCACCCAAAACAGCGCTTAATACATGAACCATTATAATTTGCAGAAATCGCAATATTCAGTTCACCTACTTATTTCCTATCATCATTAAAATAGACTGCAAATGCCAAGCATTCATCATGCACTACTCATTGGGTCTCCAGTCGAAAAGGTTTATAACGCTATCTGTACCCAAGAAGGTCTTTCTGGATGGTGGACACCCCACGCTAAGGCAAGGGTAGAACTAAATAGCGTTGCCCGGTTTCCTTTCGGATCCCATTATTTCAAAGAAATGAAAGTTGTAGAATTAAAACCCAGCGAGCTTGTTAAATGGAATTGCATTAACGGGACTGAAGAGTGGGTAGGTACTAATATTTCCTTCGAACTTCTATTTGGCGATAAGACATCTTTTCTGAAGTCACACCCGGAGATGAGCGGTCAGATTGAACAGCTATCAAATGACAACGCAACCTTGGTGATTTTCCATCATGACAATTGGAAAGAATATACATTGATGTTCGCCGAATGCAGCTATACATGGGGACAATTTCTTAAAAGCTTGAAGCTACTATGCGAAACCGGAAAAGGCAGACCTTGGCCAATTCAACATCGGATAGAATTTTAAAAATAAAACAAAGGGCGAACGTACAACATGGGGTTTGGCGTCATGGCGGCTTTACGAATATATCCTGATCGATATAACATTACTCAGCGACATATCAATCTGACGAATAAAGCCAAGCTTCAGAATATATTTTCATCTTCATATCTTTGATCAGCATCAGTCCTGGCTTACATAACACAGAATATCGCCACAACGCCAAGCCCTGACGTTGGCAGCTATGGCAACAGACACCTCAATGATTTACAGAGATTTTGAAAAGGAAAAGTGTTTTTAATTTTGACAAAATATAATGTGGAATAGAAACTACTTAACAAACGACCTGACCTGTTACAGGGATTGAATTACAGGGGCGAACCGAAAAGCCATTAGAGTAGGACTTTTAAATTTTAAAAAAATGCAAACATCATTGAATATTAGAAAAGAGCCTTTTGCACTGTTTCTTTTTGTGACAATCATTTTATTATTTATCCTTGCTTTGCGACCCATTTCCCAAATTGACTTTCAAGACAAGGTAATGTTTGGAATTCCCTTGGACAATATGGTTTGGATAATTCCTTGCTTTTTGATTTCCTTTTGGTTGTTGTATTTAGGAACAAAAAAGTTTCTCTACTCAAAAACAGCTACTTGGATACACGTTATTGCGACAGTTGTTTCAACTCTGTTAATTGTTTCAATCCTTTACATAGGAATTAACCCGACACAAACAATATCAGAGCAACACGAATTAGTTGGTAACATAATTCAAATAGTCACATTACTTTTTATTGTGGGACAGTTGACTTATATCGGAAATGTTTTTTTGGGATTAACCAGAAGACAAAAAGCGATTTAAGCAGTGTGAATAGAAAGCCACAAGCTGCCAACAAGGGGTTTGCTGCAATTTGGGCAGACAGAATAAGCCTCAACATTTGTACTACTATTTAGCTTCAGTTCCAGCTGGACGGAATACTATTTAACTTTTGTACCTAACTTCGTCATCTGTTTTTCAATTGGGCTTCGGTTACTGGCAGACGGAATTCTATTTCCCAAACTGCAGCAAGCCCTGTCCGTTGTACGCCATTTTAAATAAGCTAATAATTAGGGAAACATGAAGAACTCGATAATTTCAATTCATCGATTTGTAATGGCCCTTAAACGACCCTCAAAAAAAACTAATGTCGGATTACTAGCTCAGCGAGGAGAATCTCTTTCATCTTTCAGAATTCGGGAGGTAAAAGAAGAAGATATACCAGAACTGGCTGCACTTCATGTAAAAACCTGGAACGAAACTTATTGGACAACAATACATCCACCGACTTATAAGACTCGTGAATTTCAATGGAACCGACAATTCCAAATAACCGATGGAAGCTGGTTTTGCTTTGTCGTTGAAAATAAGAATGGGCAATTAGTTGGTTTTGCCAAAGGACAAACTTATAGCCATAGCGACCTGCCCGAATTTTCAGGCGAATTAAATAAGATATATTTACTCCGAAGGTACCAACATTTAGGACTAGGCAAAAGACTTATGTGCAGAGTCGGCAAACAATTTATTGAAAAAGGAATCTATAATATGGTATTGTTTGGAACACCTGAAAACCCATCTTGCAGCTTTCATGAAGCCATGGGCGGAGAAAAACTATTCGCTAAAAACGGGCAATTTCATGGTGGTTATTGCTGGAGGAATTTGAAAAAGATTAGTGAACATTGTTCGTCTGAGTAGTAGAATAAAAACGGCGTACAACATGGGGTTTGGCGTTATGGCGGCTTAACGAATATATCCTGATCTGCATATCGCTGCTCAGCGACATATCTAACTGACGAATAAAGCCCAGCTTTAGAATATATTTTCATCTTCATATCTTTACTCAGCAACATATCCGGGCTGACGTAACACGGAATATCGCCAAATCGCCAAGCCCAGACGTTGTTCGCAATGCTAAGCGAACATCTTTCACCGTATGTATGTAACGACCGAAAATATCCTGTTTCACATTATATTTGGCATTCCGGTTTTTTTCATCATTCTATGGTTGACAGGTAAATTCATTAAAAGTAAGCAATACAAATACATTACTGACGGTATTATAACAATTCTACTGACACCAATATTATATATTGAAGCAGTAACAATTTTCTTTACAATACTTTTTCATGAACCGACCAGAAAGTTTGTCAAAAACATTTGGCTTTCCGACACAACAAAGCGTTTTCAAATGTCGGATAACATTATAGATAGCAAACTGCTCATTGAAAAAGACACTAATCAAATAAAGCAAATACTCGGCAATCCAACATGGAGAAATGACTCCTTAAATACATGGACCTACAACATGGGAAGTGGTGGCGGCGGACTTGGATTTTTATTTCATAGTCTAAATATTTCATTTTTAAACGATAAAGCGACCAATGTTGAACATTTTGAAATTAAAGACTAAAAGCAAACGCCCACAACATGGGTTTTGTGCAATATGAAATATCAGCTTGGCGGTTTAAGGGAAAATTTTGTAGATGTCCTTTCGGTGAACAAATCTTGCAATTGAGATTGTAGCGTTTTCAAAGAAAAAACCTAACCGATAATCTCCTACCCTTGTTCTATATGCAGACTTATGACCTTTGAGTTTCTTTGTATTAGGAATTTCATCTAACGAATTGACAGACTCCATCAATTCTATAATTTTTATAGCATTTAATTTAACCGACTTGGGGCCAATTACATCAAGATCTTTTGAAAATTTCTTTAAAAACTAAACTTTTTTATTATGAGTTAAGTTTTTTCATGATTTCTGAGCGGCTGGCTTTTTTAGTTTTGTCAATATTATGCATCATTTTAGCAAGACCGATATCTTCCAATTCTTCTTTTGATAGTGAAGACATTCCCACTCCAAGTTTGGTGAGCAGGTTCGACAAGAACTTATATTCATTGTCACTTTTCGGGGTTATAACTAACGCTTTCATAGAACTAAGATACAAAATCTAAACACATCGCACAACATTGCATTGGCATTATGGCGGCTGAGGGAATGCAGGTATCCAGCAGCAAGAAATCAGCCGTAGTTCCAGCTTGACGTTATAAATTTAGCGACAGAATAAATCATCGACTTTTGTATCTTTAATCAGCAACAGTTCTCGGCTGACGGATCACGGAATTCCGCCACATCGCCAATGCTGGGACGTTAGCTGCAAACCTTGTATTGAAACCAATTTATTTATGGATTTATCCCCCAAAGAATTTGAATTACTGCTATGCGAGTTTTGTAAACAAGATCTCCCGGCACATTTTATTGTTGAGCATGATATTAAAAATATTGGCGGCGAAAGCGGTGGAAAACGACAAATCGATACAAAAATTACAGGCAAAATCGGAATATCTGATATTTTGATTTGTGGAGAAGCTAAAAATTGGAACGAACCAGTAGGTAGCGAAACTATCGATGCAATAATTGGAAAATACTTTTCAGGTGAAATCAGAGCAAATAAAGTTATTTTATTTTCTAACGAAGGCTTTACTGCACCAGCGATAAGTAGGGCAAAATTATGCGGGATAGAATTATTACAACCGGTAGAAGTAGGAAAAGCGCTTAAAACCGTTCCGTATATTGTTGGTATTGGTTCTTTGGGTAGAACTACATTGCGACTTGTTGGGAAAACAGCGCAGCATACGATAATGTCGATGAATTCAGACGATTACAGAATAATCAAAGGAGAAGAAAAAATTTCTTGCAATCAGAATATTTATCGACTCCTTAAACCAATCGTAAGTAAAATATTAGACAAGACCATATCTACAAACTTATCAAGATTTACTTTTAAAGACAGCAATGTACTTTATGAGTTGAAGGACAAAGAACACTTTCACTATACTGCAGATTTTGAAATTGATCAACTATTAAAGTGGGAATATTTAGTAGAATATTTACCGGCAGGCATTCTCTATCACGTCAATACTGAACAAACTAAATTCGTAAACTTACAGGGAAAACTAAACGACGTTATACTAAAAGTCGTATCGTCACCGACTCGCACGTATTATGATTCCAGAGAAGATTTAGTTCATAATATTTTAAACAAAACGGATGGCCATGTTTTGCTTTTGTGTTTAGCAGATCCGGACGAACTGAAAGTAAACCCTCAGAAACCGTTGCTTTTCATTGTTTAAAGTGTTAAGGGACGCGTCTCGTCAGTAGAATTTATCATCTTCTTTTGTAACTTTAATCAGCGACAGATAGCCATGGAGGACGGAAGGTCATTCCTTAACCGCTTCAATGTTTGGACGTTGTAGGCAAATATTTTATTGTTCAATTAACTTAATAATGAAATGAATGAAAAAGTTTGAACTAATCCATAATAGATGGATCAAAAAAATAGCTTTTAAACATATTTCGGACGAAGTACTAGAACAATATGAAATAATAAAAATCAGTTCGATATCTTTCATTCTCGCAAGAACACTGAGAGCCAATGGCGGTAAAACATATTTTATTTCCCTAAAATCTGAAGCTGATTCAGAAATACGGCTTGAATATGACACTAGCGAAGAGAAAGAATTCAAAGATGATTTACTTTTCTTAGAATCAAAATTATCTTGGATAGGTGAATCGATAATCTGACTCTTTAATTTCATATTAAATTTACACTTTCAACCACGAAATCTGCCGCTAACAATGACTTCAAGCAATTGGGGCTTGACGAATATATCTTTTCATCAGCAGTACAAATCCCAACTTCAGCTTCAGGGCGACCCAACTCGGCTCGTCAGTAGAATATGTCATTAAGCTTTTGTACATTTATTTAGCGGCAGTAGCCAGGCTGTGGAATATCAATTCCCCAACTGCTTACAGCCCTGAACGTTAGCGGAAATATTTGAGCCTCATAATTTTTGAAGAATGAAAAGAGTAATTTATCGACTACTTATAACTTTCTTTAGCCTTTGTTCTTCTATACCAAATGTCACATTTCTAGAAAAGCAATCTCAAGTAAGCAGAAACACATTTTGGAGACAGTGTGTATTTAATTTGATAGGCGGCAAATTTATCATTCAACAAAGAATATATTTTGAAATATACAAATACAAATTATTCCTTTGCAATATTTAAAAACTATTAATAATGAAAACGCAAAAAATAAAACTTGTACTCTTTCTAAGTATTATTTGTGCACAGGTAGTATTCAGTCAAAGTTCTATTAAGCGTGTTTATTATTTTAATCCGAAGTTTTCTCCTAATGGTTCTTCTATTGTGTTTGAGTCAACAAGAGACGGTAAATCTTCAATCTTTACAATTAATCCTGACGGAAGCGGCTTAAGAAAAATTACCGATACGACATTTCACTACGGGCAGCCTTCATGGTCGAACGATGGAAAACAGCTTGTGTATTATGGAAGCAATCATCCAATGCAGCTTTTTATTAATTCAGGAAAAGGCCAGGAACAGAAACAATTATCCACACCGGGATTTGATGCATATGAACCAGTATGGTCATCGCAAAACATAATTGCTTTTGACTCAAGGCAAATCGGACAAACTCCCAATGATATTGCAGTAATGAATACTGATGGAACTGGGTTTATGAAACTTACCGCAGATGAGAATTATGATTGTTCATCCCCTCAATGGTCTCCCGACGGGAAGAAAATTCTTTTCCAACGCTCAATTGCCATCCGGAAACCGTGGAAAGAAATTACTAAAGAGGAAATGAAAAAAAAGAAACAATCTACCGAGATAATGATTATGAATGCTGATGGCTCTGGTATCCGAAATCTTATTTCTAACCTTGAAGGGGAGGTTGCTCCCTTTTGGTCACATAACGGGAAAATTATTTATTATTTAACCAAACAGGATACCAGTCATATTTTGTATCGGATGCCGATAGATAAAAATAAAAGTGAGCCAATGCTTACTTTGTCTGGCGTTATTTATAGTGCAAGCATTTCTCCCAATGGAAAGTATATAACCTATGCAGCCGATAGAAATAAAAAAAGTGCGGTGTATTTGATGAATTTGAGAAATAAAACAGAAAGCAAACTCATTGGAGATTAATATTGTTAATACATTCTACAAGAACATGTATTCAGTAAAAAGATAAAACAAACACATTTATAATCATTAACTAAGTTCCGCTAACATTGGCATTGCCGCAAGCCAGGGCAGACGAATGTTCAATCAGCTTCAAATCGCTATTATTCTTCAGTTCCGGCTTGACAGATTTATATTATGCTTTTGTATTATCAAGGAAAATTCGTTCCTTTAATCAGCATCGACACCCGGCGGACAAAGCAACAATCCCAGGCCTTCGGCAATGCCGTTCGTTAGACGTATGCAATTCCACATACACATTGACATAAACTTAAAATGAAAAGAAGAATAAGCAAAGTATATTTTATTAATGCTCTTTTTCATTTTTTATTACCAATCGCATTTCTGCCTTTGCCACTTCAAATGTTCGGACAAGTATCAAAACAGAAAGCCCAAAAAATAGACGAGCTAATAAAATCATATGCAGATATAAAACAGTTCAACGGAAATGCGTTGGTCGTAAAAGATGATAAAGTTATTTTCAGCAAAAGTTATGGTTTGGCCGATCAGGAATGGAAAATAGAAAATAGCAGGTCAACTAAATTCAGGATAGGCTCTATCACCAAAACATTTACTGCCATGCTCATTATGCAGTTGGTGGAGAAAGATCTGCTAAAATTAGATGACAAGATTGACAAATACCTTCCATGGTATGAAAAGGAAATCGCAAGCAGCATAACAATCCGTAATTTACTTTCCCATACTTCTGGTCTTACAAACTATACAGCAAGATCGGATTTTTATAAAGTACTTGCTCTTCTGTCTATAACCCCAAAAGCATTTGCAGAAAAATATTGCCAATATAATACACTTCTTTTTGAACCGGGCAGCAAATTCTACTACTGCAATACAGATTATTATCTGCTTGGACTTATCATTGAATCTGTAACCGGCAAATCATATGCAGAAGTGCTCAAAGTAAATATTCTGGACAAGGCAAAAATGCACAATACCGGCATTGATTCTGCAGCTGCTGTACTTGTTAAACGGGCGAAGGGATATAATTACAGCTATCAGGGCATAACCAATTCCTATCCAATTAATATGGCTACCAGTACTTATGCTGCAGGTGCAATGTATTCTACTGTTGACGATTTAATATTTTGGGTAAATGCATGGAAAGGGAATAAGCTATTAACGGAGGAAAGTAAAAAAGTATTCTTTACACCGGTCATCAAGAATCATGCTTTGGGTCTTTACATTAACAAGATGAAAAATGGTAAAACTGCAATTGGTCATCTAGGAGGCATTAATGGCTTCTCTTCTTTCTTCATTCAATATAAAGAGGACAATATCTTAATTGTCCTTCTTAATAACCAAACGTTAGGCGTTGGCGATTTAGATAATTGCAGTGCCAGCATTTATGCTATCCTTACAGAGCAGCATTATGAGCTACCCAGAAAACCTATAGATGTTGTGTTGACTCAGGTATATATTAAAAACGGGTTACAGCAAATGTTTCAACAATACCAAATAGTAAAAAATGACACTGCATATAACCTTACAAAATCAAAATCCTTTCTGAATAATTTTGGATATACCCTTCTTACAGACGGCAGAGTTAAGGAAAGTTTAAAAGTACTAAAACTGGCAACAGAAGAATTTCCTGACGATGCTAATACATTAGATAGTTATGCAGAGGCATTAAAAACAGATGGGCAATATGCTCAATCTATCGATTTTTATAAGAGGGTATTAATTTTAAATCCTTCTAATAAATCAGCTCAGAACGCAATAAAGGAATTACAAGAAAGATTGAAATAGATTTAGCTAGCTACACATACCTACGCCTAACATCAGGTTTTGTGCAATTGGGGCATGACGTTGCAGCAATCATCAACAGTTCATATCCAGGCTTTATATCCGGCGGACGTAATTCTGCCGGGCAGTAGTTCTAAACTTTGGCTTTTAGTTATAAATTTAGCTTCAGTTCTGGGAGGGTAGTTGGTTAATTCCCCAACTGCACAAAGCCTCGACCGTTATGGGCAAGATTATTGAGCACTTCTAGAAATTCGTAAAATATAAATCATGAAACAGTTTATTCCTTTACTCATTTCAATTCTTGTTTCTTGCTCGAATCAAACGAATAAAAATACTTCGACAGAAGTTGACAAGCCCGTTTTTAAAGCCGACACTTCCTATGTTTGGACAAAAGTTCTAGATATTGCAGATTGGAGGAAAAATTATAATTTCCAAATGTTCAGTAATAGAGACACTTTATGGACATTCCATCCTGATGGGAATTGGTTCTCGACGAATGGCATCAATTGGACAAAATCAGAGCTGCCAAACTCAATTTATAATCTTGCCTTTTTGGATTATGTTCAGTTCAATGAAACTGTATTTGGACTTGGGCACTTTGAAGGAAATATCGAGCAATTCACTTTCAAGCCAGAAATTTATAAAACAGTGGACTTTAAGAATTGGATTACTATATCAAAACAGAGCAACTTGCCAAAGCGATTCTTTTATCATCCTTTTGTATTTGAGAATAAAATATGGATAGTTGGCGGTGAAGATAATCAAACAAAGTACTCAGACATTTGGAATTCATCCGATGGAATAAATTGGACAAAACAAAAAGAGAACCTGCCTTTTGGAAAAAGAAGCGGAAGCCAAATAGTATTATTAAATGACAAATTGTATTTGCTTGACAATGATGTATGGAGTTCATCTGATGGTTTAATTTGGCTAAAGGTTACAGATGAAATTGTAAAAGGGGAACAAATATTTGGGTATTCGGCACAAGTGTTTGACAATAAAATTTGGTTGCTTGGTTGCAACAGAAATGGTCAGTTTTCAAGCCAGGTTTTGTTTAGTTCTGACGGCAAAAATTGGCAATCCCAAAATGCACCTTGGTTACCTCGTGGCGGCATTGCAGCAACAGTTTACAAAAATAAAATTTATATGACTGGTGGTAAGTATGGCGGAACACCTGACCATCCAAATTTTAGATATGACAATGATATTTGGATGCTTGAGAAAAAATAAAATTTTGAAAGCCTGTGACGATGGTGGCAAGCATAACTCAACAGTAGTAAAAGCAATGAAAATATAGGACGACAATGACCTGATAACTTTCTAAGCAAATGGATAATCAGTATAGCCTGAAAAAAATTTTGATAATATGGGCTTTATCGGCAATACCAATGGGCATTCTTGCATTTGTTGTTACTCCAAAGATTGTGGCCATCACAAATTGGTCCTTTCTAATTGTGTATTGGGGGTCAGTTATTACTGGACTGGTGTGGCAATTTATTCTTTCACTGATTATCCTTAAACTGGACGGACACGCTTTAAACTGGCGGACGTTATCATCTAGAATGAAATATCAAAAACCCGTACATCCCAAAAACAGTAGGTCGAGCTATTGGCTGCTCTTATGGTCAATTCCTTTTATTGCTATAAGTGCCATTCTTCAGTCTGGTGTGATTAGTTTGCCAAATGTAGATGCCTGGATAACCCCATTCATTCTGCATTTGCCTACATATGACTTATCATCGCTGGCTACAACCGAATACAAAGGCGCCTGGTGGCTTCTGGTATTATTTGTCATCACAAGCGTATTCAATTACTTTCTTGGCGAAGAGTTCATGTACCGGGGGATACTTCTCCCTAAAATGAATGGGGTTTTCGGCAAATGGGACTGGTTTTTTAATGGTATTTTATTTGGACTTTACCATCTCCATAAACCCCAGGTAATACTATCAACTACTCTGTATTTCGGATTTGTATTTGCCTTCCCTGCAAAGCTATTTCAATCAAGTTTGATGGCAGTCATTATTCATGGACTAGAAGGCCTGCTTGGGGTTATACTGATACTAGGAATAATTTTGGGTTTATCTTAGTTGAAAAGTTCCGTACAAACAATTCAATTGCATCAAAAAAACGCCAGCTACCAACATCAGCTTTATACAAGAGGGCTGACGAATAAGGCCATCGACATTTGTAATCCTGACTCAAATTTAGTAATTTGGCTTAGAGACATTAAACTATAACCACCAAAGGAGTTCCGGCCAACCTAGCGACAGTACATGAATGCCCGTCCTGTATAAAGCCTATTCCGTTAGCTGCAAGCCTTTTGAACAACCTAAGTAAATTCAACATATTTAAGTTATGCTTAGACTTTTAGTTTCAATTGCACCATACTTACTGCTGCTTCTTTGTAGTCAATCTTGTACGACAAGTTCTAACATATTAGGAACAAACAGTAACGACACACTACCGACAGGGGTCTTATCTTTTCTAACAACAAGAGACGGCAACTTTGAAATTTACTCAATGACTGCTGACGGAAAGAATGTTACAAATCTGACTAATAATAAATTCTTAGACTTTTGGTCGTCTTGGTCACCAGATGGAAAGCATATTTTGTTTTATTCAAACCGTGACGGGAATAATGAAATTTACAGAATGGATTCTGATGGCAAAAATCAAGTAAATATTTCTAATCATTCTTCAAACGACTATTTGCCTTGTTGGTCGCCTGATGGAAAAAAAATTGTTTTTACATCTGACAGAGATGATAAAAATAGAGAGATTTATTCAATGAATTCCGATGGTTCAAATATAGTTAGACTTACAAATAATGATTTATTTGAAGAAGTTCCAACTTGGTCAAACGACGGTAGTAAAATACTTTTTACGAGACAACTTGTTGAAATGGTTGACACTTTAAAAACAACCAATGGCGAAATTTTTATTATGGACAAGAATGGAAGCAATGAGAAACAGCTAACTTTCAAAAAGGGGTTTGACTCAGGTGCAAAATTCTCACCTGATGGGAAAATAATTGCATTTTATGGACCGACTGAAGAAAAAAATTTTGAACTTTTTATTATGAATGCTGACGGGACAAGTATTACCAATTTGACAAACGATATTTTAGAAGACTATTCACCATCTTGGTCGCCAGACGGTAAGTGGATTGCATATTCAAGTGGAACTTCAAAGCAATATGACGTTTGGGTAATAAACGTAAAATCAAAAAGAAAAATTCGTTTAACAAGTGAACCAAAAAGAAATGAAACACCAGTTTGGCAACCAAAGTAGGCTTGCAGGCAACATTCGGTTTGGCAATATGGCGGGTCGACGAACATATTCTCAACTTTTGGTTCGCTAATCGGCTTCAGTTCCAGCTGACGGAATACTAATCAGCAGCAGAATTAACAATGAACTTTTGTAACTTTATTCAGTAGCGGTTAGGGGCTGCCGATTTTCAAGTACCGCCACATCGCCAAGCCGGAACCGTTGTACGTCACCCTAAACAGCATACTACTTAAATTCAAGCTAACATGACTTTGCCGCCCGACGCCACGCTATTTTAGCACATTGCAAGGCACACAAAACCCAGACACAAAGCCAACCTTGCAAAGAGCTAAAAATGCCAACACACTACCCACCCACCCCAGCTGACGAATATCTACCCTCATTTGTTCAACACTTTAGCAATAAATCTTTACTGAGCAACCAAGCCCACCCACCACCCAATTGAAGTAACTATAATCAATCATCAACAATACACTAAGCAAAAAACAAAAACCACTACAAACTATAACGTGACTTAGTGTTCAACTATCCAACACTTTAGTTAAGTTTGTGATTAATAAAAATCATGCTAAAAAGGTTAGTCATATTAAATTCTGGAGTATATGGAAAAGCCTCTATTAGATTAGATGACTGCAATTCTATTCAGCTAGTTGGACCTAACAACATTGGAAAAAGTACATTGATTTATGCTTTAAACTTTCTATTTATTATTGATGGAAAGAAAATGTCATTTAGCGGAAACCGCAATGAAAAGGACACATTGCATCACTACTTCCCCAACCAAAGTAATAGTTATCTCCTATTTGAAATATTTAAACAACGGTATTACTGCATTTTGATTAAAAGAGGTGAAGATGGCTTAGAGTATTTTAAAATACACAGTGAGTATAAAGAGGAATTGTTTTTAGAGACTTCTGATAAACAAAAAAAGGTTTTAAAATTTGAGGATGTCCGTGGAAATCTAATTTCAAAGGGAATTGAACTACACTCATTTCGGGATAAAAAAGAAGTTTTCAGTTTTGTATATCAAAGAGGAAAGAGAAACGATGCTGCAATCTGGCTTGAAGATGCAGTTGTTTCTGACGGGTTGAGTAATAATTTCAGTAAAGTTTACAGGTATTTGATCAACTCGAAACTAATTAATAATAAAACCCTGAAAGACACTCTCATTATTGCAGATAATAGAGATAAAGAAGGAATTAACTTTTCTCAAAAAGATAGAAAAGATATTATAAACCTATTAAAAGCAAACGATGAAATTAAAGTTTATGAATCCATAAAAAATGAATTCTATCAATTTAGGGAAGTTGTATCACAACATAGAGCGAAAGAAAAGATTGTAAGGGAACTTATATCAGCTTACAATAAACAATACACTTTTTCAAGAATTAGGTTCGAAACTGATGCAATTACCAAAAAGAATGAAATAGAACAAGTTACTTTTAATGTAAACGAAGAATTAAAACCCCAACAACAAAAATTAGATAGAGAGATTGGTGGATTAGAAATACTTATTTCAACGAAGACAGAATTTGCAGAAGGTTTACAAAAGCAATTAAACGAAATAAATTCTTTTGAAGGAAAAGTATTTATAGAGCAAGCATTAGCTAATCTTGATGAGAAAAGGAAAGAAATTGAAATACGGCTAACGCAGATAGACACAAGGGGGTTAAGCGTTAAACAAGTAGAAAATAGAATTGTATCACTAAATAATCAACTCGAAAATAAGAACAGGGAGATTTCAAATTTTTCAAAAAGGCTTATACAAAACATTAGCTCATCCCAGAAAATAAAAGAACAAATCAATTTTATTCTTTCTCAAGAACTATTAAGCAGTTTAACTGATGAAGATGTTGAAAAGCAAATAACGAAGATTACCGATATAATGAACCTTTTTGATGGAAACATTAATACATCTGGAAAAGTAAATTTAAAACCACTAGCATCTTCAGAACAATTATCGGAGGAAATCAAAACAATCAAAGGCGAGTTAATCGACAATGAGAAACTCCTTCCTGTCGTTGCTGACGTTGAAAATAAAAGAACAGAGTTATCAGCATTCTTTAAAGAAATTGATAGCTACAAGAATAAAATTAAAAAAATCGATTCAAAGTCCGATATTGAAAAAGAACTTACCAATGTCAAAAATGAACTAAATCAAAAATCTGATGAAAAAGCTTCAAAAGAAAAAAAAATCAGGCAACTAATTGAAGAAATCAACCTTAAAACAGAATCAATAAAAATACTAACAGAAAAGAAAAAGGATTACGAAAGCAGGCTAAGAACAATTCAGGAACAAAAGATTGAACTAGAACAATTAGGGTTAGAACCAATAGAAAACGAATCGACAGAGTCTTTAGAAAATGTTTTCAAAAAAATCAGGTTATTCAATAAGGACAGAGAAGAATTAAAGCAAAGTAAAGACAGAACTTTTGACAAACTAAAAGATAAAGTAAAAAGCGTTTTAGCCAGTGAAGATGAATTCATAAAATTTGTGGAGGAAGAAATTGCTTGCTTACCCGATAAGCGAAACAGTATTGATGGTTACTTGCAAGCAATTTCTGTACAATTTGCAAATCCTGCCGCTTCTTTGATAAGGCGATACACCGAATTCAAAGAATTTGTAATAAATAAATTTAATAGCAAATTAAGCAAAACTAAATTTTCGGATATTGAATCATTGAAAATTGAATTAATAGAATCAAAAAACACTTTAGACGAACTAAGAAAGATAAGTTCTATCCAAGATTTGAAAAGTCAATCCGAATTTGATTTTGGGCTATCGGATAATTTGCTTGTACTTAATAAATTCTTAGATAGCGGAAAGAAAATTGACTTTAGTGAATTATTTGAAATTGAACTTCACTTAACTAAAGCAGGAAAAGACAGGAAGGTTGATTTAAAAGACCAGGTTGAATCTGACGGAACAGACAGAATGATAAGGTTAGTAATTGTAATGTCTGTAATAAATCGTTTGGCTATTAATGACAAGCAGAATAAAATAGTAATCTTCATTGATGAAATTGCTACAATTGACGGGCATAATCGAAGGGAGCTTTTTAAGTTTTGCCAGTTGCATAATTTCATTCCTATATGTGCATCGCCAGATGAAACCATTTTAGATGGATTTGATAAGTATATTTTATTATTCAGACCACAAAAAGGAGGTAAAGTAAATATCAATGAAAAGCAGCCAAATGTAATTTTTCAAGAGAAGCTAATTCCAGATGAAGCAAACTGATTACAAATTTTATACAGAATTGAAACTAAAATCAATCTCGATTAACAGAACACCTAAAGCTGTTAAAGGGTCATCTGCATTTAAAAATTTATTTGGAGCAGGTATTTTAGATACAGAAAAATCGGGCAGAGGAACAAATATTGTAATAAGGAAGCAAAGCGAATATGACAATTTTTTAAAAATCAGCTTTCCTGCCATTGATAATTTAACATCCACAAAATCAAATAACATTAGGCAGTTCAAAAGTTCAAAAGCTAGAAGAACCCAAGAACTTCCGATGTACTTTTTAAGAGGTTTTAAACAAATAGCAGTAAATGATATAAAAATAGACTTAGAATATCACACAAAGGCTTTTGGCTTTTTCGGACTTACAGTTCCTTCAATTAAAACGGGGAATATTTGTTTCGTAGAAAATAAAAATACTTTTCTTAATGCTGAAACTTTATTAGGGCAAGATTGGATATATATTCATTCCTACGGCAGAATAGGGAAAGAGAACTTAAAGAAAATTGTTTGTAAAAAAGTTCTTGTGTTTGTTGACTACGACTTTAATGGGCTTGATGTATTCCTGCGAATTAAAAACCACTTCATAGAAGCAGAATTATTCATTCCTGACAATTTCAATGAATTGTATAACACCTATTCTACCAACATTAAAGGAAAACAAAAGGCAAGCAAAAAAGTATCTGAATCTGAAATCCCTGAAGTAGTTATGCTTAGAGACTTAGTTCAAAAAAACAATAAATTTTTAGAGCAAGAAGTACTAATAAATGATTAACGAAGAACCCATATCAATACTACGATTTTTATCAACTTACTTTGATATAATCAGAGATTTGTTTATTACTCAAAAAGAAGATAGAATAATACGTAGGGAGACCTTTGAAATCATTTGCAACAAAAATAATGCAGAGGGGATACGAAAAACTTTATTCAAATACAAAATTGTAAAACAGGTACAGGATGATTATGAATTAAGGGATGTCTATTATAATCTTTTTGAATTTATTCTTTTTGAATTTAGACCTCTCCTTCCAGATGAAATTGAAAAATACGGACAGTCAATATCAGAACTATTCAGAAAGATTAAAGAGGGAATAAACTCTGATAAAAACATACTGCTGGATAGGATTACAGCCCTTTCCGAAGAAGTAAAGAAGTTTTCGGAAGCGGTAGATAAAAATAAAATAAGACTGCTTTCTGAAACAAGAGAATTGAAAGCAAATGTCAAACGGATAGATTACAAAGAAAAAATTCAAAGAGCTTCTCATTGGACTGACCATTATATTTTGCCTCTAAATAAAATTCTTGATGTAAACCACTCCGAATCCATTACAAATAAATTGTTTGATATTTCAGAATTTGCTAATCAAAAGCGATTGAATTTTGATGATGAAAAAATAAAATCACAATTTGAGAGACTTCACAAGCAGCTAATTCAAACGAATGATGATTTAAGGCTGAACCATAAAACATTCATAAATGAATTGTTGCCATTAATTGAAAGAATAAAAACCGAATCTCTCATTCTAACCGGATGGATTGAGTTCCTAAAAAATCCGTACAGAATTGATACTCCTAAATTATTTAAGACTGACAGAAATAATGCTACTTCAACAAAAATGTATCTTAGTACAAAAGAATATTTTGAATTGTATCAAAATGTTGAAGATGCTTACATAGAACAGGAAGAGCAACAACCTGCAAGATGGATATTCAACAAATCAGTTTACAAAAACAAACTAAATAACAGCTTGCCAATTACTAATTTTTTTGACTGGTGTGAGAACACATTACAAAAGGAAGGCGTGTTAACAAACGAAAAGATATTAGCTCTCACAACACTCCTTTTTGAAGAGGAATTAAGCATTAATGAGAATTTAGAAAACGAAACGACAGAAATTAAAACTATTAACTCAAAATTTATTGTTCCAATAATTCAAGTAAATAAAAATGGAATTTGAAAGCCCAAAATATCACAACGAAATTGTAGAAGATTTAATGAATGGCAAATTCATTTTATCAAAGGAGAAGCACTTTGAAGAACTAAAAGAGCACTCTGATTATTATAAAGCATTTTTCGAAAAATCTTTTGGGCATGACTTTATATTTTTACTGGATTTCGCATACATTGTTTCCCCAGAAACTAATGAAAACTTATCAAGGGACATTTGTATTTTTTTAGCCATTCTATGCTATGAATTAGATAAGGAGGGAATAAATTTTTTAGATAAAATTGAGTACGGGGATTTTTCTTTGGAAGAAGTTGATAAATACTTTGAGAACTCTTCATTCACTGACCTTATACAAAACAATAATCAAATAAAGGATTTTGATGCAAAGAGAAAGCTGATTAAAACAATGACTACGAAAAATATAATTGAGAAAAACTCCGAAGATAGATTTTCATTTACTGCCGCTTACAGAGTTTTTATTGACTTTGCAAAAGAATTAGCAGAGAATAGAACAATTTCATTAGAACAAAAAGACAATTAAATGCCCGAACAACAAAACATAGAATACAAACAAAGCTGGCACGATGATTACCTGAAATGGGTTTGCGGATTTGCAAATGCCAATGGTGGAATCATTTATATTGGCAAAGATGACAATGGCAATATCGTTGATGTTCCTGATTATAAAAAACTAATGGATGATATACCAAACAAGATTAAAAACGCAATGGGTATTACTACAGAAGTAAATCTGCATGAAGAAGCTGGAAAAAATTATATTGAAATCGTTATTCCACCTTACTCTGTTCCCATTTCAGTAAGAGGTAGATATTATTACCGAAGCGGAAGCACCAAGCAGGAATTAACGGGAGCAACACTCAATGAATTTCTTTTAAAAAAATCCGGCAAGACATGGGATGATGTGATTGAGCAAAGAGCCACATTTGATGATATTGATGAAAAAGCGGTTAAAATATTTCTTGCCGCCTCTCAAAATACTGGTCGACTTCCAGAAAATGACGGGCTTAGCATTCCTGAATTATTTGAAAAATTAAGACTTACAGAAAATGGTCATTTAAAAAGGGCAGCCATTATTTTATTTGGTAAAGACCCCGGGAAATTTTATCCAAGTATTTATGTAAAAATTGGTCGTTTCGGAAAAGATGATACAGATATTATATTTCAAGAAACGGAAGAAGGAAATTTAATCATTTTACTGCAAGCCGTTTTAAATCAACTGAACCATAAATTTCTAATTCGCTCAATAGGATTTGAAGGAATGCACCGCATTGAAAAAGGAGAATATCCTCTTCCTGCTATCCGTGAAATGCTTCTGAATGCGTTAGTGCATCGCAACTATATGGGAGCACCCATTCAAATCCGTGTATATGACGACAAAATAAGTATTTGGAATGAAGGCTCTTTGCCAGCAGGTTTAACATTGGCTGCTTTGAAACGTTCCCATTCATCAAGACCAAGAAACCCAATTATTGCAGATGTTAGTTTTAAAGGCGGCTACATTGATGCCTGGGGTCGTGGTACTATTAAAATTCTGGACACTTGTAAAGAAGCGGAATTACCAGAGCCTGAAATGCAGGAGCAAGACGGCGGTTTTAGCATTACTCTTTTCAAAAATAATTTGACACAGGAACAGTTAATAAAATTTGGGCTTAACGACAGACAAGTGAAAGCTGTAATTTTTGTTAAAGAGAAAGGAAAAATAACTAACAAAGATTATCAATCGTTAAATGACTGTTCAAGAAATACTGCCAGCAATGACCTTGCTGACTTAGTACAAAAAGGACTGTTTACACCGAGTGACATTAAGGGTGCAGGAGCATTTTATCAGCTAAAATGAATTGCACATTAATTGCACAAATTGCACAATGATTGCACAAGCATTGCACAATTTAGAGAGACAAGGCGAAGTCTCTAATAGCCAACGCCACAAGGCAAACACATTGGCAGGCACACAAAACCCACAGCACAGAAGCCAACCTGCCAAAGAGCTTGCCTTCTTGCTCGGCTTGGGTAACAGTCTTTAGGTTGACACAGTTAAAATACAACACTCTACTAAGGATAGAGGAAAGGGCGAACGTACAACTGGGGGTTTGCTGCTATGCTGGCTGACGAATATATTCTCATCTTTTTGTTCGCTATCAGCAGCAGTTCCAGCCGACGTAATTCTATTTGGCTTTTTGTTGTTAATTTCATCTTCATATTTTCAATCAGCAGCGGTTCCGGGCTGGACGTTCAATGAATACCGGCACAGCAGCAAGCCGTGATCGTTGTGCGTCATGCGATTGAACCCTCTAATAACATAAACAACTAAAACTAAATGGCAAACAATACAGACGAAGAACATTTAGATACTCCAACAAACAATCAATCGAAAAGCCCTCCTGACGAAATTATCCCTACTAATGACACGGAGACTGTTAACTCAAATCAAGAAACTGAAAATATGGAAGTACATCATCATACACATGCTAACCATGGTAAGAAAACCTGGAAAAATTATTTCTGGGAATTTCTAATGTTGTTCCTTGCTGTGTTCTGTGGATTTTTAGCCGAATGGGAACTTGAACACATTATTGAACATAGCCGGGAAAAGGAATTTATGGAAAGCATGGTTATAGATATAAAAACCGACAGTTTAAACTTAGCTGACATGAAATCTGCATTTGTACATATTACTATTCAAATAGACTCATTATTACCATTATTAAAAGATAATGAGCACTTGGATAAAAATGCAACTGAAGTATACCAACATCAGGTATTCTTAAATTCATATAAAAAATGGACATATTCTGACAGAACGATAGACCAATTAAAAAATTCAGGTACTTTCCGATTGATAAGAAACAAAGCTGTTTCAGATGGAATTAGTAAGTATGATGGCTTTATAAGGAATTATATAAATGATATGCAAAATAGTTTAATACTGAAACTATGGCAAGGTGTAAATGACAGCGGAAATGACATCTTCAAGTCAAGTGTATTTAGAGAATATTTTAAGAGCGGCAATTTTACCAGCCATCCAGTCGTGTTACCAAATGCTCCATACTTTTTGACAAATGATAAGATTGTTCTTGAAAAATTTATCAATAAGCTTGACCAATATGCTGTCTCCTTAGACTGGTTTAGAATGAACATTGATAGAGCTCTACAACAAAATAAGGAGCTTGACTCTTTAATAAGAAAAGAATACCATCTCGAATAAACTTAATACTTAATAAAAATTTGCTTAACTAATACCACAAACATTTGAGAAGCACGAATGCACAACATTGCATTGAAGCGATTGGGGCTGACGAATAACGTTCTTCATCTGCAACAAAAATCCCAGCATCAGTTCCGGCTGAGGGAATTCGGAGCGGCAGTAGAATATATCATGATCTTTTGTAACTTAGTTCAGCGACGGTAAGCCATGGGCGACGAAAGGTCTTTCCCCAACCGCTTCAATGCTTGGACGTTATCGGCTATTTTACCGAAAACCTACACAGACAGACAAACTACTTGACTTTTATAACTACTTTACCTTTTGACCTACCTGTTTCAACGTAAGACAATGCTTCATTTGTTTGTTCAAATGGAAACACTTTATCAACAACAGGTTTAATGACGCCAGCTTCAATAAGTTGTGTAATTTGACCTAGTTGTGTTCCTTCCGCTCTCATAAACAAGAACACAAAATTTGTATTTAGTTTTTTTGCTTTTTTCTTCGCACTAAGACTTATTAATTTTGTAACAAATTTTAAATACCAAGGTAAGCCAATTGAAGCTGCAAATTCAGGAGTTGGCGGACCAACCAACGAAACAAGTTGCCCACCAGACTTTAAAATACGTAACGACTTATCCAAAATTTTTGTATCTCTATTGCTATGCAACACTAAATCATAATCTTTCAATTTAGTTTCAAAATCTTCTGTTTTGTAATCAATAATAAGGTCAGCACCAAGACTTTTGACCAAATCAATATTTTTTGAACTTGTGGTAGTTGCAACAAAAGCCCCTAAATGCTTAGCCAACTGAATAGCAAAAGTGCCAACACCACCCGAGCCTGCTTGTATAAACACTTTTTGACCTTTATTTATTTTACCTATTTCAACCAATGCTTGCCAAGCTGTAAGACCAACCAAAGGAATAGAGCCAGCTTCTACCAGTGAAAGATTTTTTGGTTTTAATGCAACATCTTTTTCATCAATTGAAATATATTCGGCAAAAGTTCCAATTCTATAATCTGATGGACGAGAATAAACTTCATCACCAATTTTGAATTTACTTACTTTTGAACCTATTTTTGTTACAATACCAGCAACATCGTGACCATTTACAAATGGTGGTTTGTATGGTAGAAACAATTTGAATTCGCCATTTCTGATAAGTGAATCCAACAAATTTACACCAGCCGAGTGTATTTGTATCAATACATCATTTTCTTTTACTGTTGGTTCTGCCCATTCAGTTAAATGTAATGTTTCTTTTTTGCCGTAGCTTTTTACTATAAATGCTTTCATTAATTCTATTTTTAAGCGTTATTTAATTGTTTAAGAACTGTTTTTTCCAACATACTATAAGCAAAGTGTTGCAATGTAATTAACACAGGCAATCCTTTTCCAACCAAATTTCTAAATCTTGGATTTTCTGTTTCTACAACTTTCAGCACTTTTGAAGCAACCATTTTAGGGTCTTCACCTTGTTCAACTATGAAATCAGCATATTTTTCGCTTTTAGTTCTTAGTCTATTGTAATCTTCAATTCTATTTAAGGTTGTTGATGAATTTTCCATAATATTTGTTTTAAAAGAACCAGGTTCAATCATAGCTACACGAATATTAAATTCAGTTAATTCATAGCGTAATGCTTTGAAATATCCTTCTAAGGCGTGTTTAGAAGAAGCATAGTAAGAAGTATTAGGAAATGCAACAAGCCCTGTAATTGAACCAACAGTAATAATTTTTCCAAATTTTTGTTTCCGAAAAAATGGCAAAATTGCATTTGTTACTTTGATAGTTCCCCAAAAATTAGTTTCAAATTGTTTTCTACCTAATTCTATAGGAATTTCTTCTGCAATACCTGTAACTAAAAAGCCTGCATTGTTGATTAGAACATCCAACTTATCAATTTCTTTAAAAAGTCTATCAGGCAAAGTGGTTATTGAGTTGTCTGAATCTAGGTCTAATGCAATCATTTTGAAAGGGACTTTTGACTTTATTTTTTCAGGATTTCGACTTGTACCGATTACATTGAAACCCTTTGTGAGAAGCTCGTTTGCGATAAGTAATCCAAAGCCCGAACTTGCACCTGTAACTAAAATATTCTTGCTCATTTTTATTTGGTTTAAAATTAAAATTGTACTTTAGCTTGCAAAATGCAAGTGCAAATATACAAACAACTTTCAAAATGCAAGTTATTTTTAAAATTATTTTATGGAAACAAGTAAAAAAAGGTCAGACTGTCCTTTGAGCCAATCACTTGAAGTATTTGGCGACAAGTGGTCGTTACTCATAATTCGAGACTTAATGTTCGGAAATAAGTGTACTTACAATGACTTTTTAAAATCAGCAGAAGGAATTGCAACAAATATTTTAGCGACAAGACTGAAAGGACTAGAAGAAAATGGTATAATAGAAAAATCGGGGCACCCTGAAAGCAAAGCAAAAATTTTATACAAACTGACAACAAAAGGAATTGACTTATTACCCATCATTATGGAAGTTTATATTTGGTCTGACAAATATTTTCCTATACCGGCGGACATCAAGGCGACAATTAAAGAAGCCAAAAAGGACAAAGACAAATTTGTAAAACAAGTGTCAAAAGAACTAAAAACAAAATGACGAGAAAAAAACAGCCGATAACAGGGGTTTGGCAAAATGGGGGCTGAAGTGCTAAATTGAGCATTTGTACTTCTATCAACATTAGTGCTAATTTGAACATTTGTACTAATTTGAACATTTGTACTAATTTGAACATTTGTACTTCTAATCCCCCACTTCGCCAAGCCCCAAAACGTTAGCGGCAACCCTAGAAAAACAGCGTACAAGATGACAAAAAGACTTAAAATATTAGCTATCCTGAATTTTCTCATTATTATATTATCTAATCAGACTTTTGGACAAAATGCTTTGACAAAAGAAATTCTTTGGACAACTGATTGGAGTCCTAACGGAAAGTATATTGCAATTGGAGGTAATGTTGACTCTTTAAAAATCTACAATAAAGGATATCTAAAAATACACAAGTCAATCCCAGTAAAGAATACAATCACACGTATTAAATGGCATCCTTCAATCAATATTATTGCTATAACTACACAAATGTCAGATGAAAAACTTTCATTTTCAATTTCGAGACAAATGAAAAAATTGAATTAAGTGGCATCTCACCAGATGGGGCAAGAGGAATTGATTGGAATTACACAGGTGAATATTTGGCTGTTGCAGACAATGACGGACAAATATTGATATATGATATTAAAGGTAAATTAATCAGAAAATTTGTAAATCAAGTTAACTCAACCAAAGGAATCACAGCTCTTGATTGGCATCCTAAAAAAAATATTCTTACAACTGTAACAGACAAAATCCGCTTTTTTGACATTGAAGGAAATTTATTAAAATCGATAAAACATAGACAAGAAGAAGTAATGTTGTTAAGTATCGCTTGGCATAAAACAGGTGACTTTTTTATAACAGGAGATTACGGAGACGAAAAAGACAAATCATTACTTCAATATTGGAATGACCAAGGCGAACTTCTAAAAATCATTGACATAAGCAAAGGAGAATATAGAAATTTGGCTTGGAATCCAAAAGGTGATAGACTGGCATCTGCAAGTGATGCTTTGAGAATTTGGGATACAAAAGGAAATCTTATTTCGGAAGGTAATTCCAAAGACTATTTATGGGGAGTTTCTTGGAATGAAAAAGGGAACAGAATTATTACATCAAGTATGGAACAAAGAATAATTCTTTGGAATAAAAAAGCGGAAAGAATAATAACATTAGAATAAAGGGCAGCCACTAACAACAGTTTGGCAAAATGGCGGTTTAAATACTATATTCAACGGCAGTTCTTCGATTGAACTTTTGTGCAAAACTGAACATTTGTGCTTCGATTTCCGCCACTTTGCCAAGCTGCAAACCATTGTGAGTTATGCCAGCGGACACTTTCTGCAAATTTTAACAACGACAAAAGTCAGAGATACGAAACTTGTCGTATGTTTCGTTTTTAACTGACAAATTACAACTAATTCTAAAATTGTAATCTTACCTATGCGACAATTCATTAAGCTATATTTTATACTTCTGATAAGTGCTAATACATATGCACAACAAACAATGATTACTAAACTTGAAGATGCTACAAGTGATTATGACATTCAAGACAGCGTTTTAATAAAGACAAGGGACGGTGCTACAATATCTGCAATGGTGGTTCGTACAAAAAGAGATACAAACCCTAAACCTGTCATATTTCAATATACCATTTATGTTAGGGATAAAGGCAGAGATATTAGAACAACAAAGGAATCAGCAGACAATGGTTATGTAGGTGTAATTGCATACACGAGAGGTAAGCGTTTTAGTCCTGACGAAATATTTCCTTATGAGAATGACAGCAAAGATGCGTATGACGTTATAGAATGGATCAGCAAACAAAAATGGTGCAACGGAAGTGTTGGTATGTTTGGCGGTAGTTACAATGGCTTTACACAATGGGCAGCTTGCAAAACGTTGCACCCAGCACTTAGAACTATTGTACCTTATGTTGCTGCAAGACCAGGACAGGGCTTACCAGTGGAAAATAATATTTTTGTAAAACCAAATTACAAATGGGCATTTTACGTTGGCAACAATAAATATTTAGACACATTAGTAGAAAAAGACAGACAGCGTTTTAGAAATATGCAGAACAAATGGTGGGAATCAGGAGTTGCATACAATAAGTTAGATAGCATTGATGGCACACCTAACAAGTGGTTTCAACGGTGGATAAGCCACCCTTCTTTTGACAACTATTGGCAAAGTATGACACCATATAAAATAGATTTTGCTCAAATAAAAATACCAGTGTTGGCATTTGATGGTTATTACAACGATGGACAAAGTTCGGGCTTGTATTATTTGAGAGAACTGCAAAAATATAGCCCAGAAACGTCTGCCTATCTTATTATTGGACCTTATGGTCACTTTGGTACTCAAAGAGGTGGTGAACCTATTTTGTACGATTACAAAGTGGACTCTGTTGCATTATTTAATATTACCAAAATCACTTACCAATGGTTTGACTATATTTTAAAAAATGGAAGTAAACCAGCAATGCTGAAAGATAAAATTAATTATGAAGTAATGGGTGCAAATGAGTGGAGAAGTGCAGCTTCACTTGAGAAAATGAGTAACAGTTTTATTACACTTTATTTGACAAATAACAAATCAGGAAATTATTATTATGCAAGTGCCAAAAAACCACGAAAGAAAAAATATCTCTCACAAGAAGTAGATTTTGCAGACAGAGAAAATAGTAATAATGATTATTACCCTGAACCAATTATACGCAAAGAAGTTGATACAAGCAATGGCTTCTTATTTATTAGCGACCCAATTACAGAACCAACTATAATAAATGGTTCTTTTATAGGACAAATTAAAGCAAGTGTCAATAAGAAAGATATGGACTTAGGTGTTACTTTATACGAAGTAATGCCGAATGGTGAATATTTTCATTTATCCTATTTTATTGGTCGTGCCAGTTATGCAACCGACATTACAAAAAGAAAATTACTAAACCCAAATGCAATTGAAACAATACCTTTTTCAAATACACATTTGGTAAGCAAACTATTAAGCAAAGGAAGCAGATTATTGGTAGCAATAAACATTAATAAAAACCCTTTTTCACAATTGAACTACGGAACAGGCAAAGAAGTAAGTACAGAAACAATTAGGGATGCAAAAGAACCTTTAAAAGTAAAATGGTTTAACGACAGTTTTGTAAAAATTCCAGTGTGGAGATAGGTCCCAAAAAGGGAAGAACACACAACATTGCATTGGCATAATAGGAGCTGACGTACTTAAGCTGAGCAATTGTATTTCTATTTATCTTTGATGCAAGCATTGGGCTGAAGAGCCTTGATTGCCCCTACAACCCCAATGCTTCAAGGTTGGAGGCTATAATTTTGGAAACCTTAAAATAATTTCAAAAACAAAATAATGAGACTTACAATTACGACACTTCTACTTCTATTTTCATTTTCAAAATTATTTAGTCAGGACACAAGTGATAACTTTATAACACATGATATTGATAATTTCTGGACAGCTTATGACAAAATAAAATCGACAAAGGATAGTGTAAAACAGTACGAGTTTTTAAATAACTTCTTTATTTCTAAAGGATCTCCTGGTCTTAAAGCAATTATTCAAGCAAGGGAGTACTCAAATACAGATTATATTGATGCAATAAATAAATACCCACTTTTTTGGAATTCCGTTAGGCAAAACACTTTTAAAGCTAAACAGTTTGCCGCCGACATCGAAATTGACATTAATAAGATAAAAAAAATATATCCAGATTTAAAACCATCAAAAATTTACTTTACAATCGGAGCATTAAGAACTGGCGGCACTACTTTAAATAACATAGTACTAATTGGTAGTGAAATTGCAATGGCAGATAGCAATACAATTACAACTGAATTGCCAACTGAATTTCGACATTTAAAACCATTTTTTGCCACTAACCCAATAAATAAAGTAGCTTTTGATAATACACACGAATATATTCACACACAACAGAAAACTACAATAGGAGATAATTTATTAGCTCAAAGCGTAATTGAAGGAGTTGCTGAATTTGTTACTGTTTTAGGTACAGGAAAAAAATCTTCTGCACCAGCGATAGAGTATGGCTATAAAAATACCAACCCATTGAGAGAAAAATTTGCAATACAAATGTTTAATTCTTTCACAGGCTTTTGGCTTTACAGCAACACTGAAAATGAATTTAATAATGTACGAGATTTAGGATATTATATTGGGTATGCAATATGTGAAAAATATTATGATCAAGCAAAAGATAAAAAGCTAGCAATTAAACAAATGATTGAGTTAGATTACAATAATGAGTTTGCACTGAAAAAATTTGTTGACAAATCAAAATATTTTAGCAAATCAATTGTAAAATACAAAATGCTATTTAATAAAAACAGACCAACAGTTGTTAATATTAAGCAATTCAAAAATGGGGACAATAGTGTAAATGCTAGTATTAATGAAATGACAATTGAGTTTTCTAAACCCTTGAATAACCGGTTTAGAAATTTTGAATTAGGGGTATTAGGAGAAAATAATTTGTTGCCGATTAAAAAATTTATTGGTTTTTCAGATGACAAAAAATCAGTAACATTTGAAATAGAATTAAAGCCAAATCAACATTATCAAATAGTTGTTGGTAGCGGATTTAGAAGTAACGAGTTATATGCACTGTCTCTAGCCCCTTATTTAATTGATATTACGACAGCGGGGAAATAGTACAGCTGCCAACTTTGGTATTGCCAATAGTGTGGCTTGACCTCAAAGCCCAGCTCTAGATCTTTATATTTAACTTTATCAAAAGCCAGGTAGCGGTTCCAGGTGGACGAATATACAATTCCCCACCTTCCGCAATATCTGCTCGATAGCTGACATTTAAAACGACATTTACAACAACAAATGAAACTAAAAAATACAATATGACATATCCATTAATTCCAATCGGACTAATCGTAATTTTTATCGTTTATGTCCTTTATCTATTACTCATTAGAAAAGACATAAAAAAGCTCAAATCAATTTTGTACCCAGGACTGTTTTTTATTGCAATTTGGGGTGGTATTTATTACTTTTTACTGAAATAATAATATCAAAAAATTTAATCTCCGCAGGGTTTTCTCCAAATGACAGTTCCCCGCGGATGTCTCTCGAAGAGGACTCCGCAGATAGAATGTGGAGTATATAGTTTCAGATAAGTTTGTTGAGGATGGATATGAAAAGGAAGATCAATAATTCAAAATGATTACTTCCACTTCCGCAACTTCATCTAAGCAAGACGATGCGAAGAAACAAAATTCAAACAACGGCATAAAAGAAGCCCGGCTCTGTGAACCGGGCTTTCGAGATCTTTGACCTTACCTTGCTTTTTTCTTTGGATCCGCTTTCTTCTGTGCTGAGCTTTTCTTTTTTGTAGGCTTATTCTTCCTTGGTTCAGCTGTTTTTTTTGACATAGATTTAAATTTAAGGTTAGTGAATTATTTACTTATGGCTGCATAGTATTTCTTCCCTTTCTTACTTGTTATCCTTTCAGAAGAGAAACTATACCGCCATACTGTAAGTAACCAAAGATATGCCAATATGCGTAAATCGAAATTTAATCAAGGTTTGACGACATTTTATGGAAAACCAGAAATTTTCTATCTTACTGGTATGAAAATCTTTATCGCTATAATTTTCATTCCTTTTTTAACTTTTGCCCAATCCAAAATTGATTACGGCAGATATACTAAATTATAGGTACTTGATAAGGACAGTAGCCACCCCAAATTTAACACTGATGAAAATAATTTGATCACTGATCATAGTCCGGTTCCCATTTCTATCTTTGTTTAAATATCCTTTTCACATTTTGAGCATATACTGAACCTATCGGAATTTCTGTTTTATCTAAGAGAAGGGTACTGCTTCTGATGCTGGTTATTGCATGATTATTTACAATATATGATTTGTGCACCCTTGAAAAATTATTGGGTAAACTGAGCTCAAAACTTTTCATACTTTGTAAAGTGAGTATTTTCTTTTGCTTGGTATGTAAGGCAACATAATCCCTTAATCCTTCTAAATATAGCAAGTCTTGAAAATAAATTTTAATTAGTTGATATTCGCTCTTTACATAAAAATGGTCTTTTAATGCTGCAATAGTATTTTGGACAGCAATTTGTTCATTTACTTTAAGTATCGCTTGTGTAAATCTTTCATATGTGATAGGTTTTAATAAATAGTCCACTACATCTAAATCATAAGCATTTACTGCATAGTCGGAATAAGCTGTTGTTAATACAACCAAACTTTTCTTTTGTAAAATATGCAAGAATTGTATTCCATTTAGTTCTGGCATTTGTACATCAAGAAAAATCAGATCTGGAAGATTGGTTTCTAAAAAATGTAAAGCATGAATCGGGTTAGTAAACTTTTGTACTAATTTGGTATGAGTACATTTTTGAATATAACTATCTAAAAGTGTTACTGATAATGGCTCATCATCAATAACTATACAGCTAATCTCTTTTATTCCCATGTAATTTTAAGGGTTGCTTTATAATTTGAAATGCTTTCCTCAATTGTAAATTGATGCTTACTTGGGTAAAGAAGTTCTAATCTCCTTTGTAAGTTTTTAATGCCAATTCCAGAACCTTCGTCTTTTTGGTGATGCCCTTTTTGATTTTCTACTGTAAAGCACAATACATCATTAGAGCAATATAATTCAATACTTAAGGGTAATTCTTGGTTTTTAAATTCTCCGTGTTTAAATGCATTTTCAACTATAGGAATCAGTAATAATGGCGCAATACATTTAATTTCATTTTGGATATCCATTTTTACATATAAAGGTAAATCATAGTTGTAACGAAGTTTTTGAAGATCTATGTAATTGTTTAGGTAGTCCACTTCTTCTGATAATAGTACCTCGTCTTTTTTATTGTAAAGCATATATCTTAATAAATTCGATAGTTGCTCAACAGCTTTCAGTGCTTTATCTGATTTATGATAAATAAGAGAATAAATACTATTCAAATTATTGAATAGAAAATGTGGATTTATCTGCGATTTTAAAAAGGCTAATTCGGCCTGGCGATTTTGTAATGCCAATGCTGTTTTTTCTAATTCTTTGTATCGATTACTTTGGAAAAAGTAAAATACAATACCTAAGGCAGTATAAGGTATGGAAAAATATATATTGTCTTGCAGATAATAGGTTATAGTAGTACTGCTATTATAATTTTGAAACCCAAATATGGCGGGGCAGACCATTTCTTCTAAAAAGAATCGAAAAAGAATGACGAACGGAATGCACAATGCGATTAGTAAAAATCCAAGTATTTGCTTTTTTCTTCTAACACTAATCCAAAGAAATAAGTAACCTGAAAATGTATAGAGAAAGAATGAAAACGTGCTAGTGACCTTTAAAGTAAAGGATGTGAGATTTTTGAAAATGCTAACATAATAGCTAACTATGCTGCCATTATTCGCTCCCAAAGCAATACTCCATATAAAATTGAAAAGAATAAAATAAAAGAGTAATTGTTTAAACTTAAATGGCATGCGCAAACTTACTAAATATGCGAGAATCTTATTCTGAAAACCGTGCCTTTTGCTTTTGTATCTGCAAACAACACATTTTCGTCTGCAAGTTGATTGGCAGATGCAATTTCAATATTGGCAGATTTTATTTATTCTATCGAGTCTAGCAAATTATTTTTGAAAAAAAACATGAAAAACTATTTACAAGCAGCAGGTTTATTTTGTTTAGTAATGATTTCTTGCCTAAGAGAAGGTTTTTGTCAAATGAATCCTGATATAATATTACAAAGTAATAAACAAGTACCTAAAGTTTTATTAGTGGGATCCTGGCATTTTAATTATCCTGGATTGGATGCGAATGTAACAAGTGAAAAGGATCGCATAAATATTTATTCTCAACAAAGGCAAGATGAATTGTTGGAACTTCTTAATTATATTGCAGTATTTAAGCCTTCAAAAATTTTTGTAGAGTCTGGTGCAAATACCGGCTATTTAACCTACAATTTTAATGAATGGAAACAGGGTAAAGCTCCATTGGATGCAAGTGAAAGAAGTCAAATCGGACTTCGTTTAAAAGATATGATGCATCTTGATACCGTGTATGGTGTTGATGATGGCGCATTGCTAATGGATTTTCTTTATGATACTAGTTTAAAATCCAGCCCATATATCGATTCAATTACAAAGCGGCATTATTTTGGTGGAACTGATAGCGTGCAAGCCAGGTTTAAAGAGTTTTATACTTACCAGGATAAATTTGAACTGAACAACACTCTGTTGAATAGTTTTAAATATCTGAACACAGATAAAGTGTTAAACAGGTATTTTGGTGCCTATATAGCAGGTGGTCAATTTACCTCCAAATATGATGAAGGACCAGATGCCCTCTCTATGTTTTGGATGAATAGAAATTTAAGAATATTTAGAAATATACAACGTATTAAAACTACTCCAGAAGATAGGATTTTAGTTTTATTTGGTGCTGGACACATCGCTATATTAAAATGGTTATTTGAATGTTCTCCTGAGTACCAAGTAGTAAAATTTGGGGAGATATTGGCAAATAAGTAGCATTTATTTTGACAGAGTTTTTGACAAAATACAGAAGGACGGAAGTTGTCTTTGGCTTTTTGAAATTTTATTGTGACGCATATCTGGTTGTATTTTGTTTATTTAGTTTTTTGTTGTTAATTAAATCATCTGATTTTCTTATATTACAGTTAACTAGGAGTGGGAGTTTTAATTACTGTACTTTTTCTATCCAAGTCATTTTGTGCAATGTTGAAATCATTCCATATGAAGCTTTCAATCCATTTGGCCCTTTATTTTTTCACATCCTTACTTCTAATTACTTCGATAAATAACTTACAAGCTCAACAAAAATTAATATCTCCCAGTTTCATTGATAATGGGAAAATAATTGATAGTTTAAAAAAGGCATATAATTGCGAGACGATTGCGTACGAAAATACGGCAGATAAAAAAATGGTTGACTCCTGTTTAACGGTTTACCTTATCAATAGCACTGATGTTCTTTCCGATAATGACTTTAACAAAAATGCCAATCACTTAAAGAATGTTGCAGTAGCAATCAAGCATGCATTGGCAAATCCGCAAGACTATAAAACCATTTATGTTTTTTTCGATAGAAAGTATAGCCAAAATGGGAGAGAAAAGAAAATGCATACTGGTGGCATAGAGTTGTCAACCAAAGGACTTTAACTATAATCATAACTCTATGCTCAAACTACTTTCCATTATTTTAACTGTTTTCATTTTTATAGCTTGTAAAAACACAAAACAAGATGTCAATTTGCAACAGGACTTAAAAAATGACGCTACTGAAAATGCGAATCAAATTATGTTTGCTGAACCTCAAATCTTAGACAGTTCGCATATTATTATTTATCCTTTACTTTTCGAGAAAACAGCCAATGGGGGATATGGGAATAGCAGCGGCGTTGATAAAGCAAGCTATTGGAATTTAATCTTTTATAATACTGAAACTGCAGAAGAACATTTATTAACCACAGACAAGAAAATTCTCATCTTTTCAATAAACCATTCAAACTCTTCTCTAGAATCATCTTCAGGTAGTATTCGGAAGAATGTCATCAATATTTTTGAGCGTAACATTATTTATACGGGGGTTTCCAATGACTATAATTCAAACAAACAATTAGACCAAAACGATCCTAATTATTTATATGTTTCAGATAAAGAAGGAAAGGGTTTTCGACAGATATCACCGGCAGATTACCATATAATTTCTTGGAATCTGGTGAAAGGTACTTCCAAAATAATCATGCAGGGGCAAAAAGACGTTAATGGAGACAAGTTGTTTGACGCTAAGGACGCTACAATTCCTTTAATAGTTGACCTTGCATTAATGAAACCTGCCGTGGAGACTTTCAATAGTAATTATATAGACTCTTTGCAGCAAAAACTTGTATCGATTTGGAAGTCTGGGAGGTAATAATTAGAGCTAACATGGCATAACAGTTTTTGGGACTGATGAATAAAGTTCTTTCTCCAACCCCTCCAACACTGGTATGTATGCGGCAAGAGTATTGAGCAACTGAGTAAAAATCTGCAGATGAATTATCAAACATTCGAACCAAACCAAGACTTTGCGTCACTGATTAAATGTTATTGGACTTTGGAAAGTCCAAAAGAAGAAGCCCCAGAAAAGCAAACCATAGTTCCTGATGGTTGTATGGAAATGATTTTTCATTATGGCGATCTATACAGACAATATACTGAAAGCGGAAATAGCATTATCCAGCCAAAATCTTTTGTATTCGGGCAATTGACAAGACCACTTGAAATAGAACCAACAGGTATAACAGGAATTATTTCTGTTCGTTTTCAACCCCAAGGTTTTCTGCCTTTTGCAACTATTCCAATAAAAGAAATGGAAAATAGAGCAGTTTCGTTGGAAGAATTGTTTGGGAAAGAAGGATTGGATTTTGAACAAAAGATGATAAGTGCTCATTCAACTTCTGAAAGAATAAAGGAGATTGAAGCATTTTTATTTAACCGAATAACAAACATCGAGACAATAGACCGCATAGTTAAATCAACAGTTGAAACTATTTTAACTGCTAACGGACAGCTTTCCATTGATGAACTTTCTAAACAAACTAGCATCAACCGTAGACAATTGGAGCGTAAATTTTCTTCAACAATTGGGTTAAGTCCGAAACAACTTTCAAAAACCATAAGATTGCAAGCCACTCTTAAAATATTGCTGAATAAAAAGTTTACAAGTCTAACAGCACTGGCTTATCAGGGAGAATACTATGACCAGGCCCATTTTATCAAAGATTTCAAAGAACTAACAGGATTTACGCCAAAAGAATTTTATGGAAATAAGCTAAAAATGACCTCTTTGTTTATTGCAGAATAGCATTGTCGCATTTTTACAATTTTAAGTTTTAACCCTATTGTATTTTTAGGGCCAAACCTAAAATTATTTAACAATGCAAAACTTTATTAATTGGTTCGAAATACCTGCAACGGATTTCAACAGAGCTGTATCTTTTTACGAAGCTATTTTGGATGTAGAAATTAAGCAAGCTGAAATGTTTGGGACAAAGATGGGCTTATTCCCTTCGGATGGAACAAATGTATCGGGAGCAATTGTTGAAGGCGAAGGGTACAAACCCTCATCAGATGGAGTGCTTGCTTACCTGAATGGCGGAAAGGATTTGCAAAAAGTATTGGACAAAATAGAAAACAATAAAGGAAAAGTTATTGTACCTAAAACGCAAATCAGCCCAGAAATGGGATATTTTGGAATGTTTTCTGACTCTGAAGGAAATAAAATGGCCATTCATT
The DNA here is from genome assembly GCA_943371675.1 of Chitinophaga pinensis. GTDB lineage: Bacteria > Bacteroidota > Bacteroidia > Chitinophagales > Chitinophagaceae > Sediminibacterium > Sediminibacterium pinensis_I. The sequence goes on along the minus strand of CALRVT010000003.1, from coordinate 65,411 downwards.
CATCAAATTAAATTTACCATTATGAATAATAAAATATTACTAGCATTAGTGAGTACTATTATATTGGGTAGTTGGACCTTGCAAAAAAAGCATGAAATAAAAAAGGCAGAATGGCTTATCGGAACTTGGGAAAACAAAACACAAAGAGAAAGTATTTTTGAAACCTGGACTTCAATTAGTGGAGTTGAACTATCAGGAAAAAGTTATATACTTCAAAATAAAGACACCATAGTATTTGAAACAATAAAGTTAATTCAAGAACAAATCAACTTATTCTATATTCCAAAAGTTAAAAATCAAAATGACAATATGCCAGTTCGTTATAGTGCCACAAAGAGTACAGATACGGAATTGGTGTTTGAAAATCAGCAACATGATTTTCCACAAATCATTTCCTACTCTAAAATAAATGCAGACTCTTTAATTGCTATAATTTCAGGTACCAAAAATGGTAAGGAACGTAAACAGACATTCCCTATGAGGCGAGTAAAGTAAAAGGTGATGGCATAACACGGGTTTTTGCAATTATAGATATACAGTATTGCAATGCACATGTGAAATGCTATCTAGCTTTTGTTGAGACCGTCTAGGTTCAATTTGGCTTTTTATTATTATATTCAATTTTTGAATTGGGTTTTCGTTCTTTGAGGACGTTTTTCAAAACCTCCTTATATCCTATAACCCTTTTCGTTAGTAGTTATAAAAAGGTTTTGCACCACAACTGCCCTAAACAATTATTTGACCAGATTAATATACAAATGATTAAGAAGTATTCGGTTTTGGTATGCCTGCTTGCATCAGTAATATTAATAATAATAGCATCTCTGGGTTACCCAGGCGGCTCCTTGCTTGACAAAACTTCAATAGGTTTTGCTTGGTCAAAAAATTACCTAAGCAATTTGTTTGCAACAAAAGCGATCAATGGTTCAGATAACCGTGGTTGGATTTGGGCACTTATTGGTATGGCATTCCACTCTGTTGGTTATGGCATTTTTTTTATCCATATGTCAGAAAAGATCTCTGCAAAACCATGGACTAATGTTTTAAAATATATAGGTTTTGCCAACATTATCTTTATATTCTTGATCGCCACGCCTTTGCACGACCTGGGAACAATATCAATTGTTTTAACATTGGTTGGTTTATTTACAATTACTGTATTTATTCTAAAGTCAAAACTTCATCTACTTAAGTTCTGCTGTATTTTTTGCTTATTGACTTATTACTGTTTCTTTTTGCTTTTTGGTTTAAATTCTTTGGCATTGGCATTTATTATGCAGAAAGTATATATTATAAGCTCGATGCTATTAGTTTTAGGACTAGAGTATTTTACCAAATATGATGATTTTAAGCATATAAAATTGGGAAGACAAAATTTATAAGCACAGAACCGTTAAGCTCTGTTTTTGAGCAATTAAAGCTCTACTTTGAAGACGTGATTGGGTGTAAAGATCCATATTTCAACTTCGGCTTTTAGTTATAAATTTAGCTACGGTAAGGACTGGAAGCAGTTGGTTAATTTTCCACTTGCACAAACCTTAGGACCTTAGCACTCATTGTAAAGAGACAATGAAGAAAAACATATAATGCTATAACAATAAAACAACCTAATTGTGCATTTTTCAAAATTAGTACCCAGTGTGTTCTATATCGATATTTCAGACGGACTAAATTTATTTGTTGACTGTCTGAACTTTTCTATAGAGCATGAAGATTTTAAATCATCTCAACCTTATTGTGTGTTGGGAAAAGATGGAATAAGGATCATGCTTTTTCAAGATAAGCAATTAGCCAAAGAGCATTATCCTGAGTTAAGGCTTGAAACGGATAATATAGAAGAAGTGTATGCAAAGGTATCGGCATCTCATCCTCATCTATTGCACCCAAATCTTAATAAAATTACACTCAGACCTTGGGGAGCCAAAGAATTTGCGATTGCTGATAAGCAGCTAGGTATAAGGTTTCAACAATGGTAAACAATTCGTGAGAAAATTGAAGACAAAAAATGGGGACATATTTCCTTGAATTTGAAATATAGTGCATGAAGAGATTCTATAAAATATTTGACATAGTTCAAACGATATAACTCTTTTGAACTATTGAGTTAAAATGATACTACTCTAGTAAGCGTTTGGAGTAATAGTAAAGTAACAATTTATAATAGTAACTTTTATTCAAAATAATCATATGGTAAAAAATATTTCTGTAATAAAAATTAATGCTTCAATTCAAAAAGTTTGGGACACTCTTACATTGCCAAAATTTGTAAAAATTTGGCAGTTTGGATCAGACTTACAAACTACTTGGGAAGTTGGTAGTGATATAAAATTTAGAACAGAATGGGGCGATAAAGTATTTGAGCAATGGGGAAAAGTTTTAGAAATAAAACCGCCATATTCATTAAGGTATTCATTATTTGCTCCCTTACCTGAATTAGAAGATAAGCCCGAAAATTATTTTATTATGAACTATGTTTTAACTAGTGAAAATGATACAACCAAACTGGAAATTATTCAGGAAGATAACAGACCCAATGCAGTGCAGGAAGCACCTCAGGGAGAAGAGAATCAAATCCTGCAATCACTTAAAGAACTCGCTGAAAAGAACTGAAGATAAAATTATGTAACACTAAATATAGTTATTTGTATTTTACTTGTGACATACAAAACGCCCAATTTTATTTCTTAATTTCATTACAATAATTTAAATCGAAATGGTACGAATAAGCCGAATGCTAATTCCCTTTTTCATAAGGACCTGCTGATTGTATTACTTATGACAACAATACTGCCGGCTAAACTAAGAACCAATTCTTTATTTTGGAGTAGCTAAAATTTTAATAGTGAGCAAAATAAATTTTGACAGCGGAATATCACTTGATGGTTTTTTCGCTGGCGACAATAGAAGTCCTAGTAATCCAATGGGTGGTGTTTCTGGGAAAATTCATTTATGGATGCTTCATCAAAAAGCTTTCTGGGAACATCTAGGTTTTGAAGGAGGCAAGGAAGACGGTCCTGATGGGAAGTTTATTAGAGACACAATAGCAAGAACAGGCGCATACATTATGGGTAAACGCATGTTTGAAGAAGGTGAAGCCAGTTGGCCCGAAGACCTATACAAAGCAGATGTTTATGTATTAACACATGAAAAGCGAGAACCTTGGATTCAAAAGGGAACAACTACTTTCTACTTCATTAATGACGGAATTGAATCTGCATTGGCGAAAGCAAAACAATCAGCCAAAGGGAAGGATATAAGAATACAAGGTGGAGCGAATACTATTCAACAATCCTTAAATGCAGGTTTGGTGGACGAGTTTTTTATTCATATCGCACCTGTTTTTTTAGGAACCGGTATCCGATTATTTGATGGAATTGATAAAGACAAATATGACTTGCAAATAATAGAAGTGATACCGTCAGACCTAACAACACATGTAAAATATAAACTAACGAAGAAATAGCAACAACGACTAGATAACTTGGGTTTTGAAAAAGTGGCATTATAGTTCTTTGCTGATAAGTTTGTGGGTAATTAAACTTTGGTTCTACGGAACTAGGTTTGTGTTGAAAGTTGCCACATTCACCAAGTCCTAAAAGCTAACTGCCATCTAAAAAGGGAGATAGTATAACAGAAATAGCATTTTAAACGATTTTAAAACTAATATTTAGCCAAATGATCAAGTTACAATACCAAGTAAGCATAAATGCACCGGTGACCAAAGTTTATGACTTTATGCTTGGAGTCAATAATAAATCTACTTATGAGGAATGGACTTCTTTGTTTAATCCCACATCTACTTATGAAGGAAGTTGGGACAAGGGAAATAAAATACTATTCATTGGAGTTGATGAGAAAGGAGAAAAGGGAGGTTTGGTTTCCAGGATTGTTGAAAACATTCCCAACCAATTTGTTTCCATTCAACATTATGGTCTTGTTAAAGCTGATAGGGAAATTACAGAAGGGCCAGAAGTAGAAAAATGGGCAAATGGCTTTGAAAATTATTCGTTTGAAGAAAACAATGGAACAATTACTGTTACTGTTGAATTAGACAGCACCGAGGATTTTATAGATTATATGAACCAGCATTATCCAAAAGCACTAGACAAATTGAAAGAGCTTTGTGAAAAATAGCATCGGCTAAATCTTTTTAAAATACAAAGGAATAAACTCAGCCTATCACATCTGTTTGGTATAAAAATGGGAGTGTTGTATATATTTTCAACATTTTTGCTGCGTTACTTCCACTGCGGCAAAAGAATAATTCCAAGCATTAAAATGCCGGGAACTGTTATTTTTATTAAACTGGTGCTCCTGGCTAAATATTTACGAGGCCCTTACCATAGCGATTATTCAATTACATCCCAAAACGACCACAATCCTACATTTGCTTTTAGTTGTTTAAAAAAAAATCTAAAAAAATACTTGCGAAGCCGAAAAGTTGCATTTATATTTGCAACCGATTAGTTTCTTAAATTATTAGCCAAGCAAATGAGACGAGATATTTTTCAGGCAATTGCAGACCCTACAAGACGGGCTATTATAGCCTTAATTGCCATACACGCAATGACGCCTAACGCCATTGCCGACAATTTCAATACCACCAGACAAGCTGTTTCTAAACATTTACGGATTTTAACAGAATGTGAACTTGTAAAACAGGAACATCAGGGCAGAGAGATATACTACTCACTTGAAATTGACAAAATGAAAGAAATAGACAAATGGTTAGACCAATACCGAAGAATTTGGGAAACCCGATTTAAGCAACTTGACGATGTATTATCAACAATTAAAAAACAAAAAAAATGAACAATGATCTGTTATTTGATTTTACCGTTGATAAAGCAACAAAAACGGTATTTATCAACCGAGAATTTGATGCGGAACTTTCTTTGGTTTGGGATGCTTTTACCAAAAAAGAATTTCTAGACCAATGGGTTGCACCTAAACCCTGGACATCCAAAACAAAATATATGGATTTTAAAGTAGGCGGGCGAAGATTTTATGCGATGGTAAGCCCCGAAGGACTAGAGCGCTGGTCCATTCAGGAATACACTTCCATTACGCCAAAAACCAATTTCAAAATGATGAATGCTTTTGCTGATAGTGAGGGGAATCCGGAATTACCAGGCTCTGATTGGGATTATAGTTTCAGCGAACAAAACGGAGTTACAAAACTGGTTTTAACCATTTATAATGAATCACTTGACCGTTTAGAGTGGATGATTGAAATGGGCTTCACGCAAGGATTTAAAATGTCATTGACGAATTTAGAAAATCTGTTGGCAACATTAAAGTAAGCTGATGATCTTCGTTTTCAAAACATCCGTAAAAACAAAAACGCAAGCGAGGAAACTCAAGCCATACCTTGACAAAAAACTTCCTAATGCAAAATGGAATTTTGACCTAGAAGACTGCGACAAAATTTTACGAATAAAAAGTGAAGAAGATATTGTTTTGAAAACGATCGAATTGCTAAAAAGTCAATATTTTGACTGCGAAGAATTACACTAACGACTTATTAATTTTAAAAAAATCTAAAAAATTACTACTATGGCACTTATTAATCCCCACATTAACTTCAACGGAAATGCCGAAGAAGCTTTTACATTTTATAGATCAGTATTTGGCGGAGAGTTCGCAATGGTTATGCGTTTCAAAGATCTGGCAAGCCCTGAATTTCCAGTTCCTGAGAAGGAAGCCAATAAAATAATGCACATTGCTTTACCAATTGGCAAGAATATTTTAATGGCAAACGACGTTCCAGAAAGTATGGGACCAACAAATGAAAACGAGAATAGAAGCAAGATTTCCATTAGTGCAGAAAGTAAAGAAGAAGCAGATAAATTATTCAACGGACTCTCCGCAGGAGGACAAATTGAAATGCCTATTGGAGACAGTCCCTGGGGTTCTTATTTTGGTATGTTTCGTGACAAATATGGTATTGAATGGATGGTAGATTATGATCCGAAATATAAGGGAGAAGTATAGCTAACGACAAAATATGCTTAATGAGGTTGGGTAAATACAAATCAGATACTGTAAATGACGCATTTCTAACGCTATAAAACCTTTGCTGTTATTCGAAGATTCTTGCTTTTAATTCTTACCTAAAAAAGGCTGTAAACTTTTGACAGTAATATAAAAATGAAATATCCATTAAGAATATTAGCATGTTTCTTGTTGTTGGCATTCTTTCTCAGAAATGAGGCAGCCAAAACAAGTAATCCTGAATATTTAGAATGGAATTCATTAAAAATAAACAACCAACTTCCTTTACTCTGTAAAAAATCAGCATTAATCAAGCTCTTAGGTAATGCAGATAGTATAAAGACGCCACTTTACGAAGACATATGTGCTTCACATTTTGATTCAGCATTTCAATACATATATTTTGGGGAAAGCGTATTTGAAACTGCTGATTCCTTGGCTGTGGTAAGCATAATAGATTTTGAAACGAGTAATATTAAGCTCGTTTCCTCTAAGATCAGTTTGGATATAACGTTAACACTGGAAAAGCTGAAGCAAATATTTCCTATGGCAGTTAAGGATGCATCATTAGAGGATGTTGAAAAAAAAGGGAAACTGCTTAGTATAAAAATCGCGACATCTAAAAATGATTCGGATGACGCTTTCGTGCTGCTATTTAGAAATGGTAAACTGGTAAGGATTGATTATTGGATTCAATGTTAGGCGCATTACCGCTCCTTATGATTCTAACAATAAGTGGCTGTTGCAATATGTTTTTAAATGGTTTTACAATTCATTCCTCCAGCTTTATGAAGACCCAGCTGGTTCAACATTAAAGCCTGTCTGAGTTAGAAATGTCATTATGCTTTTGTACATTTATTATGAGATAGAAATAAGGTGATGCAATACCCATTCCCTAATACTCAATATGTAAACTTTATTTTCCCTATTTGGGCAGCCTTACAACAGCCTGGTCGTTAGAACTATAAGTTTCGATGGAAAAAAAGATAGAAACATTTTACCCAAAAAGCCGAGAGGAATGGCGTGAATGGCTTCTTAACAATCACGAGAAAAAGCAATCCGTTTGGCTTATCTATTACAAAAAAAAATCAAATGCTCCATCAGTAAATTATACTGATGCAGTTGACGAAGCACTATGTTTTGGATGGATAGACAGTAAATCAAAATCACTGGACGAAGAAAGATATATGCAGTTTTTCTGCAGGCGAAAAGCTAACAGTGTTTGGTCGAAAGTGAATAAAGAGAAAGTTGCGCAATTGATTAGTAAAGGACTAATGCATAAGGCTGGTTATGAAATGGTAGAAACTGCTCAAAAAAATGGCTCATGGATAATTTTAGATGAAGTAGAAGCACTTATAATTCCTGAAGATTTGGATAAGGCATTCCAAAAAAGGCCAAATGCAAAACAATACTTTTTAGGATTAAGCAGGTCTGACAAAAGAAATATTTTACAATGGCTTGTTCTTGCTAAGCGACAGGAAACGAGACATAAGAGAATAACTGAAATTGTGGAGCTTGCAGAGCAAAGTCAAAAACCAAAACAATTCATTGGGCAGAAAAAAGGCATATAATTTTGGTGTTTATACAAATGTAGGAAAGGTTAGTTTTCCAAATTTGGAAACGGTTTCGGACTGGATTTAATATAAAATTCCATTACCTACAATATAGGTTACAAGGATTTAGGGTAATCCAACATTTGACTTTTGACTACAGTTTATTTTGACGTTAAACACACTTTATAAAAATGAAATAGGCCCTGTTTAACAGGACCTATTTCATTATAAAAAGTTAGGTTTTGCTTTTATCTAATTGTAGGCGTTCGAAACAAAGAGACAGATTGGGAAGGAGTGGTAGAAAATACTTGATCTATCATTCCAAAATCTTTGGCGTAAAAGGTATTACCCGATAGCATCAGTGTCCAGGTAGTGCTACCTGTTGGCTTGAACATCACATCCCTTTTAACATTGATCACATTCTGGTAGGTATTTCCAGCTATAGTATAAGGTGAATTCTTGGTAATGATGGTGAATACGGCTTTTGCATCACCTTTTAAGCCACCTGTCCATACCGGTCCATAACTAGCAGTTTCCCAGCTATCGGCCACATTAGCACTTTCTTTCAAAAATGGATAGGCAAAGAAATAATTGGGTATGGTATCAAAGATGAAAGTATAATCAAAATCGGGTGTTGAATAAGCATAATAGTTACCTATTCCATCTTTGGCAAAATAGAAAGTGTCTAATAAGGAAGTTCCAAATCTTGCATAGCTTAAAGAGTCTATGGTATATAATCCATCTGGAACAGCCACCCTGAATGTATCTATATTTCCCAGTTTTGGAATGTATTGGTAAGTCCAGCTAGAACCTGAAGTAGTTGGAAAATAATCTCCATTGGTGCCACTACCTACACTGCCACCGCCTCCGCCACCACTTCCACCGCCCCCTCCAATTACACTGCCATCAACACTTACAGAAAAGGAGCAGATATTATTGTTGAAATAAACGATGAAATCTGTTGTTATGGGTAATATAGGTTTTCCGAAACCTTTCAACTTGATAACAGTAGCACCTGTGCTAACTGCAAAACCAGAATCGATGAACCACATACCGTTAACGGTATCTGTAAAAATTTTATACTTACCCTGTGAGGTAAAATTCACATTGATGGCAGCATAATTTTTACTGCTTACCAATAAGGTATCAACCTTATATTCTCCGAAAATAACGGCAGTCTTACAATTTCCTAATGAATCCACTAATTCACCCAAAGCGGTGCCGTTAAAGCCGCCGTTTTCAATACTAAACTCTTTTTTACATCCTGAAAAAATAGAAAAAAGAGCCAGGATAACTACAATAGGTAAGGTTGATCTTTTCATTTGCTTTTATGAGTGTTTGTAACACCACTACGAATATCAGATAAAATTCAAACTAATAACGCTGCCTGATTGGTCAAATTACCATTTTTTAATAATTGTTGTACATTATTTAACGTTGTGGTAGCAATCTGACTGAGCGCCTCATCCGTAAAAAAGGCTTGGTGGGCCGTGATCAGCACATTGGGGAAGCTCATTAAACGTTGAATTTCATCATCCTGTATAACGGTTGAGGATAGATCCCGGAAAAACAGGTGTTCCTCCTGCTCATAAACATCTATGCCCAAATAGGCAATTTGGCCCGATTTTAATCCCTTAATGGCAGCTTTGGTATCGATCAACCCACCCCTGCTTGTGTTAATGAGCATAACGCCCTTTTTCATCATACCAATCGTTTCATCATTGATCAAATGTTGCGTTTGGTTGTTTAAGGGACAATGAATGGAAACGATATCCGATTTCAACACTTCAATTAAAGGATGATAGCTTACACCCATCGCTTCCAGGTCTTTATTAGCAATTACATCATAGGCTTTTACCATGCAGCCCATGCCCAACATGATCTTGCAAAAAGCTTTGCCAATATTTCCGGTTCCAATTACACCAATTGTTTTTCCATGCAGGTTAAACCCCAATAATCCATTTAATGAAAAATTTTGTTCCCTTACACGGTTATATGCTTTATGTGTTTTTCTGTTTAAGGTTAGGATCAATGCCAAAGCATGCTCAGCCACTGCTTCCGGAGAATAAGCGGGTACCCTGCTAACTGACAAACCATTAGCTTTTGCTGCTTCCAGATCTACATTGTTAAATCCGGCACACCTGAGTGCAATTACTTTTACACCCTTATTTGCTAATTGTTTGCAGATAGGTGCGGTAACCTTATCATTTACAAATACACAAATGGCATCTGCATCTTCTACCAGGTTGATGGTATGTTCATCCAAAGGTGCATCTAGAAATACCAGGTCAAAACCAAGATCTTCATTATACCTTTTGAAGAATATTTTGTCGTAAGGCTGTGCTGAAAAAAATATGATTTTCATTTTCTAAAAATTAATGCTGTTGGATTTTATGTAGATACAGTTTGGTTAAACCTAAACAAACCTGATGAATATCATGTTTTTACGTCATGTATTTGTCATAAAAAATTTTACTGAATCTATATGACAAACCTATGGCAAATCAAATCTATTATGGTGGAAACTTTGTGCCAGAATTATAACAGATGAAGTTTTTTACTTTTTTCATTTTCATCCAACTCGTTTTTGCTAACACTATTTTTTCTCAAAAAAGAGTATTTAAAGATACGCTTTATGGAACTGGGGAAGAGATTGTTGTTACTGCCAACCGTTCTGAAAGAAAACTGAGTAATGTGGCCGTTCCCACACAACTTCTTTCCAGAAAATCCATACAACAAACAGGTTCCTTAAAACTGCAGGATATTTTACAGGAACAAACCGGCCTCATTTTGGTTAACAGCGCTTTGGGCACTTCACTAAATGGGTATCCCAATCCTTTTGGTCAGGGTATTCAAATGTTGGGACTAGACCCAGCTTATACAGCCATATTAATAGATGGAGAACCATTGATAGGCAGAAATGCCGGAATATTAAAATTGGGTCGTTTGGCAACAGGCAATATCAGGCAGGTAGAGATCGTAAAAGGACCTTCTTCTAGTTTATACGGCAGTGAAGCCATGGCAGGTGTGATCAATATTTTAACCAATACACCACAATCGTCTTCCTTAGACTTACAATTGCACCAGGCCACCAATAATACCTGGGGCGGCACGATCGCTTATAGTAACAGGTTTGGCAAAACAGCCATGCAAATATTTGCGAACAGGTATGTTTCTGCTGGTTATGATCTTGATCCGGCGGTTTATGGCAAAACAGTTGATCCCTTTAGTGATTGGAATGGTCAATTGAAAATAGTGCATGATTTTTCCAGAAAAGTTCAATTACAAGTTTCCCTGCGTAATTATGATGCAAAGCAGAACAATGATTACCAAATTTTTTGGCAGGGACAACCAGCTATTGCCAAAGGCTTTACCACAGAAAAAGATCGTACCGCTTTTGTTCAGTTTCGTTGGCTGATGAAAGATGGACAGAAAATATATCTCAGAAATTTTTATGATCGATATACCAACAATTCATTTGTAAACCTGGAAAAATCAGATACCCGATTTGATGAAACAGCATTTGATCAAACCCTGATCAAACCTGAATTACAATATGAAAAAAACAGACTTGGTAAAAGCCAATATGTTGCAGCAATGGGAGCTCTCATAGAAACCATGAATGCATCCAGGTATGCTGGTATGCAAAAACTGTCAACCCTTTATGCTTACTCACAAAAAGAGTGGTACCTGATGCGTCAGCGTTTTACCATTATTGCAGGTGTAAGGGGCGATAAACGTACAGATTTTGCAATGCATATTAGTCCGAGGTTGGCTTTTGCATTCCAACCTTCACCTCAATGGAAATTTACAGCTTCACTGGGCAGTGGTTTTAAAGCGCCTGATTTCAGGCATATGTACCTGGATTTTTACAATGCACAAATTGGCTATTCTTTATTAGGCAGCAGCACTTTAGGAAACCAGTTGCAGAAAATGCAACAATTAGGACAACTACAATCAGGTGCTGACATCAATCCATATTTAAATGGTTCTGCTTTAAAACCCGAAACATCTTATGGCTTTCACGCAGGCGCAAAGTACACCAATGGCAAACTGAGTGCAGGGTTGAGCTTCTTTAGAAATGATATTGATAACCTGATCGATGTTTATGCATTGCCTTTCACCAGAAGTAATGGCTTACCAGTGTATAGTTATAGAAATGTGGTGAGTGTTTTTACAGAGGGAATGGAAGCAGATATTTCCTACCGTTTCAATGAGCAATGGTCATTAGCTACTGGTTATCAGTTTTTGATAGCAAAAGATAAGCAGGTACTCGAAAACATCGATCAATCAAAAATATACCAGCGTGATCCGGTTAGTTTTCAAACAAGTCTGGTTTCACGCAAAGACTATGAAGGATTACCTAACCGATCAAAACATGCGGCAAATGTGAAATTGCTTTACCAGCAACCTAAAATCGGATTTGATGCTTATATAAGAGCTATCTACAGGGGCAGTTATGGTTTTATGGATAATAATGGAAATGCAATCATAGACAACCCAACTGAAATGACAGCAGGCTTTACCTTACTCAATGTGGCAGCTTCACAAACCATAGCTAAAAATTTTCGTGTGCAGGTTGGAGTAGAAAATCTGTTCAATTATACTAACCCCATACAGCTTCCCAATATAGCTGGTCGCCTGTATTTTATCAATATAAACCTAACCATTCAACAACATAAGCAATCTATAAAAACAAATTAAACATGAAATCGAATCTCCGTTACCTGGCATCATTCTTTGTGAGTATTGTATTTTTTGCTTCCTGTACTAAGGAGGAAGTAATGCCTGTTACCATTCCGTCCGTAACCACTACCAAAACACTAACCGTTAATTTTAGTGCTGCTACAAAATTTGCACTCTTTAGTTTTAAAGACAGTGCCGTTATTGCCAATACAGATTCTGCTACTGGTAAATGGGATTTTGGCTTAAGATTCACCAAGTTTATTGTGAACAGTCAATCTAGTGGCCCTGGCAGTGCAGGTGTTCAAATGCAGGATGGTATATTTTCATCCATTGCAAGCGCTCCAACAACTGGGTATGCTTACGATACCACAGCTACTAAAACAGCTATTAAAGATGGCAGTTGGTATGATTATAACCCAACCAGTCATGCATTTATTCCTAAAGCAGGTAAGGTATTCCTTTTCAAAACTGCGGATGGTGCACATTATGCCAAAATGCAATTATTAAGTGTTGATTATGCCTCATTTGCAGGCCCGGTACCGGTTACTTTATTGTATAAGTTTCAATATACTTATCAGCCTAGTGGCAGCTCTAATTTTTAAAAAGAGGTAAGGTGCCAGCACCCTAAAAAATTAAAGTCATTTCGAACCCGCTTTAGCGGGTGAGAAACCTTTTACAATAAAGTGAATATATCTTAGGATTGGCTCATATAATTAAGTAGTCCAACCCCCATTTCTCACCCGCCCCCGCGGGTGAGAAATCTTATAATCCCCCACCTTACACCTTCCATTTACAACTACTTTAAGCCAATTATTTACATCCATCCAGGAAAATCTTATATACCCTTTGCCAAACACGCCACGCGTTACGATATTTATTACCTTCGCAGACTTTTAAACCCGCTAATAAGCAGCGGAACCGTACATTTCAAGCGATTTTAGGTTATGAGTGTTAAATATCCAGAGTTTTCGGGGTTAAACCTCCCGGCAATTGAACAGGAAATATTGGCTAAATGGCAAAGTGAACAGGCTTTTGAAAAAAGTATTTCACTTCGTGAAGGAAGGGCACCCTTTGTTTTTTATGAGGGGCCGCCAAGTGCCAATGGTTTGCCTGGCATTCACCATGTTATTTCCCGAACATTAAAGGATATGGTTTGCAGGTATAAAACCATGCAGGGCTTTCAGGTTAAAAGAAAAGGCGGTTGGGATACCCATGGTTTACCAATTGAACTGGGAGTTGAAAAAGAACTGGGCATTACCAAAGAAGACATTGGTAAAAAAATAAGCGTTGAAGATTATAATAAGAAATGTAGGGAGGCTGTATTAAGGTACAAAGACAAATGGGATGACCTCACCACCAAAATGGGCTATTGGGTTGACCTGAATAATCCTTATATCACTTTCGAAAATAATTACATTGAAACACTTTGGTGGATCCTGAGTGAATTGTATAAGAAAGGGTATCTCTATGAAAGTGTTAGCATACAACCTTATTCTCCTGCAGCAGGTACAGGCTTAAGCTCGCACGAATTAAACCAGCCGGGCACTTATAAGGATGTAAAAGATACATCCGCTGTGGCAATGTTTAAAGCAGTTAGAGATGCCAAAACTGAATTCTTGTTTGCAAATCTTGCTGATGAGGATATTTTCTTTATGGCCTGGACCACAACGCCATGGACATTGCCATCTAATCTGGGCCTCACCGTAGGACCCAATATTGATTATGTATTGGTAAAAACATTCAATCCATATACACATCTTCCCATAAATGTTGTACTCGCTAAAGCCTTGCTGGGCAAGTATTTCAAGCCCGAAGGTGAAAATGGCGACTTTGAAGGTTACAATGAAAAAGCAAAGTTACTGCCCTGGAAGATCATCAGTTCCTGCAAAGGTGCACAGTTAGAAGGGTGCACGTATGAACAACTGCTTGCTTATGAGGCCAACTCTTTAGCGATCATCCTAAACCAAACACCGGATGCCAAACCCTTCCAGGTATTACTGGGTGATTTTGTAACTACAGAAGATGGTACAGGTATTGTGCATACCGCTCCTGCATTTGGGGCAGATGATTATAGGGTAGGGAAAAAATACAATATCGGGATCCTTACCATGGTTGATAGGCAGGGAAAATTCCTGGATGGATTAGGAGAATTTAGTAATCGCTATGTAAAAAATTACAAGGATGATCCTGCTTATGTGGATGTGAATGTTGATATCAGTGTAAAACTGAAAAAAGAAAACCGTGCATTCAAAGTAGAAAAATACGAGCATAGTTATCCGCATTGCTGGCGTACCGATAAACCCATTCTCTATTATCCATTAGATGCCTGGTTCATTAAAACCACAGCAGTGAAAGACAGGATGGTAGAACTGAATAAAACCATCAACTGGAAACCCAAATCAACAGGGGAAGGACGTTTTGGTAATTGGCTGGAAAATATGGTTGATTGGAACCTTAGTCGTAGCCGCTATTGGGGAACGCCTTTGCCTATTTGGAGAACAGAAGACGGGGAAGAAGAAACCTGTATCGGATCCATTGCGGAGTTAAATGAAGGTATACGCAAGGCAAGTGAAGTATTGGGCGGGGAGATCAATAAAAATTACCTGCACGAAGGCATATTGGATTTACACAAGCCATTTGTAGATGATATAGTATTGGTAAGTGCTTCCGGAAAACCGATGCGAAGGGTTACAGACCTGATAGATGTTTGGTTTGATAGTGGTGCCATGCCTTATGCACAATGGCATTACCCTTTTGAAAATAAAGACCTGATTGATAAAGGAGAGGCTTTTCCGGCAGATTTTATTGCCGAAGGAGTTGACCAGACCAGGGGTTGGTTTTATACTTTGCATGCATTAGGGGTTATGTTGTTTGATCAGGTAGCTTATAAGGCAGTGGTAAGTAATGGTTTGGTATTGGATAAGGATGGCAACAAGATGAGCAAACGCTTGGGCAATGTGGTAAATCCCTTTGAAACCATTGAAAAATATGGTGCCGACGCAACAAGATGGTACCTGATAACCAATGCTTCTCCCTGGGATAACCTGAAATTCGACCTTGCCGGCATCCAGGAAGTACAGCGCAAATTTTTTGGCACACTCTATAATACCTACCAGTTTTTTGCTTTGTATGCCAATGTGGATGGATTCGCAAATAAAGAAGCAGCTATCCCTTTAGCCGAACGCCCCGAAATTGACAGATGGATCCTATCTTCTTTACATAGCCTGATAGGAAAAGTTACCCGTTTCATGGACGACTTTGAGCCCACTTTAGCAGGAAGGGCGATTGAAACTTTTGTAGATGAACACCTGAGCAACTGGTACGTTCGCTTATGCAGAAGACGGTTCTGGAAAGGAGAATATGAGCAGGATAAGATCAGCGCTTACCAAACCTTGTATGAATGTTTGGAAACGATTGTTAGGCTGATGGCACCCATATCACCTTTTTTTAGTGATGCCATGTTCTGCAACCTGAATAAGGTTACCGGAAAATTTCAGGTAAACTCCATACACCATTCGGATTTTCCAAAGGTAGATGAGGCGATGATCGACAATTCACTGGAAGAAAGGATGCAAATGGCACAGGATACCTGTTCATTGGTGCTCTCTTTAAGGAAGAAAGTGAACATCAAAGTGCGTCAACCACTCCAAAAACTGATGATCCCGGTATTGAATCCGGAAATGAAAGAGCAGCTAGAGAAGATGGAGGATTTGATAAAAGCTGAGGTAAATGTGAAAGAAATGGCATTTATCACCCAAACAGAGGGGGTGATCAGCAAAAAAATAAAAGCCAATTTTAAAGCCCTTGGAACCCGTATGGGCGCCAAAATGAAGGCGGTGAATGCGGCCATTATGCTTTTTAGTCAGGATGAAATTGCCCAATTAGAACAGACCGGTGATCTGGATTTAACTATTGATAATGAAATAGTTAAGATCTTTTTAACCGATGTAGACATAATTGCTGAGGATATTCCCGGCTGGAGTGTAGCTGTAAAAGGGAGTTTAACCGTTGCGTTGGATATTACCTTAACAGAGGATCTGCAGCAAGAAGGGGTTGCCAGAGAATTTGTAAACAGGGTTCAAAATATTAGAAAAGAGAGCGGTTTTGAACTCACAGACCGTATATTCGTAACCGTTCTGGATGGTCCGGAGCTGAAGGCGTCTATAATTAAATATAACGACTATATTTGCCGCGAAATTTTGGCGGATAACATTGATTGGATGCCTGGGTTAGAAAACGGCATAGAGATTGAAATCAATGAGATTCCGTTAAAAGTGGTAGTTACTAAAAAAGGATAAACCCGTATGCCAACTAAGAAACCTGCTCCAAAAAAGGCTGCACCGGCTAAAAAACCGGTAGCAAAACCCGTAGCAAAACATACACCCGCTAAAAAAGCGGCTCCTGCTAAGAAACCAGTTGCAAAACCGGCACCTAAAAAAGCGGCTCCAGCAAAAAAACCTGTTGCTAAACCAGCACCTAAAAAGGCTGCACCCGCTAAAAAAGCGGCACCAGTTAAACCTGTTGCCAAAGCACCTGTTAAAGTTGTAGCAAAGCCCGAAGTAAAAGCACCAGTAAAAGCACCTGTAAAAGCGGCACCCCAAAAACCAATGACGAAAGCTCCTGTTAAACCTGTAGTTAAAACAGTAGCTCCTGTTGTAGCAAAACCTGTAGCGCCCGTGCCTGTAAAGCCTGCTGCACCTGCTGTTAAGGCAAAGCCGGAAGTGAAAGCTCCTCCTGCTCCACCTGTAAAACCAGTTAAAAAGCAGCCTGAGCCCATCAAAGACATTAAAGTACCCAAGATAAACACCAAATCCAGTGTGCCTTACCAGCCTGGCTATACCCAATTGGAAAAAAGGGTAGCTGAATTAACGGCTCATAACGGTGATCCATTGGTTAAGTACAGTGATAGCGAATTGAGTGAATTTAGAGACCTGATCAGTAAAAAACTGGATGCCGCCAAAAAAGAACTCGCCTATTTACAAGGTTTGATTACCCGTAAAGATGAAATGGGTGGCGATAATGATGATGCCCGCTACATGACCATGGAAGATGGCAGTATGAGCATGGAAAGAGAGCAGTTGAGCCAGATGGCCAGTCGCCAGATCACTTATATCGATCACCTGGAAAAAGCGATGATGCGGATTGAGAACAAAACCTACGGTATTTGTCGTGTAACAGGTAAACTAATCGATAAAGCACGTTTGCGTGCGGTTCCCCACGCTACTTTGAGCCTGGAAGCCAAATTAGGATTGGTTAAGACCTCAGAACAATAATTTGAACGATATATAATTAAAAATGCCACTATTTAGCGGCATTTTTAATTATATAAATGTCGAACCGATGAATATCGAATGCCGAAGTATTATACTAACATATACTTCGATATTCGACATTCTTCTGTTCGACATTCGACATTCACTTCGCTTCACTTCACTTCCTGCAGATCCACCAATCTTTTATAAATACCATTTTGTGCCAATAGCGCATCATGATTGCCTCTTTCAGCGATCTCACCTTTTTGCAGCACAATGATCTCGTCTGCATGTCGGATCGTAGACAAACGGTGCGCGATCACTAGTGAAGTTCTGTTCTGCATCATATTATTGATAGCATCTTGCACCAATCGTTCACTTTCTGTATCCAGAGAAGAAGTGGCTTCGTCCAGGATCAAAATGGGAGGGTTTTTTAATACAGCCCTGGCAATGGTTAATCGTTGTCTTTCACCACCACTAAGCTTACTGCCCCTGTCGCCAATATTTGCATCAAATCCATCTTCTTTCTGTTCTATAAAGTGTAAAGCGTTGGCCACTTTTGCTGCATCTTCAATTTGAGAACGCGTTACATGATCTACACCCAATGCAATATTGTTGGCAATGGTATCATTAAAGAGTATGGGCTCCTGCGTTACAATACCCATGAGGCTTCTAACAGAATGGAGTGTATAATTACGGATATTAACCCCATCAATCAATAGTTCACCGCTACTTACATCATGAAACCTGGGTACAAGATCTGCCAGTGAACTTTTGCCTGCACCGGATGAACCTACCAATGCGATGGTTTTTCCTTTTTCAATTTTGAGGTTGATATTTTGGAGAATTACTTTATCCTCATATGCAAATGAAACATTTTTGAATTCAATACAGTTGTTAAAGGAAGTCAAAACTTGGGCATCTGTTGCATCATTTACTGTTACCGGTGCCTGTAAAATTTCTTCTATTCGCTGAATGGCAGCACTGCCTCTTTGTGCATTGTAATAGGCTGTAGACAATGATTTGGCAGGATTGATGATTTGCGTAAAAATCAAAATATAAGTGATAAAACTATCGGCACCTAAACCTGCCTCATGGTTCAAAACCAGTTTGCCACCAAACCACAAAATGCAGGATAATACCAATACGCCCAAGAATTCAGACATAGGTGAAGCCAGGTCTCTCCTAAAATTCATCCGGTTACGAATATTGTTCAGGTTATTGTTGGTGTTGAAGAATTTATTACGCAATATCTTTTCAGCATTAAATGCTTTGATCACGCGAAGTCCACCCAATGTTTCATCCAGTATAGACATCAAAGTGCCTAATTGCTCCTGAGATGCAGTAGATTGTTTTTTTAATGACCTGCTTACCCTTCCAATAATAAAACCGGTTAAGGGTAATAACACCAAAAGGAAAAGAGAAAGTGCCGGACTGATATAAACCAGTGTTACCAAATAGATCAGAATCGTTAAAGGATCACGTATCAACCCCTCCAAAGTGCTCATCACACTCCATTCCACTTCATTGGCATCATTACTCATTCTGCTGATGATATCGCCCTTTCTTTGTTCGGTAAAAAAGCCAATGGGGAGTTCCAGAATTTTGGCGTAGAGGTCGGAGCGTAATTTCGTCATCACATAATTTCTCATCGGTGCCAGCACACGAAAAGAAAGATAGGTGAACATATTTTTAAAGAAAATGGACACAACAATAATCACACAAATTGCACCTAGAGCATATACTTCATTATGTTCCTTTATAAAACTGCTGATGGTGTATTTCAGGTAGTTCATTATGCCATTTGCATTGAACTCCCAATTAGGTTGCACTTCCATCAGTTTCTCTTTTCCAAATAACATCTGCAGAAAAGGGGCCAGCATGGTAAGGGAAACCAAAGAGAAAACAATGGACAAAAGGTTGAAAAGCACATATAGAAATATGTTCTGCTTTTGTGTCTTTAGGTAAAAGAGTATCCGGGAAAATCGCTTCATATAGGATTAAATCACTTAAAACAGGGCAAAGTAAGTAAATTTGCAGTCAAACAAACGTTAGATTATGGAGGAAGGGAAACGTCAAAGACAAGTGGCAGGTACCATACAGGAATCTATGAATGAAATTTTCAGGAAACTGGGATTGGGAATGATTGATGGCGGAATGGTTTCTATTTCATCGGTTAAAGTAACCCCCGACCTGCTGGAAGCACGGATTTACCTGAGTTTATTTCAGGTTAAAGATGCCAAAGGCGTGATGAAAACCATCGAGTCAAGGGCATGGGAAATTAAAAAAGAGCTTGCTGAGAAGGTAAAACACCAACTCAGGAGGATTCCCGTACTGCATTTTTACCATGATGACACTTTGGATTATGTGTTTAAAATGGAAGAGATCTTTAAGAAAATTGGCGACGAGAAAAAACCGGAAACGGAATAAGAAAATATGCGCAATCCGCCAATTCACAACCCGCTACCATGAACCTTCTTTTCGCCTGGCGATATTTCAGGTCAAACAAATCCACCAATGCCATCAATATCATTGCCTGGATCAGTATGATGGCTATAGGTGTAGGAACGGCAGCACTGATCATAGTTTTAAGTGTGTTCAACGGGTTTGAGGATCTGGTAAAAGGCTTATACGCTGATTTCTATGCCGATATGCGTATTGTTCCCGCAACGGGCAAAAGCTTCCATATCTCACCGGAACAAATCAACAAAATAAAAAACACACCAGGCGTTGCTGTTATTAGTTATGTAGCAGAAGAGAAAGCCGTATTGAATGGCGCTTTTCAAACCATCATATCTTTAAAAGGCGTAGATAACCAATATGCGCAGGTAACCAGTATCAATACACCCCAGCACATCATCAGGGGAAAATATGATATGGGCACGATTGATGCACCCAAACTGGTTGTGGGTTCGGGAATTGAAAATGCTGCCGGATTAAGTGTTGATAAAGAACAGTTTACCGCTACTATTTATTTGCCCAATAAACAGGCTTCCAAACTGATCGCAGATGATGGTTTACATGCTTTCACGGTTACCCCTGCAGGTACTTTTGCAGTACAACAGGATTTTGACAATAAATATGCATTTACCAACCTGGCTTTTGTAAAATATATGCTGGGCATGTTGCCTGATGAATTTAGTGCCTTAGAATTAAAAGTAACGGGCTCACCAGAAAAAGTAAAAGCGCGTTTAGAGTCCCTGCTTGGCAAATCATTGTTAGTAGAAACCCGTTATGAGCAAAACAAAAGTTTGTATGCTGTAATGCAGATGGAAAAATGGGTGATCTATGGAATCCTTTCCCTGATATTGGTGGTAGCGGCATTTAATATGATAGGAGCTTTAACCATGTTGGTACTGGAGAAGAAAACGGATATCGCGGTTTTAAAAGCTATGGGTGCAAGCGAAAAAAAAATACAGGGAATATTTTTATATGAAGGACTGTTATTGGCCACATTGGGTGGCGGTTCCGGCGTATTACTAGCAATATTTATCTGTTACCTCCAGATAAATTTTCATTTGATAAAATTAGGTGGTGAATCTTTTATCATTGATTACTATCCTGTAAAAATGTTCGCCTCAGACTTTCTATTAGTAACTACAACGGTGTTGATTATTGCATTACTGGCCGCATGGGTACCATCACGAAAGGCCAGCAGGCAGCTGTTTTCTTTGAAGAGTTAAAAGCTTAGAAGAGTTAAAAATTAAAAGTTAATAGTTAAAAGTAATGACTACTCCTAACTATTAACTATTAACTATTAATTTTTAACTATGATTTTAATAGTCACCCAAGGTCTCCGGCAACTGACTCAAAGCTTTAGCCAACTGTTCATCATTAGGAGCAATGCCATGCCACTCATGGCTTCCTTCCATAAAATCAATCCCTTTACCCATTTCTGTTTTCATCAAAATACAGATAGGTTTGCCCTGACCGGTAATTGATTTTGCTTTATTTAAAATAGCAACCGTATCATCCATGTCATTGCCATCCATTTCAATAACAGTCCAGTTAAACGCTTCAAATTTGGCGCGGAGGTTGTCCAGTCCCATTACTTTTTTAGTTGGGCCGTCAATTTGCTGACCATTTACATCAATGGTAGCAATCAGGTTATCAACCTTATGGTGAGCCGCAAACATAATGGCTTCCCAGTTTTGACCTTCGTCCAGTTCTCCGTCACCATGTAAAGAGAATACCAGGTGGTTATCTCCGTTTAATTTTTTGGTTAATGCAGCACCTATGGCAACGCTCATGCCCTGCCCTAATGAACCACTGGCAATTCTTACACCAGGTAAATGTTCGTGTGTAGTAGGATGCCCCTGTAATCGGGTATTGAGTTTACGGAAACTTGCCAATTCTTTTACTTCAAAATAACCTGAACGGGCAAGGGCCGAGTAATATATGGGGGAAATATGACCGTTGGATAAGAAGAAAAGGTCTTCATTTTTTCCATCCATCGAAAAGTTTCTGTCGTGCTTCATGATTTCAAAAAAGAGGGCCGCAAAATAATCTGCACAACCCAGAGATCCACCGGGGTGCCCGCTTTGAACACCGTGTACCATTCTTACAATATCACGCCTCATCTGGCATGAAACATCTTTTAATTCCTGTATACTGGCCATTGCCTTGTTTTTTATGGCAGCGAAGATAGGAGATATTGGATGATTAGCTGATAGGTTTATTGGCAAAAGATGCACTGTTTGCGCTAGTTTTTTCACATAAAATCGGGAAGAACGAATATTCCATCAAACCAATTCCAGCAATCCCCAACTATTTATTAATTTCGCCCCTATTAAAATGAAGATATGTCGGAAGAATTACAATTGATAGTGGAAGATGCAGAAGACAGTATGCGCAAAGGCATTAGTCACCTGGAAGTTGAATTAACCAAGATCAGGGCCGGAAAAGCAAGTCCCACCATGCTGGATGGCATCAATGTAGATTATTATGGATCGCCTACGCCTATTGCACAGGTAGCCAATATCAGTGTGCTGGATGTAAGGACCATCAGTATCCAGCCCTGGGAAAAAAATATGTTACAACCCATAGAGCGTTCCATCATGCAGGCCAATATCGGTATCACCCCGCAGAATGATGGCAACCAACTTAGGTTGTTTATGCCGCCTTTAACAGAAGAAAGGAGAAAGGAACTATTTAAAAAAGCAAGTGCAGAAGGGGAACATTCCAAAGTAGCCATTAGAAATATTAGAAGGGATGCAATTGAGCAGGTTAAAAAACTTACCAAAGATGGGTTGAGTGAGGATGCTGCAAAAGACGGAGAAAAAAGCATTCAGGAAATTACAGACAGGTATATCGTTCTGGTTGATAAACATCTGGCCGCAAAGGAAAAAGAAATGATGTCTGTTTAAAAGAGTGAGGGAAAGTAGGGTCTCTTTAATAAGATTTATTCAGGAAAACTTTTCTTATTTAGTAGCTGTTTTCTTATTTACCAGGTATACACCTACCAGAATAATGGACAAACAACCTACCTGGTAAGTACTTACACTTTCTCCATAGAGTAAACCCCAGAATACTGCAACAAAGGGTATTCCATAAGTAACAGTGGTGGCAAATAATGCACCTGCTCTTTTAACGAGTACATAAAAGATCACTGAAGCGATTGCGGTGCCAAAAACACCCAGGATAAAAGAAGCAAATGTGGCATACAGATAATTGCTTTCTTTTAATGGAAGCGAAAAATAACCAGTAAAATAAAGGATGATAGAGGAGGGGATGATGAGGAAAACAAATGCAACTGCTGCAATATTAAGCGATCCAACACCCTGCATATTTCTACTGATCAGGTTAACATTTACGCCATAAAAAATAGTAGCTACCAGCACTAATAAGGTATAACTAAAATGTTGTAGCTCCATTTTGCCCGAAGGTGCCATTAACATAGCCAGTCCAATAAAACCTATCACTACGCCTATAATTTTTTGCAAGCCCGGTTTTAACTGAAAAAAGCTCATGCCTACCAGAATAGTGAACAAGGGTGTAAGGGCATTGAGGATGCCAGCTAAAGAACTGTCGATCTTGGTTTCTGCAATACAGAATAAATAAGCAGGGATAAAACTTCCGAGAAAGCCCGACAGGATCACCAATGATAATTTCTTGCGGGGTATTTCTCTCAAAGCCTTTGCAGCAAAAGGTATCAGCACAAAACCCGCACTCAGCATACGCAAAGAAGCAACATGAAACGGGGTTAAAGTATTCATGCCCGCTTTCATCAAAATAAAGGAACTACCCCAAATAATGGCAAGTAATGAGAACAGTCCCCAGTTAATGAGTTTATCTTTCAAGCAGTTAATTTAATCAAATATGCAGCTTTTACAAAAGCAAATGAATAATTTTAATAAAATGGATAAATCATGAGCGTTATACAGTTATCAAAAATCAATACCAGGGCACCTCAAAAACTGGATAAGGAAAAGACAAAAGCACAAACTGCGAAGCTGATCGAGGAATTGGATGAACTACAGAATAAACTTTATGCAGAATCTAAGCATTCCATTCTAATTGTTATTCAGGGAATGGATGGCAGTGGTAAAGACGGATTGATCCGGGATGTTTTGGGTAAGTTGAACCCGCAGGGAGTAACTGTAAAATCATTTAAAACACCTACGCCGGAAGAATTATCGCATGATTTTTTATGGCGTATTCATGAGCATACGCCGGCAAAGGGAATGATTCAGATCTTTAATCGCTCACATTATGAAGATATACTCATTACGCGTGTTCATAACTGGTGTGATGATAAACTGGCAAAGGATAGGATGAAGGCCATCAATGATTTTGAAGACCTGCTTGTTAAGCATAATAAGACCCATATACTAAAATTTTACCTGCATATTTCTCCGGAAGAACAACAAATCAGGTTAAAGGAGCGTATCAAAAATCCCCAGAAGCAGTGGAAGTATAACGAAAAGGATTTTGAAGAAGCTAAGCTCTGGAAAATTTATATGAAGATGTACCAGGATTGTTTTAACCTGTGTAATAAAGTGCCCTGGCAAATCATTCCAGGTGATCAGAATTGGTATAAGGAATTCCTGGTGGCCAAAGCTTTACATGAACTGCTAAGCGGGTTGAATTTGCAATATCCGGGACTAAAAAAATAAAACTGCTTTTGCTGGTTCGTCATCTTTTTGTATTTTTCTAGCCAACTAAATATACATTTTATGGGTATGCTCAAAGAATTCAAAGAATTTGCCATGAAAGGCAATCTTGTAGATATAGCTGTTGCCTTTGTAATGGGAGCTGCTTTTGGAAAAATTGTTTCTTCTTTTGTGGATGGTATCATTATGCCCCTGGTAGGAATGCTTACTGGAGGTGTTGATTTTTCTGATAAAGTGGTGGTATTGAAAGAAGCTGTTGCTGAAGTTAAAGATGCTGCAGGAACTGTAGTTACGCCTGCTGTAGCGCAAGTAACTTTAAAATATGGGGCTTTTATAACCAATCTTTTTGATTTTATTATCGTTGCGTTTTCCGTTTTCATGGTGATCAAAGCCATCAATAAACTGAAAAAAGAAGAAGTGGCCGCCCCCGCTGCACCACCCGAGCCTTCCAGCACAGATAAGTTATTGGTGGAAATTAGGGATGCTTTGAAGAAATAGTTTGAGATTTTGAGTTTTGGGTTTTGAGTTTATGGTTTGATTAAAACCAAACAATCAACTTGTATTTTCAACCCAAAACTCAAAACACTACACCCTAGACTGTCCTCCGTGGATAACTATTCTTTCCATCGCCTCCTTTTTCATGCATAATCGTTTTCTTTGCAGCTAAAGTTCCTGTACCGTGAATAATGTGAGTTACCAGATTAAGTTAGATCAGTTTGAAGGGCCCTTCGATTTATTGTTATTTTTTATCGAAAGGGATGAACTGGATATTTATAATATTCCCATTACCAAGATCATCAATGATTTTCTGGATTTTATACACCAAGGAGAAAAACTGAATATCGAACTCAGCAGTGAGTTTATTTTATTTGTTTCTACCCTTATGCGCATCAAGGCAAGGTTATTATTACCTCGCAAAGAAATAGACGCAGAAGGTAATGAGATAGACCCCAGACAGGAACTGATTGATAAGATCCTGGAATACAAACGCTTTAAAGAAGCTGCTGCCCAAATGGCCGAGATGGAAGCACAGCGTATGTTGATGATCAAACGCGGTAACCTGCAAAGAGAGATCACATTTATTGGCGAAGAAGCATCCGAAGGCACAGAGATCCAGAATATCACCTTATTCAAGCTGATGAAGGCTTTTGAAAAAGTGATGCTGCGCGTTCAGGAAAGGCAAAATAAACCCGTACATACCGTTGTTCGCTACAACTATACCATGGAGGGTAGCAGAGACTATATGTTAACTATTGTGGAGAAAGAAAAAACCGTTTCTTTTGAAAAAGTTTTTGAGGTGTGCAACGATAGGATCCACGCTTTGTTCCTTTTCTTATCCCTCCTGGAACTTTCTCAACAAAAGTATATGAAGCTGCTGGTGGGCCAGGGCATGAATAATTTTATTGTGGAATGGAATGAAAACCGCGAAGAAGATATTTTGGCTGACACAGAATCTTCCAAAGAAGAAACTGAAGAAGGATTTTTACCAGAATAAAAGAACTGGCACATTTATCCATTTAAAACCTTAGCCATTACTTTTTCTTTCATCAATTCCCTCACGGCATCAGCAATTCCTTGTGCATCATAAGCACATTCCCTGTGTAATTCTTTCAGGGTTCCATGTTCCACCAATCTGTCTGGTATACCTAGTATTTTTATTTCTGCCTGGTAATGGTGCGCATTCATAAACTCTAAAACCGCTGTTCCAAAACCGCCTACCACTGTTCCATCTTCTACAGTAACTATTTTATGGTAATTGCTAAAAACTTCATGTAAGAGTGCTTCATCAATGGGTTTCACAAAACGCAGATCATAATGAGCGGGGTCTAATCCCTCTGTACGTAAGTCTCTGATAGCAGCCTGAGCAAAATTGCCGGGATGCCCAAAACTCAATATGGCTATATCTTTCCCGTCTTTTAACTTTCTGCCTTTGCCAATTTCAATGGTTTCAAAAGGAGTTTTCCATTCTGGCATCACCCCTTCTCCCCTTGGATATCTAATCACAAATGGATAAGGATTGCTATCCAGCTGCGCAGTATACATCAGGTTGCGTAATTCTTTCTCATTCATGGGTGCAGACACAACCAGGTTGGGAATACAACGCATAAAAGGAATATCATAACAGCCATGGTGTGTTGGTCCATCTTCACCTACTAGTCCGGCTCTGTCTAAACAAAATACAACCGGTAATTTTTGTATCGCAACATCATGCACTACCTGATCGTATGCACGCTGCATGAAGGATGAATAGATATTACAAAATACCCTCAATCCCTGTGTTGCCATACCCGCACTCACCGTTACTGCATGCTGCTCGCAGATGCCCACATCAAAAGCCCTATGGGGCATTTTTTCCATCATGAATTTTAAGGAGGACCCACTGGGCATAGCAGGTGTGATGCCCATGATCTTTTCATTCATCTCTGCTAATTCTACCAGTGTATGTC
This sequence comes from Chitinophaga pinensis, assembly GCA_943371675.1. Classification (GTDB taxonomy): domain Bacteria; phylum Bacteroidota; class Bacteroidia; order Chitinophagales; family Chitinophagaceae; genus Sediminibacterium; species Sediminibacterium pinensis_I. Next base: position 38,367 of record CALRVT010000003.1, on the reverse strand, counting down.
CAAAAACATCCTGGTACTTTGGAGGCTGAGGAGAAGCAAGCTGCTTTTTATAAATTTCTCCGGTTACTTTATCAAATAACCCTGGTGCATGCCATTTGGTCTGATCTTTTTCAGCCAGTGAATAGCCCTTTCCCTTAACAGTAACAATGTGCAATAATTTTGGTCCGGGAATATTTTTCAGGTCTTTTAATGTATCAACCAACTTAGTGATATTGTGCCCATCAATTGGCCCAAAATACCTGATTTGTAAGGCTTCAAAAAGGTTACTGCTTTTATTTACCACACTTTTCAGGCTCGCTTCCATTTTGCTGGCCATTTCGCGGGTGAAATTTTTTCCAATAGGTAGTTTGCCCATCAGGTTCCAGATCTCGTCTCTTACTTTATTGTAAGTAGGAGAGGTACTGATATCAGTGAGGTATTCTTTCAATGCACCCACATTCGGGTCAATGCTCATGCAGTTATCATTGAGAATGATCAATACATCGCTATCCGCAACACCTGCATGGTTCATAGCTTCAAAAGCCATTCCGGCTGTCATGGACCCATCTCCAATTATCGCTACTGATTTGCGGTTTTCGCCTTTGTATTTTGCTGCAATGGCCATACCCAAAGCCGCTGAAATGGAAGTAGAGGAATGTCCAACCCCAAAAGTGTCAAATTCACTTTCACTTCTTTTGGGAAATCCGCTAAGCCCTTTATATTTTCTGTTAGAAACAAAATTATCGCGTCTGCCGGTCAAGATCTTATGGCCATATGCTTGGTGACCCACATCCCAAACCAGCTGGTCGTGTGGGGTATTGTAAACGTGGTGCAGGGCAACAGATAGCTCCACAACACCCAAACTGGCGGCAAAATGACCGCCATGAACGCTTACAACGTCAACAATAAACTGACGTAACTCCTCACAAACCTGGTGCAACTGAGAAATGCTGAGCATTTTCAAATCATCCGGGTGGTTGATTTTCTGTAATAATGGTCCTGCACTTATCTGCATTCAGTATTTGTTTGAATTGTAAAAATACACTTTTACCCGAAAGGAAGAAGCATTTGTGGTAATAGGAACAACCGACAAATCAGATAGTTCAGCAGAATAAAACTTAATTTTCTGCCAGATAGAAGCTGATTTTACCTTTAATCAAGTTTAGCCCCCAAAAAGGGCCGGTTTCAAATTATATTTGCCCTTACATGAGAAGTAAATCGTCCCTATACTGGATTTGTCAGCTTGCCGGCTGGTTGTTTTATGGGTTGGCCATGGTGTTTTTCGCCTATATTTTTGAAAATAAGACCAATCACATACTCTATCCCCGTTTGGCCATTACCATCTTATTTGGGTTGGTATTTACCCATTTATTGCGCGAATTGATCGTTCGGTTCAATCTCAGGCCGCCGGTTACCAGACAAAAATGGGGCTTATTAACAATTATAGTAGTTGCTATCATCGTTCTTTTTAACCTTACCAATAGTGCCATTGTTGAATGGCTGCACATGTATGACCCCAAGGTGAAAATTTCTGTTGAAAAACGATTCCTTACCAACCTGATCATGGAATCGCCGCAGGTATTGGTTTGGGTTTCTGTTTATTATATTTGGCATTATGTGGAATTAGGATCTAAAACAGAAATACAGAAGGTTCGTCTGGAGAGCCTGGTTAAAGAGCTGGAATTAAAAACTATCAAATCGCATATCAATCCGCATTTTATCTTTAATGCATTGAATAGTATTCGTGCTTTGGTTGATGAGAATCCGGAAAGGGCCAGAACAGCCATCACAGAATTAAGCAATATTCTGCGAAGCAGCATGCAGGCAGAAAAAATGGAAACAGTACCTTTTGAAAGAGAATTGAATATTGTAAAGGATTACCTGGCACTGGAACATATACGTTTTGAAGACAGGCTTCAAATTGAATACGATATAGATGAGGATACCCTGGATCAGCCTGTACCGCCTATGATGTTACAAACATTGGTAGAAAATGCCATTAAACATGGTATTGGTAAGCAGAAAGAAGGTGGACTAGTTAGGGTGATATCCGATTATCGCGAAAACCACCATGAATTAATTGTACAAAATACCGGTCACCTGAATGGCAATAGTGAAAACAGCGATGGTTTTGGCTTAAATAGTACGAGAAACCGACTTAAACTACTTTATGGCGGTAAAGCAACATTCGATATCAGGAATGCTGTTAGTGGTGAAATGGTAGAAGCAATCGTAAAAATGCCTGTTCAGCAATTGTATTCTTAAACCTATTTTTAAATTTCGACAAATGGCTATCAAAGCAATTATTATCGACGACGAAAGACTTGCTCGCAATGAATTGAAAAAATTATTGCAAGATCATTCTGATATTGAAGTGATCGAAGAAGCGGCAAATGTGGATGATGGTATCGAGAAGATCGAAACCTTAAATCCCGACCTGATATTTCTTGACATACAAATGCCCGGAAAAACAGGTTTTGATTTATTAGCGGAAGTAGAAAAAGCCCCCAAAGTTATTTTCACTACTGCTTATGATGAATATGCCATCAAGGCTTTTGAAGTAAATGCATTGGACTATTTATTGAAACCTATTGAGCCCAAAAGACTGGCAGATGCCATACAGAAATTGCAGGCTGAAATATTCAAGGAAAATGTTGGCCTCAATGGCAATAATCGTGGTCCATTAACAGAGTACGACCAGGTATTTGTGAAAGATGGTGAAAGATGCTGGTTTGTAAAACTGGGAGAGATCAGGTTATTTGAGAGTGTGGGCAATTATGCCAAAGTTTTCTTTGGAACCCATAAACCCTTGATCCTAAAATCACTCAATGCACTGGAAGAAAGGCTGGATGACAGGATGTTTTTTCGTGCCAATCGCAAACATATCATCAATTTACGCTGGATAGAAAAAATTGAACCTTATTTCAATGGTGGCTTACTGGTAGATTTGAAAGGAGGCGAAAAAGTTGAAGTAAGTAGAAGGCAAACAGTTAAGTTCAAGGAAATGATGAGTCTCTAAGTAACGCCTATAGCTGTAAGATTCGTAATTGCTTTGTACAGGAAACCGGGTTGTGAACAAAAATAGTTTCAGTCTTAAATTATCACGCATACTTACCTGCAAATAAATAATTATGAAAAAAATCAGTTTCCTGTTTCTGATGATAACGATGTCAGTTGTTGCATCTGCACAAAATATCGATCAGGTAATCAATGCCAAAGAGGTTGAAAGGATTGAAAGGATTTTGTCTTCCGATGAAATGGAAGGTAGAAGAACATTTACCCCAGGAATTGATAAGGCAGCTGCCTTTATTGCAGATGAATTTGCAAAGACCGGGTTACAAAAATGGAATAATGCTAGTAGTTATATACAAGGGTTTGCAATGGTCCGTCCCAAATTTTTGGGTGCCACTTGCAACTTTGATGGCATTAGTGTTGATACCAGAGATGTAATAGTGGTAACAACTTTGCCCGAATTAAAAATTTCGGAAAAATCTGGTTTTGAAAAAGTAAGCATCGGAAAATCTGCTAATCTAAACCTGGAAGCAAGAAAATTTATAACGGCCAATAAGAATTACCTGGTAATGGTGGATACTTCTTTTGCCAAAACATTCAATACACTTACCCGTTTTAAATCACAGCTTTTTAAATCAGAAAATTCCGTGGTATTTGTATTGGGAAATATGGACCCCAAAACTTTTACAATTGAAGCCAAACATGAAATAACTGAACAAAAATTATCCAATGTTTTAGGGGTACTTCCTGGAAAGAGCAAAAAAAATGAATACGTGATATTTTCTGGTCACTATGATCACCTGGGTATCATGGGAAAAGACAGGCAGGGCAATGTACTAACTGATTCTATTTTTAATGGTGCCAATGACGATGCTGCCGGAACTACGGCCATGATGATGCTGGCTAAATATTTTAAAGCACTTAATAATAATGAGCGCACATTGATCTTTGTTGCATTTACCGCAGAAGAAGTAGGGGGTTTTGGCGCAACTTATTTTTCAAGACAGTTTAATCCGGAAGATGTGAAAGCGATGTTCAATCTGGAAATGATAGGAACAGAAAGTAAGTGGGGCAGGAATTCCGCATATATCACAGGATATGATAGAACGGATATGGGAAAGATCTTACAGAATAACCTGGAAGGCACCGGATTTACTTTTTATCCTGACCCTTATCCCACACAAAATCTTTTTTTCAGATCTGATAATGCTACCCTCGCCAGATTAGGGGTTCCTGCGCATACGATCTCAACAGCTAAAATGGAAAACCCGCCAGAACCCAATTATCATAAGGCTTCCGACGAAATTGGCACCCTCGATATGGAAAATATGGCAATGATCATCAAAGCCATCGCACTAAGTTCTAAAGGCATTGTAAGTGGAAAAGAAACACCAAGCCGTGTGGATGTTTCTGAATTGAATACACCTCCGGCAAGAACACAGGGGAGGAATTAATGATAGAATGATAGGATGATAGAATGATTGCATAAAAAATGGTCAAAACAAAGTAAGTACTTACTCTTGTTTTGACCATTTTTATTACAATACATCTATTCTATCAATCTATCATTCTATCATACTATCATTCATTCACTCACTCAAACCCCCACCAACACACTGTGCACAGCATGACTAATTTCTGTAATTAAAGAAGCATCTTTTTCAATCGCATTGCCTACTACAATAACGTCTGCACCTGCTTTGCAATTACGGTAAGCTTTTTCGGGTTCTAAGATACCGCCACCAACAATAAGGGGGATATCAATATGCTTGGCAACAATTTCGATCATGTTTTCAGAGATGGCTCTTTTGGCGCCACTGCCCGCATCCATGTAAATAAGCTTCATGCCCAGCATTTCTCCAGCCATGGCGGTACACATAGCAATTTCATTTTTATCGGCAGGAATAGGGGCTGCATTCGAAATATAAGACACCGTTGTGGGTGCACCTCCATCAACTACCATATATCCGGTAGGCATGATCTCTAAACCGCTATTTTTAACAAAGGGAGCACTGATCACATGCTGACCAATTAAGAGTTCGGGGTTTCTTCCGGATATCAGCGACAAATACAATAGCGCATCTGCATACTTGCTAACCTGAGAAGGTGAGCCCGGAAATAATACCACTGGGATATTAGAAGAGGCTTTGATCTGACGGATACATTCATCCAGGTGACTGGATATTACCAGACTCCCGCCTACAAAGAAATAATCCACCTGGGCATCCATAGATAGGGTCAGCAGCTGATCAATTTTTTCATTGTCAACCTTATCAGGATCAATCAATACAGCGAATGATTTTTTGCCTGATATTTTCTTATCTAAGAATTGCTGGTATAGTTCCTGCTTCATTCAGAATCTGCTGGTACAAGTGCAAAAATGCAGAAAAGTTTTTACTTATCGGGCATTCGGCTTAAAAGCCTTTAAACCATGCTGGGTAGTTGCCGGCATTTTACCTAAATCTATTAGGGTAAAAACCGCTGAAAACAGACCTAAAGCCTGTAGAAATCCATTTAAGGAAAATAAACCAAATCGCAACCTTTTTTCTTAAAAATTCTTTTCTACACCTGTTAACATTCGCTCAAAATCAATGGGGATTTGGGGTACGAAATTTTCCCCAATCCTTATCCACAAGGTGTTGATATTTCCAACCTTGATTTGTCCTCAGGTAAAGATATTTTCGTCAACCGCTTAACAATTTGTTAACCGGGCTACAAAAAAGAAAATTACCCATTAATAGCCACCAACACATGTCTAAAACACGCACAACCAAAGGCTTGCAGTTTAGCCGCCGCTTCACACAGGAAGGAGTTAGTCCTTACGATATGTTCGAATACGATTACCGCGACAGCGTAATCAAAAACCCGAATGGTGAAAAGGTATTCGAAATGAACAATGTGGAAGTGCCCAAACAGTGGAGTCAGATCGCTACAGATATCCTTGCACAAAAATATTTCCGTAAAGCAGGTGTTCCGCAACCCGATGGGTCTGTAGGAAGAGAAACCAGCGTTAAGCAGGTAGCACACCGCATGGCCCATTGCTGGCGTGTTTGGGGTGAGCGTTACCAATATTTTGCAGCTGAAAAAGATGCAGAAATATTTTATGAAGAGCTGGTGTACAGTATCCTTAACCAGGCATGTGTACCCAATTCTCCCCAATGGTTCAATACCGGTTTACATGAGTGTTATGGCATTACAGGAAAGCCTCAGGGTCACTATTTTGTTGATCCGAAAGATAGCAAACTTAAAAAGTCAACCAACGCCTACGAACGTCCTCAGCCACATGCCTGCTTTATCCTTAGCGTAAGCGATGATTTAGTAAATGAAGGCGGTATCATGGATCTCTGGACGCGTGAAGCTAGAATCTTCAAATACGGTTCTGGTGTGGGAACAAATTTCTCACAAATACGTGGTGGTGGTGAAAAATTAAGTGGAGGCGGAACTTCCAGCGGATTAATGAGTTTCCTCAAAATTGGTGACCGCGCTGCTGGTGCTATCAAAAGTGGTGGAACTACCAGAAGAGCAGCCAAAATGGTTTGTCTCGATCTGGATCACCCCGAGATCATGGAATTCATCAATTGGAAAGTAGGCGAAGAGAAAAAAGTAGCAGCCCTGGTTGCTGCCGGTTATGATAATAGTTATGAAGGAGAAGCCTATGCAACGGTATCCGGTCAAAATTCTAATAACTCCGTTCGTATCCCTAACTCATTCTTCAAAGCATTGGAAGCAAATGGTGATTGGGAACTGAAAGCCAGAACCGATGGCCGTGTAATGAGTAAGATCCCTGCCCGTGAAGTTTGGGAAAAAATCTCTTATGCTGCATGGCGTTGTGCTGATCCTGGAACACAATACGATACCACCATCAACGAATGGCATACCTGTCCAAAAGGTGGACGTATCAACGCTTCCAACCCTTGTTCAGAATATATGTTCCTGGATAATACAGCCTGTAACCTGGCTTCTATTAACCTGCGTAAATTCCATACTGAAGAGAATAATGTTTTTGATGTAGAAGGTTTTGAATATACCACACGTTTATGGACAACCGTTCTGGAAGTGTCTGTTTTGATGGCTCAGTTCCCTTCTAAAGAAGTGGCTCAGTTATCTTACGATTACAGAACATTGGGATTGGGTTTTGCCAACCTGGGTTCTATGCTGATGGTGAGTGGCATTCCTTATGATAGTGAAGAAGCACGCGGTATTGCCGGCGCTATCTCAGCTATTATGACAGGTGTTGCTTACAAAACATCTGCAGAAATGGCCAGCTTCCTGGGTGCTTTTGATAAATACGAAGAGAACAAAGAAGATATGTTACGCGTAATGCGCAACCACCGTGCCGCTGCTTATGATGCAGAAGATGCCTATGTAGGAATTGAAATAAAACCGCAGGGTATCAAGGCAAAATACTGTCCGGATGTATTGTTGAAGTCAGCTACAAAGGCTTGGGATGAAGCAGTACAGCTAGGTGAGAAATACGGTTACAGAAATGCACAAACAACGGTTATTGCACCAACCGGAACCATTGGTCTGGTAATGGATTGCGATACTACCGGTGTTGAACCTGATTTCGCTCTCGTTAAATTTAAAAAATTAAGTGGTGGTGGTTATTTCAAGATCATCAACCAATCCGTACCTCAGGCATTAAGAAACCTGGGCTACAACACACTTGAAGCAGATGCCATCGAAAAATATGCTGTGGGTTATGCTAGTTTTCAAGGAGCACCTTTCGTAAATCCGGAAACATTATTGGAGAAAGGATTTACAGAACAGGAAATCGCCAAATTAAACAGCGTTGCTAAATCTGCTTTTGAAATTGGATTTATTTTCAACCGTTTTACATTGGGTGATGAGTGTATGCAGCGTTTAGGTTTCACAGAAGCACAATACAGCGACTGGAATTTTAACCTGCTGGAAGAATTAGGTTTTACGGAAGATCAAATTGATGCAGCCAATGATTATGTATGTGGTACCATGACCATTGAAGGGGCTCCTTACCTGAAAGACGAACATTTACCTGTATTTGATTGTGCCAATAAATGTGGTAAGAAAGGCGAAAGATATATTCATGCATACGGGCATATCCGTATGATGGCTGCTTGTCAACCATTCCTTAGCGGTGCCATTTCTAAAACCATTAACCTGCCGCACGAAGCAACTGTAGAAGAAATTGCAGATTGTTATTTATTGAGTTGGCAGTTAGGTTTAAAAGCGAATGCTTTATACCGTGATGGTTCAAAATTGAGTCAGCCATTAAGCAACAAATCAGATAAGAAAAAGAAAACGGAAGAAGCAGAGAAAGAAGAAGAAGTGTTGGCAGAAGCCGAGCCTCAATCACATATTGTTGACCTTAGCAAACTAACTGTTGATGAATTACTGGAAGAAGTGCAAAAGCGTATGCAGGCTTCTACTGATACTAAATTCAAACGAGCATTGTCTGGCATCGTAGAGAAAAAATCTTTACCAGGTAAGCGTCGTGGCTTTACACAGAAAGCGAAGATTGGTGGTCAGGTGATCTTCCTAAGAACAGGAGAATACCAGGATGGAACATTAGGAGAGATCTTTATTGATCTGGCCAAAGAAGGTTCAACACTTCGCAGCTTCATGAACTGTTTTGCAATTGCTATTTCTGTTGGTTTGCAATATGGTGTGCCTTTGGAAGAGTTTGTAGAGAAATTTGTGTTCACCAAATTTGAGCCATCAGGTATGGTGGATCACCCAAATATCAAGACCACCACTTCACTGGTTGACTTCGTATTCCGTGCATTAGCTTATGAATACCTGGGAAGAACAGATCTGGTGCATGTATTGGATAAACCAAGCATCGGTAATACCGGCGAAGGCGATGAGGGGGAAGCCACTTTTTTGGGAAAGCCCGAATTGAGTAGTGTACGTGTCACTGCTCCTTCAGCCAATACCACCGCTTCTGTACAGCCTCAAAAATTACAAAGAGCTGCAGCGGTAGCTTCCGTAAAATCAGAAAATAGCGGAATGGATGCGGTTAATGCAGCAGCCAAGAGTATGCAAAGCGATGCTCCGGCTTGTAACACTTGTGGACATATCACTATCCGTAGCGGTACTTGTTACAAATGCTTGAACTGTGGTAACAGTATGGGTTGTAGCTAATATTTATTTTAAACTATCATACAAAAGAGCAATAGAATAATTCTATTGCTCTTTTTTTATTTCATTTATTCCAGATCTCAGAATATAAATTTATCAAGCAAATCAAATTTTATATTTTTTTCAAACCTCACATATTCCAGAATCCTTGCCATTTTCTTCATACTATATGATGTTTTTCAATCCAAATCAAATTCCTCAATCTTAGCCACATTCTTTAATTTTGTCAAACAATTCATCCCATTTCCTATTCCTAAATCTTAGCCACATTCTTCAGAATGTGGAACCAGAATCCCCCAAGAAAATTAATGGGACTTTAGTCCCGCGAATGCCTCCTCATTCAAATGCATATTTTCTAGAATGATGAGTGAATGCGAAAGCAATCGTGGGACTGAAGTCCCCCCTAAAGAATTTTGATCATATTTTGCCACGCTCTTAAGAGCGTGGCAAAGTTTAGGAATTGTTGGAACATGTATGTTGATTTTTCATTATTGCTTTCTACAATAAAACAAGAAAATATTTTAAAGCAATGAATGGAAAAGGAGAATCAATCTTGCCAACTTATCACCCGTTTTCAGATTATAATTACATGATAAATCTTGTATATAGTCTAATCTTAGCCACATTCTTCAATTTTGTGAAGTTGTTCAACCCAAATCATATTCCTAAATCTTAGCCACATTCTTCAGAATGTGGAACCAAAATCCCCCAAGAAAATTAATGGGACTTCAGTCCCGCGAATGCCTCCTCATTCAAAAGCATACACCTTCTTAATCTCCGTATATTCATCGTCAAATGATTTTTTTTGGTGATGCTTCTCCTGATTATCAATATATGCCCTTATATCTGGCAATCGTGATTCACAAACTGAAACAGCAAAATATTCAGTCTGCCAATACAGTTTCACAGCTTTAATCCCTGATTGATTATTAAACCAATAAGCAGATTCACCCTTAATTAATTTTGCAATTTGATCAATTGTTTGATTAGGTTTTAACCATACCAAACAATGAACATGATCAACATATCCGTTCAATCTTTCAATATGTATTTCTTTTCTAAATGCATTTTCCCGAATATGTTTGAATAATAAATTCCGATAAGGAAGGGTTAAAATGGCTTCCCTGTTTTTGGTTGACCATACATAATGAATACAAACTTTTGTATAAGACATTTTTTATGGTAAAGCAATCAAATAATCGATTAAAAGTCAATAGGTATTTATACCCTAAAATAATGGGTGATAGCGAAAGCAATCGCGAGACTAAAATCCCACAAAAACCCTTGACCATACTTTGCCACGCTCTTAAGAGCGTGGCAAAGTTTTGGTTTTAAATCTTATCGATTTTTTGAATTTTACACAGTTCTTTATTTTTTTACATTGCAAATACTCTACTATTCTTCAATTTTAGCAGCAATATTTTAGATATAGAACTTATGGATTAAAGAAATTGATGGTTTATAATCTTAGCCACATTCTTCAGAATGTGGAACAAATAATCCACAAAAAGTATACTGGGACTTTAGTCCCGCGAATGCCTATTTAATCTCGAAACTGATTAGTTTGGATTAATAAAGAGGCAAACCAGATTTTTTGGGATTCTTTTCATGAAATACATTTTACAACACCCGAAAAATCTTATATTCATTCTCTCAAATAACACCTTAATAAAACGATTGCTTTATGGGAGATCTCCAGATTAAAAAAGAAGCCAAAAAATATGATGCCGTTATTGTAGGATCAGGTGCAGGTGGAGGTATGGCCGCCTATACTTTGGCCAAAGCCGGCTTAAAAGTTTGTTTGATAGAAGCAGGTCCTAATTACGATCCTGCCATACATTCTTCTCAATTAAAAAATCCCTGGGAATCTCCAAGAAGAGGTGCCAGCACCAAATTCAGACCCTTTGGCGATTTTGACGGTTGTTACTGGGGTTGGGAAATTGATGGTGAGCCCTATACCATGAAAGAAGGCAGTGATAAATGGGATTGGTGGCGTGCCCGTATGATTGGCGGACGTACCAATCACTGGGGAAGAATTTCGCTTCGTTTTGGTCCGAAAGACTTTAAACGCAGAAGCATTGATGGACTGGGTGATGACTGGCCCATCAGTTATGATGATGTAAAACCTTATTACGATAAGATAGATCAGCTCATTGGTGTGTTTGGTTCCAATGAAGGACTGCCCAATGATCCGGATGGTATTTTTCTTCCGGCACCCAAGCCAAGGTTGCATGAGCTGATGATCAAAAAATCAGCAACTGGGTTGAATATTCCGGTTATCCCTTCCCGTTTATCAATCCTTACGAAGAAAATAAATGAAGAGCGCGGTGCTTGTTTCTATTGTGCACAGTGTAACAGGAGTTGTAAAGTGTATGGAGATTTCTCTTCTTCATCCGTATTGATCAAACCTGCTATCATGACAGGCAATATTGATGTAATCACCAATGCAATGGCAAGAGAAGTGATTACCAATGCGGATGGATTGGCAACAGGTGTTTCCTTTATTAAAAAGGAAGACAATATGGAATACCAGGTTACCGGTAGAGTTGTGATACTCGCTGCCAGTACCTGTGAAACAGCCAGGTTATTATTGAATTCAAAATCTACACGCCATCCAAATGGATTGGCCAATGACAGCAATGTAGTAGGAAAATATTTGCACGATTCAACTGGTGCTGCCATTGGTGGTGTATTGCCACAACTCTTTGGTCGTAAGCGTTACAACGAAGATGGTGTAGGTGGCATGCACGTTTATACACCTTGGTGGTTAGATAATAAAAAACTGGATTTCCCACGCGGTTATCATATCGAATATTGGGGAGGAATGGGCCAGCCAGCCTATGGTTTTGGAATGGGCATTCAAGGAGAAAATGGAAAATTTGCTGTTAACGGTAAAACCAAAGAAGCAGGCGGTTATGGTGCTGGGTTAAAAGAAGATGTTCGGTTCTTTTATGGTGCCGGTGTTGGTATGGCGGGTAGAGGAGAAGCAGTGGCCAATATTGATAACTATTGCGAGATAGATCCTAAAGTCGTAGATAAATATGGCATACCCGTTCTTCGTTTTCATACCAAACATTCTGAGTATGAAATTAAACAGGCAAAGCACATGAAGGAAACCTTTAAAGAGATCCTACATAATATGGGTGCTATCATAACCTGGGGTGGTGATGATAATGAGAAGAATAAATACGGACTCAATAACCCGGGTAATATCATTCATGAAGCCGGCACGGTTAGAATGGGTAATGATAAAAAAACATCGGCATTGAATAAATGGAGTCAGGCGCATGATTGTAAAACCTTGTTCTGTGTGGATGGCAGTCAGTTTGTTTCCCAGGCAGATAAAAATATCACCTGGACGATATTGGCATTGTCTATGAGAACTTCGGAATACATTATTGACCAAATGAAAAAGCAGAATCTCTAAAATAAAATTTCGAGCGAAGCGAGAAATCTTAAAAAATAAAGTATTTATATCATTTTCGATCATTACCCAATTTGCGATAAATAATAAAGCATAAAATCTTTTTATATGGACAGAAGAAAATCTTTAAAAACCTTATTCATCGGCTCTGTTGGGGCAGGTGTATTTGTGGAGGCCTGTAAAAGCAGTGATAAGAAAGCGATAGCTGCTTCTGCAGATGCAGCATTGGATGCAGACAGGATGCAGGAAGAAAAAGATTACCTGAAAAAACTCAATGCAGAAGAAAAATTCTTCACGTCGCATGAGATGGCTACCATTACAATTTTGGGTGATATTATTTTGCCGAAAGATGAAACCAGTGGCAGTGCTTCAGATGCCAAAGTGCCCGAATTTATTGAGTTTATCGTGAAGGATATGCCACATTACCAAACACCATTGAGAGGTGGTTTAAGGTGGCTGGATATGCAAAGTCTTTCCCGTTTTGAAAAAGCATTCAAGGATTGCGATCAGAAACAGCAAATAGAAATAGTAGAAGATATTGCTTATCCCAAAGTGGAAGGCGCCATCGCAAAAACCAATCGTAAAATAAAACCAGGCATGGAGCAGGGAATTGAATTCTTCAGTGGTATGCGTGATTTGGTATTAACCGGTTTCTATACTTCTGAAATAGGCGTTAAAGACCTAGGTTATGTAGGCAATGCCCCCAATCAATGGAATGGCGTGCCTGATGATGTGCTCAAACAATATGGTGTTGCCTATTCTGAAAGAGAATTGAATGAGTGTGTAAAGTTTGATTAAATAAGTTTGCTTAACACACTATTCCTTGTGCCCTTGTGCCTTTGTGTGCATAATAATAAACACTAAAGCACTCAATAAAATTAACTAACACCCGCCCCCGGATTTACATCTGTTTCCGGGTTCACAAAATGCAATTTGCCATTCGCATCTTCCGCCATTAAGATCATCCCATTACTATCAATACCCCTCATTTTACGCGGAGCTAGATTTACAACAACAGTAACTTGTTTACCAACAATTTCTTCGGGCGTAAAATGCAATGCAATTCCGGAAACAATGGTCCTGGTCTCAAAACCCAGATCTACAGATAGTTTCAGCAGTTTGTCGGCCTTCTCAACTTTTTCTGCGGAAACAATTTTACCAACCCGCAGATCTATTTTCGCGAAATCATCGAATACGATCTCTGGTTTTACTTCATTAAATTTAGGACTGGTTTCTTCCATATTTATTTCTTTAGCAGCTACCGATGTATCGCGATGAGCTATGGCGGCTTTTAGTTTATCTAATTGGTAAGTAATCTCACTATCTTCTATTTTTCTAAACAACAATTCCGGAGCACGCAAAGAATAGCCCACACTCAATAGTTTTGTTTTTCCTGCATTTTCCCAATCCAGCATCTTATCTACTACTTTCATCAGGTAGCACATTTTCCTGGCCGTGAATGGCAGGAATGGATTGATCAATACGGCAAGATTTGCACAAAGCTGTAAACAAATATGCAAGGTATTGTCGATTGATTGTTGCGCTTCCGGGGTGGGTTGTCCATTATCACCCACTTGCTTTGCTACAATCCATGGCTCTTTCTTCTGCATGTATTGGTTTCCAATTCTTGCCAGATTGATCACTTCAAAAAGGGCATCCCTGAACTTGTATAATTCCAGTAAGGATTCAATTTTTTCCTTGGAAGATTTTATTTCTTCAAAAATACTTTTGTCCAAATCTGTTAATGCATCTGCATGTAATGGTGGCACCTTGCCTTTACACAGTTTATGCATCAAAACCAAAGAACGATTTACATAGTTGCCAAAGATGCTCACCAACTCACTGTTGTTTGCATCCTGGAATCCTTGCCAGGTAAATTCACTGTCTTTGGTTTCAGGCGCTATCAAGGTTAAATAATAACGCAACACGTCTGCCATCTGGCTTCCACCATTTTCTTTGTTGATGAAGTCATCAATATAATCCTGCATCTCCACTTTCCAGCTTCTGCTGGTGCTCATTTTATCACCTTCTAAATTCATGAATTCATTTGCAGGTACATTATCCGGTAAAATATCGCCATGCAGTTTCAGCATGATAGGGAAGATGATGCAGTGAAATACAATATTATCCTTGCCAATAAAATGAACCAGTTTGGTTTCTTTGTCCTGCCAGTAAGGTTTCCAGTCCTTATCATTATTCAATGCCCATTGCTTGGTAGCACTGATATAACCAATTGGAGCATCAAACCATACATACAAAACCTTTCCTTTTCCCCCTTCTACGTCTTCAGGTAAACTTACACCCCAATCCAGATCACGTGTAACAGCTCGAGCCTGCAAACCACCATCGATCCAGCTTTTGCATTGTCCCACCACCGTACTTCTCCAATCATTAGCATGTTCTTTTAAGATCCATTCACGCAAAAAATCTTCATGCCTGTTTAAAGGCAGGTACCAGTGTTTGGTAGATTTTTTGATGGGAGAATTACCACTGAGGGTGCTTACAGGGTTGATGAGTTCATCCGGACTCAAACTTTTACCACATCGCTCGCACTGATCGCCATAAGCACTGTCGAATGAGCAATTAGGACAAGTGCCTTTAATATATCTATCAGCCAAAAAAGTATTGGCCTGTTCGTCAAAATATTGTTCCGTCTCTTTTATCTCCAGATCACCCTGTTTATTGAGTTTGGTAAAAAACTCCTTTGCTGTTTCATGGTGCAGAGGATCGCTGGTTCTATGGTAAATATCAAATGCAATACCCAGGTCTTTGAAATTCTGCTCCATGATGGGGTGATACTTATCAATGATAGCCTGAGCAGTAGTTCCTTCCTTTGTTGCCTGAATGGGAATGGCAGTTCCATGTTCATCGCTTCCGCATACAAAAAGCACATCTCTTTTCTGGGCTTTCAGGTAGCGAACATAAATATCAGCCGGTAAATAAGCACCTGCCAGGTGCCCAATATGTTTCAAGCCATTGGCATAGGGAAGGGCAGAAGTAATTAAATATCTTTTCGGTTGGTTCATTTCTTCAGTTCTTTTTCCATTAACCCTTTTTGGGCCAGGGAGATGCAAAAGTAAGCAATCCGTGGAAGTGGGCAATCTTAGGGGCTTAATCCCGCTATACCGTGCATATTGGCTAGTTACTGGGTAGATGGATAGCTGGGATACCGTTTATGGAATTTTTATTTGGTGGGAAGAAAAGCTTTCCTACATTTGATATCATTTTAATATCAAAATAAATCAAATGGAAAAAATTAAAAATGGGTATAACGGCTATGCAGCTTTAGCCGCAGCCATCATATTCCTGATACTCGGAATAGTGTTATTAGTCAACGCACCTAACAGTAACAGTCAACCTGTTAGCCTGTACCTAATATTGCTTATACTCGTATTTCTTACAGCAGGTTTTTTATTCAAAGGATTAACCACAGTTGACCCCAATGTGGCAGTAGTGCTTACGCTGTTTGGGAAATATATAGGCACCATCAAGGATAATGGCTTATTGTTCATCAATCCTTTTTATGTAAAACAGAAAGTAAATCTGCGCATGCAAAGTCTGGAAAGCACTAAACTAAAAGTGAACGACAGAATGGGTAACCCTATTGAAATAGCTGCTGTGATCTTATGGCAGATAAAAGACACTTATAAAGTGGCATTTGATATCATTAGTTTCTCGCAGTACATGGTTAACCAAAGTGAAGCGGCTTTAAGACATATTGCTTCTACCTGTCCCTATGATAGTATTGAAGATGAAACCGCTACCATCACTTTGCGCGATGGTGGTGATAAAGTAATTGAATTATTAGAATTGGAATTGAACGAAAGGCTTTCCAAAGCTGGTATAGTGATCACGGAAGCAAGAATCAGTCACCTGGCCTATTCACCTGAAATTGCCGGTGCCATGTTGCAAAGACAACAAGCAACTGCGATTGTTGCGGCACGCAGTAAAATTGTGGAAGGCGCTGTGGGTATGGTAGAGATGGCTCTGGATATGTTATCGAAAAAACAAATTGTTGAATTAGACGATGATAAAAAAGCAGCCATGGTAAGCAATCTTTTGGTGGTACTTTGTGGCGACAAAGCAGCATCACCGGTTTTAAACACAGGAACCTTATACCAATAAATTTTGTACAATTTGAGTAAGAAGTCTTTTGTTTTACGTATTGAAGAATCTACCTATACACTCTTAGAGAAATGGGCTGCTGATGAATTTAGAAGTGTGAATGGTCAGATTGAAATGCTGATCGACAAGGCATTAAAAGATGCAGGCAGAAAAAAAGAATTGCAGCATCCTACTATTAAACACAAACAGAAAAAATAAACCTACATGATAAAGGTTCCACCTTATCTAAAGAAAGGCGATACCATTGGCATTGTTTGTCCCGCCGGTTTTATGCCCAAAGAAAAAGCCGCCACCTGCATTAAAGTACTAGAGGAATGGGGTTACCGGGTAAAAACAGGAAAAACTTTGGGAAGCCAGTTTCATTATTTTTCAGGAACTGACGCAGAACGTTTGTTAGACCTGCAAACCATGTTGGACGATGCATCTGTTAAAGCAATTTTATTTGGAAGAGGTGGCTATGGCATGAGCAGGATCATTGATCAGCTGGATTTTAAGCAGGTTAAAAAAAATCCAAAATGGCTGATAGGCTTCAGTGATATTACGGTAATACATGACCATGTTTATCAGCAATGTAAAATTGCCACAATGCATGCACCCATGGCAGCAGCTTTTAATGATGGAGAATATAAAAATGAATTTATTCAATCTTTAAGAAAGGCGCTGCAAGGAATTAGATCAAATTATTCCTGTGAGCCGCATGCTTATAACAAAACAGGCAAAGCTACTGGTGAATTGATTGGTGGTAATCTTTCTTTGGTGGCACATCTTATTGGCAGTAGTTCCTCATTTCAAACAAAAGGGAAAATATTATTTTTAGAAGATGTTGGTGAGTATATCTATAATATCGACAGGATGATGATTCAACTTAAAAGAGCAGGGATGCTGGATAAACTTGCAGGACTTGTAATTGGCGGTTTTACTGAAATGAAAGATACGACTACCCCTTTTGGGACTGATGTATATTCCGTGATCCAATCACATATTGCATCTTACAACTATCCCGTATGTTTTGATTTCCCGGTGAGTCATGATAAAAACAATTACGCCTTAAAAGTGGGGATCCAACATCAATTAACAGTCACGAATAAAAAAGTAAATCTCAAAGAATACAACCCTTCTGTGTAACTCCGTATCTCCGTGACTCTGTGTTGAAAAAAGTAAGCATCTTAGTAAGAGTATTTTTTTTAACACAGAGGCGCAGAGGAACAGAGGTTCACAGAGATTGGCGGAGGAGGGAGAGGAAATTTCCGTGCATGATTTTTTCACAATCTTCGTTGGTATATCCTCTCTTTATGAGGAGCTCAGGAACTTTTTGCATATCAGCAATGGTTTCAAGGTCGTATGGACATTGTTCTTTTCCATAGGCACCATCTAAATCAGTTCCAATACCAATATGATTGGTATTACCTGCTAGTTGACAAATATGATCCATATGGTTGATCATTTTATCTAAACCACAATCCATTTCTTTAGGGGTGGATATTTTTTTCTGCCAGCCCGGTACCATCATCCAGGCATCCAGAGATGCACCAATAACGGCACCTTTGGCAATTAAGGCTTTGATCATCTCATCACTAAATTGTCTGTTATGATCAACCAATGCCCGGCAATTATTATGACTTGCCCAAATCGTTCCATTGAATATTTCCATAGCATCCCAGAAGGCTTCATCACATAAATGCGTAGCATCTAAGATCATATTCAGTTGTTCCATTTCTTTCAATAATGCCTTACCCATTTCATTCAAAGGACCGGTAGCATCCGTTCCATTGGCATACCTGCCTGGTCCATAATGACCAGGCCCTACAGCCCTTAATCCATATGCATAGGCACGATGTAAATGATCAATGGTTACCAATGAATCTGCACCTTCCAAACTAAGTACATAACCAATGGGTTTTTTATTGGTGTTGCTTTGATCAAACCATAAGGCAAGATGTTTTTCAAGAGACGCTTGGTTTGTTATTTGTACCATTTCTCCTGCCTCTTCCATAGAACGGTACCATTGCAACTGACCCTGTGTTTGTGCCCATGCCTGTTCTGGCGACTGCCATCCCTTTAATTTACTTTCTTTGCTAACATAACGTGCAATTTGTGTAGCTACTACTAATCCGATATTGCCTTTGCGTAATTCCGGAAAGGCAACTGTACCATTGGTTCTGTCGGGTTTATCTGTCATACCCGCTTCTCTTTCCCTTATTTCATTTACAGTTAAACGCAGGTCACGGTTCCATTCCATGGCATTCATGCTAAGGTCTAGGTGAGCGTCTATAATGAACATGCAGCGTATATTTTTCCAGGAAACTTAAATCGTAATTTTTCTTGCTCTAGCAATTACTTTCCAGTTAGCAATTACTTCATTGTTTTCAACGATTACGGCATTGTCATATAAGGCAACAGTTGGACAAACATGTACGGGAACTCCATACAATACATCGCCTACTTTCCATTTGTTCTTTTCGGGAAATTTTAAAACAAGGTGTTCTTCACTTTGCGAAAAAGGTACCGCTTCAGGTGCATTCAGAAAATGTACACGGGGTAAGGGGTTTTCTGCAGCAACTGATTTATGTCCAAGATCAGTACAAACAGTTTGTTCATCAATTACCGAAATGATCCTGGTAATTACCAATGCTGCGTATTCAAAGGGTTCATCAGGTACAATGTGTTTATAGCCCCAATCCCAAAATACAAAAGTGCCTGGACTATACTGAATTCCTTTCCTTTTGGTATGTGTAGGAAAGGAAGGGGAACCGCCAATCACGATCTGTATTTTTCTATTGGCAATAGATTCCATTTGTTGATGTAGGGCTTCTACCTGTGCAAATCCTTCATCTGAACGTTGTTGGCGGATGGTTAAATCGGTATCTCTGATATGTCCATCATACGCATGTAACCCAATCACGCGAACACTTTCAATGGCTAGGCATTCTTGGAAAAGTTGAAAGGCCTGGGCAACTTTTATACCCGATCTATTCATGCCAATATTCAAATCAATATACACTTGCATCCGTTCTCCCGCTTGGGTGAATAAGGAAGAAAGTATTTTAACAGTTTCTAAATTATCGATGATGCAGGTAAAATGTGTGTTCGGGAATTTTTTAACCAGTTCTAATAATCGCGCAGCTTTTGTACCAACGGGCTGATGAGCCAAGAGCACATCAGGTGCCTGAATCATGCCCAGCATTTCAGCTTCTGCAATGGTGGCACATTTAAATTTGTTGATGCCGGCATCCAGCATCATTTGGCATACTTCTGCTATCTTATTTGTTTTAACATGTGGCCTAACAAATTCAGCCCCACCGGCCATCTGAATCAATTTGTCTATATTCTCTTTAACCCTTTGCTTATAAATGATCAATGAAGGGCTGTCAATATTTTCAACAAGTTTAATCTGGTACCAATCCATTCTAAAGATTTTGTATGTATAGAATCTAGTAATTCTTTTTTATTGCAACTCCTCTGCGAAACCTCTGCCCCTCCTTTCTCTGTGGTAAAAAAGTCTCAATAATTTCAAAGCAACAAAAATGTTCGCAGTTTGAAGCTTTTCAGAGCATCTTTAACCTGCTGTATTCAATTCAAACATCACTTCAATTTCTACAGGAATATTATTAGGTAAGGATCCCATTCCCACAGCACTTCTAACGCCAATACCATTGTCGTTTCCCCATACGGCAGCAAATAATTCACTGCAACCATTGATCACATAAGGATGTTTTTCAAAATCTGCCGTGCAGTTTACCATACCCAGCACTTTGATCACTCGCTTTATTTTGTTGAGTGAACCTAGTTGTTCTTTGATGGTAGCAAGAATAGCCAGGCCCACTTGTCTAGCTGCCAATTTTCCTTCATCTATATCCATGTCTTTTCCAATCCGTCCAATAATGAGTGTGCCATCCTCTTTCAAAGTGCCATGGCCCGATACCAATACATGATGCCCATCTATTAATAATGGTTTATAAACACCCAATGGCTTTGGTGCAGGAGGTAGCAAAAGATTGAGTGCTGCAAAATTTTCTTCAGGAGTCATTTGATTGCTGTTAGGTTTATATAAAATAGTTAAGTACAAATACGCCGATCAGTCCAATCACAGATACGATGGTTTCCATGATACTCCAGGTTTTGATGGTTTCTTTTACACTAAGGTTAAAATATTCTTTGAACATCCAAAAACCAGGATCATTCACATGTGAAAACATCAAACTGCCCGCGCCAGTGGAGAGTACCATTAATGCAGGATTAACACCAGAAGAGGCGATCATGGGAGCTACAATACCAGCTGCCGTTAATCCCGCAACAGTTGCAGATCCAATACTTACCCTAATAATTGCAGCTATGGTCCAGGCCAATAAAAGCGGGTGAACTGCTAAATGTGTTAATGGCTGAATAATTTCACTACTGATATTTGTGTCGGTAAGAATTTGTTTGAAAGCCCCGGCCCCGGCTATGATAAGCAGTATATAGGAAATATCTTTCACCGCATCGCCCATGGGTATCATAATTGTTTTTATCTTTTTACCCTGACGAATGCCTAAAGTATAAATAGCAATTAATAAGGATAACAACATCGCAATGGAAGGGTCTCCAATAATATGCAGGATGGTGGTAAAAGTATTTTTTTCTGGTATCAACACTTTTACAATGGTATCTACTGCAATGAATATAACTGGTAAAAAAGCTGCAGACATACTGGCTAACATGCCTGGCTGCTTTTCTTCGGGAACGGCATGGTTGGTAAAAATTTCTAATGGTTTGTTGGTGTATTTTTTTAGCGTAACGGAAAATACGGGTCCAGCAATAATAATAGCGGGTATCACTATTATGAAGCCATATAAAAGCGTTAGTCCCATATCTGCATGAAACTGTTCTGCCAATGCAACAGGTGAGGGGTGAGGTGGTAAAAAGCCATGTGTTACAGATAAGGCAGCCAATGTGGGTAAGCCCAGGTATACTGCTGGGATCTTGTATTTGTCTGCAACTGTAATTACTAAAGGAACCAGTAATACAAACCCAACACCATAAAATAATGGGATACCCACAATAAATGCTGTTAATACCAATGCCCACTGAATATGCTTGATGCCAAATGCTTTGATAAGTCCTGATGAGATCCTGTCGGCTGCACCACTATCTGCCACCAGCTTTCCCAACATGGCGCCTGTACATAAGATGATCAGCAGAGAACCCATCAGATCGCCAATACCTTTTTGCACAGATCCAATAACTTTCCCTATTTCCATACCCCTGCTTAATCCTGTTAGGATACATACGATCAGGAAAGCGATGAATGGGTGTAATTTTACGGCCGTGATCAATAGAACCAATACCAATACGGCCAGAAGAAGGATGATCAATGTCATATCCAAAGTCGTTAGAAGCTAAAGATAAAAGAAAAATACACTGGTTGTGGCATCTAACAGCGCTTACTTGATTTTTGGGTTCTATAGGGTATTTTTCACACGATAAAAAGGCAGCTTATACGGGGAATAAATACCTGATTTTCTACCTATGGTTTTTGTTTACTTGCCTTATACAAAACAAGTTTTATGAAAGCCATTTTTTTTCTGCTATTGATGCATGCAAATATTTATGTGCTGGCACAATCAAATCAAAACGCCCCAAAAACTGTTCAAACCAAAATATTTGATTACCGCTATGTTCAGCTCCCACCTTTGTTTCCACATGGTGTTGATTCCTGTAAACGATTTTATTTTACACATTTTTCTGCCCTGGATAGTCTTTTGTTTTATGCCATACTTTATGGTGATACATTAAAATATGTTCGGGTATATTTCAATTTTGAAATTGATCAGTATGGTTTTCTTTTTGATCCTAAGCTTCTGAAAGTGGGTGTAACAAGGTATCCCCAATCCTTTAAAACTAACGATGCCGGCTATTTAGCCGAAAATGCAGGTTACCTTGAAAAAGCCATCAAACGCATGCTGAAAAAAATGCCCTTGTGGAAACCGGCTTTACAGTATGGCGTTCCTGTAAGGTGTAAAGTAGAAGACTATTTTCAGTTTTGGGTGGGAGATAAGCCGCCAGAATGGACCAAAAAATAAAATGATTTTTACTTTATTGATTGGTGAGGATGGGATCAAAACTGTAAAAGACTATCCAGCTTTTTTTGCATCAAAGGAAACTTATCCAAATCATTATGGCTACCTTTTTCTATTGTAATGAATTCGTCGCCAGACTTCAGCTTATTCTTTAGTCTGCTTGCATTGAAATATGGTATCAGCCTGTCACCTGTTCCATGAAATATGCTTACAGGGGCTGTTACTTTTGCTAAGTATTCATGCGTAGGAAATTTATACTGTAAGATCATATCCAAAGGATACATCCATGCAACCAGCCTGATCAAAGAAGTAAAACTATAATATGGTGTTTCCAGCAGCAGCTTTTTACAATCTCTTACAGAAGCAAGCTGTGCTGCAATACCTGTTCCTATTGACCGGCCATAAATAATGATCTGCGATGGTGGATACTGAATTCTAGCCAGTTTATATATTTGTAAAGCTTCTTCATACAATCCTTTTTCAGAAAGGTTTCCAGTTGATTTACCAAATCCTGGATAATCAGGCATCCAGACTTCGTAATGGTTTTGGGTAAATTGATTGGCTCTGTCTGCATAGTGGTTTACATTTTCCTTATTGCCATGAAAATATAATACTATGCCTTTTCTGATGGTATCATGTACTGTAAATTGAACCAAATGGTAACTTGTACCTGCATCAACTGCTATTGTTTTTTCGACTAATGGTTGTTTGAAATTGAAAGAAGCATTATGTGCTAATGCTTTGGGGTGAAAGAAAATTTTTTCCTGCAGATAATAGAATGCTATACCCATTAGGCAATAGACAATGATAACGATCTTGATCCATCTAAAACTTCTTTGTTTTTTTTCCACTTATCAAAGTTAAGCGGGAATCATCAGTACTGTAAAATATCCCTGATGAAGTTATGGTACTCCGGATACCCGGGTAGATTATTATGTCCACCGCCATGGATCCTGATCAAGGTGATTTTATGCGGGTTGATCTTTTGTAATTGCTCACTTTGCCTGATAGGTATTAGCATATCCCTTGTGCCATGAATGATGTAGGTATGACAATTCACCCGCCTGATCCAATGGTCGGTATGTAAATGGTAACGTAGAAACCATTTATGTGGCAGCAAGGGTAAAAACCTTTCCACTACTTTGATAAAACTAAAATAGGGAGCATCCAGAATAAGGTACCTTGGGGTATTATCTGCAGCAATTTTTGTGGCAAAACCACTGCCCAAACTTCGGCCATAAACCAATATATGGTGTTCTTCGTATTTTTCTAATAAGCGTTCATATACAAACTGCATATCGGCCAGCATGGCTTTCTCACTTCTTTTACCGGTACTCTTACCAAAGCCCCGGTAATCCACCAATATCACATCGTAACCATACCTGTAAAAATCTCTTGCATATTTTGCCCAGCCCTTGATACTGCGGGAATTGCCATGGAGGTAAAAGATCAAACCCTTCGGTTCATTGCAATAAAAATGAAGACCATTGATACGGATACCGGGTGCTACATCAAAAAACAATTCTTCAAAAGGCACTTCATAACGGTATTCAAAATCCTGCGGTAGTTTCTCCGGTTTAAAAATAAATTTTTCCTGCACCAGGTAGGCAATCAGTGCAATAGCCAAATAACCGATAACGATGTATAATAAAATAGCAGGCAAGAGAATGTTTTACAATTTCTAAGTTCTGTTATTTATTCCAGATTAAATACTGTTTCCCTGGTTAAAGGTTTTTTGCCAGGCATCCATACCTCCACTGAGGTTGATAAGGTTTGTAAAACCTGCGGTTCTTTCTAATTTTTGTATGGCTATCCAGCTTCTGATGCCTTTTTTACAATAAACAATCACTGGTTTGTTGGTAGGGATCTCCGAGATATGCAGGTGCAGATCGTCTAATGGAATCAGGGTACCGCCTATATGAAAGGCTTCATGTTCGTAAGGCTCACGAACATCCAGCAGAAAGATCTCTTCTTCCTGCATTCTTTTTTGTAAGTCGATGACTGAAATGTTCATCATTCCATTTCATTGCCATCATGGTACACCCTGTTCAGGTTAAATTGTGATACAGGCGCCACGATGAGCGGAAATTTTTCAACGGTTACATTACTGGGATCGAGTCCGAAACCTCTTTCTTCACCCAAACTGATCTCTTTGAGCCAGAAGTATAATTTCATAACGATCCTTTCCATGAAAGGCAGTTCGTTATCCTGACTTAAATATTTTTCCAATACGATGAACTGAAAATCTCCTACCACATTGTTTCTTTCCAAACTTTCGTACCTGCTGGTAATATTTACTTCCTTGTTGTTTACCAGTTCCTCCACTACTTTCCGGAACATAAGGTTAATTCTTTGTTCTACCCTGAAACCAAGTCTGAATTCAACACGGATAATATCATTAGGGATGATATGTTCTACAGAATATTCGCTGGTATAGGGATCGTCCAAAACATCCACATGTACAAACCAATAGATGTCGGCGCGTTTAGGTTTTTTATTCAGAATGGAGTAGATGATCTTATGTTCGATCTCTTTGGGATTATTGGCGCTGGTCATATATACCAGGTGCGTGGCATATTTTGCGATGCTTTTGTCATTGCTCAATTCCTGGATCATCGGTATATAATGTTCCATCCGAACAAATTCAACATACCTGTTTTTGATCTTTCTACTTTTAAACCAGATATACATAACAGCAAATAAACCGCCACCTACGATCAGTGTCACGTAACCGCCATGGAGAAATTTTTCCAGATTAGCAATTAGAAAAGAAAACTCAATTAAAAAATAGACCAGGAGGTATAAATAAATCCAAATGGGAAATGTCCGCTTACTTACCAAAAAATTAGCAAAGAGAATAGATGTACTCATCATACAAAGGGTGATGGCCAAACCATAAGCTGCACCCATATTGGCTGATTTTTGGAAATAGAGAACAATGCCTACGCAACCAATAAACAATAAAAGACTGATGCCTGGAATGTATAACTGACCTTTTTCTTCTGTAGGGTAATTGATCTTCATCTTAGGCCATAGGTTCAGGCGCATGGCTTCACTGATGAGGGTAAAAGAGCCGGATATCAATGCCTGGCTGGCAATAACTGCTGCCGTTGTAGCAATGATGATACCAATCAATTTGAACCAATGTGGCATGACCATGAAAAAAGGGTTGAAGCCATTAGCCAGAACTTTAGAGCCGTCTGCCAATAACTCCATGGGTATCATCTGGTTCTTATAATTGGCCAATAACCAGGCTCCCTGCCCCAGGTAATTGATGATCAGGCAGATCTTTACAAATACCCAGGTTGCCCTGATATTACCACGACCACAATGCCCAAGATCACTATAGAGTGCTTCCGCACCCGTAGTACAGAGGAAGACCGCACCCAGTATCCAAAAGCCCTTGGGATATTTAGTAAGTAATTCAATGGCATAATGCGGACTCAAAGATTTAAAAATGCCCAGATCGTCCATTAAATGGGAAGAACCCAGCACTGCCAGCATGCCAAACCAGATAGCCATAATTGGTCCGAACATCTTGCCTATGGATGCCGTACCAAACTGTTGCATAAAGAATAATAGGGTAATGATGCCAATTACTATTGCAACTATGGTTGTTTGTTCGATTGTTTTAAAACTTGGTAATTGCCTTAAACCCTCTATAGCAGAGGTTATGGAAATAGGGGGTGTGATAATTCCATCGGCCAATAATGCAGCACCGCCCAGCATGGCGGGTAAAACCAGCCATTTTTTTCGCCTCCTTACCAATGCATACAAACTGAAAATGCCACCCTCCCCTTTGTTATCCGCCTTTAAGGTTAGTACCACATACTTCACGGTGGTTTGTAAGGTAAGGGTCCAGATAATACAGGAGAGCGAGCCCAGAATCAGTTCTTCTGTAATAGCCCTTCCTGTTATTATCTCATTCAGAACGTAAAGTGGGGATGTACCTATGTCGCCGTATATGATACCCAGAGCTATAATAAGCCCTGCCGAGGTAACTTTGTTGATGTTTTTGCTCACAAAAGAGTTATTCGATTTTTTGCTAAGATTGCTAGACAAATGTATAAGTAAATTCATTCTCTCCTTTCATTTCTTGTAGGAAGCCCTTTCTTAAGTGTATTTACTGTTAATTTAGGGTGAGGTAAGGCCTAGTTACCTTATTTTTGAATCATAAAACCGCATCGGTAAATGAAAACAATCTTCCAGGTTTATCTTACTTGCTGTCTTTTGATAGGGATGGATGTGCATGCCCAGAAAGTGACCTATTCAGAGCCAGATCGTGATGATCCCCGGACTTTAAATTTTGAAGTACTGGGAAAATTAGGGGGCAAAGTGCTGGTGTATAAAAACTACCGAGATCTGCATTTTATTACCACTTATGATGCCGATATGAAGCAGGTAGAAAAAACGAAATTAGATTTCATTAATTATCGTCTACTCAATACTGATTTTCTGCAGGTACCAAATTTTGTTTACATGATCTATCAGTACCAGAAAAAAAGTATAATTTATTGTATGGCTGTAAAGCTGGACGCGGCAGGAAAGAAAGTAGGAGAGCCTGTTCAATTAGATTCAACCGATGAAATTAATTATGCTTCTTCAAATAAGATTTATTCTTTTATTAATAGTGAAGACAAGCAGAAGATCATGGTCTTCAAGATCAATACCAAAAGTGAAAAGCAGCATATCTTAACTACCTGTCTCTTTAACAATGACATGGTTTTGCTGAAAAAATCACAGTTAGCAATAAACATGCCGCAGCGCAACGATTTTTTATCAGAATTCACACTAGATAATGAAGGAGACCTGGCCTGTATCAGGGCTTCTGGCACTTCATCCAATGATAATATCAATAAGATCAGTTTGCTTATTAAACCGGCCATGGCAGATATTTATAATAGCAGAGATCTGAAATTGAATAATTATTTTTTGGATGATCTGCGTATCAAAGCCGACAATCTCAATAGACATTATGTAATTACTTCCTTCGTGAGCAAACAAAGAAGAGGGAATATTGAAGGACTTTATTATTCCCTCTGGGATAAGACCTTGAACAAGGAATTATTGAATGCTGTTACCATTTTCTCAGAAGAATTCCGGGATGATGCGAAAGGAGAGAGTGGGATCAAAACTGCGTTTAATGATTATTTTCTCAAAAACCTGATACTGCGCAAAGATGGCGGTTTTATTATTGTTGCAGAATCCGCTTATACCAGTTCAAGGGGTAATACACTTAATAGATGGGATTACCTATATGGCTCTCCTTATTGGACGCCGAGGGATTATTATACCTGGAGTAGTCCGGTAGGTTATTATCCATGGTGGCGTTCCAGTACTTATAATAATACCAGTTCCCTCACACGTTATTATGCCGATAATATTGCCGTACTTTCTTTTGATCCTGCGGGAAAAATGGAATGGAGCAATGTGATTAGAAAATCTCAGTACGACGATAACACCGATAATTATATCGGTTTCGGCTTATTCAATGCAGGAGACCAGCTTCGATTTATTTTTAATATTCAGGAAAAAAGGGCTTTGATTTTATCAGATCAAACAATGTCGCCAACCGGTCAAGTAGATAGAAATCCTACTTTCAAGGATCTGGATAAAGGATATGATTTTATGCCGCGGCATTCCAAACAAATAGGCGCTCGTTCTGCTATTGTTCCTTGTCAGTATAGGGGGTTCACCTGTTTTGCTAAAATCGACTATTAATTTTTTCTTGTGGTAATTTTATTTAGAAGTAAATCCATCATTAATATTTTTTACCTGCTCTTATTGAGCCTTGGCACGCATTTTCATTTATTTTTCATGCCTCCGCAGGTAATCGTGCATAATAATGATGGTATTTTTTCTACGCTTTTGCAAAAAATGGTGATGGGGCAATCACCCACCATTTTATTTCTCATATACCATGCAATAGTGTTGTTACAGGCCATTAGAATCAATATGGTGTTGAACGATTTTAAAATGTTTCAGCAGAACAATTTTACAACGGCCATGGCCTTTGTTTTACTTACAGGCCTTTTACCTCAATGGAGTAGTATATCAGCTGCATTGGTCGCTAATTTTTTGCTGATTTGGATATTTATCAAGCTATGCAGATTGTTTAACCATCCATCACCTAAAACCTTACTTTTTAATACGGGCTTACTGGTAGGGTTTTCTATGTTATGTTATCATCCAACTGCCATCCTGATCTTAGTGGTATTATTTGCATTGGCAGTTGTGAGACCATTCCGCTTGGCAGAATGGCTGATATTATTGATGGGCATTCTGGTTCCTTATTATTTTCTTTTTGCCTGGCTATTTCTTACCGACCAAACTGCTTCAATTAAGGGATTTTTACCCTATTTACAGTTGAATTTGCCAGTTTCTACACTGAATAGTCCACTAATTATCAGTTTGTCCTTGTTGGCTATTTATTTGCTAACAGGCTTATATTATTGGCAGGTCTCTAATAAAAGGATGATCATTCAGATCAGAAAAAACTGGGGTGTGATGATGGTGATACTACTGATCGTTTTGCCTATTCCCTTTATTTTTCAACAAGCAGGTTTAGAAGCAGCCATCATGAGTTTGGTGCCCATTGCTGCATTTGCCGGTAATGTTTATTCCTATCCTCGCAAAATGCTCTTACCCAATATCCTTTTTTTGATTACCATTTCATTAGTGATCTTTAATAATGGCTGGCTGCTTAAAAATTAGGGAGCCGTTAACGGGTCAGGTATTAACTTTGCTTTGAATGGTATCTACGATATTATAGTTAAAATTTATTTTATATGAAGTTTGGCGTAGTTGTTTTCCCTGGCTCTAATTGCGACAGAGATATGCAGGATGCTTTATCGCAGGATCTTTGTAAGGAAGTGATCATGTTATGGCATAAAGACAAAGACCTAAGTATGTTCTCAACCGATGACTGTATTATACTACCCGGTGGTTTTTCTTATGGCGATTACCTGCGTTGTGGTGCTATCGCGCGTTTTAGTCCGATGATGCAAAGTGTGATAGAATTTGCCAATAAAGGCGGAAAAGTATTGGGTGTTTGTAATGGTTTTCAAATTTTATGTGAAAGTGGTTTATTACCCGGTGTTTTGTTACAAAATGCCAATCGTCAATTCATTTGTAAAAATGTATTTATTACAAATCAGGCAGGGGAAGCTTTGAAAATACCCATCGCACATGGTGAAGGAAGATACCATGCAGACAAAGCCACTTTGGATGAGCTGGAAGCCAATGGACAGGTGATTTTCAGGTATTGTGATGATAAGGGTGCTATTTTAGAAGAAGCCAACCCTAATGGTGCCATCAGAGGTATAGCGGGCATTTGTAACCAGCAAAGAAATGTGTTTGGAATGATGCCGCACCCTGAAAGGGCTACAAGTCATTCGCTCAGTAACCTAGATGGTAAAAGGGTTTTTGAAATTTTAGGCTTGAATTAAAACCTGCTGTAAGGTCTTTGTTTTTCCAACGTCACTTACTAAGTAAAAGGAATTATTATGATGAAAAGGATATTATTATCACTTCTACTGGTTGCCAATACATTGCTTGTTTTTAGTCAGGGTGAAAATCCTGTTAGCTGGTCATACGAGGCAAAGAAAAAATCGGCGGATACTTACGACATCATCCTGACTGCCAATGTGGATCATTCCTGGCATATCTATTCTCAGAAAACAGGTAAGGGTGGTCCAGTTCCTACCAGTGTTACTTTTAAAAGTAATCCACTCATTGTTAAATCAGGAGCGGTAAAAGAAATTGGAAAACTGGAAAAAGTATTTGATAAAAATTTTAATACAGACGTTTTATTTTTTTCCGATAAAGTGCAGTTTGTTCAAACCGTGAAAGTAAAGGGCAAAGCTAAGACCAATATGAGCGGCACTATTGAATACATGGTTTGTGACGATAGCCGCTGTTTACCCCCAGTTAAAAAATCATTCGACCTTAAGCTGCAATAATTACTATGCCCATGAAAAAGTTTACACTTTCGGTCATAGCTTTTTTGATATGCCTCCTGGTTACAGCACAAACCGATAGCCTCCTTCGTTGGCAGGTTCAGGTAAAGAGAACAGCTAAAGGAGAATACGAACTGAATGCCCGTACCAAAATACCCAATGGCTGGCATTTATACGGCAATAATCCTAAAGTAGAAGGACTGGAGCAACCCAAGTTCCTGCCTAATTACGAAAAAGCGCTTCCTTTTGAACAGCTTTTGTTTGATAAAGCTCCTACAAGTATAAAGGATCCACTTTTTGACAATGCAACAGTTGAAGTATTTACAGGTATCCTACAGGTAAAACAAAAGATTAAGATCAATGATTTTATTCCTGAAAAATTAAAAGGGGTACTAACTGCTAATTTGGGCAAGTCAGATGAGTTTTTTGCTGCCGAACAAGTATTTGAAGTAACACTGGAAGGTGGTGAAGCAGTTTCTGCCACGAATAATCAATTGATCATTTCTAATGTAAACCTTGCTGCTCCTGCTAAGGATTGTGGAGGCTCCCAAACAGTAGCCAAAGCCGGGTATTTGTCTATTTTCTTATTGGGCTTTTTAGGTGGATTGATCGCACTTCTTACGCCTTGTGTATTTCCAATGATCCCGGTTACTGTTTCGTTCTTTACCAAAAAAGCGGCTAACAGAAAACAAGCTATCAGGAATGGTGCACTTTATGGATTTTTTATATTCTTAATTTATCTGCTTGCCAGTATTCCTTTTCACATACTGGGCAATGTTCAGCCCGAGATTTTTAATAATATTTCTACCAATTCCTGGTTGAATGTCATTTTCTTCGTGATTTTTATCTTTTTCGCTTTTTCCTTTTTTGGATTTTTTGAACTCACACTTCCTTCCAATATTGCTAGTAAAACAGATGCCAAAAGTGGCTTAGGCAGTATTGCCGGTATCTTTTTCATGGCATTAACATTGGCCATTGTTTCTTTCTCTTGTACAGGTCCAATATTAGGTTCCTTGCTAGTAGGGTCTATTAGTGGCGGGGCCTGGCAATTAACAGCGGGATTGGCAGGGTTTGGGCTGGCACTGGCATTGCCTTTTGCACTGTTTGCTATTTTCCCTAATTGGTTGCAATCTTTACCAAAATCTGGCGGCTGGCTGGATACGGTTAAAAAAGTGCTGGCATTTTTAGAATTGGCACTGGCTTTCAAATTTTTATCCAATGCCGATCTGGTGATGCACTGGGGTATTTTAAAAAGAGAAGTGTTTTTTGGCATCTGGTTATTAATATCAGCCGGACTCACACTCTATCTTTTTGGCATACTCCGTTTGCCACATGATTATAAAGGAATGAAAATAAGTACCGGGAGAAAGTTTGCCGGCGTCATTGCCTTACTCTTCACCTTATACCTGATACCTGGGGTTACACAAACCAAATACGCTAACCTGCAATTATTGAGCGGATTCCCGCCACCATTGAGTTATAGTATTTATGGTAAAGACAATGTGCATGGAAAGGGCCTGGAAGCCAATGTGGTAAACGATTATGAGAAGGGCTTGCAAATGGCAAAGGAACAGAACAAACCATTATTGATTGATTTTACCGGATGGGCATGTGTTAACTGTAGGAAAATGGAAGAGAATGTTTGGACAGATCCGGCAGTATTTGATTACATACAGAAAAATTTTATTCTTCTATCATTGTATGTGGATGACAAGGAAAAACTACCTGCTGACAAAAGGTTCACGTACACTTTAAAAAATGGTAATCAGAAAGACATCATCAGCATTGGTGATAAATGGGCCACATTTCAAACAGAAAATTTTGGACAGTCTACACAACCATTATACGTGATCCTGGATACCAACGAAAAACTGCTTAACCATCCTGTAGGCTACACGCCCAACGCGGGCGAATACCTTGCCTGGTTACAATGTGGTAAGGAAAGTTTTGTTAGTCCCTAAAATTTTATAAGGAGATCTGCTTTTCAACCATCATCTTACGCAGGTTGATCAACCCATAACGCATACGGCCAAGTGCTGTATTGATACTACAGTTGGTGATGAGCGCAATTTCTTTAAAGCTCATATTGGCAAAGTGCCGGAGTACGATTATTTCACGCTGTTCTTCAGGAAGCAGGTCCAACATTTTACGAACCCTTTCATGGCTCTGTCCCTGCATGATTTTACTATCAGTACCTTCTTCAGATAACTGGATCAATTCAAATATATCCTGGTTATCGCTGGTACGTATGGCAGGAGTACGTTTTACCTTTCTAAAATAATCCACACAGAGATTATGGGCAATTCTTAAAGCCCAGGGAAGAAATTTCCCTTCTTCTGTATAACGTTTGTTTTTAAGGGTATCGATTATTTTGATAAATACATCTTGGAAAAGATCTTCGGCCAAATAACTGTCTTTCACAAAAAATAAAATAGAAGAGAATATTCTATCCTTGTACCTGTAGATAAGTACTTCAAAGGCGCCTGTATCCCCATCCTGGAAAGCCCTTATTAAATCTGTATCAGACACATGGTCCAATGTTCTCATAACTGTTTTTTTGTATCAGCGTTCAACAAAATCAGGATATGGGTAAAGTTTTGATTGAGCGTAACCCTACTAACTCATTCTAATTCAGGAACAAATTATACATCTTTTCATATCATAATTTTTTTGTGGAAAAGAATGTTTTGAGGGGTTGTGGTTATGCACATTTATTGGAATGGTAAAATTGAAACCAAAAACAGCCGGGATTTTACGCAAATCTTTATTTCTAAACTTTCACATCATATATGTGTTTAAATTGCCAAACGGTATGGCTACAAAAACTAAGAAAACCCCGCAATTAACTGTTACAGAAAAAAAAGGTGATATCCTGGTGAAAGGTGCCAGGGTTCATAACCTGAAAAATGTAACAGTAAGTTTCCCTCGCAACCAACTCATTGTGGTTACGGGTGTTTCAGGAAGTGGAAAATCATCACTCACCATCGACACGCTTTTTGCTGAAGGGCAACGCCGTTATGCAGAAAGTTTAAGTGCCTATGCCCGGCAGTTTATGGCCAGAATGGTGAAACCGGATGTGGACTATATCAAAGGACTTTGTCCCGCCATTGCCATTGAACAAAAAGTTATCACTCGCACACCCAGAAGTACGGTAGGTAGTATGACAGAGATCTACGACTATCTCCGTTTACTATATGCAAGAACAGGTAAAACGATTTCTCCTGTTAGCGGAAAGGAAGTTAAAAAACAGGATGTTGCGGATGTATTGCAAAAAATACAATCCTGCAAAGCGGGCACCAAAGTGGTGATCATTGCCCTTTTTAAACAACACGCCAAAAGAGCCATCCGCGAAGAGTTGCAAATACTATTGCAGAAAGGATTTTCCAGAATGTATTTGAGAACCACTGTTGCTAAGGGTGAGGTAGCTGGTAGTATTTTACGCATCGAAGAATTATTGGAACTATCCGACAAAGATCTAAACTCCAAACTCCAAACCCCAAACTCCAAACAATCTTCCTATGTATTAATTGATCGTATCGTAACCAAAGACTTTGAAGAAGATGATATCCATCGTTTATCCGATTCGATCAGCACCGCATTTTATGAAGGGGAAGGTGAAATGTACCTGGAACTGGATAATACGGAATGCAAACATTTCAGTAATAAATTTGAAATGGATGGTATTCAATTTGAAGACCCTGTACCCAACCTTTTTTCTTTCAATAACCCTTTTGGCGCATGCCCTACCTGTGAAGGGTTTAGTCAGGTTTTGGGTATTGATAACGACCTGGTCATTCCCGATAAAAGGTTAAGTGTGTATGAAGGCGCTGTTGCACCCTGGAAAGGAGAAAAGCTTGGCTGGTGGCGTGAACAGTTTGTAAAAGGTGCCGGAAAATTTGGCTTTCCTATTCACAAACCTATCATAGATCTAAGCAAAGAACAATATGCACAATTATGGAAAGGTGAAGCTAGTGTACAGGGCATTGATGATTTCT
This sequence comes from Chitinophaga pinensis, assembly GCA_943371675.1. GTDB lineage: Bacteria > Bacteroidota > Bacteroidia > Chitinophagales > Chitinophagaceae > Sediminibacterium > Sediminibacterium pinensis_I. Next base: position 3,698 of record CALRVT010000003.1, on the reverse strand, counting down.
TTAAAGAAGTAGAACAAAATTTATACAAGGTTCAATACCGTGTTTTACTCAGCAGATACAGGGGACGCACCAATTGCCCTGATTGTAAGGGCTACCGCTTGCGCAAGGAAGCAATGTATGTGCAGGTAGCTGGTAAACATATTGGTGAATTATGTGAATGGCAGGTGAAGGACCTGAAAGCCTGGTTTAACAACCTCGAACTTAGTAAACACGAGCAACAAATTGCGAAAAGAATATTGATAGAAATTCACCAGCGCCTGGATACATTGATTGATGTGGGTTTGGGTTATCTCACGCTCAACAGACTTGCCAATTCTTTAAGTGGTGGTGAGAGTCAGCGTATCCAATTAACACGTAGCCTGGGCAGTAATCTCACCAATTCATTATACATACTGGACGAACCTTCTATTGGTTTGCATTCAAGGGATACGGTAAGATTGATCAGTGTATTAAAATCATTAAGAGATCTTGGTAATACCGTTGTGGTAGTGGAACATGATGAAATGATGATGCGAGAAGCAGATTACATCATTGATATGGGACCACTCGCATCTCATCTGGGTGGTGAAGTGGTAGCAGTAGGTAATTATGATGCGATCATTGCCAATGAGGAAAGTCTTACCGGGAAATACCTGACAGGAAAATTGCAGATAGAAGTGCCTAAAACCGTTAGAAAAACAATCCGGAGTATTAAGGTAGAAAATGCCAGACAAAACAACCTGAAAGACATCACCGTTAGTTTTCCATTAAATTGTTTATGCGTGGTAAGTGGTGTAAGCGGCAGCGGAAAAACTACCTTGGTAAAACAGGTTTTAGTGCCTGCCTTAAGGAAAATAAAAGGAGAGTTTTCAGAAAAAGTAGGGTTACACAAAAATATCAGCGGAGATGTGGATTATATTTCAAATGTTGAAATGGTTGATCAGAATCCTATCGGTAAATCATCCAGGAGTAACCCCATCACTTATATCAAAGCATACGATCATATAAGAGATCTGTATGCCAAACAATCCCTTTCCAAAACCAGGGGCTTTCAACCCAAACATTTTTCTTTTAATGTTGATGGAGGACGATGTGATACCTGTAAAGGGGAAGGGGAGCAGGTTGTAGAAATGCAGTTTCTGGCAGATGTGCACCTCACCTGCGAATCCTGTGGGGGTAAGCGTTTTAAAGAAGAAGTACTGGAAGTAACCTATAAGGGCAAATCTGTTTTTGATGTTTTGGAAATGAGTGTGGATGAAGCCATAAGTTTTTTTGAAGAAGAGAAAGCCATCCGCAATGCCATACAACCCTTACAGGACGTAGGTTTGGGCTATATCAAACTGGGTCAGAGCAGTGATACCCTGAGTGGTGGTGAAGCACAACGTGTAAAACTTGCCAGCTTTTTAGGTAAAGGAAAAGGAATTGGTCATATGCTCTTTGTTTTTGATGAGCCTACTACCGGTTTGCATTTTAACGACATCAAAAAATTATTGGCTTCTTTTTATGCTTTGATAGAACAGGGGCATTCCTTGATTGTGATAGAACACAATACCGATGTGATCAAATGTGCCGACTGGATAATAGACCTGGGTCCGGAAGCAGGTGATGCCGGTGGTAATATTGTTTATGAAGGTGTGCCTGCAGGAATTAAAAAAGTGAAAGAAAGTTATACCGGTAAATACCTGTAATAAAAGCGGCCTGACTTTTCGCAAGTCAGGCCGCTTTTTAAAAATATTTTTTAGTAGCAGTGATAGCTGTATTATCTCAATCTGTCTGTACTCTTCACCAATTTTTCATCCCGGTAAATACCCCTGATCGCAAGAAATAGGCAAATAGGGATAGCTAAACAAATCAATGAAGTAATATCATACGCCCATTCTTCTGGTACATAATCTTTTGTTGCCAGATAATTGAGTAACACATTCAGTAAAGAAACACCAAAGATGGCTATACCAATCTTCATCTGCATTTTCCTGTCCTTATACAAAAAGATCAATATCAGCGCTGCTATGGCAACGGCAACGGTGAGGATCATGAGTATGATACTGTCCATCGCGGTAAAGCGTTGAAACTGCTTCACATTAGCCACCACTATATTGCCACTAAAAAAAGAAAGTTTTAAACTGGCAAAGCTTAAGGTGGAAGCTATTAATAGCCAAAGGGTTTGTATACGTTGCAGCATAGGAAATAAGTTTTTTGTTCAAAGAATATTTTCAAAAACAACCTAACTAATTTACACTTTATTCATTTAACCTAACTCAGGATATAGTTTGAACTGAGTCATAAAATCGTTCACTTCTTTTTTTACTCCGGCAATTATGCTAGCATCATCCGCATTCATCAATACCTTATCAATAGCATCCACCACAAATTTCATATGTGTTTCATTCATGCCCCTAGTTGTAATAGCCGGCACACCCAAACGGATACCTGATGTTACAAAAGCACTTTTATCATCATAGGGCACCATATTCTTGTTTGCCGTAATATCAGCCATCACCAATGCCTGTTCTGCTTTTTTACCACTGATATTTTTATTACGCAGGTCAATTAAAACCAAGTGGTTATCCGTTCCACCGCTGATGATCTGGTATTCTTTTGCAACCAGTTCGGAAGCCAGTGCCTGTGCATTTTTAATTACCTGGTTTGCGTAAACGGTAAATTCATTACTCAAGATTTCTCCAAAAGAAATGGCTTTTGCTGCAATAACGTGTTCTAATGGACCACCCTGAATGCCAGGAAATACAGCCATATCCATCAGGTTACTCATCATACGGATATTGCCCTTCACATCTTTTAAACCAAATGGGTTTTCAAAATCTTTGCGCATCATGATGATACCACCTCTTGGTCCGCGTAAGGTTTTATGGGTTGTAGAAGTAACAAAATGACAATGATCAAATGGATCATTCAATAATTTTTTAGCGATCAAACCAGCAGGGTGTGCTATATCTGCCATCACCAAAGCACCTACTTCATCTGCAACTTTGCGGATACGGGCATAATCCCAATCGCGACTATAAGCGCTGGCACCGCAGATGATCATTTTGGGTTTTACTTCGCGTGCTTTTGCTTCCAGCATTTCATAATCTACCAGACCATCTTCACGGGTTACGCCATAGAAATGTGGTTGGTATAATTTGCCACTATAGTTTACAGCTGAACCATGTGTAAGGTGACCACCCATACTTAGGTCTAAACCCAATATAGGATCACCTGGTTGTAATACAGCCAATGCAACGGCAGCATTTGCCTGCGCGCCACTATGGGGTTGCACATTGGCATATTCGATAGAAAAAATTTGTTTGAGTCTGTCAATGGCCAACTGTTCTGTCTGGTCAACAATTTCACAACCCGCATAATACCTTCTGCCGGGATATCCTTCCGCATATTTATTGGTCATTACACCACCCATTGCCTGCATTACCTGTAAGCTGGTAAAATTTTCTGAGGCAATCAGTTCAATGCCATGTCTTTGTCTTTCTAATTCCTGCCTGATAAGGTCGAAAACCAGGGTATCTCTTTGCATTTTTGCTTGTTTTGCGGCAAATATAAGCTGAAGGGGGGAGATTCAAGGAACAAGAGACAAGATTCAAGGTTCAGGGAACAAGTGGCAAGAATCAAGATTCAAGGAGCAAGAGACAAGATTCAAGGAGCAAGAGACAAGATTCAAGGAGCAAGAGACAAGATTCAAGGAGCAAGAGACAAGATTCAAGGAA
>CALRVT010000002.1:0-226828 GCA_943371675.1 Chitinophaga pinensis | reverse complement strand
CCCATCTGAAATTTATCCAGACTAAAACGAAACTTTGTATCTTGTTGCCGTTGTTTACACCAAAATATAACAACGATTTCCTTAATCATTGCCATGACAAAAAAGAATCATTTCCACGTAATACATGAGCCTCATTTGATAAAAGATGCTGTTGAACTGGTAAATTCTTACCCTACAGTTCCTCTCACGGTTGACTGTGTCATCTTTGGATTTGAGCAAAATAAATTGAAGGTATTGCTGATCAAGAGTGACCTGGAAGTTTTTGAAGGTAGATTTTCACTTTTGGGTGATATGGTGCGCGATAATGAACAGCTGGATGATGCTGCCTATCGTGTATTGAAAGAAAGAACGGGAATGACAGATGTTTTTCTGGATCAGGTAAGGTCATTCGGGCATCCTAACCGTCACCCGGGTGGCAGGGTTATCACGGTTGCCTATTGCTCCCTATTAAATATCAATCACCATGAACTTAAGATTCATGACAATGATCTTAACTGGCATACAGTAGCAAACCTTAAAGACATGGCATTTGATCACAAAGAAATTGTTGATTTCTGTTATGCCTGGTTGCAAAAACGAATACAGGAACATCCACTGGGATTTAGCCTACTGCCTGAAAAATTTTCATTAAGGGAATTACAGAATTTATATGAAGCCATATTGGGTGTAACACTCGACAGGAGAAATTTCCGTAAAAAATTTGCTTCAATGGATCTGCTGATAGATATTGACGAAATGGAGCAGGATGTTCCACACAGACCTGGTAAATTGTACAAGTTTAATTTTGAGAAATACGAAAAGAATAAACGTAAATGGGTAGGAATTGATTTCTAATGAACCTCCTGATAGGTTTTATCTTGTTTATATGGGTAAATTAAGAAAAGTATGCCTCCCTTCCATTACATTTACCGAATAACACACATCTTATGTTACACTCCATGACCGGTTACGGAAGGGCCGAAGAAACACTGGCCGATAAAACCTACCTGGTAGAAATTAGGTCATTAAACGGTAAGCAATTTGATTTGCGATTAAATATACCTGCTCTACTCAAACCCTTTGAGTTTGATATCAGGAGCCGGTTGAATGAAGGCTTGCTTAGGGGAAGCGTTGAGTGTAATATCAATATCAAGCAAAATGGAGCCAGTAAACCGGTTTCTATCAATACAGACCTTGCCAAAGCTTATTTTGAACCCGTAGCTAAATTGGCAGCTGAATTAAATCTGCAAACAGGCGATATCCTGAGCACTTTATTGAAATTGCCTGATGTGATTACCCCATCTACAGAAATGCTTACTGATGCAGAATGGAGCTTTTTTGAAAATGCCCTCGATAAAGCCATTGCTTTATTGAATGAACACCGGATGGACGAAGGAATGTCTATCGAAAAAGATTTGTTACTGCGCATCAGCAATATTGAGGCATTGCAAGACGAGATTGTGGTTCAGGAACCTTCACGCAGAACCAAGATCAAAGATGGTTTGTTAAAAATTCTGGAAGAAAATGTAGGAAAAGAAAACTATGATGCCAATCGAATGGAGCAGGAGCTGATCTATTATATTGAAAAGATCGATATTAGTGAAGAACAGGTTCGGTTAAAAAACCATTGTAACTATTTCCGCAGTATCCTTACTGAAAAAGAAGCAGGGAAAGGAAAAAAACTGTCTTTTATACTACAGGAAGTAGGCAGAGAGATCAATACAACAGGTTCAAAGGCCTACGACTCAGTTATTCAAAAATCTGTTATTTTAATGAAAGATGAGCTCGAAAAGGCCAAGGAGCAAATTTTAAATGTATTGTAATTGTTAAGCGCAAAAACCAAAAGAGAGAGCCTTTTTATATCTTTGTTCAAATCATTGACAGTGAAATCTTTTTTTGGATACTTGTTAGTACTTAGTTTGTTGGCATCTTGCAATACCCTGGATGTTTTTGAGAAAACGGAATCCTTTCCCAAACATCAATGGTCTTCTCTTACAAAACCATCTTTTACTTTTACAATAGAAGATACAGTATCTGCCTATAATATTTATGTAATTATCAGGCATGAAGATGCTTATCACTATAATAATCTCTGGCTGAATATTTCTACGCAGGCTCCACAGGAAACTTTGAAAACACAACTGGTCAATATCATATTGGCCAATAATAAAAAAGGCTGGTTAGGTACCGGTATGGATGATGTGTTCGACCATCGGGTTAAAATTACCAGAAATCCGGTAAAGCTTAAAAAAGGCAATTATACTTTCTTACTTCAGCAACAAATGCGTGAGGAGCCCCTGATGTACATGTTGAATGCGGGTATACGAGTAGAAAAAGTAAAACCATGAATTTTAGTAAACCACAAAAGCTAACCATCGTATCGCTGGTATACTGGGTTTTGTTGTTATACATGGTGGCTGCATTAGCATGGTGGTTTATCGCTTTGGAAAATCAGAACCAGGCTATTACATTATTAAGATTGCAGGAATTGAAAGAAGGGATTTATACCAATAGCAATTCCACCCAGCAAATTGAAGCATTACGTGAAAGAAAAACTGCTCAGTATATAGGGGAAGGCATTACTTTCTTAGTATTGATATTGATAGGTGCCGTATTTGTTTTCAGAGCCACCAGAAAACAAATAAGATTGTCGCAGCAGCAACAGAATTTTATGATGGCCATCACACACGAATTAAAAACCCCTATTGCCATCACGCAGTTGAACTTGGAAACATTGCAGAAGCGTCAATTAGATGAAGAAACCAAACAGAAACTGATCAGTAATACCTTACTGGAAGCAAACAGGTTAAATAATTTATGTAATAATGTTTTGTTTGCTTCGCAACTGGATAGGGGTGTTTATACTGCTACAGATCAGCAATTACATTTAACTGATATTGTAGAAAGTTGTGTAGACGATTTCAGAAGCAGGATTCCGCAAAGAATTGTTTTGGAATCTATCGAGCAGCAGGTACATATAAAAGGGGAGACTTTGTTGATCCAATTGCTGATCAGCAACTTAATAGAAAATGCGAACAAATATTCTCCAAAGGAAAAACCTTTGCATGTTTCATTATCGCAAAATGGCATGCATATAGCATTGGAGGTGGCTGATGAAGGAGTGGGTATAGCAGATCATGAGAAGAGAAAGATTTTCGACAAGTTTTATCGTATCGGAAATGAAAATACCAGGCGGGCAAAAGGAACTGGACTCGGACTTTATCTTTGCTATAAAATTGCAGAAAAGCACCATGCCCGTATTGAAGTAAAGGATAACATACCTTCAGGTAGTATTTTTACCGTAATTTTTCCAAAAGCATGAAAAAATATTTAGCCAATATATTAGTTGTGGAAGATGAGGAGCACCTGCATGAGGCACTGAAACTCAACTTGGAAATGGAGGGCTATGAGGTAAGTTCCGCTTTTGATGGGGTAGAAGCCCTACAAAAATTTCACAACGAATACTTTGACCTGATCATATTGGATATCATGTTGCCCGAAATGGATGGCATAACTGTTACTGAAACCATCAGGCTTACCAATACTGAAATCCCTATTTTAATATTGAGTGCTAAAAATACGGGTAATGATAGGGTTTTGGGTTTAAAGAAAGGCGCTGATGATTACCTTACCAAACCCTTTAATCTGGAAGAATTATTGCTTCGAGTTGATAAACTGATCAAGAAGAACAAACTGATACAGGTAAAAGACAGCGTGGGCGAAATATATAGTTTTGGTAAAAACACCATTGACTTTAAAGCGCAGGAAGCCAAGACCTGGAGCGGACAAGTGATAGAACTCAGTAAGAAGGAAGCAATGCTGCTGAAACTTTTGATCGAGAACAAAGGGGAAGTAGTAACGCGCGAAAAAATTTTACAATCGGTTTGGGGTTACAATGTCTATCCTACTACTCGAACCATCGACAATTTTATATTGAGCTATCGAAAATATTTTGAATCAGATAGCAGGAAGCCCCGTTACTTCCATTCTGTAAGAGGGGTGGGGTATAAGTTCACTGATTAGGTACTTGTATTTTTAGCTTAGATTATTTTGCAGTCCCTACCTTTACTTTATTAATGCATTCACATGGCAACTGTGCTGATTATTGATGATGAAGAAAAGTTAAGAACATTACTGGGCAGAATCATTTCATTGGATGGCTTTAATGTTTTACAGGCTGGAACCGTAAAGCAGGGATTAAAGCTTCTACAAAAGGAATCAGTCGATGTTTTACTTTGTGATGTTAAATTACCCGATGGCAATGGTGTAGAAGTAATTAAAGAGGTAAGACAAAACTTTCCTCAAACAGAATGTATTTTATTAACTGCTTATGGAAATATTGAAGATTGTGTGCAAGCCATGAAGAATGGAGCATTTGACTACATCACAAAAGGGCAGGATAATAATCGAATTATTCCACTCTTGCATCGTGCTTTTGAAAAGGCGAATCTTCAAAAAAGAGTTAGACAGTTAGAAGAAAAAGTGCAGAAAAAATATGGATTTGATACTATTATTGGTCAATCAAAGGAACTGATAGATTCTATCACTATTGCAAAAAAAGTAGCTCCAACGGATGCTACGATATTATTGTTAGGAGAAACTGGTACTGGTAAAGAAGTATTTGCACAAGCTATTCATAATAACAGTAACCGGGCTTCCCAATCTTTTCAAGCTCTTAATTGCAGTGCACTTAGCAGAGAAATTCTGGAGAGTGAATTATTTGGATACAAAGCAGGAGCTTTTACCGGAGCCCAAAAAGATAAGCGAGGTTTGATTGAAGAAGCTGATGGGGGAACTTTATTTCTGGACGAGATTGGAGATATGCCGGTTGACTTGCAAACAAAATTATTACGTGTTCTGGAGAACCATAGTTTTATAAAAGTAGGGGATACGAAGCCGATTACCGTAAATGTGCGCATTATTGCTGCCACTAATCGTGATCTTGCCAATGATGTAAAAGAAGGTCGCTTTAGGGAAGATCTTTTTTATCGGTTGAATACTTTTATTATTTCTTTGCCTCCGCTACGTGAACGTAAAAAGGACATACCTGAATTGGCCGCATTTTTTCTAAAACAATTTGCTCCTAAAACTAATACGGGCGTTAACAGTATGCGCAAAGACTTTCTGGATCAATTGCAAAAGCACAACTGGAAAGGAAATATTCGGGAACTGAAAAATATTATGGAACGCGCAGTAATAATGGCAGAAGGCCAGGAGTTAACCATTAAGGATCTAACATTGGATCTGCAACTGGATGATTCCGGAACTGAAGGATTTGAATTGGCGCTTGCAGAAAAAAAACATATTCAAAAAGTATTGCGCCATACCAAGGGAAATAAAACGGAAGCTGCCAAATTGCTGAATATTGGTATCGCAACTTTGTATCGTAAAATAGAAGAGTATCAATTGGGCTAATCCTATCAAAATGATAAAAACCCTTCCATTTTGGAAGGGTTTTTTTATGCATAAAACTGAGACATTTTTGTTTGATTTCTCTGAAATGCAATGTAGTAAAGGCTTTTATGGGACTTGTTGAAAATAAATAGACTAAGGCACATGATTTGGCATTGTATCAAAAACAAAATATATGCTCCCATATCTACTAATTCTAGTCGGCCTTTTAGGATTCGCTCTTTTTTTCAAAGCCATCGATTTTTTCGAAAAAATCTAAATATCCAATTATGATAGTGCTATTTATTATTTCCCTGCTGGTATTCTGCTACATCTGTTATGTACTGGTAAAGCCTGAAAAATTTTAAAACTCTTTTATGAACACAGAAATTCTTGGTGTTGTGGTAATGTTTTTGGGAATGGTGTTTTTAGCTATTCCGCTTGGCCGATATATCGGTAAAGTATTTAACGGAGATAAAACATGGCTTGACGCAGTTTTCAATCCAATTGATCGTTTATTTTATAAAATCAGTGGTATCCATCCCGAAGTGGGAATGACTTGGAAGCAACATTTGCTGGCACTGCTTACCATTAACATGGTTTGGTTTTTATTGGCCATGTTTGTTTTAATGAATATGGCATGGCTTCCTTTGAACCCGGATTTAAACGGTTCTATGAGCGCAGATCTAGCTTTCAATACGGCCATCAGTTTTGTTTCTAATACCAATTTGCAACACTATTCAGGTGAGAGTGGGGTTTCTTATCTGGGACAATTGATTTTGATGTTGTTTCAGTTTATCAGTGCGGGTGCTGGTATGGCGGTATGTGCAGTGGTTTTCAAAGCAATGAAAGAAAAACAGGCTGACCTGCTTGGAAACTTTTATTATTATTTTGTTAGAAGCTGTACACGGATTTTATTACCCATTTCAATTGTCGTTGCTGTTATACTGTTGTTCAATGGAACACCCATGACTTTTAAAGGCAAAGACCAATTTGTTTCCTTACAAGGTGATACGGTAAATGTTTCCCGCGGTCCTTCAGCAGCTATGGTGGCTATCAAACAAATTGGCACAAATGGAGGAGGCTTTTTTGGGGTCAATTCTGCGCACCCTTTAGAAAACCCTAGTTATTTTACCAACATAGTAGAGAATATCTGTATTGTGCTGATACCTATGGCCATGATTTTTGCTTTAGGTTATATGTTGAAAAGGAAAAAACTAGCCTGGATGATTTTTGCGGTCATGACAGCAGGATTCCTCCTTTTACTGATACCTTCTATTTACAATGAAATGAAAGGCAATCCAGCCATACACAAAATGGGCATTACACAGCAATTGGGAAGTATGGAAGGAAAAGAAGTTCGCTTTGGTTCTGCAGCCTCAGCTTTTTGGGGTATTACTACTACCAGTACATCTAATGGTTCAGTAAATTCAATGCACGATAGTTTTACGCCGCTTACAGGCATGTTTGCAATGCTGGGCATGATGATCAACTCATTCTATGGTGGTGTGGGTGTAGGCTTTTTGAATTTTTATATTTTCATCATTATCGCTGTATTTATAAGTGGCTTAATGGTAGGACGTACTCCGGAATTTCTAGGTAAAAAAATTGAAGCCAAAGAAATGAAGATAGCAGCCATCATTGCGCTGCTACATCCTTTCCTTATTCTTGTAGGTACAGCTTTATCAAGTTATCTCTATGCGCATGACCCAGAAACATATGCCAGTTGGTTGAATAACCCCGGTAACCATGGCTTCAGTGAAATGCTCTATGAGTATACATCATCCTCTGCCAATAACGGAAGTGGTTTTGAAGGTCTTGGCGATAATACACCCTGGTGGAATATCACCTGTGGCATTATCATGTTGCTGGCTAGATTCCTTCCTATTATTGGTCCGGTAGCTATTGCAGGTATTCTGGCTAAAAAGAAATATGTACCAGAAAGTGCTGGTACATTAAAAACAGATACAGGCACATTTGGGATCATGATTTTTGCAGTAATATTTATTGTGGCAGCACTCTCTTTCTTCCCTGCTTTAACACTTGGGCCAATAGCAGAATATTTTGGAATGAAACCTTAAATCAAAACTGTCTTAAAAAAAAGTTATGTCAACAAAATCAACCAAACTCTTTGAACCTTCACTGGTAAAAGAAGCACTCATACAATCTTTCGTAAAACTCAATCCCCGTATCATGTTCCGCAATCCGGTAATGTTTACGGTTGAAATAGGAACAGCAGTTATGATTGGCGTATCTGTCTGGATCATGACAGGCGAAAAAAATCAAGGCAGTCTGGTCTATAACCTGATTGTATCAGCCGTTTTATTACTCACCTTATTATTTGCCAATTTTGCGGAGGCCATTGCCGAAGCACGCGGGAAAGCACAGGCTGACAGCCTTCGGAAAACCCGCGAAGAAACGCCCGCTAAATGGATACAATCTGTTGGTGAAGTATTTGTAAACGAAGTTAAAATGGTTCCTTCTTCACAACTGAAGAAAGGAGATATATTTCTTTGTGAAGCTGGTGATACCATCCCCATGGATGGAGAGATTATTCAGGGTATCGCAACCATAGATGAAAGTGCCATCACAGGTGAATCGGCACCAGTAATAAGAGAAGCGGGTGGAGATAAAAGTTCTGTTACCGGAGGCACGAAAGTATTATCAGATAGTATTAAAGTACGCGTAACGACAGAGCCAGGTGAAAGTTTCTTAGATAAGATGATCGCATTGGTTGAAGGCGCGTCAAGACAAAAAACACCCAATGAAATTGCACTTACAATTCTGCTAGCAGGTTTCACTTTGATATTTGTGATTGTTTGTGTAACATTAAAGCCCTTTGGCGATTATGCCAATACACCCATAACGATTGCTGCATTTATTTCTTTATTTGTTTGTTTAATACCCACCACTATCGGTGGTTTATTAAGTGCCATTGGTATTGCAGGAATGGATAGAGCACTTCGTGCCAATGTAATTACAAAAAGTGGGAAGGCAGTAGAAACAGCAGGTGATCTGGACACTTTATTGCTGGATAAAACGGGTACCATTACTATTGGCAATAGAAAAGCAACACAATTTTATCCCGCTAAAGGAATAGACAATGCCCATTTTGTTCGTGCGGCAGTGGTTAGTTCAATGGCCGATGAAACACCTGAAGGAAAATCTATTATTGAACTAGCGGGTGTTAATACAAATGTATATGCCGTTAAAGATCCTGAGTTCATTAAATTTTCGGCAGAAACAAGAAGTTCCGGAATCAATTATGATGGTTTGCGGATCAGGAAAGGTGCATTTGATTCCATAAAAAATATCGTGATCAAAGCAGGCAATCATTTTCCCAAAGAAACAGAAGAACAAGTAAAACTGATTTCTTCCAATGGTGGAACACCGCTGGTGGTTTCTGAAAATGAAAAAGTACTGGGTGTTATTGAATTGCAGGATATTATTAAACCGGGTATATCTGAAAGGTTTGAACGCTTACGTAAAATGGGTGTGAAAACAGTAATGGTAACAGGGGATAACCCGCTTACTGCTAAGTTTATTGCGGAAAAAGCAGGTGTAGATGATTTTATCGCGGAAGCAAAACCAGAGGATAAAATGAATTATATCAAACGCGAACAACAAGGTGGTAAACTTGTTGCCATGATGGGTGACGGAACCAATGATGCTCCGGCCCTTGCACAGGCAGATGTTGGCGTTGCTATGAATAGTGGTACAGCGGCAGCCAAAGAAGCGGGTAATATGGTTGACCTGGATAATGACCCTACCAAGCTGATTGAAATAGTTGAGATAGGCAAGCAATTGTTAATGACAAGGGGTACACTAACTACTTTTTCAATTGCAAATGATGTGGCTAAATATTTTGCCATTGTTCCAGCCTTGTTTATTGCATCTATCCCTGCATTGCAAAGCCTGAATATTATGCGCTTGCATACACCGGAAAGTGCCATACTGTCGGCTGTCATTTTCAATGCCATCATTATTCCATTATTGATTCCGTTGGCTTTAAAAGGGGTTGCTTATAAACCCATTGGAGCCAGTGCTTTGTTGAGAAGGAATTTATTGATCTATGGACTTGGGGGTGTTATTGTTCCCTTTATCGGCATTAAATTAATCGACCTGGTAGTGTCTATCTGGTTCTAAAAATAAAAAAGTATGAAACAACATATTCTATCCGCTATTAAGCTTACCCTAGTTTGTTTGATTTTTTTCTGTGGATTATATACCTTACTCGTATTAGGTATTGCACTGTTAGTACCAAACAAAGGGGAAGGTCAAACCATTACTGTTAAAGGACAAAAAGTTGGTTATTCTCTGGAAGGCCAGTTATTTACTGAAGATCATTATTTTAATGGTCGCCCTTCTGCAGCTGGATATAATGCTGCTTCTTCTTCCGGCAGTAACAAAGGTCCTTCCAATCCTGATTACTTGAAAACAGTAAGCGATAGGATTGATAGCTTTATGGTACATAATCCAGGTATTGCAAAAGATGATATTCCATCAGATCTTGTAACGGCGAGTGGTAGCGGACTTGACCCGGATATTTCATTGCAAGGAGCCCTTATTCAGGTAAACAGGATAGCTAGTGTTAGAAATTTGTCAAAAGAAGCAATTACCACTTTGGTTAGATCTAGTATTGAGAGATCTCCTATGAATGGAATTGAAAAAATCAATGTCTTAAAATTGAATATCGCATTAGACCAACTTAAATAAAGAGTTTTATGAAAGAGTTTTTGTATACCTGCTTTTTTATAATGGCAATTATTTCGGGTACAGCACAGGATTCTGTTAAACAGAATGCCTTGCAGATTTCGGGGTATGCAGAAGTATATTGCCAATATGATTTTAATAATCCGATTAGTAATTCAAAATATGCATCTGTTTACAGCTTTAACAGAAATAATGAAGTAACACTGAATCTTGGCTTCCTTAAAGCGGCCTATCAAAATGATAAGCTACGTGCAAATCTAGCTTTGGCAGTGGGTACTTACATGAATGCTAACTATGCTGCCGAAGCAGGAACTTTCAAAAATATGTTAGAAGCAAATATTGGCTTAAAAATTTCTAAACAAAAAAACCTCTGGCTTGATGCAGGGATATTTCCTTCGCATATTGGATTTGAAAGTGCTATTGGAAAAGATTGCTGGAACCTTACTAGGAGTATTCTTGCTGATAACTCCCCTTATTTTGAAACAGGTGTAAAACTGGGCTACACATCTCCGAACGAAAAATTGTTTTTGAGTGCCCTGCTACTTAACGGATGGCAAAGGATACAAAGACCTGAAGGAAACAGTACACCAGCGTTTGGTACACAGATTACCTTTAAACTAAATAAGAATATCACACTTAATGCAAGCAGTTTTATTGGTAGCGATAAACCTGATAGTGTTCGTCAAATGCGGTATTTCCATAATTTTTATGGGATATTCCAATTAAATAAAAAATGGGGAGCTATCATTGGTTTTGATATAGGAGCCGAACAAAAAAATAAAGGATCCATTGCTATGAATACCTGGTATAGTCCTGTTCTGATAGTTAAATATGCAGCAGGAAACAAAATCGCACTTGCAGTAAGGGGTGAATATTACGCTGACAAAAACGGTGTAATTATTAGTACAGGCACCGACAACGGTTTTCAAACCTGGGGTTTAAGTGCCAATCTGGATTATTTAATTGCAAATTATATCATCTGGCGCATAGAAGCAAAAACCTGGAGTAGTAAGGACAAAATCTTTGAAAAGAGAAATAGTAATTTATCTGGGGTATGTAATAATCTTGTTACTGCAATTGCCATTAATTTTTAATAATGGATAAAAATTCCGCAAATGACTGGTTAGATAAGATTAACCGCGAAAAACGCGGTAAACTAAAGATCTATGTTGGCATGAGTGCCGGTGTAGGCAAAACCTATCGGATGCTGCAGGAGTCGCATGCATTAATGGCTGCCGGAGTTAATATTAAAATAGGTTATATAGAAACACATAACCGTAAAGAAACGCATGCTTTGATTGAAGGATTGCCGCTTATACCCCGTAGGGAGGTATTTTACAAAGGCAAAAAATTAGAAGAACTCGATGTGCAATCCATTTTGCTGTTACAGCCTAAGGTTGTAATTGTAGATGAGCTGGCACATTCAAATATTCCCGGAAGTAAAAATGAAAAAAGATGGCAGGATGTTCTCGACATTCTCGATGCAGGTATTGATGTAATAACAGCTGTGAATATTCAGCACATAGAAAGTATCAATCAGGAAGTAAAACTGATTACGGGTATTGAAGTACACGAAAGAGTACCCGATAAAATATTGCAAATAGCCAACGAAGTTGTAAATATTGATTTAACAGCTGATGAATTAATTACGCGACTTAAAGAAGGTAAAATATATGATGATAGTAAGGTTCAGCAGGCGCTGCAAAATTTCTTTCGCCCAGAAAAAATTCTGCAATTACGTGAGCTTGCTTTGAAAGAAGTTGCAGGTCAGGTTGAAAGAAAAGTTGATCATGAAGTAATCAGGGATAAACAGTTACGACATGAAAAATTTCTCGCCTGTATTTCTACCAATCACTTAATGGCACAGCATATCATTCGAAAAACGGCACGTCTTGCATCCTACTATAACAGCACGTGGTATGTATTGTATGTGCAAACGCCTAAAGAAAGCGTAGATAAAATTCCTTTGGCCGTACAAAGACACTTAATCAATACATTTAAAAATGCTACAGAAGCTGGCGCTGAAGTTGTTCAAGTGAAACATGAAAATATTGCTGAAGCTATTATGCAAACCTGTATTGAGCATGAGATTACTACAGTTTGTATAGGGAAGCCTCACCTAAATTTGTTTCAGGTAATTCTGAATACCAGTGTTTTTAATAAATTGTTGAAAGGGCTGAGTGTAAATGATATAGATTTGATCATACTTTCATGACCGCAAAACTTAAAACAAAAGTAACCCTGGGCGTTGTTTTTTTATTTACGCTGTTATTACTGGTAGGGGGTACTGGTTTCTTTTATATTAATAAAATCATCTCAGAACAGCGCGATATCTTAAAAGATAATTATGAAACCATTGACTATACCACCAATATGCTTCAGGCCCTGGATAGTATTGATGGTACAAATGGTTTTGAAAAAAATCTAATAGCACAGGAAAACAATATAACTGAGCCGGGGGAGAAAGAAGCAACAATATTATTACGTCAGCATTTTAATCAATTCAAAATCGATCCGGATTCTGCACAACTTTTAATAGAAATCAGAAATGATATTACTCGTATCATGCAGATTAACTTGCGTGCAATACTGGCAAAAAATACAACCGCCGACAGTAATTCGGAGGAAGCAAAATTCGCTATTACCTTGCTGCTCACTATTTGTGCATTGATAGGGTTTACATTTGTTTTTAATTTTCCAGGTTACATTGCAAACCCCATTGCCAAGCTAACCGAAGGTATTCAGGCAATTGCCGGAAAAAAATACACCGAGAGAATACACCTCAATAGAAAAGATGAGTTTGGGGAAATGGCAATTGCTTTTAATCACATGGCGGAAGAACTGGATAAGTACGAACATAGTAATCTGGCTAAAATATTATTTGAAAAACAACGTGCAGAAACCGTAATTAATTCCTTAAAAGACGCAAGTATTGGTATTGGGCAAAATGGTACCGTTCTGTTTGCTAATCCACAAGCTTTGCAATTATTAAATTTGTCTGAAGTCGATGTAGTGGGTAATAAGCAATTAGCATTAGCAAAGCAAAATGACTTATTCCGTTTTTTAACTAGTGAAGATAGTAACCAGCCATTTAAAATAGTAGTAGATGGGAAGGAGCAGTTTTTTAATAAGGAAACCATCGCCATTACCAATGCAGAAGGTACACTTGGGAATATGGTAGTCATAAAAAATATCACTCCATTTAAAGAACTAGATGTTGCCAAAACTAATTTTATAGCAACAATTTCCCATGAACTCAAAACGCCACTGGCTTCTTCTGATTTTAGTTTGCAATTACTGGAAGACGTGAGAGTGGGCGAATTAAATCAAGAACAGAAAGAGTTGGTTCAACATATCAAACAGGATAACCAAAGATTACTAAAGATTTTGAGTGAATTATTAGACCTTTCACAGGTTGAAAGTGGAAGAATGCAATTGCTGATGATGGATGTTGCTCCATCCGTATTAATAGGTATGGCTGTTGATGCAGTAACTACCGCGGCTAATCAAAAAAATATTAAATTGGATGTCACTATTCAAAATGATATACCGTTTGTGAAAGCTGATGAAGAGAAAATTGCCTGGGTGCTTATCAATTTCTTAACCAATGCCATAAAGTATTCAAATCCTAATTCAACCATACAAATAAGTGCAAATACATCTTCCCAAAATGTAATATTTATGGTGCAAGATCAAGGTATAGGGATAGCCAAAGAGTTTTTGCCTAAAATTTTTGATCGTTTTTACCAGGTGCCAGGTACTGAAAAAACCGGGAATGGTTTGGGTCTTTCTATATGTAAAGAATTTATGGAAGCAATGAAGGGGAGAATCGGTGTAGAAAGTGAATATGGTAAGGGAAGTAATTTTTATTTTTCTCTGCCTGCTATAATCTCACCAAAATAAAGATAGCCTTAGCTTACCCCTTTTACTACTTAAAAACAGTATTTGAAATATACTATTTCAAACAATATTGTTACTGATTTCCCGTTAGAAGTGAACAAATAAGTACTTCATGTCGCTACATTCACTGATCGATTTTCTAGAACCCGTTAACATAGCCCAAATTTCCAACGACGAGGGTTTCAAGGATACCCAATTAGGCAAACATATTGCTGTATATGATGAAAGTTTCCCCGATCTAACACAGGCTGACATGGTATTGGTTGGATGTGGTGAAATGAGGGGTGCCGGAATGCAATTTACAGGTACTGATTCTCCCGATGCCATTCGTTCTGCCTTCTATGCACTTTTTCACTGGCATACAGAAGTTACTGTTGCCGATATCGGTAATGTAAAATGCGGTGCCACACTTAACGATAGTTATGCAGCGCTGAAAACAGTGGTAAAGGAATTGATCGAACTGGGTAAAAAAGTTGTCATCATTGGTGGATCGCACGACAATATTCTTGCCCAATACCAGGCTTATGGGGCACTCAATAAGATCATTGATGTGGCTAATGTAGATGCCAGAATTGATCTTGACATGGAAAGCCCTTTGCCTGCAGATAATTTTCTGGTAGAATTGTTTACAGGTGTCCCCAACTTTCTCAAACATTATACCCATATTGGTTTCCAGAGCTACTTCATGCATCCTCAAATGCTGGAAACCATTCACAAGCTGGGATTCGATTGTTTCAGGGTAGGGAAAGTTAAAGAAGCCCTGGACGAAATGGAACCCCCTATCAGAAACAGTGATTTATTCGGCATTGATATCGCCGCTATCCAACATGCGCACGCACCCGCTAATCACCTAAGCCCAAATGGGTTTACCGGTGAAGAAGTTTGTACACTTATGCAATATGCAGGTATGAGCAGTCATTGCAGCAGTATCGGGATATACGGGTATATACCGGAACAGGATCAGCATACGCTTACAGCTAAGCAGATATCTCATATGTTATGGTATGTAATGGATGGCATACATAAAGGAAAGAATGAAGCCTCCTTAGATAACCGTTCTTCCTTTGATGAATTTCATATTGCTTTTGGGGAGATCGAAACTACTTTTCTGCGAAGCAAAAGAACCGGCCGTTGGTGGATGCAATTACACGATGGCAAATTTGAAGCCTGCAGCTACAGAGATTATCTAACAGCCTCCAATAATGATATCCCGGAGAGATATATGAGAGCGGCGGAGAGAGACTGAAGAGAAGTTAAAAGTTAAAAGTGAATAGTTAAAAGTGGTATTCCTAAAAATACTTTTCACTATTAACTATTCACTTTTAACTTTCTTCTACCAGATCCTCGTCCGTTGATCCGCCGGCTTAAACATCTTATCACTCGCATGGATCTTGAACGCATCATACCAGGCATCAATATTTGTTACCGGTGCATTGGCCCTGTGTTCGCCAGGTGAATGCGGGTCGGTCAATATTAATTGTGCAGCAGATTCAGGCAGGATATTATTACGCCAGATCTGTGCCCAGCTAAGGAAGAAACGTTGCTTTGGGGTAAATCCATCTATTTTCTTTCCTTTTTTGAACTGCTCAGTTTTACTGAATGCTTCATATGCCATACTTAATCCACCCAGATCTGCCAGATTCTCACCTAAGGTCAATTCGCCTTTTACATGAACCGTATCTAACACAGTTAATGCACTGTACTGATCTATTACCTCTTTCGCTTTTACTTTGAATTTATCCGCATCCGGTTTGGTCCACCAATCTTTTAAATTACCTACTGCATCAAATTGTCTTCCCTGATCATCAAAACCATGTGTCATCTCATGACCGATCACCGCTGCTATACCACCATAATTCACTGCATCATCTGCACCAAAATCAAAAAATGGGAATTGCAGAATGCCGGCAGGGAAAGTAATATCATTATTGGATGGATTATAAGAGGCATTAATCGTTGGAGGGGTCATACCCATTTCCTTTCTGTCAACAGGTTTGCCCATTTTATTCACGTTAAAATTATAAAACCAAATACCTGCATTTCGAACGTTGCCAAAGAAATCATCTTTCTTAGCGGTAACACCATCATAAGTTCTCCATTTATCCGGATAGGCGATCTTCTTAGCGATCGCATTTAATTTTTCCAATGCTTTTGTCTTGGTTTCGGCACTCATCCAATCGAGTCTTTGAATTCGATCAGCAAAAGTGCTCTGTAAATTGTTCACCAGGTTCACCATATAATCTTTAGCTTCTGGTTTGAAATATTTCTCTACATACAATTCGCCTACCATATCACCCAGTAAACGATCAATCAAAGAACTCATCCGCTGCCAGCGTGGAGTAGGAACTTTTTGTCCGGTCTGTATACTAGTGAATTCGAAATCTGCTTTTACGAAATTACTACTGAGGTAAGGTGCTGCAGTTTTTACCAAATTCCAACGTAGATAACTTCTCCATTCATTTGCAGGCACTGTATTCAGCATTTCATTCACTGATTTCAGAAAAGCAGGATTGCCTACTAACACACTATCAGCCCCAATGATCTTTGAATCGGTCAGGATCTTAACCCAATCCAGATTAGGAGTGGTGGCACTCAGATCTTTCACTGCAAACTTGTTATAAGTTGCATTCGGATCACGCATCTGGATCCTGCTCATTTGAGCATTGGCTAAAGCAATTTCAATTTTTAAAACTGCGGCTGCACTGGCAGAAGCTGCAGCAGTATTCTCGCCGATCAATCCGAACATTTTTTGCAAATACGCCTTATATCCATTACGGATCGTAGTACTTCTTGCATCATCTTTTAAATAATAATCACGGTCAGGTAAAGTGGTACCACCCTGACCAATATTGGGCATGTATTTCGTCACATTCTTTCTGTCCGTTCCCACATTCATGCCGAATAATGCATTACCAGCACCATTCACTCGCAAGAATATCACTTCACGTAATACATCTGAAGCAGAATTCACTGTATTTAATCTATCAAGATCTGTCTTGATAGGTTGATAGCCTTTTGCTTCTATTGCTGCGCTGTCCATACCGCTGGTATAGAAATCGCCGATCAATTGTGTTTTTCTATCGCGACCGGTATTCTTCGCAGCATCTTCCAATAAGGTCTGTAAGCGTTTGGAACTTTCTTCTCTCAGTTCATCAAAACTACCCCAACGAGTTTTAGAAGCTGGAACAGGATTGTTTTTTACCCAATTCCCATTCGCATAGAAATAGAAATTATTGCCGGGTTTGATACTGAGGTCCATGTTGGACTTATCAATGTATTTGAAACCTGATTTTTGTGCTGTAACTGAAAAGGCTAGTAAGATAGATCCCCCGGCCAATAACAGTTTTGGAATTGATGATCTCATAGTTTAGTTGTTTTGCGACACTCAATTTAGTAAATTGATAAGAACAGTGCGTCCAAAATGTTTGAATGACTTAAATTACATCCATCTAACCGTTAGAATATGAGAAATAAAAGGATCACCCAATTTGTAGTTTTGAGTATTTCTTTGATACTTACTTCATGCAGTCTGGAGAAAAAGATCGGAAAGGAAGCTAAACAGGATATTTTCAATAACCCGGATTTTGCGCCCGCACATATCGGTATTAGTTTATATGATCCGGCTACACAGCAATACTTATATAATTATCAGGCAGACAAAATGTTCGTTCCTGCCAGTAATACCAAACTATTCAGTTGTTATGTGGCCATGAAATATTTGGGTGATAGTTTGCTTACACTTAGATATGTAGATAAAGGAAATGGAACTGTTGAAGTAGAAGCTAATGGTGATCCAACCTTCATGCATCCTGACTTTCCGACTCAACCCGTTGCTGGATTTCTAAAAAAACAGAAAAGGATTTTACTTACTGATGATAATTGGAAAGACAATGCACTAGGTGCCGGTTGGGCTTGGGATGATTACAACAGCGATTATATGGCAGAAAGAAGCATGATGCCGATCTATGGTAATGTGGTGAGTTTTTCTATGAAACCTACATTCAAAGCAGTTCCATATAGTTTTCAAAAACAATTGGAAGAATCTGTTGCAAAAGCAAATGGATCTTTTAATGTACAACGTGATTTCGGGACTAATAATTTCACGGTAAAACCATCTAGAAATAAATTCTCGGCAACAGATATACCCATCTATACTTCCGGAAATCAGGCATTATTGCAGTTGTTAAAAGATACGCTTCAAACCAATGTAGAGCTGGTTCATTTCAAAGTAGATCGTTTGCCCGATGTGGTAAAACTATATTCGCAACCTACTGATTCCATGCTCAAGATCATGATGCACAGAAGTGATAATTTCTTTGCTGAGCAATGTTTGTTAATGGCTAGTAATGATAAACTCGGTTTCATGAGTACCTCCAAGATCATTGACACATTACTAAAAACAGATCTCAATGATCTTCCTCAAAAGCCCAAATGGGTGGATGGAAGTGGATTAAGCCGATACAATTTATTTTCCCCGCAGGACATGGTAACCATACTCAATAAAATGAAGAATGAATTCAGCTGGACACGCATCACCGGAATCCTCGAAACAGGAGGAAGTGGTACGATCAGTAGTTATTATAAGAATTATGCAGGAAGGATCTATGCTAAAACGGGCACACTCAGTAACCATGTTGCCTTAAGCGGTTATATCATAACAAAAAAAGGGAGGCTCCTGATCTTTTCTACCATGGTCAATGCACACCAAAGCTCCGCAGCAAATATTAGGAAAGGAATTGAACAGTTTTTAACTGCGGTGATGGATAAGAATTGAATTTTGAATGTTGAACAAGAAATTTTGAATGATGAAGGAAATTTTGAATGTTGAAATTTTAATGCTACAAAACATTTAAAATTCATTATTCAACTCAATATTCTACATTTCTTGTTCAACATTCAATATTTTTCTTAGTAACATGATTATCTATCATCTACCAAACATCCTATCCAAATAATCTTCTTTATACTCCAAATAAGTTGGGCTTCCTGTTGGTGTAACATTCGGGCTGCTGCAGGTAAACAGATCTTCAACTAAAACCAACATTTCTTTCTGAGTTAATGTTTGTCCGGCTTTGATAGCTTGTTGCCTGGCCATACAGCGAACCAGTTTTTCACGCTTGCTGAATTTAATATCACTGCTAAAATGTTTGAATTGCTCAATGAGTAACTCAATAGAATGCTTTTCATTGCCAGGTAAAATATCTGCAGGTATGCCTTGTACTACAAAGCTATTCATGCCAAAGGGTTCTACCTGGTAACCGATAGTTTGAAGATCAGGTAATAGATCTGTTAAGAGTGCCGCATCAGCAGTTGCTAATTCAAGTGTTACAGGAAAAAGGCTTTTTTGTGTGGCCATCTGTTGTCCATGTGCTGCAATTCCGTAACGCTCGTACAAAACCCTTTCATGCGCCAGTTGCTGGTGCACTAAAAGAAATCCCTGGTTTGTTGAAGCAATGATATAAGTATGGTGAATTTGTAATAATGGCGCATCCGGCAATACATACAGTGCTTGTTGTTTGGTGCCTGTTAGTCCATGAAGTAGATTTTGTGCGGGTGTTGCCAAGATTCTTTCTTCCGTAAATCCTTTTTCACCTTCATTGCCTGAAGCATTTGGGGTATAGAATTCTTTCCAATGTTTCAATTCACCCGAATCAGCATGCTCATTTCTTTCAATAAAATGTGCCTGGTTTTTTTGGGTAAATGTTTTGAATAGATTAGAAGAAACAGCAGCGTCTTTTTTATCCGTTGTAAATGGTTTACTCACGGCATCCAATCCCTGTATTTCTGCATTCAGCGTAAAATCAAGAGAAGGTGCAATACTGAATTGTGCCAATGCATGTTTTACAGCTGCCTGTACAAAAGCATAAATGATTTTTTCATCTTCAAACTTTATCTCCTGTTTAGTGGGATGAACATTGATGTCAATTTGCGAGGGGTCCAGGTCAATATATAAAACATAACTGGGGAAACTATCCCTGCTGATCATTTCTTCAAATGCATTATTTACAGCATGATTCAAATAGGCACTTTTAATGAATCTGTTGTTCACAAAAAAATACTGATCACCCCTGGTTTTGCGCGCCGTTTCCGGTTTACCTACAAAACCATAAATATTCATATAGTCCGTCTCTTCCTGCACACTTACCAGTTTCGCATTATAAGAACTGCCTACAATTTGAACGATCCTTTGTTTCAGGCTTCCAGCTTCCAGATGAAAAACTTCCTGGCCATTGCTTTTCATGGAAAAAAACACAGAAGGAAATGCCATCGCTACCCTGATGAACTCTTCTACGATATGCCTCATTTCTGCGGCATTACTTTTCAAAAAATTTCTCCTCGCAGGAACATTGAAAAACAAGTTCTTCATACTAATATTGGTACCTGTGGCACAGGAACATATTTCCTGTTTAATTACCTGACTGTTCTCTATTTCCAGGAAAGTTCCCAGCTCATCTTCTGCTCTTTTGGTTTTTATTTCCACCTGCGCCACTGCCGCAATAGATGCCAAAGCCTCTCCTCGAAAGCCCATGGTCTTTATGCGGAAAAGGTCTTCAATATTCCTGATCTTGCTAGTAGCATGTCTTTCAAAAGCCATACGTGCATCCGTTTCACTCATGCCCTTCCCATTATCTATCACCTGAACCAATGCCTTACCCGCATCAGTAATAATTAACCGGATATCCGATGCACCCGCATCTGCTGAATTTTCAAGCAACTCTTTTACGGCACTTGCAGGCCGCTGAATTACTTCACCAGCTGCGATCTGGTTTGCAATATTGTCTGGTAATAATTGTATAATATCTGCCACTAATTGCCCGCTTTGTTTAAAACGAGCAAAAATACCATTATCAGCTAACTTTTGGCAAGTTTTAAAACTTTTCAAAAGTTAAAGGCTTCCACTAAATTTGCGCTTCAAATGCAATTCGTATGACATTGAGTGCCGATATCAAAAAGCTGGAAAGACATTTTATTCCCCAAAACTTTGTTGTAACTGATTGGGAGAGCCTGGAACCTTTCTTTAAAAACCTGTCTGAAAGAAAACTGGAATCCCTTGCAGAGCTTGAAAACTGGCTCAAAGACATGAGCGAAGTAGAAGCTGTTGTTAGCGAAGATGCCTGCTGGCGCCAGATCAAAATGACCTGCGATACAACAGATAAGGCATTGGAAGATGCATTTACTTATTTCTGTATGGAAATTCAGCCCAAATTACAGCCCTATGCAGACCTCCTGAATAGGAAATTATTGGATTGTGCTTTTACAAAAGAATTGAACGCGGAAACCTATTTCACCTATTTACGCAGTGTAAAGAAAAATATTGAACTGTTCAGAGAAGCGAATATTCCTATCCAGGCAGAATTGAGTGTGATGCAACAGCAATATGGTGCAATTGCCGGTAAGATGACGGTGGAAGTAAATGGCCAGGAATACACCTTACAACAAGCTGCTAAATTTCTGGAAAGTCATGACCGCACATTAAGGGAAGAGGTTTACCGGAAAATTCAGGATCGCCGCTTGCTAGACCAACAGGCTATGCATGATCTGTATACTTCTCTCATCCATAAAAGACAGGAAATTGCTAAAAATGCAGGTTACGCCAATTACAGAGATTATAAGTTTGTAGAATTAGGCAGATTTGATTACACCAAAGAAGATTGCTTTCAATTTCATGAAGCCGTAAAATTGCATGTGTTGCCTTTGATCGAAAAGATTTACCAAAAGAAAAAAGCTAAACTCGGATTAGATACTTTACGCCCATGGGATACAGAAGCAGAACAGGAAGGCATCGAACCCCTAAAACCTTTTACAGACGGTAATGACCTCTATGAAAAATCAGTGAAATGTTTTGAAGAACTCGATCCATTCTTTGCCAATTGTCTGCGCAAAATGAATGAGCTCAAACATTTTGACTTGGAAAGCAGAAAAGGCAAAGCACCGGGTGGTTACAATTGTCCGCTAACAGAAAGTGGCGCGCCATTTATATTTATGAATGCTGCCGGACAAATGAGTGATGTTACCACCATGGTTCACGAAGGTGGCCATGCCATTCATTCTTTTCTGTCGCACCCATTAGAGTTAAGTGCTTTTAAAGAATACCCGATGGAGATAGCTGAAGTAGCCAGTATGTCTATGGAACTTTTCAGTATGAACCATTGGGAGGCATTTTTTGCAAATGCGGATGACTTAAAACGCGCCAAAGAACACCAACTTGAGCGTACCATTACCATCTTCCCCTGGATCGCGATCATTGACAAATTCCAACATTGGGTTTACGAAAATCCGCAACACACCATTGAAGAACGTACCAGCAAATGGATGGAGATCCTGAAAGAATTCTCTACTTCTAGTATTGATTTCACCGGACTAGATGCCTACCGACAAATTAGTTGGCAAAGACAATTGCATCTTTTTGAAGTGCCCTTTTATTATATCGAATATGGTATTGCACAATTAGGTGCCATCGGCATGTGGATGCAATACCAGCAAGATCCCAAAATGGCATTGAAGAATTATATCCATGCACTCAGTTTGGGCGGCACCAAAACCTTGCCGGAGCTATACAAAGCAGCAGGATTAAAATTTGATCTCTCACCGGAACATATCAAATCATTGATGGAGTTTACGGCAAAAGAAATGGAGAAACTGAATTGATGATAGATGACAAAATCAATTCCTTCTTTTTTTCTTCGTTTCTCTTTTATCGAAACAAAAAACGCTACTGATTCAGTAGCGTTTTTTTATATTCTAACTTTCTTTCGGCGGTTCCGGTGCAGGTCCTTGGTTACCCTGTGGTCTTGGTCCCTGATTACCTTGCGGCCTTGGACCTTGATTTCCCTGCTGTCTAGGCCCCTGGTTCCCTTGTGGCCTTGGACCTTGGTTTCCCTGCGGTCTTGGCCCTTGGTTCCCTTGTGGCCTTGGGCCTTGATTTCCCTGCGGTCTTGGCCCTTGGTTACCCTGAGGTCTTGGACCTTGATTTCCTTGCGGTCTTGGCCCTTGGTTCCCCTGCGGTCTTGGTCCTTGATTCCTTGATCCTTGTTCCCTTGGTCCTTGATTACCCTGACCTCTGTTCGATCTGTCTTGATCTCTCCGTCTGCGGTCATTTTTCTCCAGGGTTTTCAAGCTAATTTGTCCTACCAGATCCACAAAAGCAGCTGGTTCATTTTCCTCTCTTTGTTTACTGCTTACAATTTCTACAGCCTGTAACTCATCCACTTTTTGTCCTTGCTGATTCAATTTCTTTATTTCCTTAACCCTTGTGATCGTTAATGGATAATGTTTGGAATTATTGGGAAGGATATACCACATCAGGTTTTTGAAAATATCTTTCTTGATCAGTTGTGCAGTACCCATCGCAGTGTCTAATGTTTCTGCATAATCCGGAAACTGTTGCAAAGCATCCAAATAGGTATCCAGTTCATAATTCAAACAGCATTTTAGTCGGCCACATTGACCACTAAGTTTTGTTTGGTTTATAGAAAGGTTCTGGTAACGCGCTGCTGTTGTGTTTACACTTTTAAATTCATTCAACCAGGTACTGCAGCACAATTCTCTGCCACAACTACCTATACCACCTACTTTGGCCGCTTCCTGTCTGATACCAATCTGGCGCATCTCCACCTTCACTTTAAAATCACCGGCATAGATCTTGATCAATTCGCGGAAATCAACGCGGTCGTCGGCAGTATAAAAGAAAGTTCCTTTTTTGCCATCAGCCTGAATTTCAACCTCACTCAGTTTCATCTGCACGTTCAATTGTCTGGCAATTGCCCTGCTTCTGGCTAAGATCTCTTTTTCCCTGCTTTTGCTGATATGAAAAACTTCCAGGTCGCGTTCACTACTTCTGCGCAGAATTTTCTTTATTTCCACACTATTTTCATCCACCCCTTTTTTCTTCATTTGTAACCTAACCAATTCGCCGGTGAGGCTTACTTCGCCCACATCAAAGCCACTCACGCCTTCAACGGATACATAATCGCCTTTGTCAAAATATTGCAGGGTATTGTTGCGAAAAAATTCCTTACGGCTGCCTTGCTTAAAACTTACTTCAATAATTTTGCAGTTACTTTCAGGGTCGCTAAAAGGCAGGTTCAATAACCAATCATGCACGTTTAAACGGTTGCATCCCCCCGTACTACATCCACCGTTGCTTTTACATCCACCCGGCTTGCCTCCGTCTTTTGAGGAGCTACATGATCCACATCCCATATTTTCTGGTTAAATAGGTTAATAATAATGGAAGGGATGGTTGGGTGGGCTATAGTACTGCTATGATGCTTCCGTTGTGTCACTCACTTCAGGGTCCCGGGCCGTGATCGGCTCTTGGTAACAAAGTGGTCAACATCCTGCCTTCAAAATATATTCAGAAGCGTATTACAGTAAAAAACTGAGGTCATCGGCCATTTTCATACAGCAACCAATAACACACAGAACCCAACAAAACCATTCTTCACGAGGAAATTCTATCATGCACTCATTCACTCATGCAATCATTGAACCTCCTTACCCCATCAAAATTAGGGTTTTGTTCTGAATGATATGGTAGAGTTTAATGGTTAAAGCATGAAAGAGCATTTTAGCGTTGGCATTACGTTCTATGTAATAAGCTGCCTTATCTAATTCTTCAATGATGCCCTGTTGCTGACTAACAGAAGCTATTTTATTCAATCTTTGGGCAAAATCGCGCTCATTATCACCAATAATGAGTTTTTCAACCCCCAAAACCTTGATTCTGATGCTTTGTTCCAGTAAATGGGTAAAATAGCGGAGAAACTGTTTCTGCTTCTCTCGGCCAAGTTTACTGGCTTCCTCTACAAATTTTACCTGGGCTAAAGGGCCACCCTTAAGGGCAGCATTTAGCCATTCACGCAACAAACTTTGCCAATCTTCATCTGCATGTTGCAACAAATGCAGGGCTTCTCTATAATTTCCTTCGCAGATACCTGCAACCTGACGGGCAGTTTCCGGGCTGGCTTTGGCCCGGTTTTGTAAGGCTTCTTCCACTTCATGGTTTTCCAGCATAGGGATCTTTACTAACTGGCACCTGCTTAAAATGGTGGGTAAGATCTGTTCTTCGTTCTCGGCAACTAATAGGAATAGGGTATTTGGAGGAGGTTCTTCAATTAGTTTTAATAATTTATTTCCTTCCTTTCCCAGGTATTCGGGCATCCAAAGCAATAATACTTTGTATGCACTTTCAAAACTTTTCAAACTCAGTTGTCTGATGATCTCATTACATTCATCTGCTGTAATATTACCCTGTTTATTTTCTGCACCAATAAATTGCAGCCAATCGTAAACATTTCCATAAGGGTATGATTTGATGAATTCACGCCACTCAGCTATATAATCACTGCTCTTTGGCTTATCGCCCGATTTTTTTGGGATAACAGGAAAAGAAAAGTGCAGATCAGGATGCATTAACTGATCTGCCCTAAGAAATGCATTTTGGGAACCTATATCATCAGGATGAATAAAAGAAGGCGTTGGTTCCAAAGCCGTCATTCCCCCAAAAAGGTCTTCCACAATAGCAGCAGGCTGAGGTAATGAAACAACATATTGCGCAAATGCCAGCGCTAATGGCAAGGCACCAGAACCTTCCTTACCCAAAAACAAAATTGCATGACTCAAACGGTTTTGTTCCACCATTTCAGCAAGGTGTTTTTTGGTTGTTTCTTGTCCTATGACGTCTTTGAAAAGCATTCTGGTTTTTGGGTTTTGGATGCTAGATACTAGATACTAGATACTAGATACTAGATACTAGATGCGCTGCAAGCTAATTGATTTTAAAAAAAATAAGAGGGAATGTTTTTAACAAAACACTCCCTCTTACCATATATTCTAAATCCATTATCTGCTATGCCAAATCTAATATCCAGAATCCAGAAACCAGTATCTAGCATCCAGTATCCAGCATCTAAAATCGAGCACCCCCTACTTCAAATACTTCAAAATCTCCTCACTATCCGGAGTAACCTTGCTAGGGAAATAAGCGATCATTTTGCCATTTTCGTCGAGTAGAAATTTATTAAAGTTCCATTTGATTTCTGCATCTAATACACCGTTTTCTGTTTTGCTGGTAAGCCATTTGTAAATAGGGGCTGTATCATCACCCTTTACACTTACTTTGCTGGCTAATGGAAATTTCACACCAAATCTGGCTTTACAAAATTCCTGGATTTCTTCATCAGCACCTGGTTCCTGACCACCAAAATTATTTGCCGGAAAACCTACAATCACCAGTTTGTCTTTGTATTGCTCATATACTTTTTCCAAAGCTTCATATTGCGGTGTGTAACCACATTTAGAAGCAGTATTCACCACTAAGATTTTTTTGCCCTTGAACTGGGAAAAATCAATGGTTTTACCTTCAATAGATTTTACTTTAAAGCTATGGATACTAGGATCCCCTGGTAAAGTAAATGCGCTTAATAAAGCAAGTAATGTTACAGATAAGAGGTATTTCATGTGTGTTTTTTTTTGTTTTAAACAACTAAACTAAGAAAAGGTTTGACAATCCCCTAATAAACCCGGATGAATATCGAACATCGAATAACGAATGTCGAATGATGAAAGACTTCGTCCGCCCCATATTCAACGTAGGAGGACTTGTCCGCCGCAGCTTCAGCGAAGGAGGAAATATCGAACAAGGAATATCGAATGATGAAGGACTTCGTCCGCCCCAGCTACAACGAAGGAGGACTTGTCCGCCGAAGCTTCAGCGAAGGAGGAAATTATGAATAACCCCAAACTCCAAACCCCAAACCCCAAACTACACCGTGTACGCCGCCGAAGCAATACTCAACCTCACCCCGGGTATTTTAAGCAATTCGGCACCACAGGCTTCTAAAGTAGCGCCTGTGGTAATAACATCATCAATTAGCAATAGGTGCTTATTCTCCAGAACATCAGGCCTGGTTATGGCAAATGCCCTTTCCATATTTTGCCACCTGCTAATTCGGTTCTGGTGGGTTTGTGTTTCAGTAAATTTAGTTCTAGTGATGGCATCAGCAATCATGGGTTTTTGCCAGCTTTCTCGCATGCCTTCCCCTAAAATTTTTGCCTGGTTATATCCCCTGATGAATTCTTTTTTTGGGTTTAAGGGAAGAGGTATGATCAAATCAACCGAACTGAAATGTATAGATTGGTTAATGATATAGCCCATTTTTCTACCTAAAAAAAAGCCGGCTTCTACATTGCTTTTATATTTCAACTCAACCAAAATTTTTTGTACCAATGATTCTTTTGTAAAGTAATAAGCTGCACCCGCGTGTTGAATGGGTATTCTTCCCCAGAACAATTTTTCAACAGGATTATTTGCCTGACTAAAAAAATGGGTTTCCGGTAAACTGTGCATACACTTGGCACATAGTAGGTATTGATCTCCTAATACATCCGTTCCGCAGCCAGTGCAAACATGCGGATAGAATAAGTGTGTAAAGCTTTGGATGGTCTTTTTTATTGTCGAATGCATACTTGAAATTCTGCATTCGACTTTTTATAAACAAGCGTATTAATACCTGTTATTAATACGTGTTTTATTTTTTTTATTAAACTTGCTTTATGTGTAAACTTAAAATAACATCTGGTACACTTCATCTACCCTGCTTAGTGCACTCACTTGTATTTTATAGGCATTGGGGTCGAAACTTTTTTTGTTGTAGCGTGAGACAATAATTTTTTCGAAACCCAGTTTTTCTGCTTCTGCAATTCTTTGTTCAATTCTATTTACTGCCCTTATTTCACCATTCAATCCTACTTCTCCTGCAAAACAAATATGTGCAGGTAAAGGCACATCTTCATAAGAGGAAAGTAAGGCGCAAATGATGGCCAGATCGATAGAAGGGTCTTCTACTTTAATGCCACCAGCTATATTGATGAAAACATCTTTCATGCCAAATTGAAACCCACCTCTTTTCTCCAACACTGCCAATAATAATTGTAACCTTCTTAGATCAAATCCACTAACCGTTCTTTGGGGTGTTCCATAAACACTCTGTGTTACCAATGCCTGTACTTCAATCAGCAGTGGGCGCATCCCCTCCAGTGTGGCTGCAATGGCACTGCCGCTTAATTGTTCTTCTCTTTGTGCAATCAAAATTTCTGAAGGGTTAGATACAATGCGCATTCCTTCACCTGTCATTTCATAGATACCTAATTCAGCAGTACTTCCAAAACGGTTCTTTAAGGTTCTGAGTATTCGGTATGCATAATGTCTGTCGCCTTCAAACTGCAAAACCGTATCCACCATATGTTCCAGTATTTTCGGTCCGGCAATAGAACCATCTTTGGTGATATGACCGATCAGAAAAACAGGGGTATTTGTTTCCTTAGCAAATTTTTGAAATTCAGCTGCACATTCCCTTATTTGCGAAACACTGCCTGCTGATGAATCGATCAGGTTTGATTGTAAAGTTTGAATAGAATCTACAATCACCAATTGTGGTTTCAGTTTTTTTATTTCCTGAAAAATAGTTTGTGTGGCTGTTTCTGTAAGCAGATAAAAATGGTCGTTGGAGATCTTTAGCCTATCTGCACGCATTTTTATTTGTTGCTCGCTTTCTTCTCCACTGATATATAAAACGCGCAGTTCGTTGATCAGTAAACCGTTTTGCAAAAACAAAGTACTCTTACCGATACCTGGTTCTCCTGCTACCAATATTAAACTTCCGGGAACTATTCCGCCTCCCAATACCCTGTTTAGTTCAGAATCTTTGGTAACGATTCTTTTTTCTTTGTTGCTAACTACATCACTTAAGGCAACTGTTTTGGTATTTCTTTTTTCAGGTGTGTAATTATCCCAACTTTCTTCTTTAGCATTTCCTTTGTTCAAAACTTCTTCGGTAAATGTATTCCATTCGTTACATGCCGGACATTTGCCCAGCCACTTAGCACTTTCATATCCGCAGTTGCTACAAAAGAAAGCTGTTTTTATTTTGCTCATGCATTAAAGGTAGTAGTAGAAATGAAATGGCATCATCAAAATAATGTTTCGTGATGTATGAATGTGCACTGGAAGATTTAGGAAGAATAGAAATGAGAAATGATCAGTGAGTGGCACGTAAAAGGGCCAACATTGCTGTTGACCCTATTTACTTACTAACCCATTAAATTCTGACACTAAATTACAATAATGGGGCACATTCCAAAATTAATTTTGACGGATGTGTAAATTTTCCCAAACAGGATTTATTACAAAATCATCTGCGTTAATAATTCCTAGAGCTAGGCTTAAATATGCAGAAAAATGCAATATCAACAAAAAATTGACTTAAATGGTTGATAATTAAGTGATTAGTTTGAATTAGTCCCTAATAAGACATAAGCTACTAAACAAGTTAAAAATTTAAATAATTTGACGAATATGTAATTTTTTTTCAATTATTTCTTAAAAATCAATCATAAATTAAATATATGTTTTTAGTTTAATATTAATTTTTTACATTATCACAGTTAACCAATTGTTAAGTTGGAACTTATATATATGTTAGTTTTTATTATGTTTAAAATTTTGTCCAAATGGACATAAAAAATTAAACATTAGCGAATCTTATTCGCCATATTTTATTATTCAAACATTAAATAAAGCTTAAAAAAACATTAAAATGAAAAGTATATTTCGGTTATAGAGCAGCTTTTCAGTTACTTGTGTGGTCAAAAAGCCTGATAAACGGCTAATTTTCTAAAAAACAACAACACATGAGAAAAAAACTGCTAATGAGTTTTTGTGCTTATGCCATGGCCATACTGGTCGGCTTTGCACAAACTTCTACTGTTACCGGTAAGGTAGTAGACGACAAAGGAGCTCCTGTTCCAGGAGCAACTGTACTTGAAAAAGGTACCAAAAATGGTGTGAGTGCCGGAAATGATGGTGCTTTTTCTATTAAAGTTAAATCTGGAGCCGTACTGGTGATTTCAGCCTTGGGATTCGAGAACGGCCTAGTTTCGGCTACTTCCTCCAATTTAATGGTGCAACTTGTAACCGACATTCGCTCTTTAAGTGAAGTAGTGGTTACAGGTGTGGGTGCTGCTACCAGTAAAAAGAAACTGGGTATTGCAGTAGAATCTGTAAACCTTGGTAACCAAACGAAAGTGCCCTCAGGTGATGTTGGTCAACAATTAGTTGGACAGGTTGCAGGTGCGCAGATCTCCAGTACCAATGGTAACCCAGGTCAACCACTGAACATCCTGTTACGTGGTATCAATACCATTCAGGGTGGAACCTTCCCTATGATCTTATTGGATGGTTTACAGGTTGGTGCAACTGATCTTAACTCTATCGATGTTAACATCATTGAAAGAGTAGAGGTTGTACAAGGTGCCGCTGCTGCTTCCTTATATGGTGCACAGGGTGCGAATGGTGTTATCCAGTTATTCACTAAAAAAGCAAAAACAGGAAAACTAAATATTGATGTTAGCAGCAATGCTACCACCACTGAATTATTGAACGTAGGTAACCTCAGAAAAGCAGATAAGCACGCTTTTGTTACTGATGCAAGCAATACAGTTATTCGTTCAAATGGCCAGCCACTTGTTTTTGAACCAGATTTAGGAACTTATGAAGCAAACGTTCAATACAATGCTTTAAGTGTTACCAGCTTAATGAACAAAGCTTATGATAAGAACTTACAGTTCTATGATCATTATAAAATGTTCTTTCAAAATGGTTATGTGCTGAATAATTCCGTTTCAATTTCAGGAAGCAGAGACAGAGTTGATTTCTTACTGTCTGCATCTAACAACAAACAGAATTCAAATTTTAAAGGTCTGGGTGATTACAGTCGCTCTAATATCACTGCTAAATTGGGCATTGAGTTAGCGAAGAACTTGAAATTGACCAGTCTTACGCAGTTGATCTATACAAAGAATACTTTGAATCAGCAGAGTGGTCGTGGTATCCTTTTCGCTTTGAACAATACCCGTCCATTTGCCAACTATGATTACAAAGATCCGGATGGCAACTATGGTGTTTACTTTGGTGATGCTGCCGGTGTAAACGGATATAATCCAAACTACGAAAACCAATACTCCAGCACTTTGATCAACAAGGTTGATCTTGTTCAAAGTTTAAACCTGAACTATCGTTTAAACAAATTTGTTGAATTGGATGCCAAGTATAGTTTGAATGTTAAGAATGAAAACACTACTTACCGTTATGAAGACCAGGTAGGAAATAAAAATGCTGATTACTGGCAGTTTTGGTTCAGCAATTTTAATCCTAATGCACAGGCTTCTACAACTGGTGAGATCGATAATTATGTTGAAAGAACTACATTCCAGAACTTTATCGGTACAGCTACTATCCGTACAGATTTTGAAAAAGACTTTAACTTAAAAGTGCCTATCAAAACGGTAACTACAGCAGCATTCGACTACCGCAAAAATAACTATCGTCAATTCTCTGCTTATGGCTATGATGCTCCTGGATATTATCCTTGGAACGCAACCCAGGCTGCAGTGTACAAAGTTATTTCTGATTATGTTGAACCATTTATCACTTATGGATTCTTAGCCAACCAACGTTTTGAGTGGGCAGATCTGGCAGGTGTTTCAGTGGGTGTAAGAAGTGATTATTCTTCTGCATTCGGAAGTGGTGCCAATGCACAAACCTTCCCTAGAGGAGATGCGTTTTTAAATCTTTCCCGTTTTAAATTCTGGGAAAACTCAAAAGTATCTAAC
Organism: Chitinophaga pinensis; assembly: GCA_943371675.1. Lineage (GTDB taxonomy): Bacteria > Bacteroidota > Bacteroidia > Chitinophagales > Chitinophagaceae > Sediminibacterium > Sediminibacterium pinensis_I. The sequence goes on along the minus strand of CALRVT010000002.1, from coordinate 195,172 downwards.
GTAATAACTGATTTCAAATTAAGAGCTGCTTATGGTGAAGCAGGTATTCAGCCAGGCGCCTTCCAGCGTTTCCCGGTTTTGGGTGCAGCTAACCTGGGTCAATCAAGTGTATTTACTTTTCCAACTTCAAGTCCAAACCCACAGTTGAATGTGGAAATTTCAAAAGAAACAGAATTTGGTCTTGATTTAAGTTTGAATTTGTTGAAAGGATCTTGGTTAAGAAATGCTGGTTTCTCATTTACCTACTGGAAAAGAAGTACAGACAACGCCATTTACCAGGTTGATGCTGCCCCTTCTACAGGTGTAGGTAGTGTATTGAACAATGCATTCGGTCTTGGCTCTAATGGTATTCAGGCTTCATTGAATTTGAATATCTTATCTAAGAAAGATTTCACTTGGGATATGACAACCATTTTCTCTAAACAGACTTCTGAAATTACAAGCGTAACTGGTGCAGATGTTGTAGTAACATCTGCTGCTGGTAGTTCTAATATTACTTTAAAGCCAGGTTTGAAAATTGGACAGTTATTTGGTTTCTTAATGCTTAGATCTGTTGACCAAATTGAGCCTAGTACAGGAAATCCTGTTATACCAAAAGCAAATCAGGGTCTTTATGAAGTTGCCAGCAATGGTTATGTTGTAAACAAAACAACCAAGATACCAGTAAACACAGCTGGTCAATATGCTTTTGGAGATCCTAACCCTAAATTCAATATGGGCTTTATTAATAATTTCTCTTACAAAGGTTATTTGTCATTCAGCTTCCAGTGGGATTGGGTTAACGGAAGTCACCTATACAACCAAACCAAAAGCTGGATGTATCGTGATGGTATCCACAGCGATTATACCCAACCAATAACCATCGATGGTAAAACGGAAGCATACACAGCATTCTACCGTGGAATTTATCAGGGTGGTGCATTTAATGGTACGAAAGATTATTTTTATGAGGACGCTTCCTTTATGCGTTTAAGAAATGTGTCTTTGGGTGTTGATTTTGCCAAACTATTTAAGATCAAAGGATTCCAGCGTTTACAGTTGGTATTGTCAGGTCGTAACCTGTTAACATTTACCAAATTCACAGGTATGGATCCTGAAACCAGTTCTGGTGCTTCTAACTCTTCATTCGACCGTGGAGTTGACCACAATACTATTCCTAACACAAAAGCCTACACCATTGGCTTGAATGTTGGATTCTAATCTTAAACCTAAAACTTAGCAAACATGAAGAATAATAAATTTTTGATTGGGATATTGGGGGTTGCTTTAAGCATGACTGCTTGTAAGAAAGACCTGGATATTTCCAATACCAACCTTCCTACTCCGGAAAGTGCACAAAATGAAACGGGCTTGTTGTCTCTTGCACAGGGTTCAACTTACCGTAACGGATTTTTTAATTTGAAATATTCAGATGGCGTATATGGACGTTTTTGGGCAGGTGCAACAGGTTTCCATGAAATGTTGGGTGATATAGTTGGTGTAGAAGCTGCCAACGCATATATCAACCAATTGGGTTGTCCAAATAAGGTTACTTTGGATAATGCATCAGTTGTATTAAATCCAGGAAATCCGAATACACAATATGCTTTGTTGAGATCTATCAATAAAAATGCACAACTTGGTGGAAATCCAACGTATTATGAATGGGCTTATATGTATAATCTGATAACGGCTTCAAATGCAGTTTTACAATTGTCAGCAAATACTACTTTTACTGGAACCGGCGCTGCCACAAAGAAAGCAACAGTTCAAGCCTGGGCCTATTACTGGAAAGGATACGCTTATGCAAGAATAGGTTCTATTTATTATGCAGGATTAATACAGAACGCGACTACTACTGATGCTAGTACCAATGGCACTTTTGTTACCAAAGAAGCGATCATTACTGAATCCAATGCAAATTTTGATAAAGCGGCTACAGCTTTGGCTGCTGCTACTTCTACAACAGATTACTCTGCTACTTTAGGTAGTCTGATTCCTTCATTTTTACAAAAAGGGAAAGGTGGTGTTTTAACACAAGCCATGTGGTTACGCAATATCAATACCATGAAAGCACGTAATATTCTGGTGAACACTACCAAAGCTGCTATGACTAGTACACAATGGGGTGCTATCTTAACCTTGGTAAATAACGGTATTACTTCTTCAGACTTAATCTTTACGGGACGTACAGATGCTAATGGCGATTTCTTAGGTACAACTATTGCTGATAAAGTACAATCTTCCGGAAGTGCTACCAATACTTATAAACTAAGTGAACGTTGGGTACAGGAATTCCGTACGGGCGATAGAAGAAAAGACAATAACGTTAGAACATTACCTAACGTTGGCGTATTCAATACCGATCGTGGTAATGCATTCAATACCCGTTACAGTTTAACCAATGGTGGTAGTGGTTTAGCCGGAGTAATTGTTTTTGCAAACTCTGCTGCTGGAGCTAATGAAATCACACTGTGTGGTACTTACGAAGAAAATGAATTGATGAAAGCAGAAGCCTTAATTCAAACAGGTCAGGTTGATTTAGGTGTTCAGGCTATTGACAGAGTAAGAACTTATCAGGGTGCCGGATTAGCTGCCATTGGTGCAGGTAAAACGCAAGCTGAAGCTTACGAAGAATTACGCAGCGAAAGAAGGGTAGCGCTTGGATTCAAAGGCTTATCTTTCTATGATGCTCGTCGTTGGGAAATTATTGCTCCTGACAAATCACGTACAAAATGTAATGTGATTTCTGCTGCAGGTACTTTAAATACCAATGCTACCATCGTTTACGGATTCCTGGATTATTGGGATGTTCCGGATAATGAACTGGCTTATAACCCAGCTGGTGCCGGATCTGCACCTGTGGTTAATCCTAAGCAGTAATCTTTATCTTTTATATAGAAACTATAACAATAAGACCCTGAAAAGGGTCTTATTGTTTTTTAGCAGCTTATTGTAACTTTACTAACTAATCCTTAGCATGATGAAAATGAAATTGGGTATTCTTTATTTGGTGCTGACTTGTTTTTGGTACCAATATTTGCAAGCTCAAGGAAATGGTATTTCCGTAAGTAACGATAAATGGAATAAACAAATTTCTATTACGGATGTAAGCGGCAGACCTTTTGAGAATAAATATGCTGACGTGAATGGCACACCATTTTATAATCCGGAATACAGGTATGCTAATATCATTTTACAGAAAGGCCGGTCTTTTAATTCCATCAAAACCAAAATAAATCTGGAGTCGCAACAGGTGAATTTTGTTTCTGCTAATGGGGTAGAATGTTATATGGAAGCAGGTGTGGTTAGAGAAGTGAACTACGAGGATACTTCTGCAACGGGTATACAAAAGATCGTTTTTAAATCAGGGTTTCCACCTGTTGACAGACAAGGTCAGAGCCACTTTTACCGGGTATTGGTAGATGGTAACTGTTCCTTGTTAAAAGCGATCATCAAACATGTTGGAGAACGTAAAAACGAATTATCAGGCGAAGTAGCCAAAGACTTTGAAAAGACAGAAGAATACTACCTCTATGTAAATGGACAAATCAAAAGGGTAAAAAAGGATAAGGAATTTATCCTGAATATGCTATCAAATAAAAAAGAACAGGTTAGCCAATTTATTACTGATAAAAAGATCAATATAAAAAATACAGAACAGTTACTTGCATTGGTTAATTACTATAATACTTTGTAGTAGCGCAGATAATCTCTAAATGCAAACAGCCCTGGTAGTTATATCAGGGCTGTTTTTATTGAAACAATATCAGACATTTAACTGATTTAAAATTTTATTTCTTCTTCGTGTTCGTTAAAAAAACGGAACTCGGTTAAATGGTAATTGGTATTTGACTGAGCCTTTAAATTAGTTTTGAATTTGCGTTTCCATTTTTTAATAATGGAATTGAAGATACCCTTGGTTAAATAGGAATATACAATTGGATTAACGGATAAGCGCAGGTTTTTATGGCCATGTGTTATCAGGTAATAAAGTCGTTTTTCCATATCATCTTCCAGTAATAAGGTAGAAGATATTTTTCCGGTGCCATTACAGGCCGGGCAGTTTTCGGAAGTATTGATATTCACTTCCGGACGCATCCTTTGTCTGGTAATTTGCAAAAGGCCAAATTTTGAAACAGGCAATACAGAATGTTTGGCCCTGTCTGTTTTCATAAAGCCTTCCATAGCTTCCTGCACCTTGCGTTTATTGTCGGGCAATTTCATGTCGATGAAATCAATCACAATAATACCGCCCAAGTCTCTCAAGCGTAATTGACGTGCAATTTCTTCTGCTGCTTCCAGGTTTGTTTCCAGTGCATTGTCTTCCTGGTTATTGCTCACGCTTTTATAGCCACTGTTCACATCAATTACATGCAATGCTTCTGTATGTTCAATAATAAGGTAAGCACCACTTCCCAGGTTTACGGTTTTACCAAAGGCAGATTTAACCTGCTTGGTTACTCCATACTGGTCAAAAATGGGCAATCCATTACTACTCTGGTAAAGTGTTACGATATCGGTTTTATCTGGCGCAATACGCTGGATATAGCTTTGTGTAACAGTATACAAGCTTTTATCGTTTACCACCACCTTATTGAAATCTGCACTTAGCAGATCACGAAGAATACTGGTTGTTTTATTCTCTTCACTTAAGATCCTTACGGGTGCCACAGCTCCTTTCAGGTTTGTTTTGATCAGCTTCCAGGTTTCTATCAGCGTTAAAAGATCCTGGTGTAGCTCAGCCGTACTTTTCCCTTCTGCTGCTGTTCTCACAATTACACCAAAGTTTTTCGGGCGGATCGCTTCTACTATTTTATGGAGTCTTTTTCTTTCTTCTGATGAATGAATTTTTTTGGAAACGGCTACTATTTCATTGAAAGGAGTGAGTACCACAAACCTGCCGGGTAAAGAGATCTCACAACTTAAACGCGGCCCCTTGGCAGCTATGGGCTCTTTTAAGATCTGAACCAATACATGTGGTTTGCCATTCAAAACCTCATTGATCTTGCCGGTTTTAATGATTTCTGCTTCTGATTGAAATTTAGCAAAATCGAAGCCACCGGGCTCCTTATCATGCATGGCCAATTGGGTAAACTTGAGGATAGATTTTACATAGGGGCTCAAGTCTGTATAATGAAGAAAAGCATCTTTTTCAAAGCCTACATCTACAAATGCAGCATTTAATCCGGGTATCAGTTTTTTCACTTTCCCCAGATAGAGATCACCCACTGCAAAATTTGCATCAGTTTTTTCGTTGTGCAGTTCCACCAGTTTTTTATCCTCCAGAAAAGCAATTTCTACGCCGGATGGTCCTGCATTTATGATTAATTCTTTGTTCACAAATGGCAATATTTTAAATACAAAATCACATGCCGGTATGCGGCAATAAGCAATACTCATAAATCCATAAAACCCGCCACGGGAAAGGAAGGAAAGGATAGGTTAGAGCGTAGATAAAGGAAGTGGCGAAATTCAGGAAAGTATTGTAATCAGTATCGGACTGGCCGATACTGATTACATGATAATGGTCTGAGTAAAGAATTATTTATTCTTTTTCTTATGACGGTTCTTTCTTAAACGTTTTTTACGTTTGTGAGTCGCAATTTTATGACGCTTTCTCTTCTTACCACAAGGCATACACTAAGTAATTTTGTTTGTTAAGGAATAAATTTATCGTTTCAATTCGGTGATCCTTTTATTCAGTTCTGTTTGTGCTTCCGGTATTTTAACCAGGCTTTTTACGCTTTCATACCATTTAATGGCATTTAGTTTATCACCCTTGGCCTCATAACTTTCAGCAAGATTGAATAGGGCTTCTACATTGTCGGGCTGTTTCTCTGCTACTATTAAAAACCTTTCAATGGCCTTATCATACTGCCCGCTTTTTTTACCGCCCAATCCCAATACCATCTGTGCATATACGTTACCAGGATCTTTTTTGATGATCTCCCTGATAGGCAAAATACCCTGCATAGGATTATCAGAAATATTACCAAAAAGGTAGCAGGATCCTAATCCAATAACACTCGAATCGTTTGCCGGATTGATCACCAAAGCTTTTTCAAAAAGAACTTTTGCATTATTCGCTAACCAGTTTTGCATAGCTGGCTGGCCCTCTGTCATTAGGTTGTCTAAAAACAGACGGGCGGCAAAGGTGAGGTTTTTTTCAGAATTTTCCAACTTAGCTGCTTCTCCGGTATAATAAGCATAGGGCTCAAATATCTTGGCCGAGTCTGCCCAGAAGCGGGCCAGTTCATGGTAAAGGTGAATTTGCTGGTCTTTTACATCACCCCTTTTTACCGAATTCTCTAAAAGAAGTAAGCGTTCGGATTGAGTGGGACTGATTTTTTGTTTGGCTTTCACCAATAATTCATCAAATGTAATTGTTTGATTTACAGGTGATTGAGTTGCAGTGCCGGGCTCAACGGGTTTACTTGGGGGAATGGTTTGTCCGAAAAAGAATAAAAGAAAGAATACGACAAGCGCACCGGAAACTAAGATTATTTGCTGTTTTTTCACGAATCTGTACTTTCAGCAAAGTTAACCTGACTGACGTTTGCTTTTAACTTCACTCACAAATTCTTTTGCTGGTTTAAAAGCAGGAATATAGTGTTCTGGAATTTCTACGGCAATATTCTTTTTGATATTACGCCCAATTTTAGCCGCCCTTTTCTTGGTAATAAAGCTACCAAACCCTCTTATATAGATGTTTTGGCCATTGGAAAGGCTTTCTTTCACTTCTTTAAACATTGTCTCTAAGGTTACCAGAACATCCACTTTGGGTATGCCCGTTTTGTCGGAAATCTGGTTGATGAGATCTGATTTTCTCATGTTATTAATTTTTATAAGGCGTATAAGACTTTAAATTAACAAAAATATTTTGAATAATGCAAGAAAGATAGTGTAATTATTATAGACGTTACTAATTGATAGATAAATGGTTCAATAGGTGGAACTTCTTTATTTTCTGCCTTTTAGCCCGGCTTTTTTTAAAATTTCACAACTTTTCAGGTTCTGTCATGTTCAAATACCCACAACTTTGTGATTACCATGCATCAATCATTCACTAAAAACCTGGTTTATTGGCATCAACACAGCAATAAACGTGTAATGCCCTGGAAAGGAGAAAAAGATCCTTACAAAATCTGGCTCAGTGAGATCATACTTCAACAAACCAGGGTAGAACAGGGGATGGCCTATTACCAGAACTTTATTGAAAAATACCCAAACATTCAATCTCTGGCTAAAGCAAAAGACCAGGAAGTTTTTAAATTATGGGAAGGATTAGGGTATTATAACAGGTGTAAGAACCTGCTTTTTACCGCAAGATTTATTGTAAATAAACTTGGTGGAAAATTTCCAGATCAATATGACGAATTGTTGCAATTGAAGGGAATAGGACCTTATACTGCCGCAGCGATCGCTTCTTTTGCTTATAATTTACCTTATGCAGTATTGGATGGAAATGTTTTCAGGGTATTGGCCAGGTATTTTGGCATTGAAACGCCCATCGATTCAAATGAGGGTAAAAAGCACTTTGCCAGTTTAGCAGAGAAAGTACTGGATAAGAAAGAGGCAGGCAGGTTTAACCAGGCAATCATGGATTTTGGCGCAACTGTTTGCAAACCCTTTTCGCCCGGCTGTAGTTATTGTAACATGAAACTTACCTGTAAAGCAAGCCAATTGGGTTTGGTTAACCAATTACCTATTAAAGAAAAATTCTTACAACGTAAACGTAGATGGTTCAATTATTTTTTATTTAAATACGATGGCAACATATTGGTTCATCACCGAACCGGGAAAGACATCTGGCAAAATCTTTTCGAATTTTACTTGGTTGAATCTGAACAGTCTGTAGATTGGGACGAATCAAGCACGCTGACATTTCTTAAGGAACAAATAGGAAAAATAGAAATCAGCAATATAAATATTTCAGCTGTTTTTAAGCAGTCGCTAACCCATCAGGAAATCAAGGCAAGGTTTATAAAAGTAAAATTAAAATCCGTACCTGCGGTTTTACAAAAGCTTAACTGGCATCAGCTTTCTAAAATTCAAAAACTACCATTCCCTAAAATCATTCATTCTTTTTTCGAAGCAGAAAAGCAATCTTAAATGGAATGATAAAATATAGCTGCTTAGTTCTTTTGTTGATTAAAAAAAGGTATTTTTAAGAGTATTTACTTTCCAAGCTTATTTAAAACTTTTTGTATGAGAGGCGTTAACAGAGTAATGCTGATTGGCAACCTTGGTAAAGAGCCTGATGTTCAACACCTGGAAGGCAATATTGGGGTTGCCAAATTTCCATTAGCCACTACTGAAACCTATAAAGACAGATCAGGGAAGTTGGTTTCTCAAACAGAATGGCATACGGTGGTTTTATGGCGTGGACTTGCAGAACTGGCACAGAAATACCTGCACAAAGGAAGTTTGATTTATGTTGAAGGAAGATTAAGAACCAGAAGCTGGGAGGATAAGGATGGAAACAAGAAATTTGCAACAGAAGTAGTGGGTGATAATTTGATCATGTTGGATAAAAGAGGGGAGGGTCAGGGCGGTCAGGCAGGGACAGATTCACCAGAAGGTTATCATGGAGATGACCTGCCTCCATTGAGTGATACAGGGGATAGTTTACCTTTTTAACAATAATGTACAGAACCCTTACATTTGTATTAACCCAAAAAATAAAAACAGTGGCAGCAATGCCCTGATTTCTTACTTAAAACACTTGCTTTGGATTACCACCCCGGTTTAGATTTTTTTTCCCATCTGTATTTATTATCTGCCCTTCAGGCGCAGGGAACTACTATACTGGTAATGGTATTGGTATTGCTGTTGTTTCTCTCATTTGTGTTATCCGGATCTGAAGTTGCTTTCTTCTCACTTACCTACAAGGATATCAATGTGTTGAAATCAAAACAGCAACCACCCTACAAACGCATTGTTGATTTATTGGAAGAACCTAAAACACTGCTGGCTTCTCTTTTAATAGCCAATAGCTTTATAAATATCTCTATCATCATCATCTCTAATTTGCTGATAGATGATATGTTCAATTTTGAACGTTTTGATGCCGTATGGGTTGAGTTTGTGATCAAAGTGATCGTGGTATCATTTATACTTGTGCTGTTTGGTGAAGTAATGCCCAAGGTATTAGCTACACAAAATAATATCCGATTTGCAAAAGACTTTGGCGGCATTATTCAAGGTGTTTCCTACCTCAGCGCAGGACTAAGCAAGCGCCTGGTAAAGTATTCAGACATCATCGAAAGAAAATTGGCCAATAAACCATTTGGCTCTTATAGCTTGGAAGAATTAGACCATGCCATAGACCTTACCACGCAACACACTGCTTCTGAAAATGAAAAAAATATTCTCAAAGGCATTGTAAAATTTGGCAATATTACTGTTAGGCAGATCATGAAAACCAGGGTAGATGTTCATGGTATTGACCACAACATTAGCTTCGGCGAACTCATTGCCACAGTAAGGGATTTGCATTACAGCAGACTTCCCGTTTACAAAGATGATCTCGATAATGTTGCAGGCATGATCCACACCAAAGACCTGATAGCGTTTTTGCATGAGTCTGATAACTTTGACTGGCATGGGCTTATGCGTCCACCCTATTTTGTTCATGAACAGAAATTGATAGAGGATCTATTGCAGGAGTTTCAAGCTAAACGCATCCACTTTGCAGTAGTTGTGGATGAATTTGGTGGCACCAGTGGTATTGTAACTTTAGAAGATATCTTGGAAGAAATCATTGGTGAAATAAAGGATGAGTTTGATGAGGAAGAAACTGGTTTCCGGAAAATTGATGAGTATAATTATATTTTCGAAGGAAGGGTCATGATCAATGATGTATGTAAAATCATGAGTTTGCCAACAGATACTTTTGAACAGGTAAAAGGAGAAAGCGATTCAGTAGCAGGTCTTGTTCTGGAACTAGCAGGTGAAATTCCTTTACCTAATAAAGTGTTGAATTCAGGCGATTTCGAATTCACTGTTTTGGAAGTGAATAAAAACAGGATCGATAAAATCAAAGTAACGATTAAGCCCAAAACAGCATGATGAATTTATTTAGTAGGCTGATAGTAAAATTTCGGGCAAATTTTTTTATAGGGAGTAAAACAGCCAATTTTGTTTTACTGGTTATCGTCATCAGTTTTAGTTTTGCTGGTATCTCTTCTTGTAATAGCTCCTTCAACCCCAAGCCTACCGGCTATTTTAAAATTCCTTTCCCCGAAAAAAAATACCGCTTATTTCAGCAGGAAGGGTATCCCTATTCTTTTGAATACCCTGTATATGCAGATGTAGTTAAGGATAGTACTTTTTTTGGTGATGCCACAGAAAATCCCTGGTGGATCAATATAGATTTTCCTCAGTTTCATGGAAGGGTTTATGTGAGTTATAAATCTCTTGGGCAATATAAGTTAGATACGCTCTTGAAACAGACCTTCGAACTCACTGGTAAACATACTTCAAAAGCCTATTCTATTGAAGATACAGCCATCCATACGCCCCTGGGTGTACATGGAGTTTTCTTTACAGTTGGAGGAGATGTGGCAACGGCTCATCAGTTTTTCCTTACCGATTCCTCCAAACACTTTTTAAGAGGGGCTCTTTATTTTGATGCCTCTCCAAATGCAGATTCATTGGTGATAGTCAATGCTTTTTTATTGGCAGACATGAAGCATTTGATCAATACCTTTCAATGGCGTAAATAATGCTATTAGGGTATGAATAGAAAAATAAAGCTTTCCTTTTGTATTGATTTATATTTGAACAAGGTAAATACTACTGATACTATATGATAGCAATTGACAACATATTGATAAGTGATGAAGTGATAGAAGATCAGTTTGTCTGTGATTTAAATAAATGTAAGGGTGGTTGTTGTGAAGACGGTGATGCTGGAGCACCTATGGAAAAATGGGAATTGGAAAAGTTAAAGGAATACTATGAAGTGATCAAACCCTTCATGACACCTGAAGGAATCAGTGAAGTTGAAAAAAGGGGTAAATATTTGTACGACCAGGAATTTGGATGGGTAACTCCAACGATCAATAATGCTATTTGTGCCTATGGTTACCGCGATAAATGGGGAATCATCAAATGTAGTATTGAAGATGCTTATAATGAAGGGAAACTCGATTGGAAGAAACCAATAAGTTGTCACCTATTCCCCATAAGGATCAAAAAAAGCAAAAGAGATCCTGATATAGAATATGTGAACTACGAGCCTAGAGAAGACCTTTGCAGTGCCGCTTGCAGTTTGGGTAAAAAATTAAAAATGCCGGTTTATGTATTTCTGAAAGATTCTTTGATCAGAAAATATGGGGAAGCATTTTATGAAACACTGGAAGCAACAGCCAAACATATGTTACAATCAAAATGATTATTACAAGATAGCTTACCATCATTCAGGTTAAACCATTTTTATGAAAGATACAGCAGCATCCTTCATCGCTAAAAGTACCATCAAGGCCGCAGATCTGGAACACAGAAGAAAGATCAATTTCAATATCAATAAGTACAATGCGGTAGTGCCTATTGGTAAGCAACAATTTGGTAACCAGGTGATGCTTGCAAGAGAGAAAGCAAAAAATAGAAAATGGGATGCCATAGAGCATCTTGACAAATACCTGGAAGAATTTGAAAGAAAAATAACTGCTCGTGGTGCTAAAGTTATCTGGGCAGAAAATACCCAAGATGCTTTGGATGCAATTGGTAAGATTTGTAAAGAAAAAAATTGCAAAACACTGGTCAAGAGTAAAAGTATGGTTACAGAAGAAATTCATCTGAACCATTACCTGGAGTCTATTGGCGTTGAAAGTGTTGAAACCGATCTGGGTGAATATATTCAGCAACTGGATGGCGAACCCCCTTACCACATTGTAACACCAGCCATGCACAAGAGTAAGGAAGATGTGGCCAAACTATTTGCAGAAAAATTGGGAACAGCTCCTGGCTTATCTCCGGAAGAACTTACACTGGTTGCCCGTAAAATACTACGCGATAAATATGTTCAGGCAGAAGTAGGTGTTACAGGTGCCAACTTTATTGTTGCAGATATTGGTGGCATTGCGGTTACTGAAAACGAGGGTAATGCCAGACTAAGTTGCTCCTGGCCTAAAACACATGTTGTAGTGGTAGGGATAGAAAAAATGATCCCTTCAATAGAAGACCTCTCTCTATTCTGGCCTTTACTGGCCACCTATGGAACTGGTCAAAAAATAACTGTTTACAATACCATCGTTTCCGGTCCAAAGCAATCATATGAGTCGGATGGTCCGGAAGACATGTATGTGATCCTGCTGGATAATGGAAGAACCAAATTACTGGATAACCCTACTGCCAGAGAAGCTTTGTATTGTATCAGATGCGGCGCCTGTTTAAATGCCTGTCCTGTTTATAAAAATATTGGCGGTCATGCTTACGAAACAACCTACAGTGGTCCAATAGGTAAAGTGATCACACCTTACCTGAGTGGCATGAATGAGTATAAGCACCTGAGTTATGCTTCATCTTTGTGTGGTAACTGTACAGAAGTTTGTCCGGTGAGAATTAACCTACATGAGTTACTCCTGGATAATCGCCATGAAGCAGTCGTGCAGGGTTCCAGCACATTAGCTGAAAGAATTGCCTGGAAGGTTTGGAAAACTTCCAGTTTAAGCAGAACGATGATGAATATGGGAAATGGAAAGATGAAGAATTGGGTTGTCAACAAAGTTTTCAAAGGTTGGACCACCCATAGAAGTGAACTGGATTTTAGTCAGAAAACTTTCAATGAAATGTGGCGGGAAAAAAACCACCAATAAGTTGTTTTTTTTAATAATTTCCTCTTGCATAATGCCGAAAGCAATAAACTGATCCTCTATGCCCCGAAAATAACACCGAGGCTAGCTTATATTGCCAATACCTTATTCGCTGAAATAAAATTAACCGACTCGCGAATTATATTTCAGGAGTTTAGGGGTGTTAAAATAAATTATTCCGGAGAGAATTTCTCCTTTGATGTTTTCCAGATAATGCCACATGGTTTATTAGAGGAGACATCTATTAGTGATTACCAACCAACCTGTTTTTTGTGGCAGGAAGAAAAGGCTTTTTTTGCAACAGTAGGAGATCTGCCATTTGATATATTCGCAGCTTCCTTTTTTTTATTGTCGAGATACGAGGAATATGGTGCCCATGAAAAAGACGATTATGGAAGATACGCACCCACAAACAGTTTGGCATATAAAGAAGGATTCTTGAACAAGCCTTTGATCAATATTTGGTTAAGTCATTTGGTAAAGATTTTACAAACAAAGTTTCCCAATGAAAATTGGCAACCCATATTGTCTACATTCCGATTTATCCCAACCTATGATATTGATGAAGCTTATTGTTACCTGCACCAGCCTGTCTGGAAAAATGTATTAGGGTTTTACAAAGACCTTTTGTTGGGTAAATTCCATAAAGTAGTGGAGAGAGGCAATGTGTATACTGGCAAGGCACCTGATCCATTTGATACTTTTAATTGGTTATCGGGTTTGCATAAAAAATACAGTTTAGAACCTATCTATTTTTTTCTAACTATCATTAAAAGAGGAATCTACGATAGGAATATTCCGGCAAAAAATAAAGCTTTACAAGATTTATATGCCAGTATAGCAAACAGCAATTTATTTGGTATTCACCCATCCTGGCAAAGCGGAACGGAAGAAGCATTCTTGGCGAAAGAAATAAAATTTCTGCAAAGCATAACAAAAAAGCAAATCACCCATTCGCGATTTCATTATTTGCGATTTAGCCTGCCTCATTCTTTAAGAAGATTAAGTAAAGAAGGCATTACAGATGATTTTTCTATGGCTTATGGCGCTATCAATGGGTTTAGGGCATCTTATGCTTTACCTTTTAAATGGTACGATCTTGAAATTGAGCAAACAACTGATCTGATGATTCATCCTTTTTGTTTTATGGAAGCAAGTTCTTTTTTTCACCAGGCATTTTCTGCAGATGAAGCAAGAGTGGAAATGCAATATTATTATGATATTGTAAAAAAAGTGAATGGAGAATTCATCACCCTATTTCACAACCATTTTCTTACAAAACAAAAAGAATGGATATCTTGGAGAAACATGTATCTCGATTTTCTGGAAACTAATTTTGGCAAGAAAAGTTGATGTAAAAATCAGGCCATACTTTTCTAACATTCACATTGCGTCAGCATCCGAAGCTTGTATAATTTTTTCTTTCTGTTTTTGTAAACTCAGATTTACCAGATACACGCCAACTAGTGTAATGATGGAGCCAATGATGATGTTAAAGGTGATTTTTTCATCTATGATCATAGAACCAACAAATGTGGCAACAATAGGATTGATATACGCATAAAGCGATGCTACTGCGGGTTCCAGGTGTTTCATGGTATATAAGAAAGCAGCGAATGTGATAATATTACTGGCAATTACCAGGTAAATAATAGCACCCCATGATTGCATTGGCATTGAAGTAAGAGGAATAGCTGTACCAGAAACAAGCAGCATCACAATCAAAATGAATGCACTGATCAGCATTTGCCAACCGGTACCATAATAAGGGTTAAGGGTTTGTTTGGAGCGCGATAAAACAATGGTGCCAATACTCCAGCTTAACATGGCAATGACAGATAGTATAACGCCCATTGCATAGCCTTCCGAATGATTGTGGAATGCATTATCATAAAAAACAACTGCTATGCCACATATTCCTAATAAGAGGCCGAAAAAAGTGATGGTGGTGATTTTTGTATTTCTAAAATAGAGTCTTTCAATTACAACAACACATAATGGATAGAGTGCAGAAATTAAAGCTGCCATTCCGCTAGGTATCGTTTTTAAAGCTAGTGTAGCGATGCCATTGGCTGATACAAATAATAAGAGTGCCATCATGGTAAGCCAGCCAAATTCTTTTTTGGTTGGAATTCGCTCACCCTTGATCATAAAAAAGCCTACCATTAGAACCCCGGCAATCAATTGCCTGATAGAAGCTACTTCCAAACCCGGTACTCCCTGTACCCCCATTTTACTGGCTACCCAACTGGTTCCCCAAACAATGCTGGTTAAGCCCAAGCCAATATATGCTTTCTGTCTGGTGGTCAAAATCTCAGGTTTAACTGGTTGTTAAATTGCTAAACGATGCCTGCTAGTGCGAGCATATTTCTTTTAATGTTTGAAATGGCGCATCCCTGTCATAACCATCGCTAAATTGTTGTTCACACAATATTCAATACTATCCTTATCCCTTACCGATCCACCTGGTTGGATAAACACTTCGATGCCTGCTGCATGTGCAATCTGAACACAGTCGTTAAAAGGGAAAAAAGCATCTGATGCCAAAACAGCTCCTTTCAATTCGAATTTGAACTGACTTGCTTTTTCAATAGACTGGCGCAAAGAATCAATTCTACTGGTTTGTCCGCAACCCTTGCCTACTAATTGTTTATTCTTTACTAAAGCAATGGCATTGCTTTTTAAATGTTTACAAACAAGGTTGGCAAAACTTAAGTCTGCTTTTTCTAATTCGGTAGTTTCTCTTCCGCCTACTTCTTCCCATTTAGTGTAATTGCCATCATCGCTATCTTGTTCCAAACTGCCATTCAGGATAGATTTTTTTGGTGTGCTTAATTTGGTATGGGGGTTATTGAGTTGTAGTAGAATTCTGTTTTTCTTACTTTTTAAAACATCCAGCGCATCTGCATTAAATGAAGGAGCAATCAAAACTTCAAAAAATATTTCATTGATGGCTTCAGCAGTGGCTTTATCTATGGTTTGGTTACATACCAATACGCCTCCAAATGCGCTTTCCGGATCCCCTGCCAGTGCTGCATCCCAGCTTTCTTTTACTGTATCTCTTGCAGCAATACCACATACATTGGTATGTTTAATAATAGCAAATACTGCATCTGTAGCATCCGAAAATTCTTTGATCAATTGTACAGCAGCATCTACATCAACCAGGTTATTGTATGAAAGTTCTTTACCATTTAATTGGGTAAATATTTCATCCAGTTTTCCATAAAATGTAGCTTTTTGGTGAGGGTTCTCGCCATATCGCAAAACCTGTTGTTCTGCCGGATTAAAATAATTACTGATGGCTATATCGTAATGCATTACCACTTCAAACGCCTTGGCAGCATAGGCTTTACGTTGTTCCAGCGTGGTTTCTCCTTTTTGTTCTTTCAATAATTTTTCTAGAGAAGCATAATCATCTTTAGCTGCAATAACCACCAGGTCTCTGAAATTCTTGGCAGCAGCACGAATCATGGAAGGACCGCCTATATCAATTTTTTCAATAATTAATTTTTCTTCTGAAGTGGTTTTTAAAGTTTCTTCAAAAGGGTAGAGGTCAACAATTACCAGGTCAATTTCAGGTATCTGGTATTGTTTCATTTCTTCCAGATCTTGCGGCTCATATCTTCTGCCCAATATGCCGCCAAATATAGATGGGTGCAATGTTTTTACCCTGCCTCCCAGAATAGAAGGATAAGTGGTGATGCTTTCAACAGCCACACAGGGCACACCCAGGTCTTCCAGAAACTTCTGTGTGCCACCTGTAGAATAAATGGTGATACCCAATTGCTGAAGATTTTTGGCAATGGGTTCCAGACCGTCTTTGTAAAAAACGGAAATAAGTGCTGATTGAATTTTCTTTTGCATGATTGATTGCTTTGTACTTACCGTGTTTAAGAATACGGCAAGAAATGTCAGAGTTCTAATACCAGAGCGCCTTTTTCTGCACTGGAATAATGCCGCAAATGTAGGCTGTCGGCCTCTTTTTTCAAGTACCGTATTTTCCACATTGCATTACTGCCATCAAATACGTATAGTTTACAGTCAAATGCAGCGGCTAAAGCACTTAGGCGGATTTTGGGTTGATGGCTGATCAGCATGATATCCACCTTGATTCTTTCCTTGATGGGCGGAATTTTAAAGCCTTTGCGAACCACCAATATCGTTTTATGGCCTTCTCTGATGATGTGTAAGGCTTGGGTAAATAGTTCAGGGGTATGCGTTTTTAATGCACCCATATGGTAACGGGTGGGTTGCAGGTACCTTAATTGTAAAGCTTTCTGACTTGCTATTTCCAGATCTCCTGCAAAGCGACTTTGATCATTCTTCAAAATATCAATCCCGGTATATTTTGGAATTTGGTAAATGATCATGGTATGTTGCTTTTTTTGGTCCATTTTATGGATGCAATAGATTAAAAAAAACAGAGTCAATCCACCCAATCCTATTGCTAATCCACTTTTATCTTTTCTGAATAGCCACCATGCTATGAAACCAATTATTGAGAAAAGTATAAAGGTTTGCAAAAGAGTAATTTGAATGTTTTCAGTAACGGCATAAGGTAAAATAGAGGTTCTTTCAATCAGGCCATTCATCCAGTGAATAGTTCCCGAAACCAGCTTCCCTAAAAAAGTATTTATAAATGGGCAACCTGAAAAACTAATTAATAGCAGTTCAGCATAAAGTATAAAACCTGAAAGAGGTACTGCAATAAAATTGGTGAACAGAAAGTAATTCGGAAACCTGTGAAAATAATAAAGGATCAAAGGTAATGTGAGTATTTGTGCAGATAAGGTTACGGCATTGAGTTGCCAGATGGCATCCAGTAATTTATTGGTACAATAGATTTGTTTGTAAATCGGTTTCATAAAAATTATTATACTGCTTACTGCCGTATAAGATAACTGAAAGCCTGGATCCCATAACAGGTAAGGGTTGTAGCATAACAAGCAAAAAGCTGATGCGGCAAGAGTGTTATAGATATTCGTTTTTCTACCCAAACTATCACCCACTACAATAAATGTGAACATAACGGCCGAACGAAGTATCGATGCTGCTGCGCCGGTTAGTAAACTAAAACCCCATAAAACGGCGATGATCAAAACCGGTTTGACAAACCAGATCCATTTCTTTTTTTTAAATGGCTTTAAACAAAAAATGAGCAAACCATAGATCATTCCCAAATGCAAACCACTGATGGCAATGATATGAACCACACCTGTGTTGCTGTAAGATTGAACCAGCTCCTTATCCAGGTCTTCCCGGTATCCGATCAGCAGCGCTTCTGCAACACCAGATTCTTTGGTTCCGGGGATCTTTTTTTTTAAAGTAGCTAAAACAAATGTTCTTGTTTGTATTAGTTTTTCCTGCAAAGGGTTTGCTATGCTTTTCTTCCAAACAGTATAGTCCTTTACCTGTAGGTAAACCTGGTAATGCATGCCCTTTCTTGCAGCAAAGCTTTGGTAATCAAATTCGCCCGGGTTTCCCAGGTTCTTAATGGGTTGCAATTGTTTAGAGATCGATATTTGTGTGCCATAACGCAATTGATCTGCATTCGTTTGAAGATCAAAATATAAGAGGACCTTACCCTTAACCAGTTCCCATTTATTATTTATAAGTAAGTAAGAAGCTGTTGAAACAACTTTTAGCGAATTGCCTTTGCGTATGGGAATATCATCCAGCATCACTAATACAGAACTGCTTTTTGCTATTTTATTTCCAATCCAATCATGCTGTTTGCTATTATCATTTAGTTGAAGCAGAAAAATGCCGAGTATAAAGAAAAGCAGGTTCCATACAAGCCCTGTAACCCAGCGATACCGGTACTTTTGTTGAGTAGGTAAGCATTTTATTACACCATAAACCGCCAATGATAAAGCAAGAAACAAAGCAATCATAAACCTTGACATCCCCATATAATTTTCAAAAAGAATTCCTGCCGTCAATGGAATCAGTAAACGGAGAAAAGGGATAGGCTTCCAAAAAGGCACATCAAATTTGCGCATGCATTAAACCTAATAAAAAAAGCCACAAATGATGGGGCTTTTGGTAAAATCAGGTATAAATACGGGTAAGTATTAGCGGAGCAGGGGACAAGCAGCAAGTAACAAGCAGCAAGTAACAAGCAGCAAGTAACAAGGGGCAAGGAGGCAAAATTCTTGAATTTAATTAAAGGCTCGATTTATTATGAACTTTGTTTCTTGTTCCTTGTTTCTTGAATCTTGTTTCTTGATCCTTGAATCTTTTCCTACTTACTAAGATTCATACTCCTCTCCTTATACAAAGTGCGGAAATAAGGATCTCTGAGGTCTTTGATAAAACGGATAGCTTCACCGGTACTTTTCATTTCTGGTCCGAGTTCTTTGTTAACGCCGGGGAACTTCTCGAAACTAAATACCGGTTCTTTAATGGCATAGCCTTCCAGCTTTTTCTCCATGGTGAAGTCGGTGATCTTGTTTGCGCCGATCATTACTTTGGTAGCGATATTCAGATAAGGGATCTGGTAAGCTTTAGCGATGAAAGGCGTGGTACGAGAGGCTCTTGGGTTAGCTTCAATTACAAATACCTTATCATTTTTGATGGCAAATTGAATATTGATCAGCCCTTTGATATTTAGTGCACGGGCTATTTTTTCAGAATAATATTCCATGGTTTCTACAATCAACGGGGTAAGATTAAATGCAGGTAAAACTGCATTACTATCACCACTATGAATGCCGGCAGGTTCAATATGTTCCATCACGCCCATGATATGGAAGTTCTCACCATCAAAAATGGCATCTACTTCAGCTTCCTGACACCTGTCAAGAAAATGATCAATCAATATTTTATTGCCGGGTAAATGCTTCAAAAGACTGATCACAGCCTTCTCCACATCTTCATCATTGATCACGATACGCATTCTTTGTCCGCCAATTACATAACTGGGTCTTACCAATACAGGATACCCTACGCGATTAGCTACGGTAATGGCATCATCTGCATTCAATGCTGTGCCATATTCGGGATAAGGGATATTGAGCTCTTTCAACAGGTCGCTAAACCTGCCACGGTCTTCGGCAATATCCATATCATTGAAAGAAGTTCCTATGATCTTCACCCCTTTTTCATGCAGTCTTTTAGCCAGTTTCAAAGCTGTTTGTCCACCAAGCTGAACTATCACGCCTTCTGGTTGCTCCAGTTCAATGATTTCCCACAAATGTTCCCAGTTAACCGGTTCAAAATAAAGCTTGTCGGCCATATCAAAATCTGTACTCACGGTCTCCGGATTGCAGTTTACCATGATAGATTCATAACCACATTCTTTGATGGCCAGTAAACCATGTACACAGCAATAGTCAAATTCAATGCCCTGTCCGATTCTGTTAGGACCGCTTCCTAAAACAATGATTTTCTTCTTTTCGGAGGGTATCGATTCGTTGGAGTTAAGGGTAGGGTTCATTTCTGCGTAAGATTGCGCAAAATTAGGGGTACAGATGAAATTTAAAAGTTTTTTTTTGAAGCCTGCTTTTAGTCAGCCATTTCTTTGCTGTCCTGGCTTTTCCAGCTACGGCAACGGTTGCGCCATTCCTGTTTCAGTTTTTCCCTTTCTTCGATGCTCATGCCCTGCCATTTCTCTTTCATTTCGTTTTTCCAGTGCATACTTTTGGGTCCGTTCCAGCCGCTTTTAAACCCGCCAAAAAGTATCTTACTCAGCAGGAGTAAACCCAGTGCCTGCCAAAATGTAATCAGGGAAACAGGCACAACAACTGCCAGTACATTGTTCCAGAGTAGCATAACGGTATAGCCCAGTGCTGCTGCCAGTGCTGCCGCCAATACGGTAAATCCAATGATTTTTTTGATCCAAAATTGCTTATTCATAATGTTTTTTTTAATGTTGTAATAACTCCTCCTTCAAACTACTCAGTCTTTCCCTAAGGTGTAGCACTGCATAGCGTTTGCGGCTAAGGAGTGTATTGATGGTTTCGCCTGTTTGTTCAGAAATGGTTTTGAAGGGAATACCTTCCAATTCGTTTAAAATAAATACTTCTTTTTGTGCTGCCGGCAGTTCATTTAATGCTGCATGTAAGGCCTCCCAGAAAAGATTCCTTAAATAATCCGTTTCCGGGTTATTGGATTCGTCAAAGAACAGATCTGTCCAGTTAAAGGAAGATTCAGCGTCTGCATCTACATACATGTCTTCGAGCAGGTCTGGTTTGTGCTTCCTTTTCTTGTCGGTGATCTTATTTCTGGTTACCGTAAACAGCCAGGCAGTGAGCTGCTCAATGGGTTTGGTATTGCCAATAAACTGGTAGAAAACGTCTTGCAGGATATCTTCTGCATCCGCTTCATTGCTTACCCTTTTACGTATAAAGCCCATCAACCGCTTACTGTACGTATTGATCACCTCGGTAATATTGTTCTTACGGGTCTCAGTCATTTGTGTTGCTATCGCCATCACCTCGTTCATATTTGGGGTAGACGGTTGTGGGAAGTTAATATTTTAGGAGGAATGCGTTTTTTTTCTCTATCGCATCTTGATAAAAAGGGGGGGGGAGTGGGCTTTTTTGCTTCTTCAAACGCTCGTAAGGCATCGCTCAACAACTTTTTTACGTAATGTTTTAAATACAAGAATGTTTTATTTTTACACAAATTCCTTTTATGAAAAAGTATTTCCTGTTTTTACTTGTGATTACACTCGCTTCCTGTTCCGGTGTTAAAGTACTGAATACAGAAACCGGTGATAACGTAGATTTTGCCAAATACAAAACATTCGATTTTTATAAGGTAACTGCTTCGGGAGATACCGTTACCAATATGTTCAATGAGCGGATGGATATTTTGAAAGAAGCCATTGGTGCTGAGCTTACACAAAGAGGATACAAGCAATCTGGCACTAATCCGGATTTGCTGGTAAATATTGGTATCAAGGTAACAGAAGAAGTACAAACCCGCCAGACCGACTGGCGTACCGATGGTGCTACCCGATATATTGGTCAGCGAAATTATTCCTGGAAGAGCGAGGAGATTGAAGTTGGCCGTTACCGCGAAGGAACGGTAAGCGTTCACCTGGTAGATGCTGCACAGAATAAAATGGTATGGAAGAGTGCAGCACAAGGTGTTGTTCCCGAAAAACAGAAGAATGTACAGGAAGGAGCGCAGAAAGGCATGAAAGCCCTTTTTGAGAAATTTCCGGGTACGGCTAAATGAGTTTTATTTGATCAGGTATAATTCGTCCCAACGGGTGGTATAGCGCGGACTGCGTAGTTCCTGCCGCATCTTCCAGTTGCGCGTAGTGCCCGAGGATGCGAACTTTAATATATCATCGCGCATAGCGAAATTCAGGTTATCGATCATACTCATCAATAACCTGTTTTTATTTTCGGCAGGGGCTGTAAAAAGATTACCCTGAATAGAACTGTCGGGTACGATACCGCTTAACATCACGCCGGCTTTCTTATAGATCTTTCCTTTTTCATACAATCGCTCCACCAGCGCCAGTGCGGGTTTGATGAGTTCATGGGTGGCAGATGTGGCCAGTGGTAATATGATATGACTACCCACCGATGGTCCATGGCGGAAATGAACATTGCTCGAATCTTCTTTGGGTACCACAAACACACTGATGGTATTTGCAGCGCCATGCTGCCTTCTTAGTTTTTCTGCTGCGCGTGCAGTATAAGTGGCCACAGCTTCCTTGATATCTTTTAACTCGGTAACCGGCGAACCAAACATGCGTGTGGTAGCAATCATTTTCTTATTCACCAATTGATCCAGCATCTGAATACTTTCCGTACCCTTTAATTCGCGTATGAGTCGCGCGCCCGTTACCCCACCTAAATGTTTATGCCCCCATGAAACATCTTTGATACTAAGATCGTAAGCGGTGTCGATGTACTGACTGCGGAGCTTGTCGGCATATTGGTGACCAATACCCCATATATCTTCTACCGGTGTTTTCTTCAATGCCTGTTCTGTTTTGCGGGGCGTATCGAGTAAGAGCACGCAGTTGGTGGCTTCCTTGTTTTTTTTAGAAAGACGATTGGCAACTTTGCTCAAAACCTTGGTAGGCGCGATGCCGATGGATACTTTGATACCTGTCCATTCTTCCACCTTGTCTTTTAAAAAAACACCAAATAATTGGAGTTCCGATTTGGGTATATGTGAGAGGTCCAGAAATGATTCATCCACCGAATACACTTCTAAACAGCCCGGTGGCACCAGCATACGCAGGGTTTCCATTACACGCCAGCTAAGGTCGCCATAGAGATTATAGTTGGAAGAGAAAGTAGCTACCCCAAATTTTTCTATCAGCGGCTTCATTTTAAAATAAGGCCCTGCCATTTCTACGCCCAGTTTTTTTGCCTCATCGGTACGCGAAATAATACAGCCATCGTTATTGCTCAATACCACCACCGGCTTGTTTAAAAGATCAGGTTTAAACAGTCGCTCACAGGAGCAGTAAAAACTATTACAATCAACGATGGCTCTCATAACCCCCACCCCCCTGAAGGGGGAATATTTTTGCTAGCGTCATAAAACATATTCCTTTTCATAAAAATAATTGTGCTCATACTAATTCCCCCTTTAGGGGGCTAGGGGGTGAATGGAATAGATCACCACCCCCCATGCCGCATAATTGCTGAATTCTTCGATCTGGATATTCCCATACTTTTTATTTTCTGCAATGAGGGTAACGCCTTTGATATGTACCTGCAAACGCCGCACCAGCAGCTCGCCATTCAGCACGGCAACGATGATTTTGCCGCTTACGGCTTTGATGCTTCTGTCTACGATCAGTACATCACCGCTGAAGATGCCTGCGTCTGCCATGGCTTCACTGTTCATGCGGAAGAAAAAAGTGGCCGGCTTGTTGCGAATCAGTTGCTCATTCAGGTCGATGCCACGTTCCATGTAATCATCGGCTGCGGCACCAAAACCAGTGGCATTGGCTGTGTTTACATCCCATTGGTTAAATTTTTTAGAGCCCTTGTAGGCGGCTCCATACCATTGTTCCCCATCCATATAAATTAAATTTTGAAATGCTAAATTATTTAGTAAATTTATACTAAAATAGTTATCCCGCTAAAATATTATTTATGGAAACAGGATTTATAAGCAGTAGGTCAACGAACACCGCACCGGCCATCATTTTATCCGAATACTTACTAGTGGCACAGCCAGATACAGCAGTTACTGAATTGATAAAAAAAGAAAGAACAGCTTTTGCAGCACAATACCAGGTACCTATGTACACAGATGTTCGTCCGCAGATACCATTGGCACATTTTAAGGCCAGGGAAGAAATGGAACCCACCATTCTCCGCTGGATGCACCGTATCATCAGTAACCAGCAAAGCTTTCGGGTAACACTGGATCAGTACCATGGTTTTAATCCGCATACCATTTACCTGCGCGTAACCGATCACCAGCCCTTTCAACAAATGGCTACTGCTTTTCAGGTGATAGATCAATATGTACGCGGCTATGGTTGTCCGGAAATGTTCCTCAACGCACACCCACATGTTACCATAGCCAGAGGGCTTGCGGCGCAGGTATATGAAGAAGCCATGAAAGCATATGCTTCCAGAAAAATGAAAGCTTCTTTCGAATTAACGGAACTGGTATTGTTTCGCAAGCAGCATGCAATGGACATCTGCCGCCAGGTGAATGTATTTGGATTGAGACCAGATTAACGGATCCTTTTATTTGATAAGTATCAATTCACTAAGCATTATTTCTTTTTCGAAAGAGAAAAGGATGAGGGTCTTTCAATTCGAAGCTTTATTTTCGCTGCAAACGAATAACAACCATGGAGGTAGTGATAGATGCAATCAGTAACCTGTTTCTAACAACCGGAAAATCAACACCCAACAGAATTGAAAAACTGCCTCAGAGTGGGAGCGACAGGGTTTATTTCCGTATTTATGCAGATTCGGAAACCTTTATTGCTACCCATAACCATAACCGGAAAGAAACACAAACCTTTGTAGCTTTTAGCAGACATTTCAGAGATCTTGGCTTACCTGTTCCTGAAATTCTGGCTGTGAATGATGACGATACCCTCTATATACAGGAAGACCTGGGCACCGAGTCCTTACTAAATAAACTGGAGGAGAATGGACATCAGGAATATGCCTATTCGCTGTTTCAGAAAAGCCTGACCGAATTAGCGCGCATACAGATTCTGGGCGATAAGGGCTTGGACTATGATAAATGTCTTACCGCCAAAGAATTTGGTAAGCAGGCCATCATGAGCGACCTGCTATATTTTAAATATTATTTTCTGGATACCCTGCAATTGCCTTACGATAAGCAGGCCATGATGGATGATTTTGATGCACTCAGTACTTACCTTACCCGTACAGAAAATAAATATTTCATGTTCCGTGATTTTCAGAGCAGAAATATTATTGTAAAAAATGATGAAGTTAAATTCATCGATTACCAGGGAGGAATGAAAGGTGCATTGCAGTATGATGTTGCTTCCTTATTATGGCAGGCTAAGGCCGAATTAAGTGAGGAGTGGAAAGATAATTTGTTGACTTATTATATGGACTGCATAGACGGGATCCTGCAGAAACCTGTTGACAGAATTACTTTTGTTAGTCAGTATAATGGTTATGTTCTGATCAGGCTACTCCAGGTGATGGGTGCTTACGGATTCCGCGGTTTGTTTGAAAGGAAAGCACATTTTTTAACCAGTATCCCTTTGGCGTTAAAGAACCTGCAATTTTTTCTTAACCATAAAAGAGTAGGGATCGTTACACCCGAATTTGACAGGGTTTTAAGATTGGTGGTGTCTGATGAAATAGTAAAACGCTTTGAACCTACACAAGCCAATCAAGATACGCCTTTGGTGATAGAAGTAAAAAGTTTCAGTTATAAAAAAGGGATACCTGCAGATCCAACAGAAAACGGTGGGGGCTTTGTTTTTGATATGCGTGGTATTTTAAATCCCGGCAGGTTTGAAGAACACAAAAAACAAAGTGGAAAAGATAAACCGGTACAGGACTTTCTGGAACAAAGAACCAAAATGAATAAGTTTCTCAATAGCGTTTGGGACTTGATCGATATTACCGTTGAAGATTATTTGCAAAGAGGATTCAGTAATTTGATGATCAACTTCGGCTGCACAGGCGGACAGCATAGAAGTGTATATGCAGCCGAACAAACTGCCCGGCATTTGAGAAATAAATACAAACTGAAAGTACAACTGGAACATACCAATGAAGCCAACTGGCCTACTAATCCATAAACCTAGATTTTGGGAACCGTAACTTTTTTGAACATATAATTTCAAACCATGCCTCAAAATATTGTTAAGAAAAAAGAACAGGCAAATAAAGCGATGCTCTTTGCGGCAGGTTTGGGCTCTCGCCTGAAACCCTTTACGGATAAGCATCCGAAGGCATTGGCTATGGTAAATGGTCAATCCCTGTTGGAAAGGAATATCAAGTATTTACAGCAGCATGGCATTTTTGAAGTGATCGTAAACCTGCATCATTTTGCGGATCAAATAGTGGATACGATTGAGAAGAATAAGGGTTGGGGGTCTTCGATTACCATTTCTGATGAAAGCAGTGAAGTATTGGAAACAGGTGGCGGTTTAAAAAAAGCAGGATGGTATTTTGCAAATGAAACATTCTTTGTGATCATGAATGTTGATATACTCACCAACATGAATCTCACTGCTATGATGCAACAACATAGCCAATCAGCAACATTGGCCACACTGGCAGTGAGCATTCGGGAATCTTCCAGGTATTTTTTATTTGATAAAGAGGGAAATCTAGCTGGGTGGAAAAATCAAAAAACAGGGGAAGAAAAAATAGTCAAACAAACTACAGAACTCATTCCTAAAGCATTCAGTGGCATCCATGTGGTAAATGGAACATTACCTGGTTTGATAAAACAGGAAGGTAAATTTTCGATGGTGGATGTGTACCTTGATCTGGCTAAAAGCAATGCTATCCGGGCATTCGACCATACCGGTGCTCAATTGTTAGATGTAGGAAAACCCGAGAGCATTGTAAAAGCAGAAACTATTTTCTTATAAAATCAGCCTGTCATGCCTTTTCAAATTCGTCAATCTGCCATCAGGGATGTTATATTCGGGATCAATGTTACTGTGATAGCACCCTCTAATTTATATGAATGCACCATTGGGGATGATGGGTTTGTTGGTCCCTTTGTTGAGATACAAAAAAATGTAACTATTGGAAAAAGGTGTAAAGTACAATCACACAGTTTTATTTGCGAACTGGTAACTATTGGTGACGACTGTTTTATTGGTCATGGTGTTGTATTTGTAAACGATAAGTTTGCGAATGGCAAACCCTCAGGTGACCCATCTTTATGGCAATCCACGCATGTGGGTGATCGTGTGTCTATAGGTAGTAATGCCACTATCCTGCCTGTTAACATTTGTGCTGATGTAGTTATTGGTGCAGGTGCAGTAGTTACCAAAAATATAGCAGAACCTGGTGTATATGCTGGCAACCCCGCTGTAAAAATTAAATCCTGCATACAATCAGCGAACAATTCTTTGTAAGTCCGCTTATTTTTATATCAAACTTTTATATAGATCTTTTTCTTATCTAAAAGATAAACAATGAACCAGTAGAAACTGATCATACAAAGTGCATACACCAAAGAGCCTACACGCAGATCGGTTGCTATATTCTTACATACGGTATTGTAAAACCAGGGGAAAAAAGATGTGTATATTTTTTTCCCTTCGGGCGTAATTTCTTCCACCCAACGAAACATCGCAAGTACACGGGGTAGAAATCCACTGAGTACAAAAATAAAAAGCGGGTTTTTGCCAAATACATCAAAGAACCTGCTCCATGCGCCTTTTCTTTCCTTGAACTCTATCAAATAAATCAACGTACCTAAGGTAAGTATGGCTAATCCTGTTGTATACAAAACATAACTGCTGGTCCAGATTTTCTTATTCACCGGGAATACCATATCCCAGCAATAACCGGTAAAGAGTAATACCAATCCTGCTACAAAAATGTTGGATAACATTTCATAGTTCTTTCCCTTTTGTTGTATGTATTGCCCCACCAGGTATCCGAATATTACTTGCACAATTGCAGCCATAGTGCTGGAAGGGCCTTCGGGATCAAAGGGAACGCCTTCGCCTTTGTAAATATGGGTGATACCTAGAAGATTGAGGTCAACATTTGTACCAAACCAGCCTGTTAAACTATAAGGGTCGCCAGGATTTCCCAACAAAAGGCAGATCACCCAATAAAACAAAAGGATAATGCCACTGATGACAAATGCTCCCCGCGTTTTGGCATAAAAAACGATCACGGAAGCGAAAAAATAACAGAGGGCAATTCTTTGGAAAACCCCAAATATTCTAACATTCTCCCAAAGCTTTGCAGTAAGTTCTTCACCATCCCATCTAACAAAAGGGCTCCAGTTCAGAAACAGGCCGATGCAATATATGAGCAAGGTTCTTTTAATCACTTTCTTCCAAAATACGGTTGGGCCAGCCTGTTCAAACCTGGGCATTACAAAAGCCATGGCATTACCTACTGCAAAAAGGAAAAAGGGAAATACCAGATCGGTAGGGGTACAGCCGTGCCAGCTGGCATGTTCAAGAGGGGCAAAAATATGCGACCAACTGCCGGGGTTATTCACTAAAATCATGAGCGCAACAGTGGCACCCCGAAAAACGTCTAATGAATAATAGCGTTGGTTCATGGCAATGTTTTCAGTACCCAATATAAGAAACTCTACAGGATATTGATAAGATGCCTTTTATTAAGTTCAAATTCACCCAATAATACAAAATGAGTCTATTTTATTGCTAAATTTGTCATCACCTGCGCTGGATATTATTTATTAAGTATCAATTGTAATAATAGAATTTATGGGTAAAAACATATTAATTACGGGAGGGGCTGGATTCATTGGCTCTCATGTGATCAGGTTATTTGTAAATAAGTATCCTGATGATACCATCATTAACCTGGATGCATTGACTTATGCAGGTAATCTGGAGAACCTAACGGATATAGACCAGAAACCCAATTATCGTTTTGCCAAAGTAAATATTCTGGATGCTGATCTGGTTGATGAAACTTTTGACAAGTATCAGATAACCGATGTGATTCACCTGGCTGCGGAATCGCATGTTGACAGGTCTATTGTATCGCCTCTTGATTTTGTGTACACCAATATCATCGGAACGGTTAACCTGCTCAATACAGCACGTAAAAAATGGAAGGATGATTATTCCAAACATTTATTTTACCATATTTCTACCGATGAGGTTTATGGTAGTTTAGGAGATACAGGCTTTTTTTTAGAAACTACTCCATACGATCCCAACTCACCCTATTCGGCCAGTAAAGCTGCATCAGATCATTTTGTGAGGGCATATCGCGAAACCTATCATATGCAAACAGTGGTTTCCAATTGCTCAAATAACTATGGTCCCTTTCATTTTCCGGAAAAACTGATACCATTATTTATCAATAATATCATTACTGAAAAGCCATTGCCAGTTTATGGTGACGGATTATATACGCGTGATTGGCTTTTTGTGAAAGACCATGCATTGGCCATTGATCTGATTTTCCATAAAGGTGTAGATGGCGAAACTTATAATATCGGAGGTTTTAATGAATGGCGCAATATTGATCTGGTAAAACTTTTGTGTAAGTTAATGGATGAGAAACTGGGAAGAGCAGCAGGATACAGTGAGAAGCTGATCACTTATGTAAAAGACAGGCCGGGTCACGACAGGCGCTATGCCATTGATGCCACAAAAATAAACAAGGAATTGGGCTGGAAGCCTACAGTAACATTTGAAGAAGGGTTAAGTGAAACGATAGATTGGTATTTAAATAATACCACATGGCTGCACAATATCACAAGTGGTGCATATCAAAACTATTATCAATCGATGTACAGCAATAGGTAATTATGCGGATAGAAAATACAATTCTGGAAGGATGTTTTATTATTCATGATACTTTTTTCGGAGATCATAGAGGTTATTTTTTTGAAAGTTTCAACCGTAAAACCTTTTTAGACCAAACAGGATTGGATATCAATTTCGTACAGGACAACCAATCCCATTCGCAAAGAGGTGTTTTAAGAGGGCTGCATTTTCAACATGGTGATGCTGCACAGGCAAAATTAGTTAGGGTTTTAAAAGGAACCGTTTTGGATGTAGCAGTTGATCTACGTAAGGATTCTACAACCTTTGGAAAGCACCTAGCAGTTGAGTTATCAGCGGAAAGTCATACCCAGTTTTTTGTACCCCGTGGTTTTGCTCATGGATTTGTAGTGTTAAGTGAAGAAGCCACTTTCTTTTATAAATGTGATAATTATTATAATAAAGCAACTGAAGGCGGTATTATTTACAATGATCCTTCCCTGGGGATTGATTGGAAAATAAAACCGGAAGACATTCTATTATCAGAAAAAGACACCATACTTCCTACCCTAACGGAACTTAAGCCTACATTAAAATTTTGACCATGAAAGGTATCATTCTCGCCGGAGGTTCTGGCACCAGACTATATCCAATTACGAAAGGAATCAGTAAACAATTAATGCCGGTATATGATAAGCCGATGGTGTATTATCCGTTATCTGTTTTAATGCTAGCAGGTATTCATGAAATACTCATTATTACCACACCAGAAGATTCTCCTCAGTTCCAAAGACTATTAGGCGATGGATCTGAACTGGGCTGCAGGTTTGAATATGCAGTGCAGGCAATACCTAATGGATTAGCTCAGGCATTTGTAATTGGCGAAAAATTTATTGGTAAGGATAAAGTGGCACTGATACTGGGGGATAATATCTTTTATGGTGCTGGTTTCAGTAAGCTGGTACAATCATTCAATGATGTAAGCGGTGCGGCTGTTTTTGCATATGAAGTATCAGACCCAGAGAGATACGGTGTGGTGGCATTTGATCAAAATCAAAAAGCCATTTCAATTGAAGAAAAACCCAAAGAGCCAAAATCGAATTATGCAGTTCCTGGCTTATATTTTTATGATAATTCCGTGGTTGAGATTGCTAAAAATATGGAACCATCCGCAAGGGGTGAATATGAAATTACAGATGTAAATAAAGTTTACCTCCAGAATGGCAGTTTGCAAGTGGGTATCATGAACAGAGGAACCGCCTGGCTGGATACCGGCACATTTGATTCATTTGCAGATGCTTGTGAATTTGTACGTGTTATTGAAAAAAGACAGGGCCAGAAAGTAGGCTGTATTGAAGAAGTGGCTTATAGGATGGGTTATATTGATCAGGTACAATTACAAGCTTTGGGTGATAAATATGCCAAAAGCGGATATGGTGAATACTTGAAAAGACTCAAAAAATAAGTTTTCGGCGTTCCTGAACTGATAAGTTTTGGCATTTTGTTCAAAAAAAATCTGCCAGAATTTTAAAAATTTGCAACTATTCCTGAACAAAAAACTGGTAAAGCTGTTAACAAGTGCATGAATGCTTTTACCATCAAGGATCTTGAAAACCTTTCAGGGATAAAAGCCCATACGATTCGTATATGGGAGCAACGTTATTCTTTCCTTAATCCCCAACGAACCGATACAAATATTCGTTATTACTCAAATAATGAATTACAGAAAATTTTGAATATTGCTTTATTGAACAAATATGGCTTCAAAGTTTCGCATATCAATAAAATGACGGAAGAAGAGATCAATGAGAAAATTCTCACGTTGTCTCAGATGGAAGCCCAGCAGGAAAGGTTATTGAATGAATTGATCTGCCATATGGTTGATATGAAGATGGACAGATTTGAATGGGTTCTGGATAAATATATTTCACTTAGGGGGATAGAAAAAACAATCACCCAGATCATTTTTCCTTTTCTGGAAAGGATTGGGATCCTCTGGTTAACCAACCATATCAACCCTGCACAAGAACACCTGGTAACCAATATTATCCGGCAGAAACTGATCCTGGGCATTGAGAATGTTAAACTCCAGGCTGATTCCAAAACATCCATGCTGCTTTTTCTTCCTGAAGGAGAATACCATGAGTTGGGATTATTATTCATTCATTACTTGTTAAAATCAAAAGGTATCAAAGTTTTATACCTGGGCGCCAATGTGCCATTGCGTGATATTGAATTTGTAGTAAAACAAAAGAATCCTGATATACTCTATATACACCTTACTTCCATTGCGAATAATTTCAACCTCGAAAAATTTATTACCAATGCCGGTAACAGGATACCCGATAAAACAATTGTAGTGTCAGGACTTCCCTTTCAGAACTATAAGAAAAATGTTCCTGAAAATTTTCAGGTAAAACATACCCTCTCTGAAGTAACAGAATTCATCCACCACCTTTCGTAAGTAATATTCAATTTAATTTTAATAGGGCACGTTAAAAGCCAAATTGCGATTATTTTTATATGTTAAATTTTATAATTAACTGGTAATCTATTAGTTATAAAATTACCATTTATCCTTTTTATTTGCTTTGTCAATAAAAGTGTTTAATTTTGCATTATAAAAGATTAAACACAATTATATGTCAACGGTCGAATTCAATAAGATGTTACTGAACAATGCGGAGTTCCTGAAACCATTCGCAATCACCCTTACTCGTGACAATGAAGCAGCCAAAGACCTTTTTCAGGAGACATTATTTCGTGCATTGTCAAACCAAGACAAGTACCATGTTGGTACCAATATCAAAGCATGGTTGTACACTATCATGCGCAATATCTTTATCAACAACTACCGTAAAAGAGCAAAACAAGCAACTATTTTAGATAGCACACCCAATGAGTTTTTACTGAACCATGCACAAGGTGCTGTAGCAAATGAAGCCATTGCAGGTATTAACCTTAAGGAAGTTCAAAAAGCTATTTACCAGCTTCCTGAAATTTTCCGAAATCCTTTTCTATTATATTTCGACGGCTACAAATACCATGAAATTGCAGAAATGCTGGGAGAGCCTCTTGGAACCATTAAAAGCCGTATCCACTTCGCCAGAAAATTATTGAAGACACATATCCAACGATATTGAGGCATTTCAAGTAATTTTCCATAAAAGAATTTGAAAAAAAAGGTAATCATTATTGGTAGCGGTTTCGCGGGCCTTTCGGCTGCATCTTTCATGGCCAAAGCAGGCTGGAATGTTACTGTATTGGAAAAACATGCTATGCCTGGAGGAAGAGCCAGACAAATGAAGGCTGAAGGATTTACTTTTGATATGGGCCCGAGTTGGTACTGGATGCCGGATGTATTTGAAAGGTATTTTCAACAGTTTGGGAAGTCGGTTTCAGATTATTATACCTTAAGCAGGTTAGACCCTTCCTACAGGGTTTATTTTAATGATGGTCCCATAGATATTCCTGCTGATTTTACAGCCTTACAGCAACTTTTCGAATCAATCGAAAAAGGGAGTGGTGCCAAACTGGAGGCTTTTATGAAAGAAGCAGCCTACAAATACGAAGTTGGTGTAGGTAAGTTGGTTTTCAAGCCTGGACAATCCCTGACTGAATTTCTGGATTGGGATCTGGCCAAAGGTTTGCTGAAATTGGATGTATTTAATTCCATGCGCTCTCATGTGGCATCCTTTTTTTCTAACCCCAGATTAAAAGAGTTGATGGAGTTTCCCGTACTTTTTTTAGGAGCACTGCCACAGCAAACGCCTGCTTTATATAGCTTAATGAATTATGCGGATATTAAAGGCGGTACCTGGTTTCCTAAGGGGGGTATGTACCAAATTGTGCAGGCTATGTATGATTTGGCCGTAGAATTGGGTGTGCGTTTTCAATTTAAACAGGAAGTAACTGAGATAGTTATCGAAAATGAGCAGGTTAAAAAAATTGTTGCTAGATCACAGGAAGGGAAAGCTATTTCCTATGCTGCAGATGTAGTGATTGGTGGGGCAGATTACCACCATATTGAAACGGATCTATTACCGAAAGAACACAGGTCTTATTCCGCCAATTATTGGGAATCAAGGGTAATGGCGCCCAGCAGTATTCTGTACTATGTTGGGTTGAATAAAAAATTAAAAGATCTTCAACACCACACCCTGTTTTTCGATACTTCCTTTGATGTGCATGGTAAAGAAATTTATACCACCAAAGAATGGCCGGTGAACCCGCTTTTTTATGTGGGTGCCACTTCAGTAACAGATACTTCTCAAGCTCCCGATGGATGTGAAAACCTTTTCTTACTAATCCCCGTTGCTGCAGGTTTAACCGGGGATACAGAAGCATTAAGGGATCAATACTTTGATCTGATCATAGAAAGAATGGAAAAGCAAACCGGACAATCCATAAAAGAGGCCATTATCTATAAAAAATCATATGCCCATAGTAATTTTATAGAGGATTACCATGCTTTTAAAGGAAATGCTTACGGTTTAGCGAACACTTTGGGGCAAACCGCTGTTTTAAAGCCATCATGCAGGAGTAAAAAAGTGAAAAACCTTTTTTATACCGGACAATTAACCGTTCCTGGACCTGGTGTGCCACCAAGTTTGATAAGTGGGGAAGTAGTTGCAGGTGTTGTTGTAAAAAATTTCGGGTAATATTAGGTAGAAACGGAAAAACTAATTCAAATTAGATCAATTCATTTAGTGAAAATTAATAAGCAACCAAAATGATGAATCTGTTTCATGAAGTGAGTCAGGATTGCAGTAGAATTATCACTGAGAAATACAGTACCAGTTTTTCTTCTGCGATAAATCTGTTACATAAAGACCTTCGTGCACCAATATGTAATATCTATGGATTCGTTCGATTTGCAGATGAAATTGTAGATACATTTCATGACTTCGATAAAAATCATCTTTTCGAAAATTTCAGAAATGCCACTTATGAAGCGATCGACCAGCAGATCAGTTTAAACCCCATATTACATAGCTTTCAACTTACTGTTAATAAATATCATATCGATAGAGAATTGATAGATGCTTTCTTATACAGTATGCAGTTAGACTTGAACAAGCGCAAATATGATAAAGAAGGATATGCGGAATACATATATGGCAGTGCGGAAGTTGTTGGATTGATGTGCCTGCATGTATTTTGTGATGGGAATAAAGAAAGTTATGAAAAATTAAAGCCTTATGCCAGAAGTTTGGGATCTGCTTTTCAGAAAGTTAATTTTCTAAGAGATCTAAAAGCAGATTTTTTAGGGTTGGAAAGAATTTATTTTCCGGGTTGTGATTTCAGCAATTTCACGGCCAATGATAAAGCTGCAATTGAATCGGATATTCAACATGATTTTGACCATGCTTTTGAAGGATTGCTCAAACTGCCTGCCAAAGCTAAGTTCGGTGTTTATGTAGCTTACAAATATTATCTATCTCTTTTTAGAAAGATAAAAAAATTGCCACCACAACATATTTTAGAAACGCGTGTGCGGATACCGGATTATGGTAAAGTACTGATATTGGCTAAAGCAGGTATCAGATCCCAACTAAATTTATTATAAGATATAGCGATGAATAATTTTATGGAACAACTGATCCTGGTTGATGAAAATGATTTGAGTATCGGTACCATGGAGAAAATGGCGGTTCATGAAAATGCATTATTACACAGGGCTTTTAGCGTATTCGTTTTTAATGATGCTGGTGAATTGCTGATGCAGAAAAGAGCACTAACCAAATACCATAGTGCAGGTTTATGGACCAACACCTGTTGCAGTCACCCCAGACCTGGTGAGGATACCGATTTAGCAGCTTCCAGGCGTTTACAGGAAGAATTGGGCTTTATAACACCTCTGCAAAAAGTGTTTGATTTTGTTTACAAAGCAAGTTTCGATAATGGCTTAACCGAGCATGAATTTGACCATGTTTTTGTTGGTAACTATACCGGACCTATCAAACCCAATCCGGACGAGGTGGCTGAAATTGCTTACATTTCTATGGAAAAAATAATTTCTTTAATGGAAAGTAATAAGACCATGTTTACAGTTTGGTTTCATATTGCATTTCCCAAAATTCTGGACTGGTGGCAAAAGCAAAGCTGGCAGGATAAATAAACCCTATGAACAGACCCTTACAAGCCATTGTTATTGGCGCTGGAATGGCAGGCCTGGCTAGTGCCATTAGGTTATCAGTTCAGGGATATACAGTATCTGTTTTTGAAAAAAATAATTATCCGGGAGGCAAACTCAGTCATTTTACTTTAAAGGATTTTCAATTTGATGCTGGTCCCAGCCTCTTTACACAACCACAAAACATCGAAGAGCTTTTTTCTCTGGCCAATGAACCAATCGAAGACTACTTTACGTATCAGCAACAAGCAATATCCTGTCACTATTTTTACGAAGATGGTACGCAGGTTCTTGCCTATGCCGATAAAAACCTTTTTGCAAAAGAGTTGGCCAACAAATTAGGAGAGTCGGAAAAAAGTTTGATTGATTACCTGCATCGATCTGAAAAAGTATACAAACATATAGGCCTAGTTTTTTTGGAATATTCCCTGCATAAATTACATACATTTTGGAAAGCTCCGATCTGGCAGGCTTTAAAAACAGTAAGATGGCCATTACTGTTTCAATCATTGAATGGCATCAATAAAAAGTATTTCCAAAACCCAAAAACTGTTCAGCTTTTTAACCGCTATGCTACCTATAATGGAAGCAATCCTTATAAAGCGCCGGGAATGCTTAGTTTGATACCACATTTGGAACATAATGAAGGAAGTTTCTATCCAAAAGGTGGTATGATCAGTATTACCAATGCCTTATATAAACTGGCATTAAAAAAAGGGGTGACCTTCCATTTCAATTCTCCGGTGGAAAAAATTACTACAGAAGGGAATACTGTAAATGGGGTTGTAGTTGGGAATCAACATATACCTGCTAGCTTGGTCATCAGCAATATGGATGTGTATTTTACTTATTTACAGCTCTTAGGTGATCAGCAAAAAGCCAAACAAATTTTGAAGCAGGAAAGAAGTAGTAGTGCATTGATTTTTTACTGGGGAATTAATGCAACATTTAGTCAATTGGGCCTTCATAATATATTCTTCGTAGAAAATTACCAGGAAGAATTCAAACACCTGTTCCAAACAAAGGAAGTATACCCGGATCCTACGGTATATATCAATATTACCTCGAAATGTGAACCAGGCATACAAGCACCTATTGGTAAAGAAAACTGGTTTGTCATGATCAATGTGCCAGCTAATATTGGTCAGGACTGGGATGCCTTTAAAATTACTGCCAGGGCCGCCATCATTAAAAAGCTCAACAGAATATTGCAAACAGATATCGAAAAGTTTCTGGAAGTTGAGGAAGTGCTAGACCCAATATTGATCGAATCAAAAACGGCTTCATATATGGGTTCTTTGTATGGCACGAGTTCCAATTCAAAGATGGCTGCATTTTTAAGGCATCCTAATTTTTCGAATGCTATCAAAGGTTTATATTTTGTTGGCGGAAGTGTGCATCCGGGTGGTGGCATACCTTTGTGTTTGAAAAGTGCCAAGATCATGTCTGAAATAGTTAAAGAAGATCAGTTGCATTGAAAATATTTTATGACAGATGCGTATTAGTAAACTTCATTTCTCTACTTTTTTAGCGATATTATTTCATGTAAGTGGACTGATCGGCATTTTGTTTACGCCTTACAAGGATTGGTTTATTCAAAATACTCCCCTTAATCTCAGTTTAATGGCAATCTTGCTTTTCTGGAACCAGTCAGAAAAAAACCTTTCCTTTTTTGGTTTTTGTGCCATTGCTTTTTTAACGGGTATGGGTACAGAAATGATCGGCGTAAATACAGGTGCTTTGTTTGGCGTATACCAATATGGTAAAATAATGGGTGCAGGATTAAACGGGGTTCCTTTTTTAATTGGGGTTAATTGGGTACTGGTTATTTTAGCCAGTGCAGCTGTTATGGTTCAATTACACCAATGGCTTGAACGTAAAATGGATAAGGAAGGACAGGTATTGCATCCGCTGGTAGTAAAATACGCATTTATTATAGACGGGGCTATTTTGGCTACTTTATTCGACTGGATCATGGAACCTGTGGCTATAAAATTAGGGTTTTGGCAATGGATGCCTAATGAGGTTCCTTTGTATAATTACCTCTGCTGGTTTATCATCAGTGCTTTTTTGCTCAGGGTATACAAGTCATTCTTCTTTGCCAGAGAAAACCATTTCGCAGTACATTTGTTAATTATTCAGTCACTATTTTTCTTCGCCTTAAGAACATTTTTATAATATGATTTATATACTCATCACCCTCATCACATTCATTATAATGGAAGGCGTTACCTGGTTAACCCACCGTTATGTGATGCATGGATTTTTATGGTACCTGCACAAAGACCATCACCAGAAAGGCACTGGATTCTTCGAAAAAAATGATGCATTCTTCGTCATCTTCGCTATACCCAGTTGGTTATGTATCATGCTGGGAAGTATGCAGCAGGTTTATTGGGTAGTAAGTATAGGAGCTGGCATTGCATTGTATGGCTTTGCTTATTTTTTAGTGCATGAAATAATCATTCATCAACGTTTTAAATTATTTACCCGAAGCAATAACCGTTATATCAAAGCTATTAGATGGGCGCACAAGATGCACCACAAACATCTGGATAAACAGGAAGGCGAAAGTTTTGGCATGTTACTGGTAGCCAAAAAATATTGGGATAAAATAAAACGGGAAGAATCTAACCGTTAAGAAGTATAATCCATACAATCATTATGCTGCTGTATCAGCGGATTAATATTTTTTTCTTTGAAAAATCATTATCATTATATCATTACTGGCGCAGGTCTAGCTGGCTCCAGTATACTGATGCGTTTGCTGAAGGATCCCTATTTTGCAAATAAGAAAATATTAGTGATCGATGAGTCTGCCAAAACCCAAAACGACCGTACCTGGTGCTTCTGGGAAACCGGAAATGGCTTATTTGAGCCGGTAGTAAAACATAGTTGGGACCAATTACTTTTTCAATCACCCACATACACGAATACTTTTTCTATTAAGCCCTATCGTTATAAAATGATACGGGGAATTGATTTCTATGATCATATCAGAGAAGAGGCAAAAAAGAACAATAATATTGAATGGCGAAATAGCAAAGTAAAAAGTATTGGCAACAAAGACAATTATGCTATTGTAGAAACAGAAGCCAGTTTTTTTACCTGTGATTATGTGTTCAATAGTATATTATTTACCAATAACCACTTATTTGATAATGCCAATACCATAGGAACTTATCATTTATTACAACACTTCAAAGGTTGGATGGTGGAAACAGCAGAAGCTGTTTTTGATCCTACTGTTGCAGGCTTTATGGATTTCAGTATCAGTCAGGATGAGGGAACAGCATTCATGTATGTTTTGCCTACTTCCACCAGATCGGCATTAGTGGAATATACCTTGTTTACTAAATCATTGCTGACTGATGAAGCTTACAATAAAACTTTACAAAATTATCTTAAGGGAAATTTAGCTTTAAAGGAATATACAATTTCGCATGAAGAGTTTGGTGTTATTCCTATGACCAACCATTTGTTTCCCATTCAGGATGGGCGGATCATTTATATAGGTGTTGCAGGCGGTCAGGTAAAAGGTAGCAGTGGCTATACTTTTAGTTTCATTCAGAAAAGAGCTGATCAGGTAATAGCTGCATTAAAGGAAGATGGTTTCATTCAATTAAAGAGATCTTTTAATGAAAAAAAATTCAGACTTTACGATAGCGTACTGCTGAATATATTATCAGCTAACAAATTGAAGGGAGGGGATATTTTTACAGATATTTTTAAAAAGAATCCTGTTCAAAAAGTATTGAAATTTCTGGATAATGAAACTACCTTGTTGGAAGACCTAGCCATAATGAGCAGTGTGCCCACCCATGTTTTTTTCCCTGCTGCATGTAAAGAATTATTTCGTTCATTCTAATCCGCATTTATGCAAAAAATTATAACCCTTACATTAAATCCTGCACTGGATAAGAGTATTGCAGTGGCAAAGTTGGTGCCCGACAAAAAACTTACCTGCTCAGATGCTAAAGTGGAGCCTGGTGGTGGTGGTATTAATGTATCGAGGGCTATCAAACATCTTGGTGGAGAATCTGAAGCTATTTTTTTAACTGGCGGTTACACAGGAAAACAATTTGAGGCTTTGATGCAATTGGAGCAGATTGCCATCCACCCAATTTATATACAAGGTGATCTGAGAGAAAATTTTGTTGTTTTTGATGCATCTGCTCAACAACAATTTCGTTTCGGGATGCAAGGCCCGGAAATAGCTGAACCCGAATGGCAACAGGTTTTGGATTACCTAGATACGATGGATGAGGTTGCATACATTATTGCCAGTGGAAGCCTGCCACCT
Organism: Chitinophaga pinensis; assembly: GCA_943371675.1. GTDB lineage: Bacteria > Bacteroidota > Bacteroidia > Chitinophagales > Chitinophagaceae > Sediminibacterium > Sediminibacterium pinensis_I. The sequence goes on along the minus strand of CALRVT010000002.1, from coordinate 155,048 downwards.
GGTGTGCCGGCTGATTTTTTTGGAAGACTGGCCATAATAGCCAGAAAGAAAAATGCCAGACTGGTAGTAGATACATCTGGAGAAGCATTAAAACATGCGGTTAAGGAAGGGTTGTTTTTGATCAAACCCAATCTGGGAGAGCTAAGTAATTTGTATGGCAAGGAAAACCTCGCAAAGGATGAAATATTACATGCTGCCAGAACAATCATCAATAATGGCGGATGTGAGATCATGGTGGTTTCTATGGGTGCGGAGGGTGCTATCTTAGTTAGTAAAGAAAATTATTTTCGAGTGGTGCCGCCAAAAGTAGCCATGAAAAGTACTGTAGGAGCAGGTGATAGCATGGTAGGGGCCATGATGCTGGCTTTATGTGAGAATCGCTCTCTTTTAGATACTTTGTATTATGGCGTTGCCGCGGGTACAGCAGCTACTATGAATGCAGGTACAGCATTGTGTAAAAAAGAGGATGTAGAACGATTATTTGAAGAAATGAAGCAAGAATAGGGTCCAACTGTTATTTTTGCAGCCAGGCCTTGTAGTACAATGGATAGTATCGGAGTTTCCGAAGCTCTTGATCCAGGTTCGATTCCTGGCGAGGCCACCAATCATTTTCAAAATGAATTAGCTAGCGTTTAACCTTTTTTCTTTTCCTATTTTATAGGTTTTCACCCAGACCATTAGCATAATACATATCTCTATCAGATACCTGAAATAAAAGGAATTGGCAACATAAGCACTATACGGGATACTGATATACTGAAAAAATATATAAATAAATACCTGGTAAAGTCCACAAAAAGTTAGTACTAATACCCATTTTGCATATTTTATTTCATGATACCAGCAATAAACAGCCTCAATAAAGAGGATGATAATACATAATGGTGTTATCACTCTTCCGGCAGTAACCCAAAAACTTTGTAAGAAATAATTAGATCTGTAGGAAGTGATCGCTGCAAAAAATAACAGATAGATGAATACCCAGTTGAGCCATTTGTTCAATCGGTACAATTGTGGTGCATTCTTTTTTAATTTTAAGATTGCATTGAAAAAATGCAGGTAAGGGATCAAATTTGCTGTTAGTAATACGGGACGAATCACATCGTTGATAAAAGGAAAATCCGGGTATACATATTTAAAAAGAAGTGCATTGTCAGAAAGAATAAATAGAAGGAGAATGCCAAGATACACCAGGTACCATTTTACCCAGACTAGTTTTAAACGTGCAAAAAGATAAGAATAGAGTAAAATCAAAAGAAATGTGAACCCCAGAAAAAAGCCCAGTATCCAATTGCTTTTTTTCAATTCAGCATTTAATACTGTATCAGAAGAAAAATAGACCGGCACAAAATACCTGGAATGTCTTTTGTCTGTTGCAATGATCAAATCGCAATCCTGGTAAGTTTTATCATTGTGTAGAGAAAAAATAAAACTTGATGTTGCAAATGGTCTTGAATGGTATACTTGGTTGTCACCTGTTTTAACGAAACTCTTTATTATTTCACCATCCTTTACTATCCAGAGTTTGAGGATATTGATATGAGGTTCTTTGATCTGAACAAAATCAGCAGCGCCATTTCTTAAAAAATCATTCAGCGGAATCCGAAACCAGATAGTCTGCGGAATATCTTTCAAAATAATATGGTCAGATTGAAGTGCTTTCCATTCTTTATTGGCATATAACAATGCGCTGTCTGAAAAATCTATAAGGTCGCTGGTATAGTATTGGATATTTTTTTCGGTAAGCGACTGTTCTTTTCCGTTGTTATATACTACCAATTGTCCATAACTATGCGGTTCCCATACAGAAGCCAGAAGAAACAAAATGACGTACCGAAGCATTTGTAAAAATATCGAATTTATAAATTCCTGTATCTATTAATGAACAAAATCTTAATTTAAATTCAGTCAAGTTTATATGAATAAATCAATGAGAAAAGAAGAACAAGGATTATCTGCTATATAAAATAGGATTGAGGTAGGTATCAATTTGTTTGCCTATTTCAGCACCAGGGCACCAGGTATCCCAATCTGCCTGCTGATTTTCATTCTGGGGTTCCATCAAAGTCATGTCTTTATCCATATAAATAATGGTCATCACTTTACGCATATCCTTACTGGTATTGGCTCCAGCCCTGTGAAACACCCAGCCCATGTGAAAGCTTACTTCTCCGATATCAAATGGCGAAACCGTTTTTTCGAAATCATTCAGTGTTAGTTTTTGCTGAATCACATTTTCACTGTCATCACTTATTTTAAATGTTCTGCCTTCCTGAAGTGTTTGACTTTTAGCACTAAATTCTAGAGGCCCCATGTCAAAGCTAGTTGCCTGCAAAGGAATCCAAACAGTTACCGTTTTATCTGTTTGCAACGGCCAATAATACTGGTCTGCATGCCAGGGTGTAAAACCACCACCCGGCTCTTTAAACAATGCCTGATCGTGGTATAGCCTTACCCCAGTTGTTTGCATTAAATCCGATGCCATTTTTGCCAGTCTTTTTCCAAAAACGATTTCTTTTACAGCATCAGACTTGGTCCATAGGTTCATGATCTGTAGAAATGCTTTTCCATAAGTGTCCCTGTTTTCCATAACGGGTACCTCCAGGTTAAGTTTTCCGATCTCTGCACTGATGGTATCATTAAAATGCTGTATCTGAGTTTCAGAAAAAACATTTTTCACTTTGATAAAACCATTCAACTGATAAAAGGCAATTTGTTCTGCTGATAATTCAAATGCCTGGTTTAACAATGCAGCATATGTTTCGGGTAACATATTTTATTTGTTTTTCAAATGATCGGACTTACTGATTTTCATACATGATTGGTCTTTCATAACGCTCATACCCCCAGCCATATTTGTTACCTGTTTAAAGCCGTTTTGGTTGAGTATATAAGCTGCTCTTGGACTACGATGGCTATGGGAACAAAACACTATTATATCTCTTTTTGTAAGGTATTTAAGGGTGTTTAATTTACTTTCAAGCTCTTGAATAGGTATATTGATGGCATTTTTTAAAGTGCCAAAATCAGGTTCTCCCTTGCCTTCAAATTCTTCCCTGGTTCTTACATCCAATAATACAACAGAAGGATGTTTTTTGACATATGCACAAATAGCCGATGGTTCTATGGTTTTAAAATAAATAGTAGAACGTTTTACCAAAGGCATATTGCATGATTTGCACATGCCTCCTTTTTCATAGCTTTTCTCATCACAGTCATATCCGCAAGGTGTACAAACAAATGGGTTATCTGTTTTTGGTTTAGCTGTACTCTGCCCAAACAGGTAATTTAGATGTACAATACATGCAATTAAGAAAATGAAAGTATGCTTCAAGGATTCGTATTTTTTAGGTATCAGAGGGTCGTACTGATCAGGATTTATAGGCATACATCATAGCCATGGTTTCTCTGGCCATTTGTTGGTTATATTCGAATGTAAGTCTCTTGTGGTTTATAGTATCTACGATAGTGCCAATTAAACAAAGCCCTCCTGTAAATAAATAAAGTATACCCATGCCATTTTGCCCAATCATAAATCTTTGTACACCTGCAACGCCCACAAATCCAAATATGCAGCCTATCAAAACATGGTCTGTTTGCCTTCTTTTGCCATTATACAATGCAACGAAATTTAAAAGCTGTTCATCTGTAAAGTCTTTGGTGATCGACTGCAATAAGATCATTTCCTCTCCTTCTATTGCAGGAACCATATTAATAATGTTGGGTTTCATGTTGAGCTTGTTTTGGTAAAATAAGTTGTTTGATCCTGTTAAATATAATCAATACTGCCAAAGTTCCCATCGGATGGTGATGAAAGGCGTTAATCAATTGCAAGTGCAATGTATCATGGATGGCATGTCCTAAACCACAGCCCAAGCAGCTACTAAATCCTGCCCATTTGAATACACAAAATGAGGGTTCGGTGATGTTTTCAGGTAAAAAAAACAATAATAGAATAGCAGCAACCCAAAATATTAATTCGAATTGAAGCATGGTAAATTTCATGCATCTTGCTATTTGCTTGTAAATGATTTTGATGATGCGGGTTTTAAAGGCTTATAAGATTTGCGTATCTATTTTCCGAAAGCACCTAAATTACTACTGAATATTTTAACTGCGATGGCTATTAAAATTACTCCGAAAAACTTCCGAACGGCTAATAAGCCTGCTGGACCTAAAGCACGTTCAATCATTTTTAAAGATTTCAATACGATATAAACTACCAACAGGTTAATCAGGATACCCGCTAATATATATCTTTCATCGAAATTTGCTTTCAAAGACATGATTGTAGTAAGTGTACCGCTACCTGCAATGATCGGAAAAGCAATGGGCACAACAGTACCCGACTTAGCATCCTTATCTCCTTTAAAAATTTCATGGCCAAGTACCATTTCCAACCCTAATAGAAAGATAACAACAGACCCTCCCACCGCAAAAGAACGAATGTCCAATCCCAACACTTTCAGAAAAGGTTTGCCCAAAAAGAGAAAAACGATCATCAATGCACCGGAAACCAGGGTTGCCTGCAAGGATCTGATCGCGCCCATTTTTTCTTTTAATGAAATCAACAGGGGAATGGAACCAACAATATCAATTACCGCAAAAAGAGTAAATGTAACGGTCAAAAGTTGGTCTAGCTGAAAGTTCATATAAAGTGTTGAAAGGCAAAAAAGTTGATTGCCTTAGTTAAAAATAGTTATTACACTTTATAAATCAAAACTCTGGTCTATGCCATTCCTTACCAGCAAGGGATACATTGTATATCATTTCATAGGCGTAAGCATTGTTTACCAGGCTTATTTTTACTACACAACCATAATGACATTTGAATACATCAAAGGATTCTTTCAATGGCGTTTGCGTAATATGGGCCAAAATGCTTCTTAGTACACCCCCATGAGCAACAATCACCGATGTTTTACCCGCTTGGTTGATTTGCATAAAACGTTCAATAACCCTGGTATGCATTTGCGCATAGCTTTCGCCATTGGGTACGGGTACCTGCACAAAATCTTCCAGCCAGGGCTCAATTTCTGGTTTAGGGATATCATTCCAGGTCTGTAGTTCCCAATCACCGCAATTTAATTCCATCAGATCGTCATGGTATTGAATTGTGTGATTTTCGAATAATGCTTTTGCCAGTTTTTTACATCGTTGCAGCGGACTGGAATAAACATTTGCTATCTCTGCTGGTAAGTGCGGTACAATATTCTTTACTTCTTCAAAAAATGAGTCTGTTACATCAAGGTCAGCCTGACCATAACAGATGCCTTTATCAACTTTTGGGGTGGTATGTCTTATTAAGTATATATCCATTTTATAAAATGCAGGATCATTTATTTAAAAAATGAAATTATCAAATAAATACCACAGATCTCAACATACTAAGAAAACGTCCATGTGAAATCTGTGGTTATTTATTTACCAAACTAAGGTAATGCCTACATTATAAAGTAGAGGGATACTATTATAACCCCTTACATCAAAAAATTTCTTTTGGGTGATGTTTTGGGCATCAGCAAAAAGTTTCAGGTGATTATTAATTTGATAGGAAGCATTCGCGCCCAGGAGCACATAACTGTCTAATGACATATCAGCTTTTTTATATCCGCCTACATCGTATCGCTTGCTAACATACCTGCTATTTACGGAGAGGTAAAATCCTTTAAACATTTCCATTCCGGCTGTTAGATTGACGCTATGTTTGGGTCTTCTTAACAGGTAATCATAGCGAATGGTATCTTTTACCGTTACACGGTTTTGGGTAATTTCTTCACTCGACAGAAAGGTATAGTTGGCAGAAATATGTAGCTTGTTAAAAACGGTCAAGTCATGTTCTAATTCTAATCCATTAACAGTTTGTTTGATATAGTTGAAGTATTTAAACGTGATATAATTGTAATCTATCCCATTATTGATTTTTCTGTTAAAAAATACAATACGTGTGTTACTATTTTTTGTACGTACACTAAAGCCAGCTTCGTAATTAATCGATCTTTCAGCTTCGAGTTGATCGTTTATGCTGAGCTGGTATAAAGATGGTGCTTTAAATCCACTGGAAATACTTCCAAAAAACCTGATCGATTTATTAATGTTATAAGAAGGATTTATGGTAAAAGTGCTGTTGTTACCATACCTGGAATGGTGATTAAACCTGCCACCCAACTCAAAATTCAGTTTGTTGTTTTCATCATGGTATTGAAAGGTTGTATAGAGCGCTTGCTGAAACATGGATGTATCTTTAAAACTGCTGCTATACGGACCGAAAGCACTAATAGAAAAGTAGTTTTGGTTATAAGAAAAATAACGATAATCGGTTCCTGCTAAAACAACCATGTTTTTGAGTATTTTATAACTGGCATATAGCTCTGCAAACTGTGATTTTCCGAAATAGGTATTATCTTCAAAAATGGTATTGGTTTTGTGCAGACTATCATTGTGATAATTTCTAGTGAGTTTACTGTATTGGTAGTTTCCTTGCAGGTTTAAGGGCCCTTTATGGTAAGCGAAATTAAATCCCCCAATAAACGACTTATTATTTATCTGATAATCCCTGTCGTCAGCAAACACACCCGCATCAATGGAAGAAAGGTATTGACTGAATAGTGCATAAGTCTTTATACTCAAGAATGAATTAAGCTGGTAAATAATTTGCGCATTGGCTACATGCCCGGTATATGCGTCATTATCAAATTGCTTATTACCAATACTATCATAAGCAGAAGAAAAACCATTGGTGTGTAAACGTGCATAGCGTGCCGTGTATTGGAAATTGTTTTTTTTGCCAAAAAACTGCAGATTGGTTTTGTTAGTGGATAGGTTGCCCTGACTAATGGTTGCCTTTAACTCCAAAGGTTTATCCAGATTTTTTTTATTGGTAATGATATTGATAACCCCCGCAATAGCATCACTTCCATATAAGGTGGATTGCGCTCCCTTGCATACTTCAATACTTTCTACATCATTCAAACTGAAAAAATTCAAATCAAAATCAGTGGTAATAGTGGAGGGGTCATTTAGTGGAATGCCATCCAGTAAAATAAGTGTTCTGCCGGCTGAAGCACCACGCATGTATACTGTTTGAACGGTACCTGCATTATTCAAGGCACCATTGATGGTAATACCTGCCTGTTCATTTAATATTTGGGCAACTGTTTTACCGGCATTTTTTTCTAATAAAGATTTGTTGATGATGGTAATCACTTTACCTGTGGTACTTTGTTTTTGTTCCAACTTATTGGCTGTAACAACAACTTCATCCAGCATATGGATATTGCTGGTGTCTTTTTGTGCAAAAAGTGTACTGCCTGCGAGGAGTGCAGTAAAGAGCGTTAATGTTTTGCTCATTGTTTTATGATTTAAAAGTTAACAATGAGCTTTCAGGAAAATAAAAAATGTGAAATATAAATGACCGCTGCAGCAGCCTTTTAAATTCCATGCCTTTCACCCGAAAGCCGTGAATCTGTCGAATGTATCAGGCAGGTCTTCTGGCTTGCTCACTACTGGTAACCTTCCCGAAAAGCATTTTGCCATTCAGTGGTATGAAGAACCAGCAGGTTTGTTGGAGATTGCTTTATTTCAAAAAATAAAATATCATTCAACAAAATCAGCTTACAGCTACGGGGATAGCGCCGGAATCGCACCGGACTTCCCTTTTAATTCCGCTATTAACGGAAACCGAATACAGCACAAAACTAAGGAGATATCAGAGGCAGCTATGTTTTTTACATCTTATAGTTGTACACTAGTAGTTGAAAACTTTAGAATATACTAATAGTCCATTTACCATTTAAGGTAAGTTTACTACATTTAACTTCTTACTCATCATTATGAAAGGAACGCAAAAATTAAACCTGTTCAGTTTTACCATGATTGTGGTTGGTCTGGTTATTGGTATGGGCATATTTAGAACTGCTGCTACCAGCGCCAAAGACGCCATTGAACCCTCTGTATATTTTACAGCCTGGTTACTGGGTGGTTTCTTTGCACTATGTGGTGCATTAACTTATGCGGAAATAGGAAGTCGTTATCCTGTTACCGGGGGTTATTATAAAGTGTTTTCTTATGCATATCATCCCAGTATTGCTTTTGCCATTAATTGCATCATATTAATTAGTAATGCGGCTAGTTTAAGTGGTGTTGCTTTAATTGGCAGTGGTTATATCACGAAATTGTTTCCACAATATGTTTGGACAGATATTGATAAGGCATTGATCAGTTGTGGGGCCATCATCATTTTTTATTTTATTAACCTGAAGGGGTTAAGAATGAGTTCAAGGGCGCAGAACATCCTTATGCTGATCAAAATCACCATGATCGTTGTTCTCATATTGGCTCTTTTCTTTCCGCATCAGGAGATTTTGCCAACTTCAACAGTTGTAGCTGCACCCATCATACCTTCTATGAGCTGGATACAAAGTTTGGGTGTTAGTTTGATCGCCGTTTCTTTTACCTATGGCGGCTATCAGCAGACCATCAATTTTGGCAATGAAGTAGCCAATCCAGCAAAGAATATTCCCAGAGGAATTTTTATTGGTATCGCCATTATTATTGGACTATACCTGCTTGCTAATTTTAGTTATTATAATATAGTAGGATTCGACAATATGAAAGGCGAAAAGGAAATCGCCTATGTTGTGATTCAAAAAACATTTGGAAAAGCGGGGGCTGATATTTTTTCATTTTTCCTATTCTTTGGGGTATTGGCCTATGTAAATGCCTTATTAATGAGCAATCCCAGGGTTATGTTTGCCATGAGTGGTGAAGGTGTATTACCTGCAGTATTTTCAAAGCAAAATCCCAAAAATGAAGTGCTTACAGTTTCATTAACTGTTTTTGCTGCCATGTGTATCGTTATCCTGTTTTTTGCCCAAACCTTCGAAAAGATCCTGAATTTCACCATTTTTCTGGATTGTTTTGGTATGGTAGCATCCAGTGCCACCATCTTTGTTTTGCGTAAAAACACCAAGCATTTGGATAATACAGGCATTTTTAAAATGAAACTATTCCCCATATTGCCCCTCATATTTATGGCTGCCTATATGTTTGTTGGTATCAGCATCGCCATTCAAACACCAGATACGGCATTGGTAGGTGTTATAGTACTATTGGTTTTTATGGTTATTTACTTTCTCACCCGGAAAAAGCAATTAAAGGCAACCAATGTTCTTGTTGAAAATGGTGAAAAATTGCCTTGATCAGACCAGTTTTACTTGCCAAAAGCCTTTCATAACTGTTATTTTACGGTTTATTGTCCATCCTTTCCGTCTGTCTAAATTTTAGGGAACTGCTTTGGAATCCGTTATTTTTGTATAATATGAGAAAGTTTTTAACGCTTATAGGATGTTTGGCCCTAACGCAGTCCTTCGCTCAAAGGGCCTCCGACAACTGGGATCTGCAACATTGTATCCAGCATGCCCTTGAATTCAATATATCCATTAAACAGGCGGATATTCAGGCCAGAATTGCCGCTTTACAGGCAAAACAAGCAAAAAATAATATTTATCCATCAGTAAATGCCAGTACAGGAACGGGTATTCGATTTGGTCGTTCTATTGACCCTACTACCAACGTTTTTGCCACATCACAATTTCTGTATCAGAATTTTGGGGTGAACGCTGGTATGCAACTTTATAATAATGGCAGATTAAGAAATTTAGAGCAAACTGCACAATTTAATGCGCAAGCAGCTTTGGCAAATGTTGCCAAAATATCGAATGATATTTCCTTTAATGTTGCCACTTTTTATTTACAGGTGCTGGCTGCAAAAGAGCAGATCAAAATAAGCGAGGTTCAAATCTCACAAACCCAATCGCAGTATGAAATAACCCGTAAACGCGTGGAAGCCGGTGTTTTGCCAGAATTAAACCTGGTTGAAACAGAAGCGCAATTGGCAACAGACAGCAGCAACTATTATGCAGCAAAAGGAAATTATGAGCAGAGTCTTTTAAATTTAAGGGGATTACTCAATCTGGAAACAGATGTATTATTTGGCATAGTTACACCTGCCGCTGATCAGATACCTCTGGAATCTTTTGCAGACCTTCAACCAGAATTGGTATATGAATCTGCTTTATTGTATCAGCCAGAACAAAAAGCGAATGAGTTTAGAATTAAATCTGCTCAAAAAAGTATCGCTGTTTCCAAAGCACAATTTTATCCTACTTTATCTATTGGTGGTAACTTGTCTACCAGTTTTTCTAATTCTTTTAAAACCACTACAGGATTTAATTTTTTGGGGTATTCACCCATTACAGGTGCTGAGCCAATTGTTAATATCAGCAATGTGAATTACTATGTACAAAATCCCAATTTCAAAGCTACACAGGGAACCCGCAGTTTCAGTCAATTGTGGGAGGGTTGGAGCAAACAAATAGACAATAACTTCGGTCAGAATATTGGCTTTAGCATGAGTATTCCTATTTATAATAACCACCAGGCCAAATCAAGTGTTCAGGAAGCCAAACTTAATTTGAAGTCGGCCGAACTACAGAAAAACCAGAGTGATTTAACGCTTCGTCAAAATATTTATACAGCTTATACCAATGCTATCACTGCATTACAGAAGTTCAATGCAGGTAAAAAAACGGTTGAAAGTGCTCAGAAAGCTTATGATTATGCTTTAAAAAGATATGAGAGTAATCTCCTGAGTTCGCTTGATTTGATCACCAATCAGAATAATCTTTTAAGATCTAAAATTCAGCAATTAAGTAACCAGTATGATTATGTATTCAAAATGAAACTGCTGGAATTTTACAAAGGGAAAGGAATAAAACTATAATAAGTAAAAAGGTGCTTCTGCAGCTTTGCTGAAAGTTCCATAAAGAAAAATATATGAACAAAAAACTGATTTGGATTATTGTGGGTTTGGTTGTGGTGATAGGAGTTTTGGTTGGGCTGAAAAAAGCCGGCATTATTGGTAAAGAAGAAGGGTTAAAAGTAACTTCTGAAAAAGTAGTTACCAGAACCATCATCGAAACAGTTAATGCAAGTGGAAAAGTGTATCCCGAAGTGGAAGTAAAAGTGAGTCCAGATATCAGTGGGGAAATAGTTGAATTATATGTAAATGAAGGGGATAGTGTAAGAAAGGGCCAGGTATTAGCCCGTATTTATGCAGATATCTATCTTACACAAAGAGACCAGGTTATGGCCGGTGTTAATCAGTCTAAAGCCCAGTTATCCAATTCAACAGCTAGCTTGGCAGGTTTAAAAGCTTCCGTTGATAATTTAAAAAACATTTTTGATCGTCAGAAAAAACTGTTCAACGATAAAGTTGTGTCGAGGTCAGAATACGAACAGGCTGAAAATAATTACCTCACTGCTTTAGCTAATTATACTGCAGCAAAAGAGGGATTGAAAAGCGGGGAAGCTTCCATACAAAGTGCAGAAGCACAGCTATCCAAAGCAGATAAGGATTTATCCAGAACTGTGATCACCTCACCTATGGATGGCATGATAAGTTTAATGAATGTGAAAAAAGGAGAACGTGTTGCAGGTAATAGTTTTAATGTGGGTACTGAAATGATGCGTGTGGCAGACATGCGCAGTATTGAGGTTAGAGTTGATGTGGGTGAAAATGATATTCCAAAAGTTAAATTAGGCGATACTGCAGTAGTGGAAGTGGATGCTTATACCAACCGTAAATTTAAAGGACTTGTTTATAAAATTGCTAACCCCAATACCGGATTAGGTGTAACCAATTCCAGTGCTGATGTAACCAATTACAAAGTGCATATTCGTTTATTGCCTTCAACCTATAAGGACCTGATTGCTGAAGGTAAGGGATTTCCTTTTCGTCCTGGTATGACTGCCAGTGCTGATATCCAAACAAAAACCATGCAGGACGTTTTATCTGTATCATTGAATGCGGTAACCACCAGAGACAAAAAAAGTGATAAAGCCCCAGGAGAAGATAAATCAGATGAAAAAAAGCCAGAGGGTAGCGAAACCAATCAATCAACCACTGCTGATGATGATATTGAAGAAGTAGTGTTTATTTTGCAGAAAGACAGTAAAGTAAAAAAAGTAAAAGTGAAAACTGCCATCCAGGATTTAAATTATATTGAAATTGTTGATGGATTAAAAACAGGCGATGAAGTGATTACCGGACCATATTCTACAGTAAGTAAAACCCTCAAAACAGGAACCTTGGTAAAAGTTGTTGCAAAGGATAAGTTGTTTGAGGAGAAGAAAAAAGATTAACTAATTAAGCAATCGTATTAAAAGCGGCAGGTATTACCTGCCGCTTTTATTTGGTACATATCCATTTCGTATGTTTGTAGGAAGATAACTGTAAGAGGATGCATTTTGGAATCATAGGAAGTGGGAGCTGGGCTACTGCTCTGGCTAAAATATTAACGGATAACGGCAATACCATACATTGGTGGATCCGCAATGCAGATACAATCGGTTATTTGCAAAAGCGGAAACATAATCCCCATTACCTGAATACAGCTTATTTCGATTTGAAACAATTGAATGTGAGCAATGACCTCGCTACAGTTGTAGCGCAATCAGAAATTTTAGTGATAGCCGTTCCCTCTGCTTATGTGGAAGAGACTTTACTTTCTTTATCTTCAGACTTATTGAAAGGTAAGAAAATCATTTCTGCGGTGAAAGGTATCATGCCCTCAGATAATATTTTATTGAATGATTACCTGGCCAATAAATTCCAAATTCCCTTAAAGGATTATTTTTCAGTGCTTGGCCCCTGTCATGCCGAAGAAGTGGCAGCTGAAAAACTTTCCTATCTTACTTTTTCAGGCATCGACCATCCTGCTGCAGAAGTCATTGCATCGCATTTTCAAACAGAATATATCAATACAGTTGTGAATGATGATATTGTTGGCGTGCAGTATGCTGCAGTATTGAAAAATATTTATGCATTGGGTGCAGGAATAGCGCATGGTTTGGAGTATGGCGACAATTTTTTAAGTGTTTACATTGCCAATGGTGCAAATGAAATGGTAGCATTTCTGCGAAAATTAAATAAGGCTGATAATTTGCTTACAGAGCCTAATTATGCAGCTTCTGTTTATCTCGGCGATCTATTGGTTACCTGCTATTCCCTTTATAGCCGTAACCGCACTTTTGGTAACATGATCGGTAAAGGCTATTCTGTAAAATCTGCACAATTAGAACTGAATATGGTTGCAGAAGGTTACAACGCAAGTAAATGCATTGCCAACCTCAATAAGGAAGTAAAAGCACCTATGCCCATAGCATCAACGATATTTGAAATTCTTTGGGAACAGCTTCCTGCCGAAGAAGGGTTTAAGAAAATTGAATCATTCCTAGTTTGATAAATTGGATTTTTTGCTTGATCCTATTTCGTTCTGAACAAATCAGCTGCAATACCATCTGCCAAAAACTTTCCATCCATCGTTAAAATAAGTGCGCCATTATCTTGCTGCATATGTCCGCCTACTATATGTTTCTTGGAAGCAAGTAATAAGGTTGATAGGTCTTCTTCACCCCATTCTATGGCTATTTTTTGTAAGGAAATTCCTTCTGAAGTTCGAAGACTTGTCATGATGTATTCATTCCATTGATCCTGTTTGGAAAGTGTTTCTATCTCAAAAGGTAATTCGCCTTTTTTCAATGACTCTATATAAAGTGCATTGTTGGCGATATTCCATTGTCTGCTGGTTTTATTAAAAGAGTGCGCAGATGGACCAATGCCCAAATAAGCGGCTTCCTTCCAATAATTGCTGTTATGTCTGCTTCTGAATCCGGGTTTTGCAAAATTAGATAGCTCATATTGCTCAAAACCGGCTGCTGAAGCGGCTTTCGTGAGGATAGCAAAATGCCGGGATTGTTTTTCCGGATCCATATCAGCTTGCCGTCCATTCATGATATGATGGTGCAATGCAGTTTTTGGTTCAACCGTTAGGGCATAGCAGGAGAGATGTGGCACACCTGATTGAAAGGCAAGTTCTAGGGTTTTCTCCCAGACCTCATCAGTTAAAGAAGCTGTGCCATAAATCAGATCGATTGACATGTTATTAAACCCTGCTTCTTTAGCCAGACTTATACATTGATAAGCTTCTATGGCATTATGAGCCCTATTCATCCAAAGAAGTTCCTTTTCTTCAAATGATTGTATGCCAATACTTAAACGATTAATGCCCAGAGATTTCCATCGCAATAAACTTTCAGCAGAAATATCATCTGGATTTGTTTCTAGCGTAATTTCCACATCTTCTCCAAGAGAAAAGTGGGAATGAATGGTGGTAAGAATTTTATGCAGTTCCTGTTCATTCAGAAGGGATGGAGTGCCACCTCCCAAATAAAGGGTCTCTACTTTTTCTGACAGGTATTTTTTTCTTAGCAAAGCTTCCTTGCAAATGGCATCAACCATTTCAGGGATCAACTGCTTATTTGTTGAAAAATGAAAGTTGCAATAGTTACAGGCCTGTTTGCAAAAAGGAATATGCACATAAATGCCTGCCATTTCTATCGGGTTTTATTTTATGCAAATCTACCGTTATCAGTGTGGATTACATATTCTCTTAATAGTTATCAGAGAAGTATCAGGATAAATGACTTCAGCACCATATTTTTGCCACAAATGAATGGTTTGAAAAGTTTTTATTGGTTCAGTCTTTTTTTTGCATGCGCTTTGGCAGCTGCAGGACAAACCGATACTTTGCTCAAACCCGAAACAACCAAAATTGTTAGCAAGCCTTTGTTAAAGCCTATAGTTGCGCTTGCAGATACTGTTGCTTTAAATGATAGTTTAAAACAAAACCAGCAGCTGGTTGACAGTTTGGCAAAGGATTCTCTAGCCAATAGTATACAAAACATCCTTCAGGCTAATAAAGCAGCTAATGAGAATTATAATAAATACTTCAATCATCCTTACCTCCCATTGCAAAAGCCAGCTATTTACATGCTGATAGATTACAAAAAGGATGCTTCAAAAGATTATCTTTTTTATCTCTTATCAGGCGTTGTTTTTTTGCTGGCTTTTATCCGACTTGCTTTCGACAAATATTTTCAGAAACTATTTTCGCATTTTTTTCAAACTACCATGCGTCAGCGGCAAACGCGTGATCAGCTTTTGCAGGACAATCTGGCCTCTTTGCTAACCAATCTGCTTTTTATCATAAATGCCGGATTATATATTACGCTTATAATAGCCTATAAAAACTGGATAGCAAGCTCATTTTGGATAATGGCTGCTTTTTCATCGGCTATTTTACTGGTGACCTATGTTGTTAAATACCTTTTTTTATTATTTGCCGGATGGGTATTCAATACAAAAGAAGCGGCCGGATCCTATGTTTTTGTGGTATTTCTGGTAAACAAAGTATTGGGTGTTTTATTAGTGCCATTTTTATGGGTTGTGGCATTTGCTGATCAGCTGTATGTTGATATTGCCATTACATTGTCGGCAGGATTGGTGGTGGTATTATTATCTTATCGTTATTGGGTATCCTTTTTGGCATTACAGAATAAATTGAAAGTGAATGCGTTACATTTTTTGCTATACCTTTGCGCCGTTGAATTATTACCTTTATTGTTGATTTATAAGGTATTGGTCAATTATTTGGACGGAAATTTTTAATTTTGCACATTATTTAGAACCGAAGCATGGTAAAGAACGGGTCAAAAAATGCAGTCGCTGCTAAAACAGCAAAAATAATTCTGATTTCCCAACCAAGGCCGGAAAGTGAAAAATCTCCGTATTTTGATCTTGAACGGAAATACAATGTTACGCTCGTTTTTAAGCCTTTTATCAAATTAGAAGGTATTGCTGCCAGAGAATTCCGCAAGCAAAAGATAGACATCATGTATTATTCGGCAGTGATGTTTACCAGCAGAAATGCGATCGACCATTTTTTTCGGATGTGTGATGAAATGAAGCTGACCATCGGGCAGGATACCAAGTATTTCTGTATAACCGAAGCTGTGGCACTTTATCTCCAAAAATTCATTCTTTACCGCAAGCGCAAAGTGTTTTATGGAGCTGACGGCACCAATAAAAGCATGTTTGATGTGATCAACAAGCATAAGGAAAATGAAAAATTCCTTTATGTGTGCAGTGAGAACCAACAGGACAATGAAATAGTGAATTGGCTCAAAACCAATAAATGTGAATACCAGCTTGGTTTCATGTACCGCTCTATCAGTAATGATATCAAAGAGCTGTTGAATGAAAAATCATATGATGTGATTTGTTTCTTTACACCCAGTGGTGTAAAAAGCCTTTTTGATAATTTTCCCGGATTTAAACAGAATGGAACCGTAATTGGTGCTTTTGGGAGCAATACTTCCAAAGCAGTTGAAGATGCAGGATTGCAATTAGAAATCAAAGTGCCTTCTCCCCAAAAGCCAAGTATGGTAGCGGCTTTGGACCAATTTCTTTGTAGTAGTTTACCCAGCAAGAAAAAGTAAATTCATTTTAAAATAATTTATAAGCCCCTCTTTGAAGGGGCTTATTGATTTCTATAATAGCTTGCATAGTAATATGAATCCAAAGCATTCCAATCAACTCATCCACGAAACCAGTCCCTACCTTTTACAACATGCCCATAATCCGGTGAACTGGTATCCCTGGGGTGAAGTGGCTTTACAAAAGGCAAAAGAAGAGGGTAAACCTATATTGGTAAGTATTGGTTATGCAGCCTGTCATTGGTGTCATGTGATGGAAAGGGAAAGCTTTGAAGATGAAGCCACTGCTTCCATGATGAATGACTTATTTATCAATATTAAAATTGATAGAGAAGAGCGCCCCGACCTCGATCATATATACATGGATGCAGTGCAGGCCATGACGGGTAGTGGTGGTTGGCCTTTAAATGTATTTCTAACACCCGAAACAAAACCTTTTTTTGGTGGAACATATTTTCCGCCGGTGCGTGCACATAACCGAGCCAGTTGGCAGGAAATATTGCAGGGTGTTCATAAAGGATATTTAGAAAGGAAGGAAGAAATAGAAGCCCAGGCAGAAAAACTCACCAATCACTTAATTACCGCCAATAGCTTTGGTTTGCAACCTTCCGAAGAATCCTATTTTTCGGGACTTTATTTGCAAACAATTGCAGAAAATATTTTGGCTAATGCAGATAATATTTGGGGAGGATTTGGAAATGCCCCCAAATTTCCGCAAACATTTTCTATTCAATACCTGCTTAGGCATTATCATTTTACAAAAGATGCAAAATCATTAGATCAGGCCTTGTTAAGCCTGGATAAAATGATGCAAGGAGGTATTTACGACCAGTTTGGCGGAGGCTTTGCCCGTTACAGTACCGATAATGAATGGCTGGCACCACATTTTGAAAAAATGCTTTATGATAATGCCCTTCTCATCAATGTGTTTGCTGAAGCATTCCAAATAACAGCCAATCCATTATATGCCCATACTATCAAACACACTATTTCATTTATCGAGCGGGAAATGATGTTGAGTGAAAATGGCTTTTTTAGTGCATTGGATGCAGACAGTGAAGGTGTTGAAGGGAAATTCTATACATGGTCCAGAAAAGAAGTGTCAGACATATTAGGTGCCGAGGCAGAACTTTTTTGCAACTATTATGATATCACCGAAAATGGCAACTGGGAACATACCAATATACCTAGAATAAAGTTGCCTCTTAAAGATTTTGTTCAAGAACAGGGCTTGGATCTTAATGCCACAGAAAAAGTATTGGAAAATGGCCGTCAAAAACTAATGGCGGCAAGAGCTGAAAAGATAAGACCTCAATTAGATGATAAGGTTTTATTGGGTTGGAATGCACTGATGAATACAGCCTATTGTAAAGCCTATGCAGCATTGGGTGAAGAGGCATATAAAGAGAAAGCAATTGGTAATATGCAATTTCTGGAAGAGAAAATGACCTCAACTGAGGGCAATTGGTGGCATACTTATAAAAACGGGGAGGCAAAAATTCCTGCTTTCCTGGATGATTATGCTTACCTGATCCAGGCTTATATTCATTTGCAGGAAATAACGGGGGAAGGTGAATATTTGGTTAAGGCCAGGGCATTAACAGCATGGGTGATCCAAAATTTTGAAGAAACAGATACTGGTTTTTTCTTTTACACTCATCAGGAACAGAAGGACTTGATCATACGTAAAAAGGAAGTATATGACGGTGCTGTGCCCAGTGGCAACGCGATCATGGCACACAATTTAATATACCTGTCTATCGTTTTCGACAAACCAGAATGGAAACAGAGAAGTCAGAATATGATCAGTTCTTTGGGGAATGCCATTACCAAATACCCGGGTTCTTTTGGCGTTTGGGCAATGGCCTTGCAGGCGGTAACGATGGGATTACCGGAAATTGCAGTAATCGGGCAACAGGCAAAGACATTCCTGTATCCTGTATTAAGAACTTATATACCGTATAAAATTCTACAGAGTCAGGAAACTAATTCTGATTTTTTCCCGTTATTAGCAGGGAAATCAGCATTAGAAGGATGTAGTGCGATATTCTACTTATGTAAAGATTATACTTGCAAAAAACCTTTTTTAACGGTAAATGAGCTTTTAGCAAATATGTAACAAAGAATGCAGTAATTTGCTTTTAATGACAGCGGCTTTAGAGCCTCAAATTGCTCGTTTTAAACTATTTAGCACTGAATCAATTTTACCCAAAGAGTTGAAATTTATTGGTAAGAAAATCTCAAAACCGGTCCAATTGCCGGTCGAAAACTTATATTTGTCACTGTCATAAATCAGTTTTATACAATGAGAGGGTATTTAAGTAACATTATCTTGATCGCTTTTTGTTTAAGCCTCGGCTCCTGCTTTTTTAAGAAGAATGGAAAAGCCAAGGGTTTGCCAGATGATGGCCAATTGCATGGTGTAGCCCCAACGGCTAACAAAAGCATGAATCCGCCTAGGAATATGGTGTATATCCCACCTGGAACCTTTCATATGGGGCCCAGTGATGAGGACATTAGTTATAACTATACTACCAGGAACCGCCAGGTTTCCATCCCGGGTTTCTGGATGGATGCAACTGAGATCACAAACGACGAATACCGTCAGTTTGTAAACTGGGTGCGTGATTCACTGGCGTTTAAAATCCTTTTCGGTCAGGGAATTAATAAGGCAGATGATACCATGGCTGTTGACTGGAAGAAAATGGCAGCAGTTAAGTGGGACAGGAATACCATTGAGAGAATGAATGAGTTGAACCTGGCTCCGGATAACCGTATCTATGGCAAACCGGAAATTGATCCCGATAAATTAATGTACCGCATTGAATATTTCGATCTAGCTGCAGCCGCCAAACGCGAAAATGCAGGTATTCCCCGTAATAATTTTATTAGAAGAGGCGATCAGAAAGTGTATCCCGATACATTGGTTTGGATGAGGGATTTCTCATACTCTTATAATGAGCCTATGACAAGGCGATATTTTTCACATCCTTCTTATGGTAAATATCCGGTAGTGGGTGTTAACTGGAAACAGGCTGTTGCTTTTTGTCATTGGAGAACCCATTTACAAAATACTTTCCTGGAGAAAAAGAAATTTGCAATAGACGGTGATTACCGATTGCCGAGCGAATCTGAGTGGGAGTATGCTGCTCGTGGTGGTCTTACCAATTCCATGTATCCTTGGGGAAATCCTTACATGAGAAATAAAAAGGGCTGTTTACTGGCCAACTTTAAACCTGGTCGTGGTAATTATGCGGAAGACGGTGGCTATTATACCGTTCCTGTTAAAGCTTATTGGCCTAACCAGTATGGTTTATATAATATGTCTGGTAATGTGGCAGAATGGACTGGTTCTTACTTTTATGAAGGTGCTTATAATTTCATGTCAGATATGAGTCCAGATATTAGGTATGAAGCAAAGGATTCCGACAGACCCAGAGAGAAAAGAAAAGTGGTAAGGGGCGGTTCCTGGAAGGATGTAGCTTATTATTTACAGGTAGGTACGCGTAACTATGAATACCAGGATACAGCGAAATCTTATATTGGTTTCCGTTGCGTGATTGACCTTGCACCTAAAATGGTAAAATAGATTTTTAAAATGTGATTTCTGAAGAAAGTATTTATTCTACTTCAAGAAGAAACTATCTAACTAACAAACTCTAAAAAAAGATAAAATGGCAGCTGCAATTCCCCCTAAAGTCTCTAAATGGTTTGACGTGTTTGTTTCCATTGCTGCTGCAGTGGTAATTTATGGAGCACTTCAAAAACTTTTGCATACCGCAATTGCGGATACCATGTTGAAGATCGGTCTAACTGTAGAAGCCATCATTTTTATGGGCTATGGTATTTTATATTTAGTGTATCCTGCAATCGATGATCATGAAGTTCATCTTCCGGGAAAACAACAACCTGAAAAAGGCAATACTGCTTTAAAATCTATGGAGATCATGATGCAGGAAGCCAATATCACTCCCGGTAATCTGGCAACATTGAGTGAGAGTTTCCAAAAGTTAAATACCACCGTTGATAATATATCAGAACTGGGTGATGTGGTTAAAACAACTACCGACTTTTCTCATAAAACCAAGGAAGCTACCATTGCACTTTCCGGTATCAAGGATGCAGTAAATTCTGCTTCTCATTCATTGGCTGGTTTTCATGGGGCATCTGATAGTGCCAAACAGTTTCATGAGCAGATGCAGTCATTAAATAAAAATCTGGCTTCTCTTAATACCATTTATGAGTTGGAATTGCAGGAAGGTAATAATCACCTGAAAGCATTGAATCAGTTTTATGGTAAGCTTACACAGGCTTCTACCGCAATGGCCAGTACCGCTGATGATGCATTGAATGCCAAAGAGCAGATTGCAGCATTAGCAAATAATCTGGGCAAGCTGAATCAGTTATATGGTAATATGCTTACTGCTATGCAGGGAAGATAATTGCACTGATCAGGAACTGAAACTAATTCAAAAAATTGTAGCTACTAAAATAAGTTAGAATGTCATTACCCAAGGAACCGAGGCAGAAGATGATCAACATCATGTACCTGGTGCTTACTGCACTTTTGGCACTGAATGTTTCATCTGAAATCCTGAATGCGTTCAAAACAGTGGATCGTAGTTTGATGACCGCAACCGGAATTGCTGAACAAAAGAACTCGGATATTTTCAAATCATTTCAAAGAAAACTGGAAGACCCTAAAACCAAAGAGAAAGCAGAAATATGGTTGCCAAAGGCTCAAAAAGCTAAAACACTGGCAGACGAAGTGTATACCTATATTGATGCTTTGAAATTGGAATTAAAAAAAGAGTCTAAACTTAAAATAGAAAACGGCATAGAAGATTTTAGGGAAGATGACCTGGATGCAGGTACCCGATTACTAGTAGAATCACCACCTTCCGGAAAAGCAAAGGGTAAAGAGTTGTATAAAAAGTTGAAAAATTTTAAAGACCAGTTAATGGCTATAGACCCAGCATTGGCAAAAGAAATTGGACCAACACTACCCCTCGATTTAAGAATACCTTCAACCAATAAAGAACCCCAGAACGATAAAGAAATTGACAAATGGGCTTTCACCTATTTTCATATGACACCTACTGTTGCAGGATTAACCATGCTGAGTAAGTTTCAGAATGATATTAAAAATAGTGAAGCACAGGTAGTAGAATATTGTCACAAAGAAATAGGTGAAGTAGAAATCATCTACGACGAATTCAAAGCATTAGCACAACCCAGTACACAATATGCCATGCCAGGTGAGCAGATCATCATCACTGCTGGTTTGGGCGCTTTTAATAAGGCTGCTAAACCTACCGTTACAGTAGATGGTGTGGTGGTCCCTTTAAATGCAGATGGTGCAGCTGAGTATAAAATGACTGCTGGTGGTGCTGGGGCTTATGCAAAGAAAGTAACTATTTCTTACAGTAAACCCGACGGAACCATTGCAAGGGTAGATAAAGAAGTAAAATATACGGTTGGTGTACCTTCCGGACTTGTTGTATCAACAGACAAAACCAGGGTTTTTTACCAGGGCCTGGAAAATCCTTTAAGTATAACCGGTGGTGGTGGAGATGAGAAGGTTAGCGTTACAGTAGATGGCCCGGGTATTAATACTACAAAAGCAGGACCAGGGCAGTATATTGTTAAATGTGAGGCATTGGGAACTGCTGTTGTAACTGCAACTGATGGCAAGAACAATCAAAAAATTTCTATTCCTATTAAAAGAGTACCCAGTCCTTTGGCAACTGTTGGTGGTTTTCCTGGCGGACCAATTGGAGCCAATGTATTCAGGGTACAGAAAGGAGTTGCTGCTGAATTGAGGGACTTTATTTTTGAAGGTGTAAAATATGAGGTTGTTTCTTTTACCCTGTATTGCACCGGTAAAGGTTTTGAAGAAAATATTGGTTTGGCAGAAGTTACAGGAGCTTATTTCAGTGCGGAAGCCATTGGTTTAATTAGAAGATGTCAAGCAGGTTCTACTGTAGTTATCGATGAGATCAAAGTAAGAGGACCAGGTGGTATCAGAAAGCTCGAACAGAATATTTCATTTACTCTTCAATAATTTGTGTGTATGAAAAAGGTTTTTTTAAGTGGCTGTTTTCTAGTGATGGTATTGGCTTCTGTGCAAACAATGGCACAAAGTGCGTATCGTAATAAAACAACACCGGCAAATAACAAACCGGCAGTTCCTAAGCAGGATACCACTCCTGTAAACAATAATTCGCGAGGTATCGTTAACCAACCAGCAGTTACTCCTGTAACCAATGCTGTAGGAAATGTTTCAGTTAGGTATGATACTACTAACCCAGGTGGTTTTGATGCAAAACCTGAGATCTCCTTGCGTAATAATTATGCAGTAGATAGAAATCAGATCAAAGACAGAAAACCACTGGAATACGAGCACCTGCGTGATGAAGATAATTTATGGAGCGAATTTATATGGAGAGAAATTGACGCAAGAGAAAAAATCAACCAGTCATTCATGTATCCCGGAAAGGACGATAATGGTGATCAGCGTTTCTTTTCCATCATGCTTAACTCTATCAAAAATGACAGTGTTACAGCTTTCTCAGCTGATAATGACCGTTTCACCATTCCTTTAACAGCAGACCAGGTATTTAATCAAACAGCAGGCGCTTATGATACAGTAGATGTAGCTGATCCTTTGAGTGGAACTGTAGAAAGGGTGATTACCAAAAAACCAAGATTCAGTCCGGATTCAGTGTATACTTTCCGAATTAAAGAACAGATGATCTTTGATAAAGAAGCCAGTCGCTTATTTACTCGTATCATTGGTATTGCACCTATTGCTAAGCAAGTAATTGGTGGTAAATCACAGCCACGTATTTTGTTCTGGATCTATTATCCTGATCTGCGTAAAACTTTGGCAAAAGTGGATGTTTATAATCCTAAAAATGCATCCAGCAGAATGACCTGGGAAGAATTGTTTGAGCAGCGTTATTTCAGTAGTTATATCATCAAATCCAGTGCAAACAATCCTGGCGACAGGTACCTGAATGCCATCATTAAAGATCCGCTGTTCCGTTTATTGGAAGGAGAAAACATTAAAACCAGGATCTTTAATTACGAGCAGGATTTGTGGCAGTATTAAAAAGTAATTAAAATATTGGGTGAAAACATGAAAAAGGGGCTTTTAAGCCCCTTTTCCTATAAAATAACTACAAAGAGTAGGAAAATATTTACAAGAACATTTGGAAAATCCATGGCTTTCCGTAAATTTGTTACGGTTTTTCATAGGATATTGGATTTTAAAACGGGGCTGGATTTTTATCCTGGCCCCTTTTTTATTTTTGGGGCTTTCCGGAAAAATAATCCAATAATAAACTGGCTTTTGAAAGCCCGATAGACTTAGCTAATTCGGCCTGGGTTAATTGTTTGATCCTTTTCACAGATTTATACTCTTTTAACAAACTTTGTACTGTTTGCACACCAATTCCATTGATCTGTTCCAATTCATTTGAAAACGTGCCCTTTGACCGCTTATTGCGATGAAAAGTAATACCAAAACGATGCACTTCATCACGAATACGCCTTACCAGTTTCAGGCTATCGCTGTCCCAGGGTAGTTTGATAGATTCTGTATCACCTGGAAAAAATATTTCTTCTTCGTTTTTTGCCAGACCAACTACTGTCATTTTATCCTCTAATCCTAAAGCACGAACGCTTTCCATAGCCGCACTTAATTGTCCCTTACCGCCATCAATGATTACCAGATTAGGAAGTGCTTGTTCTTCTGTTAATAAGCGATGGTATCGTCTATAAACTACTTCCTTCATGGTAGCAAAATCATTGATCCCTTCAACTGTCTTTACATTATACTGCCGGTAGTCTTTCTTACTGGGCATTCCTTCTCTAAAGCAAACCATCGCAGAAACAGGGTAGGAGCCTTGAAAATTGGAATTGTCAAAGCACTCAATATGGTTGGGAACTTCTAAAAGCTGTAAAGAAGCCTGCAATTCATACAACACTTTTTTCTTTTCCATATCAGATTTCCCTTCCAGGTGAAGAATCTTTTTCTTCTTTAATTCTTCCATGAAATAGTTCACATTCTTTACCGATAGATCCAGTAGTTTCTTTTTATCTCCAGCTTTGGGTACAGTTATTTGAATTGCATCTTCCGGATAGTCTATCATGAAGGGAACAATAATTTCATTGGATTGGCTGTTAAAGTCGGCACGCAAACTGCCTATTGCAAACAGGAGTACTTCTTCTTCTGTTTCTTCCAGTTTGGTTTCCAAAGGCACTGTATGCGTTTGTACAATCGTTCCATTCTGAACCATCAGGTAATTTACATATGCCCGGTAATCATCTTTAAGAATCGAAAAAACGTCGAGGTTATTCAGGTGACTGCTAACGATAACTGATCTGGCACGATAGGATTCGAGGTGTTCAATTTTTTTTCTGATCTCATTTGCTTTCTCAAATGCCAGTAGCTGCGATTGTTCCAGCATATCGGCCTTGAATTGGTTGATCACTGAGCCCAGGTTCCCTTTTAATATATTTCTAAGTTGTTGTAGGCCTTCTTGATAATCGCTTAATGTTTGCAGGCCTTCGCAGGGGCCTTTGCAATTGCCCAAATGGTATTCGAGGCAAACCTTGAATTTTCCTTTAGCAATATTTTGTTCAGAGAGATTTAATTTGCAGGTTCTTAAGGGAACATATTGTTTTACAAAACTGATCAATTCTCTCACTTTACCTGCCGAAGTAAATGGTCCTAAATATTCTGATCCATCGTTTATTTTTTTTCTGGTAAGAAAAATTCTCGGAAAGGGTTCCTTCTTGATAACGATATAAGGATAGGTCTTATCGTCTTTCAAATTAATATTGTAGCGTGGCTGGTATTCTTTGATTAGTGCATTTTCTAAAAGAAATGCATCCTGCTCAGAATCAACAATGGTAAATTCAATATGGTGGATCCTTTGAACAAGCTCGTGTGTTTTATAAGTAGTGAATGTTTTAGAAAAATAGGAGCTGATCCTTTTGCGTAATTCTTTGGCCTTTCCTACATAAAGCAGTTTACCCTCTTTATCATAATATTTGTAGATACCTGGTTGCATGGGTAATCCGGAAGCTATATTTTGAAACTGTTCAGCCGTCATGCCAGGTATTTATTTTTGTATTTCATTCCAGGTGATCAATTGGGTGCTGTTATTTTGGTAGCCATTGGTTGTAGTTGCAGAATTGCTGAGCACTGCGCTTTTATTGGCTTTCCAACTTAGTTGTTCTGTAATGGTTGTATCATTTTGCACAGTTAATGCTTTCAAGAACAATCTTTTCACTTGTGTACCAGATGCATCCAATAGCACATCTACATATTGTATGCCCGAACTTGCTTCTACTTTTGCATAATGCAAGGTTATGCTACCTGTTGTTTGGTCGTTAAAAACAGATTCTTTATAGTGTCCAGCCATGGTTTCAGCGTAGAGACCCATAGCCAGCACCTTATTTGCCCAATCAATGAAAGCGTCTTTTGAAAGAATGACCGAATCAGTTTTGTTATCTTTTTGGGTGACCTGGTAAATGGTAAAATTTCGCAAATCAACATATTGTATCTGTTCCCTGATGAATTGTTCAATAGGATAATATTTGGTAGTATCTGCTTGTAACTTATACGATGCAGGTTTATTATTTTTTGTATTGCATGAAACTATGGCAATAAGTAAAAGAATAAAAAGGGTACGCATAGTTTTCATGGGGCAAAATTATTCAATTGCATCAATTATAAAGCCGCTGATTTTTTTCAGCGGCTTTATACTATTATTTTGATGTTTATTTTAATTGTCTGGTAATTCCTAAGCGAACACCATAATCCATCAGGTATTCTCTAATGGGGTAAACATTGGAGTAAGTTGGTAAATGCTGGTACCTAACCTGCGGTCCCAACTGCCAGGTATAAGATCCTGTTTTGTAATAGATATTAATGCCCAAACTGGTATTGATATTCCATTTGCGAATAAAGTCGCCTCCATTGGTATAATGTTTATAATCGGTAGACATTAAATAGGTATTGTTATTCAGTGTCATTGTAGGTTGTACAGAAGCTTCTGTATTTACCCCGAAACGTTTGCCCTGAATGATCTCCCACTGAATTCCGATGGGTATGGAAACCTGGTACAGTTTGTTATCAAGCTGTGTTTTCTTATAGCCTGTATTGTTATTGTATGGGGAGTAGAAATTGAAGTTTTCTACACCACGGTAATTAATTAAAGAAATGGTAGCGAGGTCATTGGCAGCCTGGAAAGTTTCGATATAATATTGGCGAACATTCAATTGTATGCCTGTTTTAAATTTAAGCCTGCTGCTCATATTGTATAAAACGGCAAAACCAAGTTCCAGACCCAAAGCCGGTTTGTGTCTTACCACATTATTAATGTCAGCACTAAAATTAGAACTTAAGGGAATATTTTGTGTATTGGTGGCAACTGCTGCGGGTTGAATAATTTCTTTTACTTTTTCGTCAGACAATCTGCGGTAGCTGGTAGAAGGTGTTATATAAAACTGGAAACCGAATTTTGAATTTTTCCTATATGGAGAAGGCATCACATAAGGAACATATTCCTTGTTGATGGATTCTGTGGCTGATGGTTCTGCTGTAGAGGTATTCAAATTGGTTGCATTTGCTGTTTCAGTAGAAGAACTGGCATACAATAAATTATCGTCAGGTTCTGTAATTGATGTTGGCAATACAGCGTTTTCAATATCATTCTCTTCAGTTGATGCAATAGCTGCTATAGCCACTTTATCAGTAGTATGTAAGATCGTATGCAAAGGCTTTTGAAAGCTAATTTCCTGTTCTGCTCTTTCAAAACCAGCGGCAGCCGTTGTAGAAGGATTAGGCTGTTCAATATTAACTGCAAATGTTTGTGCCGTTATCTGTTCCGGAGCTAATTGTTCTATGTATTGTTGGTTACCCCTAACAATGGCTAATTTTTTGGCTGCTTTGGTTGAATTGTCAGATTCTTTGATGGACGCTGCAATCAAAGCGGCATCCTTAGATCTTTGGTTAGGGTGATTGATTAGCAGTGTAGAAACAGTTAATCCAGTGATAATAAAAAGAGATATAAAAGTAAGTGCTGGCCATGCCGTATATCCATGAAGCTCTGTTCGTATATTCTTCCATATATGGTCGGAAGGATACATACGGTGCTGTTTTACTTCATCCTGTAAAAACTGCTCAAACTCGTCTTGGTAAAACTTGTTATCCATATATCAATGCAATCAACGCTACTTATTTTTTAATGCTGCCAGCCAATTGAATTCTTCCCTCGGCTTCTCTATGATCTTTTTCCTGATCAAGATGGCTTCTAACATCGCTTTGGAACGGGTGTATTGACTTCTGCTTGTACTCTCTTCAATATCCAGCATCTCACCAATTTCTTTATGGCTATAACCTTCCAAAGCATAGAGGTTAAGAACCGTTCTATATCCCAGTGGCAAAAGACGAATACATTCGATGATCTGTCTTGCCTGCATGATCGAAGGAACTGTTTCCTCTTTCACCTGAATATAGTTCGCATAAGCCAAATCAACACTTTCGCTGAATTTCTTATGCTTTTTCAGAAAATTGATACAGGTATGAACGATGATTCTTCTGATCCACCCTTCAAAAGCACCCTTATTCTGAAACGTATGTATTTGGGTAAACACTTTAATGAAACCTTCTTGCAGCATATCTTCTGCATCCTCACGACTCTGACCAAAACGATAACAAACGCTAAGCATTTTAGGGCTATAGCGATTGTAAAGTTCCCGCTGTGCGGCAGGTTCATTGTGTAAACAGCCCGAAATAATGGCTTGTTCCGTCATGAGGGGAATTTGTTTACCCTAAATATAGGACATTTTCCAGTTTCGAATGCTGCATTATGCCCAGATAAACTTGCATTTTATTAAAATCAGCAGCTCATCATTTTATAATATTTTCGTCTTTTCTTGATATTGTAAGGCAACAAAGCCAGTTCTTTTTGTGTCTTAACAAAACCTTGTATTATTAAATATGGATCGAAAATCGTTTTTAAGAGCCGCTTCCAGTCCTAAAAAAGAGGAAAATCTGGCAATTATTGCCCCCCCACCCAATGGAGGCCTGGGTGAGTATAAGGGTGCCTGGACAGAAAATGAAGTGATTCATCTGTTGAAAAGAACCATGTTCGGCGCTAAAAAAGCTGATATCGACTATTTTAAAACAAGAACATTCCTGCAATCAGTAGATGAGATTCTCAATCCTACTGTAGCCTTGCCCGACCCACCTGTTAAAGAATACATTACTCCTACCAATACCACTAATTCCGATGCCAATATTGTTCAGGGAGCCCCATGGATCTTGGATCCCAATACCGATGGAACCGTAAATTTTCTCAGGAGGCAGTCTTTCAAAAAATGGTGGATGGGCGTGATGGTGGGCCAGGACAGAAGTATTCTGGAAAAAATGACCCTTTTCTGGCATAATCATTTTGCTACTGAAACCAATGTGATTTCTAATGCACAATTTATTTATAAGCACCATCTTTTATTGCGAAGTTCAGCTCTTGGCAATTTTAAGGCATTAACCAAAGCGGTAACAATTGATCCCGCAATGCTGGTGTATTTGAATGGAGAAGACAACAGTAATAAAGCACCAGATGAGAATTATGGAAGAGAGTTGCAGGAACTCTTCTGTTGTGGTAAGGGCCCCGATTCTTTATATACCGAGGAAGATGTGAGAGCATCTGCACAAGTATTAACGGGTTGGAGAAATGATGCGCTTAATATTTCCTCCAAATTTGTGGAAAGCAGACATGATATCACCAATAAAAAATTCTCTGCTTTTTATAGCAATACCGTTATTCAGGGACAAACCGGGCCAAATGGCGGAGAGAAAGAACTGGATGCCATGTTGGATATGATTTTTGCCACACAGGAAGTAGCAAAATATTTATGCAGAAGAATTTATCGTTGGTTTGTATACTATGATATTGATGATGTTGTTGAATCCACTATTATCACACCCATGGCTGACATTTTCAGGGCCAATAATTATGAGGTAAAGCCTGTATTAAATGCTTTATTGAAAAGTGAGCATTTTTTTGATATCCTAGCAAAGGGTTGCCAGATCAAGAGTCCGGTAGATCTGGTAGTTGGTTTGGTTCGGGAATTTGATGTTTCATTTCCACCTGTTTCAGATTATAATTCATATTATGGTTTTTGTAATTTCCTGGTAAGTGCTACCGCTAATCTGCAACAGAGTATTGGCGACCCACCGGATGTAAGTGGTTGGAAAGCTTATTACCAAGCGCCTCAGTTTTATGAGATCTGGATTACCAGTGATACATTGCCCAAGCGCAATCAGTTTACTGATACCATGATACAAAACGGCTACACTTTTAGTGGAAAAAAAATGGTGATTGATGCGGCAGCTTTTATTCTGCAATTACCTAATCCCGGCGACCCCAATAAATTGATTGATGACTTACTGAAAATTATTTACCGGATTGATATTTCTGCAGCTTCTAAAACCCAATTGAAAGTTGATATTTTACTGGGCGGACAGTCGTCTGATTATTACTGGACAGATGCCTGGAATACTTATCTCACTAATCCGGGTAATACCAGCAATACCAATACGGTCAAGAATAGATTACGCGATTTGTTCCGCTATTTCATGAACTTGTCAGAATACCAACTGGCCTAAAACTAGGATGATGAAGAGAAGAGATTTTTTGCGCAATACGATACCGGCAGGAGTTGTGATACCGTCTTTGGTAGGAGGATTTTCATTCAAAGCATTTAGTGCGGATTCGGCTATCATGCAGTCTTTATTATTGCCGGTAACGGAAACGGATCATGTATTTGTGATCATTCAATTGAATGGAGGTAACGATGGGTTGAATATGGTTGTACCTATAGAAAATTTTAATAATTATGTAAATGCCCGTCAGAATATTTATATACCGGAGAATAGGGTATTGCCACTGAACGGTAAAGCCGGATTGCATCCTGCGATGAATGGGTTACACCAGTTATATAAGGAGGGCCAGTTAAAAGTGGTACAATCTGTAGGTTACCCGCAGCCAAGTTATTCTCATTTTCGTGCAACTGATATTTGGATGAGTGCAAGTGACAGCAATAAGGAAGTGAATACCGGATGGGCAGGACGATATTTAAATTATGAATACCCTAATTATCCCAATGGATATCCCAATGCAACTATGACGGATCCATTGGCTATACAAATTGGCTCTTCAACATCCTTAACCTTACAGGGCCCAGCCGTAAGTATGGGTATGAGTATCAGCAATACCAGTAATTTTTATAACCTGATCAATGGTATACAGGATCCTGCGCCGGCAACACCTGCAGGCAAAGAACTTACCTATATCAGAACCATTGCTTCACAAACGCAACAATATGCCACTGTTATAAAAGACGCAGCCTTAAAAACGGTACAGCAGGTGAGCTATCCCACCAATAATTCGCTGGGAGATCAATTAAAAATTGTTGCACGACTAATAAAGGGCGGATTAAAAACGCGTATTTATATGGTTAATTATGGCGGGTTTGATACACATTCCGCTCAGGTTAACACAACAGATACCACAAGTGGCTCACATGCCAAACTCTTACAAAACGTAAGTGATGCCATCAAGGCTTTTCAAGACGATTTGAAATTTCTAGGTGTGGATGATAGGGTTTTGGGTATGACTTTTTCAGAATTCGGGCGCCGAATTAAAAGCAATGGAAGTATGGGTACTGACCATGGTTCAGCAGCTCCCTTATTTGTATTTGGCAAATCGGTGATGGGCGGTGTTTTAGGTGAAACGCCTATAATTCCTTCCAACGCTACAGTAAATGATAATCTGCCCTTTCAATATGATTTCAGAAGTATCTATGCAACCGTTCTATCCAATTGGTTATGTGTAAATGAAGCAGATTTGCAGCAGATCATGCTAAAGAACTTTCAGATGCTGCCCCTCGTTAATGCCGGTGGTTGCCAGAAACCCATTAATATGTCTGGCGAACTGCTTATCAGTAATTATCCAAATCCATTCTCAGGTTCTACCGTGATCAGTTTTAAAACAGATGGCGGACATACATTGGTTCAAATCATGGATGCTTCGGGAAAAGTGATCGCTAATCTTACCGACAAAGAATATACTGCGGGAACTTACAGTGTTGTCTTTGAATCCGGGTTATTACCAGCTGGTGTATATTATGCGAGGTTACAAAATATGGCTACTCAGCAAGTAAGGGCCATGATAAAAGTGAAATAAGCTATTACCCACTCTTTTATATAGCTTTTCACTCCAAATCTGATGGCTGAAAATTGTAGAATCCTTCCGTGACGTGGTTCTTACATACTCCTTAATCATTCTTGTAATCTTGTATTTTAGCCATTTTTAGCTTAATTGGTCATTTAACTAGGGGGGTGGTAAAAATTTCTCAATTTTTACAGCGCGCTTAGATTGTGTATGGAAAATTGTTATGTTTGCAACATTGTAACAATTTTACGTGCGCAAATACCCCATCATACGATATTTTTTAGCTGGATTTTTTCTGTTGCTTTTTGCATTCAGTATTACGCCCAGACTAACCTTGCACAATATTGTAGCCAACCACAAAGAGGGTAGAACAGATAAAATACTCCATAACTCTTCGCAAGATCAATTATCAAAAACTACGATAAACTGTTTGTGTGATAACCTGGTTGCCGAATCTCCATTTGTAGGAGATGCAATCAATGATTCCCATACTGTTTTATCATTGTTTCACACACACCAGGTTCGTCTGGTTTCTTTCCATGAATTTTCTGCACAGTTTTCTTATAGTTTAAGAGGTCCGCCTGCATGTTAGTGTAATGATGCCTGTAGCATTTACAGGTAACTGCTTTTATTGTAACTAATCTTTTTATTCAGGTTGGCGCATGCTTCCTGTTATTTTATATATATGAAACAATTATCGTTCTATAAATTTCTTTTACTCATAACTGTCTCTTTAATTTTTACGAATATTTCTTTCGCTTTTGATGCATCAGCTATTAAAATTGGGAACAGCTTTTTAACGGGTCATATCAAAGAAGCTAAAACCGGGAAACCCTTAGCTGGTGCCGTTATTTACTTGCATGAAGCAAAAACAGGCACTATAGCTGATAGCAAAGGCAATTATAAAACATTGGCTGTTCCATCGGGCAAATACCTGGTAGAGGTTTCTTTCATGGGTTATCGCACCCTGTTACAATCCATTGATATTTCAGGTAATGCTGTTGCTGATTTTGCATTAGAAGAATCATTTATTGAGAATGATGCAGTAACGGTAACCGGCGTTGCATCTGCAACAAAAGTGCGTCAATCAGCCCAGCCTGTTTCAATCGTAAAAAAATCTGATCTGCTGCAAACTAATTCGATGAATGTGATTGAAGCAATAAGTCAATTGGTGCCGGGTGTTGCGGCTTTAGGTACTGGTCCGGCTATTTCTAAACCAGTGATACGTGGTTTAGGTTATAACAGGGTTGTAACCGTTCATGATGGTGTAAGGCAGGAAGGTCAACAATGGGGTGATGAGCATGGAATTGAAATTGATGAATACAGTATCCAAAAAGTTGAAGTACTTAAAGGACCAGCATCCCTGTTTTATGGAAGTGATGCCATGGCGGGGGTAGTGCACCTGATAACAAATGTGCCTGTTGAGATGAATACTATCAAAGCCAATATATTAGGTACTTGGGTTGATAATAATGGTTTATTGGGGGCTAGCGCCAATTTTGCGGGTCACCTTAAAAACGGATTTAACTGGAATTTATATGGTTCGTCTAAATCTGCTGCAGATTATAGTAACCAATATGATGGCAAAGTATTTAATAGCCGGTTTTATGAAAGAAATTTTGGGGGCTACCTGGGCATCAATAAAACCTGGGGTTACAGTCACTTACTAATTAGCAATTTTAACCAACATATTGGCATGGTGGAAGGTGCAAGAGATACGGTTAATGGTCAATTTTTGATCTATCCCGAAACAGCAGATGAACGGATCGCTACGGAAGAAGAATTAAATAGCAGGCACTTATTTACGCCGTATCAACATGTGACACATTTTAAAATTGCCAGTGATAATAATATTGCCATTGGAAAAAACAGACTGGCTTTGAATATTGGTTTTCAGAGAAACCAAAGAAGGGAATTAGGCGACCCAGCTACGCCAAATATTCCTGTACTTCATTTTGACCTTAAAACAGTTAATTATAACCTGCAGTTAAATTTAACGGAAAAGAACAACTGGAAAACCTCCATAGGTGTTTCAGGAATGTTTCAGCAAAACAAAAACCTGGCAATTGAAACCATTATTCCAGAATATGATCAGTTTGATGCCGGTGCATTCATCTTTACCAAAAAGTCGTTTGGTGATAAATTTACTGTAAGTGGTGGTTTGCGTGCAGATACAAGAACGGTTTCAGGAAAAGAACTGCAAGAGGGGATAGATATAAAGTTTGCATCCTTCGTTAAATCATTTGCCAATCTGAGCGGGAGTGTAGGCGTTAGTTATAATCCAAATGATCAGATCAGTTGGAAATTCAATCTGGCAAGGGGTTTCAGGGCACCTAGTGTAAGTGAGCTATCCAGTAATGGAGCACATGAAGGAACCAATAGGTATGAATTTGGTGATAATAACCTCAAAAGCGAAACCTCATTTCAGGTAGACGCAGGATTGGAAATGAATTATCCGCATTTGAGTTTTGCATTGAATGCATTTTATAATCAGATCAATAACTATATTTTCTACAGCAAACTTTCTGCAATTGGTGGGGGAGATTCTTTGGTAAATGTTGGTGGTGAAGATATCAGTGCATTTAAATTCCGTCAGAGTTCTGCTACATTGATGGGGTTTGAAGTAAAACTGGATCTGCATCCACATCCTTTCGACTGGTTACATTTTGAAAATAGTTTTTCAATGGTAGCAGGACATTTTAATGAAAGTTTTGAAGGCTCCAATAAATTGCCATTTATTCCGGCGCCTAGGTTACAAAGTGAATTGCGTGCTGCGTTTAATAAAGCAGCAAAGGGCATGCGAAATGTTTACCTGAAAATTGAAATGGATAATGTTGCCACTCAAAACCGTGTATTCACTGCTTATCAAACAGAAACCCCTACAAGTGGTTATACCGTTTTTAATTTTGGAGCTGGTACAGATTTTACCAATTCAAAGGGTAAAACAATACTGGGAATCCATGTGTCTATGAATAATTTCACAGATGTTGCCTACCAAAATCATTTGAGCCGATTAAAATATGCAGCAGTGAATGTAGTAACCCAAAGAACGGGTGTATTTAATATGGGTAGAAACTTTAGTCTTAAAGTGAATGTGCCTATCAATATACACTTGAATTAATTTATTGCCAGCTAAGAATTATTTTCATAACGAAGTTCCGGCCCATATTATATATGCCGGAACTTTCATTTGGCTGTCTCTGATAATACTCGAAGTATTTTAACCTGTTTTGGTGGGATTGGTAGGTTTGGTTGAAAATATTATTGGCGCTCACAAAAAATTTGCACCAATCCCTACCTTTTTTATTCGTAAGAGAAAATCCTGTACTAAGGTTTACTAAGGTAAAACCTGCAGTTGCAGTTTCTGTTTGGTCTACCGCATAAAACTTATTCTGCGCTGCCACCATATCAACCTCCGTTTGAAAAAACAGGTCATTGAAATATTTAAATGAACGATCAATGTTTATCCTAAGTCGTTGTACCGATTTTAGAGGTGGAATCAAAGGAAGGTATTTTGCCTGGTCACCGAAATCTTTTCTGGTTAAAGGGTCTGTATTGATGCCGTTGATCAGCGCAACTTGTTGTTGATAATTTAACCAGGGTAATTTTACAGGATGAATATTAATAGAGGCTTCAGCGCCATACAGCCAGGCACTGCCTTGTTGGTATTGGTAGGTAAAATTGCCAGGAATTATTTCTAATGGCATTCCATTTGCATCGAAGAGTTTTCTAAAAAAAATATATTGATAAATTCGGTTGCTGAATAATTCCAGATGCGCATCCCAATCTGCATGTGTATAAAATAAGCCCAGATCGGCTTGTAAGTTAATTTCCGGTTTAAATTCACGGTTGCCTATATAATAGATATGTGCACCAGGATCGAGTCCATCTGAACCTATCTCCGGTATCGATGGACTTCTATAACCACTGGCTATATTGGCTTTCAGTATGAAGGCAGATGAAAAATTATGAACAAGGCCCACGCTTCCAGAAAAACCACTGAATGTTTTTTGATAGGCAGCAAAATTCAGTATTGCGCTAGCAGTATCAGGAATAACTGTTTGTTGGTAAAATCCGGTGTTGGTGTTTTTTCTGGTATAAAAATCATTCCATTTGATATGGCGGTAATCCCATCGAAAGCCGGCTGTTAAAACTGTTTTGTTCCATTCTTTTTTTGCAAAAAGAAAATGTCCGATATCAAATAGCCGATAATCAGGAATTGGGAAATCAGTTGCATCCCTGTTTTTATTTACCTGGTACATCCCATTGAAGCCATAAGTGATTTCTACATTCTGGAACATGCGAAACTGATACCTGGCTTCATAGTTGATGGTTTGCAACCTGACAGCTAAACCAGCTTGCTTAGAATATAACGGATGATTAAATTCATTTCTGGTATTTTGCTGAAAACCCAATAGGGTATTCATTTTTCCGGTGCCAATGGAAAAGTTGCTTTTATGGTATAGCCTAATATGACTGATATTTTGGTGTATATCGGCAATTTGGTAAGATGCATAATTTGCTGGGTTAACCAGGGGTCTGTTTCTGATATCGTCTTTGTCTGATTCTTCTGTTTGGAAAGTAAATGCCCTACTTGCAGAGTCCCTGCTTCCATCGGGGATTTCCTGTAAATTATGGTACCAATTAAATTGTATTTGGTGATTTGATTTTGGATTGTTCCAACCCGTGAGCAGGGAAATGTTTTTTTCAAGAAATCCCGTATTGTAAACCGGTCCATCTATGGCATTGGTATAATCCTTTGCTTGTTTAAAGGAACTACGAAAGCTCCAAAAGAAGTTTTGGTTTCTCGCATACAATCCTGCACTCAAACCCATCATACCATTATTTGTTTGGTATTCTGTTTGCAAGTCACCCGCAATGTTGCCTTTGGTATCTGTAGGTATTCCAGGAAGGAGGTTTACTACACCTGCAATAGCGTCAGAACCATACATCAAACTGGCCGGACCTTTTACAACTTCAGCTTTGGCAATGCCATAGCCGTCAATTTCAATGCCATGTTCATCTCCCCATTGCTGACCTTCCTGCCGCATGCCATCATATAAGGTAAGCACCCGATTGTAACCCAGCCCTCTGATAAATGGTTTGCTGATATTGGGGCCTGTTGTGATAGCACTCATGCCGGGAACTGATTTCAGTAAAGCATCTATAATATTTGAACCACTGTTACGGTTGATTTCTTTCTGTGTTACAACTGTAATGGCAATGGGTGTCGTTTTCATTTTTGTGCTACCGCTAACTGCCGTAACGACTACCTGTTCTAATTCTGTTTCCTTTTGTGAAAGCAGGAAAATTGCATTTCCCGGAACTGTAATTTCTTTGGTAATGGTTTGGTATCCCATTAAACTAATACGCATGATATACTTCCCCGGGATAAGTTTTTGAAAACTAAAATTCCCTTTCGGATCTGTATAAGTTTTGGTAGCTGGTTTAACTATTTGTACCATGGCATTTGCCAATGCCTGAGAATCTTCCCGGCCCCTGACCATTCCCATAAATGCAGGATCAGGTATCGAGTTTTGTCCTAAAGCCAAATGCCAGAACATCAGTACCACTCCTAACCACCTTATTTTCATTCGGCTAAATTAAAATTTAGACAAATCTAAATATTTAATTTGATTAGCATAAAATAAAATTTAACGGATACAGGCAATTATGATCTCATAAAATGGCTACAGGGATTACGGATCTTCCAAACTGATAATAAATCGTAAATTGCTATATGGATATTTCAATCAATACCCCCGCATTATTATTTCCGGCCATCAGCCTGATCATGCTGGCCTATACTAACCGGTTTCTGGCTTTGTCAAATCGGGTAAGAAGCCTGCATGATAAATACCAAAGTCATGAGCAAAAGCATATTATCCATGGACAAATTAAAAATATCCGTTACCGGCTTAAGCTAATTAAAAATATGCAGGCATTGGGTGTGCTAACATTTTTAAGCAGTATTTTTTGCATGTACCTTATTTATATTGAGGCAATGGTAGTAGCGCATGTTGTATTTGCCTTCAGTTTACTCACCTTCGCTGCTTCCCTGGCTATTTCTTTATTAGAAATTCAATTAAGTACCAAAGCCCTTGAGCTGGAATTAAGCGATATGGAAGGCCTCGAAGATCCTTCTGTTATGGAATACTTGAAAAAGAAATTTGATAAGGATTAAGGGATTGGCGGATTGCGGATTGGATATTATTTTAGTATGGATCCATGTAAAGATTCAAGAGCCAAGGGTCAAGAATCAAGTGGTCAAGAATCCAGAATCCAGTTTCCAATATCTAGTATCCAGCATCTAAACCCCAGCACCCTACCCCGCCACCGCCATCGATTTCCTTTCACCTATTTGTTGACGCCACATGGCATAATAGAGTCCCTTTTCGGCCAATAATTCCTGGTGACTACCGGTTTCTACAACCTGACCTTTTTCAAGTACATAGATCCTGTCTGCATGCATGATCGTACTTAAACGGTGAGCGATCATTACTGTGATCTGTTCTTTTTCTTTAGAAATTCTGCGGATGGTATTGGTGATTTCTTCTTCGGTAATACTATCCAAGGAAGAAGTGGCTTCATCAAATATCAATAAATGAGGATGACGCAGTAGGGCACGGGCAATGGAAAGTCTTTGTTTTTCTCCACCACTTAATTTCAAGCCACCTTCACCAATCATGGTGTCCATACCTTTTTCGGCTCTCGATAAAAGATTATCGCAACTGGCTTTGTGTAAAGCTTCTTTGATATCAGATTCTGTAGCTTCCGGGAAAACAAATTGCAGGTTTTCGCGAATGGTACCGGCAAATAATTGGGTGTCTTGTGTTACAAATCCAATCTGGTTGCGTAATTCATCAAAACGCATATCATTGCCATCAATACCATTGTAATAAATGGCACCTTCCTGTGGTCTGTATAAGCCTACCAATAATTTAACCAATGTACTTTTTCCTGCACCTGAAGGTCCAACAAAAGCAACGGTCTCTCCCTTTTTAACATCAAATGAAATGCCATCCAA
The DNA here is from genome assembly GCA_943371675.1 of Chitinophaga pinensis. Lineage (GTDB taxonomy): Bacteria > Bacteroidota > Bacteroidia > Chitinophagales > Chitinophagaceae > Sediminibacterium > Sediminibacterium pinensis_I. The sequence continues at coordinate 116,369 of CALRVT010000002.1, read as the reverse complement.
AGCTTTGTATTGTGCAGTGGTATGTTTGAAAATAACTTCTCTAAATTCCAGTTCTTCTATCATCCCTACTTCCAGGGGTTCTTCAGGACTGGGTTCTACTTTTTTCTCCATCAGGTTATGGAAATTTTGAAGAGAAGCTTCGGCTTCGCGATAGCTCATGATAATGCTGCCAATTTCCTGTAGTGGTCCAAAAATAAAGAAGCTATAAAATTGTAAGGAGATCAATTGTCCCACCGTTAAAACCTCACGGAAGATCAGCCACATTAATGTAAAAGTGATCACCTGTCTTAAAAAATTCACCATGGTGCCTTGTATAAAACTCAGCGACCGGATATTTTTCACTTTTCTTAATTCCAGTCCCAATATTTTGTAGGTATTGGTATTTAATCTTTTTACTTCCTGATCTGTTAGGCCCAAGCTCTTTACCAGTTCAATATTGCGAAGGCTTTCGGTTGTAGAGCCTGCGAGTGAGGTTGTTTCTTTAACAATATTCTTCTGTATGATTTTTATTTTTTTGCTGAGCAGATTGGTTACTACAGCAATCAAAACAGCTCCTCCCAAATAGATGGGTACAATCGACCAATGTAAACGTGTGGCATAAATGGAAACAAAAACAACACTTACAATAATGCCGAATAATACATTGATCACATAGCCGATGAACCTTTCTGTATCTGTTCTCACTTTTGATAAGATGGAGAGCGTTTCTCCGCTACGCTGGTCTTCAAATTCCTGGTATGGTAAACGCATGGAGTGCTTCAATCCATCCGTAAAAATTTTAGCACCAAATTTTTGGATCACTACATTCACTGTATAATCTTGAAATGCTTTCGCGATCCTGCTTACCATGGCTGTTCCTACCAGTAACAATAGCATATTCATGATACCGTTGATATACTGGCTTTCGTTTCGGATGGTTCCGTCGGGTGCGATTTTCGGATTCTTGGCAAAATGATCAATGAGCTTTCCGAATATCATGGGATCGAACATGGAAAAGGTCTGGTTAACAGCAGCCAGTAAAAGTGCCAGGGCGATCAACCATTTATGGGGTTTGAGGTATTGTATCAGTATTTTCATGAAGCAGTTTATTTTGCGGATTAGAAAGCACAACAATTTCCGTACAAATTCTCGAAAACTGACAAAGTTTCTATTTGTTGTGGGCAAACCGTGCTAAATGAGGCAGGGGAGGCTTATTTTTACCCAAAATTGGTAGGTTCATGAAACAGGTTTTGGTTGATATGCATCGCTTGAAATATAATCCATTCAATGGTTTATACAGTGTATGCATCAATTTGGGCAAAGCTTTAGCCAAAACCAAAACCGAAGATTTGCAATTGAACTATTATCTGCCAAAAAAGGATTTCGGAATTTTTGGGGAGGAAGCTGCCTATGTTGAACATAAGTCCATCGATAAATATTACCGTTTTGGTACGGCTAAATATGATCTCTGGCATGTTACCACACAGCTATCATGGTACAGGCCCTTCAATCATAAAACAAAAGTGCTTTATACACTCTACGATTTTAGTTACCTGATCGAAGAACCCAATAATGTACAACGTAATCAAAGATTATTGCGTCAAACGCAAGAGCGAATCAATAGGGCTGATTTTATTACTGGTATTTCGCAGTTTGCCATAGACGAAGCTAATAAACACCTGGATCTGGGTAATAAGCCAACACTGGCAATACCTCTGGGCTGCACTGTAAATGAATTTCCAGAATTTAATAGCCCAAAATACCAGCCTGCCAAACCCTTTTTATTTACCATAGGTTTGGTACAACCCAGGAAAAATTTTCATGTGTTACCTCCTTTATTATTGGATAACGATTATGAATTGGTGATTGCTGGTTTAAATGAATTTAATTATGGCAAGGAAGTGATGGAAGCTGCCAAAAAATTTGGTGTGGAAGACCGTGTGAAACTCATTGGTCCTGCAAGTGAAGAAGAAAAATACTGGTATTATAAAAACTGTACGGCATTTCTTTTTCCCTCCTACGCAGAAGGATTTGGATTGCCTGTGATAGAAGCCATGTACCATGGAAAGCCTGTTTTTATATCAGACAGAACCAGTTTACCGGAAGTGGGTGGTGATGCTGCCTGGTATTTCAGTGATTTTGAACCAGATGCCATGAGAAAAGTTTTTAAGGATGGTATGGCGGAATATGAAAGATTACAACCAAGAGAAAAAATAAAGCAGCAGGCTGCCAAATTTAGTTGGGATGCCTGTGCGGATGCGTATATTCAGGTGTACCAAAAAATGCTGCTATAAACCCCTTGATCTCCATAGTGCTATGTACCTATAATGGTGAACGCTTTCTGCAAAAGCAGATAGATTCATTATTACAGCAGACATGGAAAAATTTTGAGATAATCATTGCTGATGATGATTCAAAAGATAATACAAAAGCCATTCTTGAACAATATCAACAAGATCAGCGATTCAAGATCAGTTTTCACAGTTCTAATATAGGGGCTATAAGAAACTTCGAATTTGCTACCAGGCAAGCGAAAGGAGACTACCTGGCTTTCTGCGATCAGGATGATATCTGGATCCCGGAGAAATTGGAAATATTGTATCATTCCATTGGCAATGCTTTACTGGTATACAGTAATAGTTTATTGATCGATGAGAATGGTCAAAGCCTACAGAAAAAATTATCCGATCTTAGAAGGATGGGTAATGTAGAAGATACAAAAGGATTTATTTTTAGCAATGTGGTTTGGGGGCATACGATGATGATCCATCAAAGTTTAATTGAAATGGTATTACCCATACCCGCAAAAATTCCACATGATATTTGGTTTGCAGTTAAAGCAACCATTCATTCAGGTATCAAATATGTGGATCAACCACTCACTTTATATAGGCAACATGCTCATACAGTAACGACCACTGTTGCGCAAAAAACAGTAACCAGAAAACACGAGCAAAGATTCAGGGATTTTGAATATGCTTTGAACTGGATGCAAATGATCCAGACACAGGAGATCAAGGATCCACTATTTTACGAAAAACTAATTACGCTTTTTAAAAGAAAAGCGGCAGGCGTTTTTGTTTGGACACTGTTTTACTTTTTACTGAAACATCAATCCGTTATTTTTCAATTTACCTTCAAAAGCTATTTTAGCAGATTGGTAGAGATCCGTAAATTAAGCAGGGGGGAAATGCACCATTAAGGTTTTCTCAAACAGATCACAGCAGTATCCCCATTCCCTTTCTCATTCTCTATTTTCATGAGTGCACGAAAGGCTTTGATATCTTCTTTAGAGAACATACTGCTATTATCCTTATTGAACATATGACTTTTTGGATCGTGCAAGGGCATTCCTTTTAAGTATTGTTCACTGCTCCAGATCAGGTAATCACTACTGTCGTAATAATATTTTTCAATCACAAAGCCAGCTTCTTCAACCATTGCGCGCATCTGTTTTTCAGAAGGGATGAAAATATGTCTGGGTGCATCAATGCCACACCAATGCACGCCATATTTCTTCCAGCCATAATTACCCATGATCGGTATACGTATCATGACCCTTCCCCCTGGTTTTGTAATGTTCATAGCCTGCTTCAAAACTTTTTGTGGTTCGAACATATGTTCCAGTGAATGATGCATCATTACCACATCATATTTTTCCGTTACAGTGTAAATGTCTTTTTTGAGGATTTTGATTGAACCATAATCATGGTCTTCATTGATGAATGGATCGATACCAGTTAAATTCTTAAACCCTATCTGAAAAAGACGAGATAACAAACTGCCATTACCTGTACCTATATCTAATATGGCATCATCATATTTTGCACGCAGATCTTTCATCCATTGCATTTGTTCCGGTAATTTATATCCGATGGAAAGTAGTCTGCCCAAGATCTTATTCTTACCATACAAAAGATAATCTGCTTTGATTTTCCGAAGCAGGTCAGCTTTCTTTCTTACAGTCAGATCAAGTTTGAAGGAATAATAATCCTCATTTGGATAGTACTTACCTAAGTTTTCTGGTACATTCTGCAATTGCATACTTCCGCAAGCATTACATAGTTGGTATTCGAAATATTCAGGTAATCCTAACTGAAGCTCTTTTATTGTAAAGAGTTTGTTATTGTAAGGATTCCGGCAAAGGATACAGTCTGTTGTCATAATTCATTCAACCTGTTTACAGGAATTATTTGAACAATTAAGGTAGTAATTTATAATTATGGAAATCAAAAGGACGTTTTCCTGTCAACTTTTCATAAATTCTTTTGAATCTTTCTTTAGGTGTTATTTTGTTATAAGACAGGTCATAATCAAATTGCCAATTTTTGTTATTAATCCGATCCTGCATCACTAAAGGATGTGTACCCGTAAATCTTTCCAGCATATCGATCTGTGTATAATCGAAAGCACCGGAATAGGTTTGCAAAAATTCCTCCGTAATCCGGTCCCCTCCCCAGTAATTACCAAAATTCCGGGTTTTATCCATCATGGTTACAGGTGGTCTTACCCATCCATAATGGTTAATATAAGCGTCGATAGCTTTTACATTCAGTTTTTCATCTTTCCCTTTTCTAAAACCTTGCGCATCACGATAAGAATAAATATTTGCAGATGGTCTGATAATGCGGATTTCATTGCGATACCATTTTGAAGAAGTTGCCACATAATCGAAGGAACCATAGAAATGACGGTACTTAAATAGCAATCCTTCTACTTCAGGATTATCTTTCCATTGCAACATCGCCTGTTTTATATTTTCTAAGTATTGCTCATGTAAAACTTCATCCCCCTGAATATAGAAACACCAATCAGGATTACTTTTAATAGCCCTCAGTGCCTTATTGGTTTCAGCAGCCAGTACAGCCCCCTCTCTTTGTAAGGAGGGATCCCATACGGTATCAATTATGCGGATCTTATCTGAAGAAATATTTGTTATGAGTTCACGTGTGGCATCTGATGAATCACCTACTGCCACGATCATTTCATCACATAAGGGTAAAATAGAAAGGATCGCTTCCTTGATGGGATAGTCGAATTGAAGGGCATTTTTAATAAAAGTAAATCCGCTCACTTTCATTTTGCGAAGATAGGTAAGTCGGTTTGTAGTTTGTAGTCTGTGGTTTGTTGTTAGGATGATTCATTACTGAGAAACTGCAGACCCCAGACTACAAACCACAAACCATAAAATTCTCCGTTTTCCACCACTGTTAATAATAAGTTGATTTTAATTGCTGGGTTTGCGTGCCTATAATCGGTAAATTACACAAACATCTACTTATGCGTTGGAGAAAATTTAACGGTGAGAACATTAACCTACCTATTAAAGATGCAGTAGAAGAAGCCATTGAAAAAGAAGTTGCCAGTGGCACCAAACTTAAAGTCTGCATCGGCACCGACAGTCAGGTAAAAGGGGATGACACGGAATTTGCTACTGTGATCGTTTTTCTAAGAGAACACAATGGTGGTTTCATGTATATCCACAACGACAAAACAAAACAGAAATACCACATCAAGGAAAGGATGCTGGTAGAAGTTGCAAAAAGTATTGAAGTTGCTTATGAGCTTTGTAACCTTTTCATCAAACACCATGTTGAAATGGAAGTTCATGCAGATATCAATACCAATCCGCAATTCAAGAGTAATGATGCACTAAAAGAAGCCATGGGTTATATTCTTGGAATGGGTTTTGCCTTCAAAGCCAAGCCAGAAGCCTTTGCCAGCAGCTGTTGTGCAGATAAAGCGGTAAATTAAATCTCTATACTGCTTAATAAGAAGTTGCCTTAAATTGGTAATGGCAGCAATATCTCTATTACTCAGTTTTATTTGCAACAATATCTTTATTGCAGCTTTCAATAAAATGAAGGATCTCTTCCCTACCATCTTTTTTTTCAGCACTCGTAACAAAATGCCTGGGTAAAAACTGCCAGGTCTCTGCCAATTTATCCAGGAATGCTTTTACATTTCTGACAACTACAGCTGGCTTTTCTTTATCGGCTTTTGTAAAAACCAGACTAAAATTTACTTGCCAATGATCTAGCTGACTAACAAATTCCAAATCATTTTTTTGCGGACCATGCCTGCTATCGATCAACACAAATACCTGTACCAGGTTTTCACGTTTACGTAAATAGCCATTGATCATTTCTTCCCAACGCTTTCTATCAGTTTGTGATCTTTTGGCATAGCCATAGCCGGGTAGATCAACCAGGAACCATTTTTGTCGGGGTCCTTTTTCTGCTGCGCTACTTTCAATCTCGAAATGGTTGATGAGCTGTGTTTTACCAGGTGTTGCCGAAGTTTTTGCTAAGCTTTTTTGGTTGGTCACCATATTGATCAATGATGACTTGCCCACATTACTTCTTCCGATAAATGCATATTCAGGCCTATCGGGTTTGGGGCATTGTATTACCAATGCGGAAGAAATTACATATTTGGCAGAACGGATTTGCATAGGATCAGTTTGTGGTTTGTGGTTTGTAGTCTTTGGTTGTTTGTATGGCAACTACAGACAACAACGCGCAAACTCAAGGTATTAGCTCTTTTTTTTGATCACCAGGCTATCAGCAGGGTATCTGGCTTTGATGCTGTCTCTGGTTGCTTCACACCAATTGTAAAGTGTTTCCTTTTCTGTATCTGTAAGTTTAGCATTGGTATGTATTACCGTGTAAGAGTTCAGGGGCATTTCTTCTTCTTTTACCTGCTCTATACATTCTTCCAGTTTTTTGTATTGACGTGCAATACGGTATTTTGCAAACTCATTAAAGTTGAGGTGTTTTTTTCCATCTCTTACATGGTCATCTAACCACCAGGCTAGGGGCTGTACTTCAGCATACCATGGGTATACGGTGCTGTTAGAATGACAATCGTTACAAGCTTTGGTCAAAATAGCGTTCACCTCATCCGATACCGGATAAATGGTTGCTATATCGTTTGTTTTATCAGCAGAAACATTTTTTTCTGGTCTGAATGCCTGTAATACCACCAGTATTACCAATAAGCCAATAAATACTTTTTTGATGAATTTCATGGGTGTGGTTTTGTAGTTAAATTAATAGGTTGCCTGTCATTTCTTTTGGAATGGGTAATTCCATTACCTTAAGAATGGTTGGTGCCAGATCGCCCAGCTTGCCGTTTTGGAGGTTTCCCTTCCATTCTTTATCAATTACAAAGAAAGGTACAAGATTTAATGTATGTGCCGTGTTAGGTGAACCATCTTCATTGATCATAAAATCGGCATTGCCATGGTCTGCAGTGAGAAAAATAGTATAGCCATGTTCCAGTCCGGCTGTTACCACTCTTTTTACACAGGCATCCACGGTTTGTGCGGCAATTATGGCAGCACTAAATACGCCTGTATGTCCCACCATATCAGTATTGGCATAATTCAAACAAATGAAATCTGCTGATTCATTTTCAATTTCAGGAATGAGTTTGTCGGTAATACCAAATGCACTCATTTCGGGTTGTAAATCATAAGTGGCAACTTTTGGAGAAGGCACCATGATCCTGGATTCACCTTCAAAAACATCTTCCCTGCCGCCACTAAAGAAAAAAGTTACATGTGGATATTTTTCGGTTTCTGCTATACGGATCTGTTTTTTGTTATGGGCAGCTAATACCTCACCCAATGTATTGACCAGGTTATCATTTTCAAAAATCACGTTGACGTTTTTGAATTTGTGGTCGTACTGCGTCATGGTGGTAAAATGCAATGCCAATTTTTGCATACCAAATTCCGGAAAATCATTTTGTGTTAATACTTCAGTGATTTCCCTGCATCTGTCTGTACGGAAATTAAAACAAATGGCCACATCGCCATCTTTGATAAGCGCTAATGGTGACTGTGCTTCATCAACAATTACTGTTGGTTTGATAAATTCATCTGTAATATTTGCTGCATAAGATTGTTCAATGGCAGCCAAAGCATCGGTTGCTTTTTGTCCTTCACCTTTTACCAAACAGTCGTAGGCGAGTTGCACTCTTTCCCAACGTTTATCTCTGTCCATTGCATAATATCTTCCACTTACGGTAGCAATTTTACCTACCGATCCATTTAGGTATTCTTGCAAATTGGTAATATAGCCTAAACCGCTTTTGGGATCTGTATCTCTGCCATCTGTAAAAGCATGGATATAAACTTCAGAAAGACCTTCTGTTTTGCAAACATCACAGATAGCTTTTAAATGACTGGTATGAGAGTGAACACCGCCATCACTTACCAAACCCAAAAGATGTAATGGTTTTTGATTTGTTTTTGCAAACCTTACTGCTGCCAATAAATGCTCATTGGCTGCCAATTCGCCTGTTCTAATGGCTACATTAATTCTTTGGAGCTCTTGGTAAACAATGCGTCCGGCACCTAAGTTCAAATGCCCCACTTCACTATTACCCATTTGTCCATCTGGCAAACCTACGTCCTCACCACAGGTAACCAGGGTTGCATGTGGGTATTGGTTATACAGGGAACTCACAAAAGGAACATTTGCATTTTGAATGGCATCGGCAGCTTTTATTTTGCCTAGGCCCCAACCGTCCATAATTACCAGAATTACTTTCTTGCTCATATTTTTATACCAAATTTTAAATTCATCAATTAACAGTAACTTTAGACAAATACGCTGCCAGATTCAAAGTTGGCATGTTTTTCGCAATTTAAGTGGAAGAAATAAGGAAAGTTCCTTTAAAACCATTGTATGAAAAAATTAGTAGTATTCGCGTTTCTGGGTTTGATCTTATCATCCTTCCGATTTCAGTCGGGAACAGACCCAATTGTAAATGCCTTAAAATCTGCAGATGCTGAGCAGGTTGGTAGGTTTTTTGATGATTTTGTAGATATGAAGCTTCTAGATAAGGATGAAGTTAAAAACCTCGGTAAAACTCAGGCCATTCTTACTTTAAAGGCTTTTATGGCAGAATCTGGGATTACAGGTTTTGAAAAATTGTCTGAAAGAGAACTAGGAAATACCATGTATTTAGTGGGTAAACTGGTAAACAAAAGCAAAAGCAATAATATAACGATCATGCTGAAACAAAAAGAGGGCAAATACCGAATTGTCACCCTTCGTATCAGTTAAACCAAGTTTTTTCTGTCAATAAAAAATCCTGCCTATAGCGGGATTTTTTATTGATAACCCTACATTTACCATATGAAATCTTTTGATGAAAAACTCCATTACCTTATTGCAGAAGCCTTGCAGGAAGATATTGGTGATGGTGACCATTCTACCCTAAGCAGTATCGACAAAAAACAAGAAGGCAAAGCTGTTTTGAAAATTAAACAAGATGGGATTCTGGCGGGTGTATCTATTGCTGAAAAAATTTTCCGATATGTAGAGAAGGATATGGTTTTTACCCAGTTTAAAAACGACGGAGATCCTATGCATTCCGGTGAAACAGCTTTTGAAGTAGGTGCCAGCGTTCATACAATTTTGCAATGTGAAAGACTGGTATTGAATTGTATGCAAAGAATGAGTGGTATTGCGGGCTTAACACAACAATATATTGTAAAACTGAAAGGATACCATACCCAGTTATTGGATACCCGTAAAACTACCCCCAATTTTAGGTTATTAGAAAAGGAAGCAGTTAGGATTGGGGGAGGTGTTAATCATCGGTTTGGGTTGTATGATATGATCATGCTTAAAGACAATCATATCGACTACTGCGGGGGTATTGAAAAAGCAATTGAAAAAGCCTATCAATATACAGTGAAGGAAAAATTGGCTATTAAAATTGAAGTGGAGACCAGAACATTGGAAGATGTTAGAAAAGTTTGTGAGATGGGTAAAAACAAAGTATTCCGTATTATGCTGGATAATTTTACAACCACACAGATTAAAGAGGCCCTGAAAATAATAGAAGGCAATTTTGAAACAGAAGCCAGTGGTGGTATTAACCTGGATACCATTGAAGCTTTTGCAGAAACAGGGGTTGATTTTGTTAGTGTTGGTGGTCTCATTCACCAAGCACAAAGTGTGGATCTGAGTTTAAAAGCGGTACTCCTATAAATTTTTACAACAGAATTATTTGTACAAAATGAGCAAGAAAAATAAACCCGATACGAGAGGATTTGTTTTTAGTACCAATCCCGATTTTCGTTTTGAAGAGGAAGAAAAAGAAGCTTTGGCAACCTTAACAGCTAATCAACAAAAACTACGCATCAGGCTCGATACCAAACAACGCGCAGGTAAAGCAGTAACCCTGGTAGCTGGTTTTATTGGACAGGATAATGATTTGGAAATTTTAGGGAAACAATTGAAAAACTTTTGTGGTACTGGTGGCAGTGTAAAAGAAGGTGAGGTGATCATACAGGGCGACCAAAGGGATAAGGTATTGCAGTGGTTATTGAAAAACGGTTATACCCAAGCAAAGCGTATATAAATTAAAAATTAAGATTGTGTGTTTACGCTATTTGTAGAAGGAGCGATTCAATTAATAATCAATCTCAAGTTTTAACCTGTCTTTTAGTTCCTTAACCAAAGGGAATTGCGCAGCAATATGTTCAAATTTTTGTTTGCTGTTTAGCCGGAGGTGAACGGGAATATCTTCCTTTTCTCCTGCATCTACCAGCACTTCAAACGTAATGGTTCGATTATTAAATGCTTTATGTAAATGGTCTAACAAAACCATCTTTTCCTGTTCTACAAATTTTTGGGAAGTAAGCGCCGACACACTAATGGAAAAATGAATTTCGGATTCTAATGATAACCTGGCCGATTTAAATGTTCCTGCTGAAGAATGTTTCAATTGTTTTTCCAGGATCAAGGCATATGCTAACCAAACTTCTTTCAGTTTTTCCAGTGTTAAAGTTTCTGCTTCTTTTACCTCTTCAATGGCATACTGGTCGCCATACTTGGCACGCAAAGTATCCAATAAATTTACCCTGTTAGAAGATGCCTGTGTTGTAGTTCTGGGTGCTTGTTTAACAGGTGGTGGAATTGATACAGCTTTTGTAATGGCTGGATTAATGGCGGTATTATTTTGTGGAGCTGTAGTTACCGTTTTTACTATAGGTTTTTCTTCAATAATAAGTTTCGATTCGGTGGAAGCTATTTGAGCTTTCAGTTGCAGTGAAACTATTTGTTTGGGACGAATGGCAATGGGATGGTCAAGTCGTTTTTTTTTAACAATTGTACCATTGTCGCTGGATAATTCAATGGCTTGCTGCAAAAAGTTGAGTTTGATCAAAGTCAATTCTACATGTAAGCGTTTGTTACGCGCCATTTTGTAATTGATTTCTGCCTCATTCAAAATATTTAAAGTACTAACCAGGTAAGAGATGCTTGTTTTTTTGGCGGTGGTAAGATATTTTTCCTGCATGCCTTCCACCACTTCTAAAAGTGAGGCAGATTTTTCATCTTTACAAACCAGTAAGTTTCGGATAAATTCTGCAAATCCATTGAGCACTAAGTCTCCTTCAAATCCTTTTCTGTTGATCTCATCATGTAATAACATGGCTGAAGCCAGATCCTGTTGCTGCATCGCATCCAGTAACCTGAAAAAATAATCCTCATCCAAAATATTCAGGTGCTCTAAAGTATTTTGATAAGTAACCGAGCCATTGGTAAAGCTCACAATCTTATCTAAAATACTTAATGAATCCCGCATGCAACCCTCACTTTTCTGTGCAATAACCTGCAATGCTGCTTTTTCTGCTTTTATTTCTTCCTTGGCAACAATTTCCTGAAGGTGCATAACCGTGTCATCATTGGTTATTCTTTTGAAATCGAAGATCTGGCAGCGACTTAAAATGGTGGGAAGTATCTTATGTTTTTCTGTGGTTGCTAAAATAAAGATGGCATAAGGTGGGGGTTCTTCCAGCGTTTTTAAAAAGGCATTGAAGGCACTGGCACTAAGCATGTGTACCTCATCCACTATGTATACTTTGTATTTACCCGCCTGAGGTGCAAACCTTACCTGTTCTACCAATGTTCTGATATCGTCTACAGAATTATTACTGGCTGCATCAAGTTCATGAATATTCAAAGAAGAACCGGCATCAAATGAAACACAACTGTTGCAGGTATTACATGCTTCTCCATCAGCCGTTTGATTGGTGCAGTTAATGGTTTTTGCCAGTATTCTTGCGCAAGTGGTTTTACCAACACCTCTTGGACCGCAAAATAAAAATGCATGCGCCAATTGGTTATTTCGGATGGCATTTTTCAGGGTAGTTGTGATATGCGCCTGCCCCACCACAGTATTAAAATTTTGTGGCCTGTATTTGCGTGCTGAAACGATGAATTTATTGTCCATAACAGTGTTGCAAGATAAGCATAAGACCCAAGCTTCAAAGCAGAAGAATCAGGCGAGTTTTACACAATACCCATAAGTTTATTATCCCTATATCTTGAACCTTGTTTCTTGATCCTTGTACCTTTATTTGTATTCCATCTCAGGATGTCTTTCAAAGCTTTTGTTTTCATCAAACAGGTAGCGGAAAGTGATCATTCTCCTGCTTTGTTTGCCTCCCAGACTTTTATAGATATTGATCATTTTTGGATTCCAATCTCCGGCCCAGCCCATCTCATATTGGTGGTACCATCCTTTGTTTTGGACTAATAAACCACATTCATAAATCAGGAAGCTATCTATACCCAGCGCCTGGTATTTGGGAACAACCCCAAAAGCAAGTCCGGTAAGGCGTTTGTTGGTCCCTCTGAATTTCATCCACAATAATTGCAGTTTTTGCCAGAGACCAAATTTGCCATTGAAATATTTAAAATACTGGTTGATGTCGGGAATGTTGATGAACATAGCAATTGGCTCATCTTTAAAATAGGCAAACCAAACCATACGCGGATCCATAACGGGTTTCATCTTATTAAAAAGTTTGATCACCTGTTCGTGCGTAATCTCTTTGGCCTCGCCGTGCTGTGCCCATGCTGCATTATAAACGGTAGCAAAGTCAGCAGCATATTTTTCCATCTTGTCAAAAGTCAGGTGCCTTGCTTCATAACCCGCTTTGGCCTTAAATTTTGCATGACGTTCCGGAAACCTTGCTGGCAAAGGATCGTCAACCAACATGGAATAATAATATTGGTTATAATAATTCTGAAAACCATATCCAGTAAAAAGACTTTCATAATAGGGCGGGTTAAATGACATGCCATACATAGGCTCACTGTCAAAACCTTCCACCATCAATCCCCACCATTTATCCCTGTCGCCAAAATTGATGGGCCCATCCATGGCTTCCATCCCTTTTTCCTGCAACCATTTTTTTGCTGTATCAAATAAAACATTTGCCAAAGCCTGGTCATTGATGCAGTCGAAAAATCCAATACAGCCGGTTGGGAATTCTGTTCCCTTGTTCACATATTTCGAATTGGTAAAAGCGGCTATTCTGCCTAACAGGTTTCCCTGGTCGTCTTTAGCCAGCCATCTTTTTGTTTCCCCGTATTTGTGTGCTTTGTTCTTGGCTGGATCAAATACTTCCTTCACTTCATTATCCAATGGCTGGATATAGGCATTATTCCCTTTGTTCATGAGCACATTTACCAGTAGAAATTCCTTTACGGTATCCTCACTATTGACTTCAATTACTTGCATAGCAGAAAAATTCAAAAACGAATGTAAGGAATAAGGAAATTGAAAAGTAAAACCCTTAATTATCGGTTGACCAAAATACTGGCTGCCACCATACCTGCTGTTTCTGCGCGTAAACGGGTATTGCCCAAACTTACAGGTTGGTAACCCAAATCTATAGCCAGTTTAATTTCTTCCATAGTAAAATCACCTTCCGGCCCAATCAGGATTTGGGTATTGTTTGCCGGGCCTATGCTAACCAAAGTTTCTTTGCTGCCATTTTCGCAATGGGCTACTAGTTTTTGAGTATTAGTAGATTGGGATACCAAGGTAGCAAAGGGAATGGGTTCTGCTAATTCCGGTAAAAAGCATTGTTGGCTTTGTAACATGGCTGCGATCAATATTCCCTGCATGCGATCAAGCCTGAAACGGTGGTGCTCAGTGCGGGCACTAAAGAAAGGTTGTATAGAATGAACCCCAATTTCAGTGGCTTTTTCCAGAAACCATTCAAAGCGACTGGCATTTTTTAGCAATGAAATAGCGATGCTAATTTTTTTTTCGGGAGGGGTAAACTTGGTAAATGCTTCAATTTTTACCACTGTTTTTTTCTTATCCTCACTAACAATGCTTGCTTTGAACAAATCCCCTTTTCCATTGGTGATTTGAAGTGCTTCGCCTGTTTTCATGCGTAATACCTGTGTACAATGTTTACTGGAATCTTCACTCAGCGTAAAAAGTGAATGAAGTTCCGGAGTATCATTTTCAAAAAAATACGGTAATGACATGCAAATAGAAAAGAAGTAGGCGTTTATTTAAAAGGGTTCCTCATTATCGATCCCATCATCGAAATTTTCATTCATTTTACTTCCTTTCTGGATATAAAGTTTGCTGGTATCGCCTGCTCCTCCAGCATTGGGTGGTGCAGAACTGCCAAGAGATTTATAATTGGAAGGTAATCCGGGAATACCACTGTCGCCATCCCATTCCTCAAATTTTTGAATATCCAGTTTAGCCCTGAGTTTGATGGTTTCTAATGATCCATTACGGTGTTTGGCAATTCTGATATGCGTTTCACCATGGGTGCTTTCACCATTTTCGTTATTCATCACCTCGTAATATTCCGGACGGTAAATGAACATAACCATATCTGCATCCTGCTCAATGGCACCTGATTCTCTCAGATCGCTCAACTGAGGCATTTTACTTTCTTTCCTGGTTTCAACGGCACGACTCAACTGACTTAGAGCGATGATGGGTACATTCAGTTCTTTGGCCAGTGCCTTCAGGTTTCGGGAGATATTACTGATCTCTTGTTCACGGTTACTGCCCCTATCGCCTGTGCCACTCATTAACTGCAGATAGTCAATAATGATCACACCAACATTGTGTTTATTTACCAGTCTTCTAGCTTTAGCACGAAACTCGAAAATATTCAGGGCAGCAGTATCATCAATGAATATGGGTGCAACTTCTAGTTTTTTAATACCCTTACTCAGTAATTGCTCGTATTCGTGGTTTTCCAATTTACCTCGGCTGATCTTTTCCATTTTAATTTCACTCTCAGCACTCAGGATACGCTGTACCAACTGAGAAGCACTCATCTCCAAAGAGAAAAAGCCAACAGGTATAGGTTTGGTAGGGTGTAGTGCAGCATTCCTGGCAAGGTTGAGGGCAAATGCGGTTTTACCTACGGAAGGTCTTGCCGCAAGAATGATCAGATCAGTAGGTTGCCAGCCATAAGTTACCCTGTCTAATGTTGAAAAGCCGCTGGGAACACCGGAAATATCTTCCGTTTTGGTTCTAAGTTCATCAATACGGTTAATGGTTTTTGCCAAAACGTTCCCAATATCTTCAAAGTTTTTCTTAAGATAATTGTTGGTGATATTGAACATTTTTGTTTCACTGTCATCCAGTAAATCAAATACATCCGTGCTGTCTTCATAAGCATCTCCAATGATCTCTCCGCTGATGCGTATCAGTTCCCTTTGAATAAATTTTTGCAATACTATCCTGGCGTGTGCATCAATATTTGCCGTAGATACAACTGAGTTGGTAAGTTTGGTAACATAATAAGGACCGCCAACGGTATCCAACTGTTCGCGCATCTTCAATTCTTCAACAACCGTAAGAATATCAATGGGCATACTCTTCTGCTGTAAACCCTGCATAGCTTTATAGATCAGCTGGTGCGCTTCTACATAAAAACATTCTGGTTTTACTATTTCTGTAACCGTATCAAAAGCACTTTTTTCAAGCATGATGGCACCCAGTACAGCTTCCTCCAGCTCTCTTGCCTGTGGAGGAACTTTACCATACACCATGGTGGTCATATCTATCGATGGTTTTCTTCTTTTTCTGTCTTTGTTGAGGCTGGTCAGATCCATTATTAATTCAATTCAATTGGGGTTAGCATTCCTTTTCATTCCCTTTGCCGGCTGATAATGGCTATGTTACGAAATTGTTACCAACAGGGTCAGGGGGAACGAATATATGGGATAGTAAGAGGGCGTAAAAAACTTTTTCTTTTATTTTTCATCCACAGGTATTCACAGCCCTATTCACAGTTTTTTTGTCCCTATTCACACAAATTACAATGGTTATCCACTATTTGCAAAAGTTTTCCGATGTTTTACATGGGAAATTAACATAAGGCTGTGCAGAAAGATTTTCGTTCAAAGAATGGCCTTTTTTGCAGAAATGAACTAATTGGGTGTAAACTATTTTGGTTTGATCTGTGTCATTTTTCGAGAATCTTGCCTCCCAATTATTGCATTCATACTGTAGAAAACACAGTTGCATTAGGAATGAAAAAGCCTACTTATGGCTACTATCAGACCTCATAAAGCTTAAGTTAACTTTATCACCTATTTTTGCTGCCCGTAAAGAGCCAGCAATTATGACAATCAGTTACCAATGGTTATGTGAATATTTACCCGAAACGATCGACCCTGAGAAGTTATCCAAGATCCTTACTTCTATTGGGTTGGAAGTAGAAAGTCTGGAAAAATTCGAGTCTGTTCAGGGCGGTTTAAAAGGCTTGATCATAGGCGAAGTATTGGAATGTGACCAACACCCTAATGCCGATAAACTAAAGGTTACCAAAGTAAATATTGGGGCAGCAGAACCCTTACAAATTGTTTGTGGGGCTTCTAATGTTGCTGTTGGACAAAAAGTGGTGGTTGCAACAGTGGGTACCACTATTTATCCTGCTAAAGGAGATCCTTTGACCATGCGTGTGGCAAAAATCAGGTCAATAGAAAGCTTTGGAATGATTTGCGCAGAAGATGAGATCGGGTTGGGCTTAGGTCATGAAGGCATATTGGTACTTCCATCAGACACAACCGTTGGAATGCCTGCAGCAGATTACTTCAAACCTTATTCTGATTGGGTTTATGAAATTGGGCTCACACCCAATAGAATGGATGCCATGAGCCACCTGGGTGTTGCCAGGGATGTATGTGCTTACCTGAGTTATCATCAGAAAGATGCTAAAGTAAAAACACCTTTCACCAATAGTTTTAAAACGGATAATAATAGCAGACCTATTCAAGTAACCCTTGAAAATGAAGCTGCCTGTGAACGTTATGCAGGTGTTACCATTTCTGGTATCAAGGTTGCAGAATCACCCCTTTGGTTAAAGAACAGGTTACAGGTAATTGGTCAAAGAAGCATCAACAATATCGTTGATATCACCAATTTTATCCTTCACGAAACTGGTCAGCCATTGCATGCTTTTGATGCAGATGCCATTACAGGTAATGAGATCATTGTAAAGACTTTAGCAGCAGGTACGGGCTTTGTGACATTAGATGAGAAAGAAAGAAAATTGAATGCAGAAGACCTCATGATCTGCAATAAAAAGGAAGGAATGTGTATCGCCGGTGTATTTGGTGGTTTACATAGTGGGGTTAATAGTACTACTACCAGTATATTTTTAGAAAGTGCCTGGTTTCATCCGCTGAGTATCCGTAAAACCTCGGTATTTCATGATCTTAGAACCGATGCAGCAACCAGGTTTGAAAAAGGTGTTGATATTTCTAATACTGTAAATGTTTTAAAAAGAGCCGCATTACTGATTAAAGAAATAGCGGGTGGAGAAATCAGCAGCGAAATCATTGATGTATATCCCCATCCCAAACCCAAAACAGAAGTGGTGCTTAAAAATCACTACTTAAAAAAACTCAGTGGCAAGAATTATCACTCCGATAAGATCACCAAAATCCTTACGGCACTTGGGTTTGAAATAATAAGGGAAGGACAGGATGAATTAAGAGTGGCAGTACCTTACAGCAAACCCGATATCAGCATTGGGGCAGATATTGTTGAAGAAATACTGCGTATTGATGGCTTAGACAATATTGAAATACCCAGCACCATCACTATCAGTCCGGCTGTGGAACAATTAGGTTTTAAAGAATCTCTGAAAGAAAAGATCGCCAATTATTTGGTAGGACAGGGCTTTGTAGAAATACTTACCAATTCCATTACCAATAGCAAATACTTTGATGAAACTGTTTCTGGCACAACAGTAAAGATGTTGAATAACCTCAGTGAGGATCTAAATATTTTAAGACCCTCCATGTTAGAAACGGGTTTAGAAACTGTTGCCTATAATCTGAACAGAAGGAACAACGATCTCCGATTATTTGAATTTGGAAAAATTTATACAAGCGCCGAAATTGGATCCTACCAGGAAGAAGAACAATTATGCCTTTATATAACTGGTTTTGATCAGCAAGACAATTGGTTACAAAAAGGCAAGGCATTGGATTTCTATTACCTGAAAGGGATAACATCTGCCATTTTTCAATTACTGGGGCTTAATACAATTACATATGAAGAAGCAGAAGATTCGCTCAATCTTTCCTTGTATGTGGGGAAAAAGCTAATGGGTAATTTGGCAGAAGTAACCACAAAAAAGCGACTCGATTTTGATATTAAGCAAGCTGTATATACCCTTACCATCGATTTTGGCAAACTGGTAGATGTTGTTGCCGCCAAAAAAATCCTTTACAAAGAAGTAAACAAGTTTCCGGTTATGCAGCGCGACCTGGCAATGGTTGTTAGTCGTAACACCAGCTTTGCCGCCATTGAACAAACAGTAGGGCAGGCCAAACTGGCAAAATTGAAGGATCTCAGACTATTTGATGTGTTTGAAAGTGATAAACTGGGTGCCGATAAAAAGTCGGTTGCCATCAGTTTTACCTTTGCGGATGATGAAAAAACATTAACCGATAAGGAAGTGGATGCGATGGTGGCAAAACTGGTTCAGGGATTTGAAAAAGAGCTGTCAGCAGAAATTAGAAAATAAATAAGGTAACATTCCGTTAATAAGAAGTGCAGTAAAAATTCTCCCATCTTCTGCATTGGGATTATATTAGTATCATGGCTGACCTTGATCTTCAGATGAAAAGTATTCAGGAAAAACTTCAACTTTTGTTGAGGCAGCAAGCGCATTTACAAAAGGAGAACCAACGACTAAAGAAAGATCTCGAAAAAGCACTCGGTCACCACTCAGAAAAAGAACAACTTATCCTTAATCTTGAGCAAAAACTGGCCACCATACAATTGGGTGCGGGCAATTTAAATGAAGCAGAAAAATTGGCTTTAGGTAAGCGGATAGACGGTTACCTAAAAGAGATTGATAAATGTATGGCCCTGTTAAATACTTAAAATATGCCAGAACTGATTCCCGTTAACATATTGATCGCAGACAGGAGCTACCGTTTAAAGATAGAAGCGGCTGATGAAGAAATGCTGCGTAAAACAGCACTCCTGATCAATGATAAGATCAGCGAATTCAAAACCAGTTTTGCCGGAAAGGATATGCAGGATTATGTATCCATGGTATTGTTGTGGTTTGCCACAGAACAAAGTAAATCAGGGTTGGATCAGATGAAACTCGATGAAGCCGCAGAAAAGATGCAGGGACTGGAAAAATTGATCGATAAAGCCTTAGCCGACTCCAATAACCTATGATCTAGTGTTAGAGGCAATTAGGAGATGCTGTGGGTGAAGTTCAGTAAACCCTTGACAACCATTCCCTACCTATTATCATAGCCCCAAAACCTTCTCAGGGATTCTTCCGCCTAATTAATTATCTTCGTACCCTATCATTTACTTATTACGAGAAAATGAGATGTGTAAAAAGACATATTGTGAACTATTTTAAAACTTGCCAAAACGATGGACCAGAATGTATTATTGATGATAATTGGTGTGGCTGCACTGATTGTAGGACTTATAGCAGGTAGGCTGATTTTCTCTAAAAACACTAAAAAACAAGTAGAAGAAGCAGAATACCAGGCTCAAAATATCCTAAAAGAGGCCGAATTAAGGGCCGAAACAGTTAAAAAAGAGAAACAACTTGAAGCTAAAGAGAAGTATGTTCAGTTGAAATCCGAATACGACCGGGATGTAATGGAGCGTAACCGGAAATTAGGCGAAACAGAGAATCGTATTAAGCAGAAAGAGATCACCATTAACCAGAAAGAAGCTTCTCTTGATAAGCAGATCAAGGATAATGAAGTAATCAAAGACAATCTCAATCGCCAGATTGAGGTAGTAAACCTCAAACGAACGGAGCTGGAGAAGCACCAGGAAGAACATATTCGCAGACTGGAAAAGATTGCAGGTTTAAGTGCTGAAGAAGCCAAATCGCAATTGGTGGAAAGCCTCAAGGCAGAAGCGCATTCTCAGGCATTAACCTTACAGCAGGAGATCATAGAAGATGCCAAACTGAAGGCCAATAAAGAGGCTAGAAAAATTGTTATTCAATCCATCCAGAGAACGGCTGCAGAAGTTACCATTGAAAATACAGTTACCGTTTTCAACCTGGAAACGGATGAGATCAAAGGTCAGATCATTGGTCGTGAAGGAAGAAATATCCGTGCTATTGAAGCAGCTACAGGGGTTGACCTGATCGTGGATGATACACCTGAAGCCATCATCCTTTCATCCTTCGATCCATTGCGTAGAGAAATCGCGCGCTTAAGCTTACAGAGACTGGTATCCGACGGTAGAATACACCCTGCCCGTATTGAGGAAGTGGTTGAAAAAACACGCCGCCAGTTAGAAGAGCAGATCATGGAGATTGGTGAACGTACCGTGATTGAAATGGGTATCCATGGCTTGCATAAAGAACTGGTACGTTTGGTGGGTAAGATGCGTTTTAGGTCTTCTTACGGTCAGAACCTTTTAATGCACAGTCGTGAAACAGCCAATCTTTGCGCTATCATGGCAGCAGAACTGGGTATGAACCCCAAATTGGCCAAAAGAGCAGGTCTTTTACACGATATAGGTAAAGTGCCTGATGAGGAGACAGAATTAACACACGCATTACTGGGAGCTAAATTGGCTGAAAAATATGGTGAGAATCCGGCTGTAGTAAATGCCATCGGTGCCCACCATGATGAGATGGAGATGCAATATGTGATCTCACCCATTATTCAGGCTTGTGATGCTATCAGCGGTGCCCGTCCTGGAGCGAGAAGGGAAATTATGCAGCAATACCTGCAAAGGATCAAAGACCTCGAGAATTTGGCCATGGCCTACCCGGGTGTAGAGAAAGCTTATGCTATACAGGCTGGCAGAGAATTGAGGGTAATCGTTGAGGCTGATAAGGTTACAGATATGGATAGTGATAAACTGAGCTTTGAAATAGCCCAAAAGATCCAGACCGAAATGACCTATCCCGGACAGATAAAAGTTACCGTAATCAGAGAAAAAAGGGCAATTAATGTAGCGAGGTAAAAAATTACTGGTTTCTGATTAGTAATTATTAATTATTTCCTTACCTTTGCCGTCCGCAAAAAAATAAAGTTATGAACGCAGCAGTTCAGTTTGTACACGATCAGTTGACAACTAAGAAAACCCATCCTAATTTTAAGGCTGGTGATAATATTACCGTAAACTACAAGATTGTTGAGGGTGGTAAAGAGCGTATCCAGAGTTTCCGTGGAGATGTAATCAAATTACAGGGAAATGGTGCTACAGCTTCTTTTACTGTTCGTAAGATCTCTGATGGTGTTGGTGTGGAGCGTTTGTTCCCTATCCTATCGCCAAATATCGATTCTATCCTGTTGAATAAAGCAGGTAAGGTTCGTCGTGCTAAATTATACTACCTGCGCGAGCGTAGTGGTAAAAGTGCACGTATTAAAGAAAAGCGTTACTAGTATCCTTTTACAGATAATGTTTAAAGCGGAAGTTTGGTTAATACCCTGCTTCCGCTTTTTATTTCATACAATCTTTGGATTTCAATATTTTTAGGGCAGGACATTTGTTTTACATTAACTTTGAACCTCTTAAAACAAAAAATATGGGTAACCTAGGATTTCAAGAAATTTTGCTGATTGCAGTAGTGGTTTTGGTATTATTTGGTGGACGAAAAATCCCTGAATTTATGCGTGGTCTGGGTAAAGGAATCCGCGAATTCAACGACGCCAAAAACAATGTGAAAAAAGAACTGGAAGAAGGTATGAAAGAAAAAGACCAGTCAACAACTCCGCAACCGTAATTCATTTCCAAAAAGTTTTTTAGCCTTTGTTTAGTTACACTTCAATCAAAGACTATCAGATTGCATTACAGAACGGCCAAACCACCTGTGTGGAGGCCGTTCATTTTTATTTACAATCGATAGCTGCAAACCAACACCTGAATGCTTTTCTGGAAGTTTACCAGGATGAGGCATTGGAGCGTGCTAGTCAACTTGATGAGGATAGACTTTCCGGCAAAACAGTAGGTCCACTCCATGGTGTCATCATCGGATTAAAAGATGTGATCAGTTATAAGGGACACCATCTTTCTGCAGCTTCCCATATTTTACAAAATTTTACTGCTATTTATAATGCCACTGCCGTTGAAAAATTATTGGCTGCAGGTGCGATCATTATTGGCAGACAAAATTGTGATGAGTTTGCCATGGGGAGTAGTAATGAAAACTCTTCATTCGGAGCTGTAAAGAATGCAATTGACGAGTCACGCGTGCCCGGTGGGTCATCCGGCGGCTCTGCTGTATCCGTTCAGGCAGGTATGTGCATGTTGAGTTTGGGAAGTGACACCGGTGGTTCTGTAAGGCAGCCTGCCGACTTTTGCGGGGTGATTGGATTAAAACCCAGTTATGGCAGAATTTCCAGATATGGCTTAATTGCTTATGCTTCTTCCTTTGACCAGATAGGTATTTTTGGAAAATCTATAGAAGACCTGGCATTGGTTTTAGAAATAATCGCCGGAGAAGATGATTTTGATAGCACCGTTTCTATACAACCTGTTCCTGCGTATACGGGAGCTCTAATTGCTGAGGACAAGGCATACAAATTCGCTTATTTCAAAGAGTCTATCGAACATCCCGGATTGGACCCGGAAATAAAGCAACAAACACTTGTTTTTTTTGAGAGATTAAAAGCTGCTGGTCATACCGTAACGGCTATTGATTTTTCCTTGCTTAGTTCGGTTGTGCCTGCCTATTATGTATTAACCACAGCAGAAGCTTCCAGTAATCTATCCCGGTATGATGGGGTAAAATTTGGTTACAGGTCAACTATTACAGAAGGTGATGACCTAACAGAGTTATACAAAAAATCGAGAAGTGAGGGTTTTGGAAAGGAAGTACAACGCAGAATCATGCTGGGAACATTTGTGCTTAGCGCCGGATATTTTGATGCTTATTTTACAAAAGCACAACAGGTTAGAAGATTACTGCTAAACCGTACGAATGAGATTTTTGCTGATTTTGATGCGATTCTCTCACCAACAGTACCTTCTACTGCTTTTAAAATTGGAGAGAAAAGCAATGATCCCGTTGAGATGTTTTTGGCAGATATTTATACTGTTTATCCTAATCTGGTAGGGATACCTGCCATCTCCATTCCTGTTTTCACACATGCCAATGGTTTGCCTTTTGGTTTGCAAATAATGACTGCAAATTTTGAAGAACTATCTTTACTGCGTATATCCAAGCAATTGTTGGCATACAAGTAGTGTGTCTTTCTTTTATTTTGTTAACCGCTGAGCCTTTAAAACGAAAATATTGTTACGCCATTTTTTTACTAATAAAATAGTTTGGGTAACCTTATTTCTTTGGGTAACAGCTATGCAAAGTGCAGATCCTTTATTAGCTGCTTTTCCTTCCTCAACCTTACATACACTACAACAGAAAGACTCGCTTGTTTCTGATAAAAATGCTTTTAAAAGTCTTTTCAAAAACAGCCGTTACGATGCGTCTAAACCATATGCAGCACAACTAAACCCAAGGGCTGTTTCATTTGTACAGGACTATATCCGAAAACAGGGAAAGGAACTGGAGAAAATGAAAAGTTGGGGCAAGCCTTATTTTGATCTGTACGACAATATTCTCTTACGGTATGGGATTCCCAAAGAAATGAAATACCTAAGTGTCATTGAGAGTCACTTAAACCCCGGACTGGTTTCCTGGGCAGGTGCTGTGGGTCCCTGGCAATTGATGGACTATGAAGCCAGAAGGTTTGGACTCAGCACAGGCAGGTTTGATGAAAGAACTGATTTTACCAAAAGCACAACGGCCGCTGCTAAACTGATGAAGGAACTATTTCAGGAATTTGGCGACTGGCTTTTGGTAGTTGCGGCCTACAATGGAGGAGCCGGAAGGGTTAGAGGGGCTATACGTAAAACGGGTAGCAGAGATTTCTGGGATTTGCAATATTATTTACCCGAAGAAACCCGTAACCATGTTAAAAAATTTATAGGCACCCATTATGTTTTTGAAGGAACGGGTGGTTTAACCACCATGACAGCCGCAGAAACAACCATTCAAAAAGCCAGGAATGATAAGCCGGAAGAAGTGGTATTAAGTGCTGAAGAGCTGGCTAATACAAGCATAACAGCATTAAGTGGCAGATACCAGTCGGTTATTTTAATAAGAAACCTGCAACTTGATCCTGCACAATTTCATAAATGGAATCCTGGTTTTGATAAAGTACTAGCGGAGGGAAAAAAATATCCTATGCGACTGGATAAAGTAAAAATGGCATTATTTGAAGCAAGAAAAAAAGACCTATTGATGGAATCTATCCATGCTTTATTAGAAGGAGGTTTTGCTGTAAAATAAGTGCTCTTTATATTTCTGACAAAACCTTACGGATAGCCGAAGCCTTAAGTAGGCATTCTTCATATTCTTTTTCCGGGATACTATTGGTGGTGATGCCACCACCTACCTGGTATGACAAGTATTTAGTGCTGGCATTATAGAGAATGCTCCTGATGACCACATTAAAATCAAAATCATTTTCCGGACTGAAATAGCCCACAGCTCCGGAATAAATGCCTCTTTTGGTTATTTCATATTTTTCAATCAGTTCCATTACTTTTCTTTTTGGGGCGCCCGTCATACTACCCATGGGAAAGCTTGCAGAAAGGATGGCTGCCATACCCACATCTTCACGCAATTCTCCCGAAATAGTAGAGATCATTTGGTGTACCTGCGGAAAACTATAAATGCCAAAAAGTTCTGCTACCTCTACGCTACCTTCTCTGCAAATTTTACTAAGATCATTTCTTACAAGGTCAACAATCATTACATTCTCGCTTCTGTCTTTTTCACTTTGTTGCAATTTTATTTTCAATTCATTATCTAATAAACTGTTCTCTCTATTTCTTTCAATAGTGCCTTTAATAGGTTGTGAGATTAATTTTCTGCCTTTTTTTTGAAGCCATCTTTCCGGACTGGCACACATCAAATAATGATTATCTACTGCATAAAAACAGGAAAATGGATTGGGCGAAATTTGGGTAAGTTTTTCATAAATAGCTGCAGGATCGATCAGCACGTTTTCTGCAAAAAATTCCTGACAGAAATTTATCTCATAACAATCGCCTCTTCCTATATGTGCCAATAATTGCCGGATAGTAGAAAGGTAATTCTCTCTGCTAATGCGGGGCTGAATATGAATGGCGTCAAGCTTATTTTTTGTGGTAGGAACAGATGCAAGTATTTCATGAAATATGCTTGATGGTTCTTGTGAAAAGGAAGCTATCGAGCATTCATCATTTTTGAGTTGGATAACAATTTCAGGCTGAAAGAAAAATATATCAGGGAAGCCTATATTATCCGGATGTTGTGATTGAAGTGGCTCTAACTGGTTTTTTAGATCATATCCCAAGTGTCCAAATAGCCAGTCATTGTTATCAATTAAAAATTTATCCAGTTCTGGCAAACAATTGTCAGATTCTCTAAACACATTTCTTGCACCGGCACCTGCAATCCATTCAACAGAGGGCTGGTTGGTAGGATACTGATGGTTATCCAGTAAACAAAAAATGTTGAACCGGGTGATCCAGTGCAACATTTGTTGTTTGAAATGGGTAATATTTTGAACAGGAAAATTTTCTGTTATTCTTTGGGTCATTGATTGGGTTGATGATCAGAAATCATCGTCTTCTTCATCATCAAATCCGCCACTTTTATCATTAAAAAGGTCGAACTCTTTAAAATCTTCATCCAATTTAAAATCGTCTTCCTCTTCTGTTTTTGATTTGGAGGTGCCTGCACCACCTGCGGCTTTCTTTCCCTTGCTTTTAGGGATATCAAATTCGTCAAAATCAGGATCCCAATCGTCTTCCTCTTCTGATTTTTCCCAATCATCATCTACTTCATCAGCTTCATCTTCCTCATCATCTTCAGATTTGGATTTTTTACCTGCAGATTTGGATGCAGTTTTTTTAGCGGATGGTTTTACATCCAACTCATCGTCATCTTCCAGATCATCATCATCTTCTTCCAATTCTTTCTTGGATTTAGATGAAGGTTTTGCATCAGCATTTTTTGCTGGTGTCTTTTTGGGGGATGTGGATTTAATATCCTTATCAGACTTCGGTGCCATTTTCCTAATAAGATTAAAGCGTAAATTTTGTACGCAAATTATTAATTACCAAAAAAATTTTTCAATAGCAAAGGGAATGCCAATTTTAAATATGAATTATTTGATCCCTTCCCGGACCATTTGATACATATTTTACCGGTGCCCCAATATAATTATTGATAAAGTTAATATAAGTATGCATCACTTCCGGCACTGCAATTGCCTCTTTAATACCTGTTGTATCCATATTCCAACCTGCAAATTTTTGCAGAACAGGTTCAATTTGTACACCCGACATTTGAAAAGGAACTTCTTTGGTTTCTTTTCCATCAATTCCGTAGGCTGTACAAACTTCCAATTCCTTGAAACTGTCTAAAACATCAGCCTTGGTCATGATAACCTGTGTAACACCATTGATCATACAAGCATAGCGTAACGCTACCAGGTCGATCCAGCCACAACGTCTCGGTCTGCCGGTTGTTGCACCAAATTCGCTGCCGATCCTCCTTAGTTCTTCGCCTGTAGCATCATTTAATTCACTGGGGAAAGGTCCACCTCCCACACGTGTGCAATAAGCTTTGGTTACACCCATTACTTCATTGATCTGATTAGGCGAAACACCTAAACCCGTACAAACCCCTGCCGATATGGTATTGGATGAAGTAACAAAGGGATAAGTGCCAAAATCGATATCCAGCATGCTTCCCTGGGCACCTTCTGCTAAAACCTTCTTGCCAGCTTTTATTTGATCGTTGATAAAATACTCACAGTTGATAACATTCAATGATTTTAAAAACTCAAGGGCTTCAAAAAACTCTGTTTCCCAGGCTGTGATATCTTCATCAAAGTGAAAATTATCCAACAGTTTTTGGTGCTTTTGTTTTAGTTCAGCGTATAATACATTAAAATTCTTGTTGAGGAGATCACCTACTCGCAAGGCATTTCTGCCTGTTTTATCCATGTATGCTGGTCCTATACCTTTTAAAGTAGAACCAATTTTACTTTCGCCTTTGGATAATTCGGATGCTTTATCCAATGCCCTGTGTGTAGGAACGATGATATTGGTGCGTTGGGAAATAAACAGATTTTTCTTTACATCAATTCCAAAAGCTGCAACCGCGTCACATTCTTTTTTAAGTGTTATGGGATCAAGTACCACGCCATTCCCAATTACATTAACCTTATTTTGGTGAAAGATACCGGATGGTATTTGGTGCAGAACCATTTTTTTGCCTTCTACGTATAAAGTATGCCCTGCATTGGGCCCTCCCTGAAAACGGGCAACTATATCATAATTGGGTGCAAAGTAATCTACGATTTTCCCCTTTCCTTCATCACC
This sequence comes from Chitinophaga pinensis, assembly GCA_943371675.1. Lineage (GTDB taxonomy): Bacteria > Bacteroidota > Bacteroidia > Chitinophagales > Chitinophagaceae > Sediminibacterium > Sediminibacterium pinensis_I. The sequence continues at coordinate 88,688 of CALRVT010000002.1, read as the reverse complement.
CCATTGTAAACCTAAAATAACGTCAACCATATAATTTGTTTGAATCGCAACAAAAATAAGAGAAGGCTATCAGTAATTCCTAATTAAGCAAAATTAAATATCATGAATAGGAGGAGGATGTGGGTAAAATGATATTTATGCAATGTTTTCGGTATCAAAACGATCAACTGTTTGTATTCCATTTAATGATTTTAACCGAAGCACTAATTCTTCCAGTTCTTCCTTATCATGTACAAAAACCCGGATCGTACCTTCAAACATCCCTTCTCTTGACTCAATGGTTAGTCCGGCAATATTAATTTTAAGGTCGCCACTGATCACATTGGTAATTTTATTGATCACGCCCACATCATCCAGACCAATAATTTTTAAGCCAGTAAGGAATGAGATCTCTTTGTTTTTGGCCCATTTGGTTTTTACCACTCTATGACTATAATTTGCCATCAATTGAGCAGCATTGGGGCAGTTTGTGCGGTGGATGATCAATCCTTTGCCTGTACTTACAAAGCCAAATACATCATCACCCGGAATGGGGTGACAGCATTTTGCGAGTGTGTACATGATTTTATCGCTACTCTCCCCAAAAATGATCAGTTCAGAATCCTTGCTTTTCAGGTGTTTCTGGTGAGCCTGGTCTGGTGGGATATCGATCACCACGGGTTTGGGTTTGGGCAGGTCTATTTTATCTCCCAAAACCTGAAACTCTTTCAATTCCCTTAAATCAATATTCTTGGTGGCAATTTTATAATGAAGGTCAAGCGGGGAGGGCAATTTATAAAACTGAACCAGTTCATCAATATTATGCTGGTTGTAACCAGCGCCAATTGATTCTAGTTTTCTTTGTAAAGTGTATTTGCCGTCTTCTGCTATCTTTCTTTTCTCCTCGCGTAAAGCATCTTTTATTTTGCTTTTGGCTTTGGCAGTAACCACCATATTGAGCCAGTCTTCAGAAGGCTTTTGTTTGTTACTGGTGATGATCTCAACCTGATCGCCACTTCTTAATTTATGACTGATGGGCACCAGTTTATGGTGCACTTTAGCACCGATACATTTGGTGCCAATGGCCGAGTGAATGGAAAAGGCAAAGTCTAGTGCTGTGCTACCTGTGGGCAACATTTTTACTTCCCCCTTTGGTGTGTATACATAAATTTCTTCTGCAAGAAAGGATGTTTTAAAATCTTGTAAAAAATCCACTCCATCTGTATCCGGTGTACTCAATACCTCTCTGATCTGGCCAAACCATTTATCAAAACGGTCTTCATCGTTGCTTCCTTCCTTGTATTTGTAGTGTGCAGCTAAACCTTTTTCTGCAATTTCATTCATCCGCTTGGTACGAATCTGTACTTCCACCCATTTGCCCTGTGGGCCCATCACGGTTGTATGTAAGGCTTCATAACCATTGTTTTTGGGGTTACTCAGCCAGTCGCGCAATCTTTCAGGAGAAGGCGAGTATTCGTCAGTGATCAGGGAATAAACTTTCCAGCAATCTTCCTTTTCTTTTTCCGGTGGAGAATCCAGAATTACACGGATGGCAAAAAGATCATAGACCTCTTCAAAAGCCACTGCTTTCTTTTTGATCTTATTCCAGATAGAATGAATGCTTTTAGGCCTGCCATACATCTCGAATTGAAAGCCACCAGCTACCAATTTGTCTTTGATAGGTCTGATGAATTCATTGATATAGCGTGTTCTTTCTCTTTTGGTTTCTGATAGTTTTCTGGCTATTTCACGGTAGGCATCAGGTTCCATGTATTTCATGGAAAGATCTTCCAGTTCTGTTTTGATATTGTACAAACCCATCCGATGCGCTAAAGGGGCATAAACCCATACTGTTTCTGAAGCGATCTTCAGTTGTTTCTCACGCTTCATATGGTCAAGCGTTCGCATATTGTGTAAACGGTCGGCCAATTTTATCAATATCACCCTGGGGTCATCTGTGAGGGTAAGCAGGATCTTTTTAAAATTTTCTGCCTGCTGACTGGTATTGGTATCAATCACGCTGGAGATCTTGGTAAGTCCGTCTACAATTTTTGAGATCTCGTGTCCAAACTCTCGGTCTACATCTTCCAGTGAGATATCTGTATCTTCTACGGTATCGTGCAAAAGTGCACAGATAGTACTTCTTACGCCCAGGCCAATTTCTTCCACACAGATCATGGCAACGGCAATGGGGTGTAAAATGTATGGCTCACCACTTTTACGGCGCATGGTTTTATGCGCTTCTGCTGCCATTTGAAATGCGGTACGAACCAGTTCCTTATCCCCTTTTTTTAGTTTGGGTCTGAGGCTGCGTAACAAAGCACGGTAATACCGGATGATTTCATTTTTTTCCTGATCTTCCGTTAAATTATATTTTGGTAATACCGGTTCTAATATGTTGTCGGCTGACTGCTCCATGTGTTAGCGAATATACGAAGGAAGCTGCATCGTAAAACCTGAGACTTGAATCCAACATCCAGTATCCAGCATCCAGCATCCAGCATCCAGCCCAAAACAACTCAGTTCAAAATACCAACAACCCCTGTACTCAATCAAACGCTTCCCGCATTACCTTTGGCAACTTATATGAGTCAATCGCCCAAGAAGAAAATATTTGATTTTTCCCTTTTGAGAAGGGTATTTCATTTTGTACATCCTTATCGATACCAGTTTTACATGAGCATTGTACTTGCCATAATAATGGCATTCTTTGCGCCCATCAGGCCTTACCTCATTCAGCTAACACTTGATAAGGCAACGGGGAAAGCTGTTCTGTTACCAGCTTGGCTAAAAGCTTTGCTGTATAATACAGATATTGGCGATGCAACCAGGTTTATCATTGTGGTTAGCATCTTCCAGGTTATTTTTCTTTTGGTAGAAACCTCCGTTCGGTTTTTGTTTTCATTTATGACTGCCAGGATGGGACAAAGTGTGGTGCGGGATATGCGTATTTCTGTTTACCGGAAGATCATCAACCTCAATCTTAGTCAGTTCGATAAAACACCTATTGGAACCTTAACAACCAGATCGATCAATGATATTGAAAGTATCAATGATATTTTTTCAGATGGATTGGTGCCCATTATTGCAGATCTGCTTACAATCATTATTACATTGACCACTATGTTTTGGATCGACTGGCGTTTAACACTGATCAGTTTGATTCCTTTCCCAGTAATGATAGTGGCAACTTATTATTTTAAAGAAACAGTGAACAAAAGTTTCATTCGCGTAAGAAATGCAGTGGCTGCCTTAAATGCTTTTGTACAGGAACATATAACAGGTATGCAGGTGGTGCAGGCTTTTGCTGCAGAAGAAAAGGAGTTTAAAAAATTCCAGAAAATAAATGTGGAGCATCGGAATGCCAATATCAATGCCATTTTTGCGTATTCGGTTTTTTTTCCCATTGTGGAAGTTGTGCTGGCTATCAGTACCGGATTATTGGTATGGTGGGTTGCAGGCAGAACACTCAATGCAGGGTTATTGGTTTCCTTTATTTTATACCTCAACCAGATCTTTCGTCCTTTAAGGGTAATTGCGGATAAGTTCAACGTATTACAAATGGGAATGATTGCGGCGGAAAGGGTATTTAAAGTAATGGATAATGAAGATGTAACGCCTATCTCAAAGCCTGATGCCTATGACCCGGTAAAAGTGGCTGGCAAAATTGAATTTCAAAATGTAAGCTTCGCTTATGTGCCGCCTAATAAAGTGCTAAAGCAAATACAATTTACTGTTCAGGCAGGTGAAACCGTGGCATTGGTTGGGCATACCGGAAGTGGTAAAACATCCATCATCAGTTTATTGAATCGTTTGTACCATATTCAGGAGGGTGCCATTTTAATTGATGGGGTTAATATAGAAGATTACAAACTGGAAACATTGCGCAAAAGCATTGGAGTGGTATTACAGGATGTTTTTCTTTTTTCGGGATCAGTAATGGATAATATTACCCTGCATAATCCGGAAATATCCAGAGAACAGGTTATTGCAGCAGCAAAAATGATTGGTGTTGATGAATTCATTAACCAGTTACCAGGCGCCTATGATTATGATGTGATGGAGAGGGGGAATACTTTAAGTTTGGGTCAGCGGCAATTATTATCTTTTATCAGGGCCTTGCTTTTTAATCCTGCCATCCTCATTTTGGATGAAGCAACGTCTTCTATTGATACGGAAAGTGAACAACTCATTGAGAAAGCTACTAATGCATTGATTTCTGGACGTACCTCCATTATCATAGCGCACAGGCTATCCACTATCCGAAAAGCCAACAAGATCATTGTTTTGGACAAGGGCGAGATCAAAGAAATGGGCACACATGAGCAGCTATTGGCGTTGGGCGGATTTTATGCTAAATTGCATGAAATGCAGTTTGATAAGAAAAGGGCTGTATTGGTTTAAAATATGCCGATTGAAAAAAACATATTAAATGAAGATGATCAAAATGCTTATTTCGAGAAGGCAGAATTAAACCATTTGAAAGCTGCACTAGAAAGAAGTTTTAAGGATCGATTTTTAATGACTACCCGATTATATAAGATTCAGCAAACCTTGCTAAAAGCAAAAATTACGCATCAACCTTATACTTTAGAGAAATAGCATATTTGTATGGACATTTTTGATGAAGAAATCCTGCATTTCTGGAAATGCCTGCATGATAATAAAGTGAAATACATCATGATAGGAGGATTTGCAACAAATATGCATGGTTATCAACGTTTTACAGGTGATTTAGATATTTGGATTGAAGATAATCTTGAGAATAGAGATTGTTTAAGGAAAGCTTTTAAAGCATATGGGATGGGTGATTTTCCAATGTTGAAGACCCTCGATTTTATACCTGATTGGACTAATTTTAGACTGAATAATGGTCTTGAATTAGATGTAATGGTAGGGGTAAAGGGGTTGGAGCAATATACTTTCGATGAATGTTTATCTATGTCAACTATTGCTGAAATTGAGGGGGTTATGATTCGTTTTCTTCACATTAACCACCTTATTGCCTCCAAAAAAGCAGCTAATCGACCAAAAGACCAGATTGATGTGATTTATCTTGAAAAAATCAAGCAAATTCAATCGGGAAACACTTAATAAGAACCCTGATATTTTTCTCCTTAATCCTGCAAGGTTTTCAGCCCTTACCCCTATCTTTGCCGCAAATTTAGAAACTGGTATGGCCTTTAGAACTGTGAAATTATTACTGGTAGCGTCTTTCAGCCTTTTTGCGATCATTTTTTCAGTGCCTGTTTTTGCACAGGATACAGCTCATCATGAAGCTTCCGCCGAACACAACGCTTCTGAGGAGAAAAAAGAAGGTTTTAATGCTGCTGAAGTCATTTTCGGTCATATTCTGGATAACCATGAGTTTCATTTTACAGAGTACCATGATAGTGAAGGCAAAATTCACCATGTGTCTATCCCTTTACCTATTATTCTTTATTCTAAAGAAAGAGGATTGACCGCTTTCATGTCATCCAAATTTGAGCATGGGCATGCCAATTATAATGGCTATAAAATTGAAGAAGAGAAAATAGTAGCTGTTAAAGAAGACGGATCAGTAGAAGAAAGCATCAAAGTTTGGGACCTTTCCCTAACAAGAAATGTGGTGCAAATGATGATCGCATTAATTATTCTTTGCTGGTTAATGTACTCCATAGGCAATTCTTATAAAAAAGGTGCAGGCGTTACTTCTGCTCCCAAAGGCAAACAGAATTTGTTGGAACCAGTAATCACTTTTGTTCGTGATGAAGTAGCCAAACCTAATCTGGGTCATAAATACGAGAAATACCTGCCTTATCTGCTTACTACCTTTTTCTTTATCCTCATTAATAATATTTTTGGATTAATCCCAGGCACTGCCAATGTAACCGGTAATATCGCTTTTACAGTGGTATTGGGTTTGATCTCATTTGTGGTGATTCTTTTCAGTACCAACAAACATTTCTGGGGGCATATATTTAATCCACCCGGAGTTCCTGGTTTTGTAAAACCTATCTTGGTTTTGGTTGAATTTCTGGGTGTATTTATCAAGCCCTTTGCCTTGATCATTCGTCTATTTGCCAATATGGTTGCAGGGCATATCATTATTATATGTTTGATCTCTCTGATCTTCATATTTGGACAGATGAACACCGTTGCCGGTTGGGGAACCACGCCAGTAGCTATTGGATTTACCGTATTTATTTACCTGATTGAAGTGTTGGTGGCTTTTTTACAAGCTTTCATTTTTACCAACCTTACAGCAGTATTTATAGGTGCCGCTTTTGAAGGGGAGCATCATGAGGAAAATGCGCATCATTAATTTGTTTTTTTTAACTGTAAATAAACGATCATGAGTTTGATGACAATTTTGTTAGATGGAACTGCGAATGCAGGCGGTGCTATTGGTGCTGGTCTTGCTGCAATTGGCGCAGGATTAGGTATTGGTCAGATTGGTAAAGGTGCTGTAGAAAGCATTGCACGCCAGCCTGAAGCCATGAACGACATCCGTGCTAATATGATCCTTGCTGCTGCCCTTGTAGAAGGTGCTGCATTGTTCGGAATCATCGTAGGTTTCCTTGCAATGGTTTTAAAATAAGCCATTGTATTAAAATTAATACTGCACCTGAAGTAAAGGACGGAGGGTGCAGTTTTTTAACTCCCATTTACCTGAGGGTAAATTTTAAGGGACAAACATTTTCAAAAATTCCTTTAAAGGAATATAGGAGAATATCGATATGAAATTACTTCAACCAGATCCAGGGTTACTTATATGGACCCTCTTATCGTTTTTGATCGTATTTTATTTCCTGGCAAAGATGGCATGGCCTGCTATCATCAAAGGATTAAAAGAAAGAGAACAAAATATCAGTGATGCATTAACTACTGCCATTACCGTTAGGGCAGAAATGGCTGCCTTGGTAAGTGAGAACGAAGCATTGATGGCACAAGCAAGAGAAGAAAGAAGTGTGATGATCAGAGAAGCCCGTGAGCAAACTATCAAAATGATAGATGAAGCAAAAGACAAAGCAAAGAGTGAATACGACCGTATCATTTCTGAAGCACAGGTTGCTATCACACAACAAAAAAATGCGGCATTGATAGATGTAAAAAATCAGGTAGGTGCCATGGTAATTGAAGTAAGTGAAAAGATCTTACGTCGTGAATTGAATGACAAAGCAGCACAGGAGAAATTCATTTCTCAATTGGCTGATGGTGTGAAATTGAATTAATTTGAAAATTTGAATATTTGAAAATCCTCAATGGACATTTTCAAATACTCAAATGGCCACATTCACAAATTGAAATATGCCGAATCCACGTTTAGCGAACAGGTATGCCAAAAGTTTGATTGACCTTGCAACAGAAAAAGGTTCTTTGGAAGCCGTGTATGCAGATATGAAATACTTACAAGCTGTATGTAAGGCCAGTAAGGATTTTGTTGCATTATTGAAAAGTCCCATTATAAAAGCAGATCAAAAAGAAAGTATTATTTCTGCTGTTACTAAAGGGAAAGTGAGCGAATTAACTGCTGCTTTTACCACATTGCTCATAAAAAAAGGACGTGAAAGCGAAATTCCGGAAATCGCATTTTCATTTGTAGATCAATACAACGAGATCAAGGGAATTCATAAAGTAAAATTGACCACAGCAGTTGCAGTGGGTGAAGATTTGAAACAGTCCCTTGAACAAAAGCTGAAAAGTGAAAAGGGAATGGGAACAGTAGAATTAGAAACGGTGGTTGATGAAAAACTGATCGGTGGGTTTGTTTTAGAGTTCCATAACAACCTGATTGATGCAAGTATTTTACGTAGCCTGAAAGACATTAAAAAGCAGTTTGCCGAGAACTTATTTGTTCAGAGCCTGCGATAGTTTTACATAACAATAGCTAACAATAACTTTTAAAAGAAGATAGATCATGGTAGACATTAAACCCGACGAAATATCAGCGATACTGAGACAGCAGCTCAGTAATTTCAATGCAAGCGCTGATCTGGAAGAAGTGGGTACTGTATTACAGGTGGGTGATGGTATTGCCCGTGTATATGGACTCAATGGTGTACGTAGTGGAGAACTGGTAGAGTTCGACAATGGTGTAAAAGCTATTGCCTTGAACCTGGAAGAAGATAATGTGGGTGTGGTATTGATGGGAGAGAGCGGATCCATTAAAGAAGGTGCCAAAGTAAAAAGAACCGGTAAAATCGCTTCTATCAAAGTAGGTGAAGGTGTGGTTGGACGTGTTATCAATACACTGGGAGAACCTATCGATGGTAAAGGGCCACTTACAGGTGAATTGTATGAAATGCCTTTGGAGCGTAAAGCACCGGGTGTTATTTATCGTGAGCCAGTTAAAGAACCATTACAAACAGGTATCAAAGCTATTGATGCGATGATTCCCATTGGACGTGGACAGCGTGAGTTGGTAATTGGCGACCGTCAGACCGGTAAAACCGCGATCTGTGTGGATACCATTATCAATCAAAAAGAATTTTTTGATGCAGGTAATCCTGTTTATTGTATTTATGTCGCGATCGGACAAAAAGCATCAACAGTTGCAGGTGTTATGAAAACATTGAGCGATAATGGTGCGATGGCTTATACCACCATCGTTTGTGCTTCTGCTTCTGATCCAGCTCCTTTACAGTTCTATGCACCATTTGCAGGAGCTGCTATTGGTGAATTCTTCCGCGATACTGGTCGTCCGGCTTTGATCATTTATGATGATCTGTCAAAGCAGGCAGTAGCTTATCGTGAGGTTTCTCTTTTGTTGAGAAGACCACCGGGCCGTGAAGCATATCCTGGTGATGTATTCTATCTGCACAGTCGTTTATTAGAGCGTGCTGCAAAAGTTATTGCCAATGATGATGTGGCTAAGAATATGAATGATTTACCTGAGTCTATCAGACACCTGGTAAAAGGTGGTGGTTCATTGACAGCCTTACCTATTATTGAAACACAGGCTGGTGACGTATCTGCTTATATCCCTACAAACGTGATCTCCATCACCGATGGTCAGATCTTCCTAGAAGGTAACTTGTTCAACGCAGGTATTCGTCCGGCCATTAACGTAGGTATTTCTGTTAGCCGTGTGGGTGGTAATGCACAGATCAAATCCATGAAGAAAGTTGCCGGTACCCTTAAATTGGATCAGGCCCTTTACCGTGAGTTGGAAGCCTTTTCTAAATTCGGTGGTGACTTAGATGCTGCTACAAAGAATGTAATTGATAAAGGTGCCCGTAATGTGGAAGTATTGAAGCAATTACAATACTCACCTATGTCTGTAGAAAAACAAGTGGCCATTATTTATTTGGGAACACAAGGTTTATTGAAAGATGTAGCAGTGGCAAAGGTTAAGGAATTTGAATCTCATTTCCTGGTTGATATGGAAAACAAATTACCTGATGTGTTAGCTGAGTTCAAAAAAGGTCAGTTAAACGATGCAAGTCTGGAGAAAATGGTTCAGATGGCAAAGGGAATTATGGGTTCTTATAAATAAGTTCAACCTTTTTAATAGTATTTCACGAAACCCCGCTTTAGCGGGGTTTCGTCATTTTAAAGGTCTTGCATCAGAAAAGATAATCCTAGAAAAACACGTAAATAGCACATAATCAATCTATTAAGTATCATTTGTGCCAATAAAATAATATTTATTAAATAATTAGGTTTATAAAATAAACTACTCTATGTTTGTGTTCTCAAAGCAAAACAAGATGAAAAAAATATTTTACCTGTTAATCTTTTTACTTTCTACAGTAGGGGTTCAGGCGCAGACCAAAATCTCAGGTACCGTTAAAGACAATCGAGGTAGAATTATTGCAGGAGCCAGCTTGGCAATAAAAGGATCTTACGATGGAGGAATAACAGACTCTACCGGTCGTTTTACTTTTAAAACTTTTGAAAAAGGAGAACAGACCCTGGTTGTGGGTATGGTTGGATATACTTCAAATGAAATTAAACTGCTAATAGATAAAGATATTGCTGACCTGGTTTGTAGTATCAAAGAAGAAGTGAGCGAATTAAAAGCGGTGATTGTAACAGCTGGTAGTTTTGAAGCTGGTGATAGAAAAAGAGCAGCTACTGTATTAAGTTCATTGGATGTGGTTACAACCGGTGGAGCCAATGCAGATATTACTGCCGTGATAAAAACTTTGCCCGGCGCACAGCAGGTTGGTGAGCAGGAAGGATTATTTGTAAGAGGAGGCGCAGGCTATGAAACCAAGCAATTTATTGATGGAACTTTAGTGAACAATCCTTTCTTCAGCAGTGTTCCCGACCTGGCACAAAGAGGAAGGTTTTCTCCCTTTTTATTTAAAGGAACTGTATTCAGCACAGGTGGTTATTCAGCATTGTATGGTCAGGCATTATCATCTGCCTTGATTTTAGAAACCATTGATATTCCGGAAAGATCGGAAGCGAGTGCATCTGTTTCACCCATATTTTTAGGAGCCGGTTTACAAAAAGTAGCGAAGGATAAAAATTCTTCCTGGGGAATGAGGTATGATTATACCAACCTGGCTGCTTATTTCAATATAGTACCACAAGGCCCAGACTACTTTACAATTCCAGAATACCATGCTGCTGATGCCAATTTTCGTATCAAAACAAAAAAAGGGGGTATCATAAAATACTATACCACTTTTGCAGCCAATCAACTGGGCATTCGCAGACCCAATATTGATGATCCTACTTTAAAAGATGCATTTGGTTTAAAAAATACCAACTGGTACCAAAATCTCAGCATGCGTGAAAATTTAGGTCATGGCTGGAAAATGAACCTGGGCTTGAGTTATAGCACTGACCATAATGATATCAAGAACCAAATACAGGATCAGCAAAATAAACCCGTTAAAACCGGTTTGATCTGGATCGACGCCAACAATTACCAATTGGAAACCAAAAGCGATTTAAGTCAGATCAAAGCCGTATTTGATAAACGTTTAAGTGGTATCAGTGTATTACGTTTTGGCGGAGAATACCAGTACGCTTATAATAAAACAGTGTACAACAGTTTTACCTCCATTTTGCCCGATCATTATAAAGCCATATTTACGGAAGCCGACCTTTATATCTCCAATGAATTGGCTGCTAAAATTGGTGTGCGGGCTGAACATTCTACTTTGATCAATAAAATGAATATAGCTCCCAGGTTATCATTGGCATATAAAACAGGTAAAGGCGCACAGATGAGTATTGCTTATGGCACATTTTACCAGAAGCCTGAAAATAATTACTTGTATGCCACTACCAATTTTGGCTATACCAAAGCCTCGCATTTTATTGTGAACTATATTAAAAATACCACCCTACAAACCTTTCGTGTTGAAGCTTTCTATAAAAAATATGCAGACCTTGTAAAAACCTATCCTGCTTTCAATAATGACGGATTTGGTGATGCTAAAGGATTGGAATTTTTCTGGAGGGATAAAAAATCAATCAAAGGACTTGATTATTGGATCAGCTATTCTTATCTGGATACCAAAAGAGATTATTTGAATTTCCCTTATGCTATGCAACCCAATTTCGCAGCTAATCATACTGCTTCCTTAGTGATGAAGCGTTTTGTGAATGAGTGGAATACCGGATTCAATTTTACTTATTCCTTCGCAACGGGCAGGCCCTATTATAACCTGATGTTAAATGGTGGTAAATATGATCTGGCAGACCAGGGAAAAACTCCAGCTTACCACACACTTGGATTTAGCATGAATTACCTCACTTCCATTAAAAAAGCATATGCCGTGATCGTTGCTTCTGTAACCAATGTGTTTAACACTAACCTGATCTATGGTTATAATTATTCTCATGATGGTACCAGAAAAGAAGCCATCACACCACCTGCCCCGCGTTTCTTTTTTATAGGTATGTTTTTAAGTTGGGGAGTTGACAGAAGGCAGGACGCTATCAATAATAATTTATAGAATACCTAAAGCACCCATTCAATCACACTTTAAATAATAAATCATGCGCAACGAAGAAAAAAATGACCAAGAGCTATGGGAAATTGCACAAGCCCGTGCTTCATTCCGTAAAAATTTATTTGCCTATGCTATTGTGAATGCTTTCCTGGTAGCAATTTGGTTTTTAACAAGCGGCCCAGGCAGACATTTCTGGCCTATCTGGTCTATTATAGGTTGGGCTATATCATTGGCTTTTCAATATTACAATGCCTTTAATTCAAACGGAAAAACAGACGTTCAAAAAGAATACGAAAAACTCAAAAACAAACAATCTTAACCAACCATAAAAAATCAATTGTATGAAACAATTATTAATCATTATCTCCATGTTTATCTGCGGATTCATTTCTGCACAAACACGTTATGAATCAGGAATGGCTAATGGCCTTACACAATTAAAATCTGCTAAATCTGCAGAAGATATGACGGCAGCATCTTCTTTTTTTGAAAGAATTGGCGATGCAGAAAAGGATAAGTGGCTACCATATTATTATGCAGCTTATAGTAATTATTTAACTGGATGGATGAACCCCAAAGCAGATAAGGATAAAGTTGCCGAAAAATCAAAAGACCTGATATCCAAAGCAGAATTGCTGGAGAAAAACAATTCAGAACTTTTCTGTTTAAAGCAGATGGTAGCTATTTTGCAAATGACCGTAGATCCTATGGCACGCTGGCAGACTTATGGTGCTGAAGGAACTGCTGCATTAGAAAATGCCACCAAAGCTGATGCTGGTAATCCCAGGATTTACTATCTCAGCGGGCAAACCTTAATGAACACTCCCGAAGCTTTTGGTGGCGGAAAAGCAGTAGCCAAAAAATTATTTGAAAAATCATTAGAACTATATAAAACTTTTCAACCAGCTTCACCCATGCACCCAAATTGGGGAAAAGAAGAAACGGAAAAACTGTTGGCAGCCTGTCAGTAATTTAATTAATGCTGTACCTTCAGTTTAATCTAATAATTGAATGATGAATTTCAAACAATAAAACGGAGCTTATGGAAAAGGAACCGGAATTTTCACCGGAAGAAAGCCTTAAGATCATAGCAACTATGATTAGTAAGTCGAAAGGTTCTGTAGCAGATAATAGTTTTTACTTTTTGCTATGGGGATGGTTGGTATTGCTTTGCTGTATCGGACAATATATACTGAAAGTTTTTCTCCATTATCCTAATCATTCCATAGTATGGCTTTCGATGCCTTTTGCAGGAATTGTTTCCTGGATTTATGGGTCCAGACAGGCAAAACAATTGCAGATAAAATCATTTGTTACTGATGCGATACAAATTCTTTGGATGGCATTGGGGATTACCATGTTTGTATTAATCCTCATCATCCTTGCCAGCGAAACTTGGAACAATTCTTTAACTTATTTTATTTTAATTTATGCAATAGGCACATTTGTAACCGGAAAATTTTTACAATTCAAGCCACTTATTTTAGGTGGCTTGATTAATTTTGCCATAGCTGCTATTTCAGTAAGGTTTAGTGCAAATAACCAATTGCTTTTATGTGCATTGGCAATTATAACCAGTTATATCATTCCAGGTCATTTATTGCGCGCAAAGTATCAAAGCCAAAAAAAATAATTTATGCAGGAAGAGAAAAAACTAACAGAACAGGAAAGTCTTGCATTGATTGCTTCTATGATCAGTAAAGCAAAGAACTCATATATAGAATCTGGTATTGGACCTTTGTCCTGGGGGATTTTGATCACATTTTGTAGTCTATTCTCTTATTTCGAGCATCTGTTAAAATGGAGTATCAATTTTGACATCTGGCTGCTTTCCCTTTTTGCATTGGTTCCTCAAATTTATTTTAGCTGGCGTTCAAAGAAGCAGAGAGGATTTACGGCACACGAAGAAATTATCATGGATTATGTATGGTCAACTTTTGCCATTTGTATGTTCCTGCTTTCTTTTTATAGCAATATGGTTCATCCATCACATAGTACTGCGTTAACTATGATGCTTTTTGGAATACCTACTTTTATCACTGGAGGTATCAGAAAATTCAAACCGATGATTATTGGTGGAATAATTTGCTGGATCTGTAGTTTAGCCAGTTTGTATTTTTCTTATCCCAATACTTTATTATTAATGGCAATTTCAGCCGTTTCTGCCTGGTTGTTACCAGGAATTATTTTACGCAGAAATTACCTGAAACTGAAGCATGTTTAAAGAGCTTGACCCCATATTACATTCACAATTACGACTTGCTGTCATGAGCTTACTCATTGGGGTGAAGGAAGCTGATTTTACCTTTATCCGTGAAAAAACCAATGCAACAGCCGGTAATCTTAGTGTACAGGTTCAAAAACTGAAGGAAGCTGGTTATATTGATGTAGTAAAGCAGTTTAAAGACAATTACCCTCAAACAACCTGTAAGATAACGCCCAAGGGTATAGAAGCCTTTGAAGCCTATGTTCAGGCTTTGCAGCAATATTTAAAAATGGGCACCTAATCTTATTTCACATCTATTTCAGGCAAGTTTAAACCACTTGCCTTAATTTTTTGTTATAGCCTCCAATGCAAGCGATCATTAATGTAAAAAGACTTACCAAGTCATTTCAGCACCTTACGGCAGTAAATAATTTGTCATTTACAGTATTCGAAGGAGATGTTTATGGTTTTCTGGGACAAAATGGTGCCGGAAAAAGCACCACTATTCGGATGCTTTCATCACTGGTGGCACCCACCAAAGGAGAAATTGAGATCTTTGGGTTGAATTTACAAACACACAGATCAGAGATATTGAAACAGGTGGGCGCTGTGATAGAAAAACCGGATGTTTACAAATACCTGACTGCTTTTGAAAATCTGAAACTTTTTGCCAGACTCAGTGGGGTTGATGTAAGTACAAAAATAATTATGGATCAACTTGACCAGGTTGGTCTGGTTAATAGGGCCCATGATAAAGTGAAGACTTTTTCTCAGGGCATGAAACAAAGACTGGGTATTGCTATTGCACTGGTACATAACCCTAAACTGATCATCTTGGATGAACCTACCAATGGTTTGGATCCTCAGGGTATCGCCGATATCCGAAACCTGATATTGCATTTAAGTCGTGAAATGCATAAAACATTGATCGTTTCTTCGCACTTGTTAAATGAAATAGAACAAGTAGCCACCAGGGTACTTATCATTGATAAGGGGGCTAAAGTAATTGAAGGAGATGCAACAACCTTATTCGATCCTGCACAAACAATTGTAGAACTCCAAACATTTAACAACAGTTATGCTTTGGAACAACTCCGATTGAGCAAATGGGGTACACATTTGAAAAAAGGAAGAGATCATAGCATACTTATAAATATTCATAGAGATCAGATCGCTGAATTGCATAGAGAGCTGGTGAATATGGATATTCCGGTACTTTCTTTGCAGCCCAGACATTCTCTGGAAGATTATTTTTTACAGGTAACATCAGGCAACCAACATGTGGACACTTATTCAAATTGAGTTATTCAAAATATTCAGAAGGCCTAGAACCTATATTGCATTTGCTGCGATATTCAGCCTTATTGCCATCATTCAGTTTGGCTTAAAACTGGATGGGGATGCTTATGTAGATTTCATGATGCGTGATATCACTTCATCCCTAACCATCGAAGGAAAAATCTTAAATGGCTACCAGGTATGTTATATCACCCTGCAAATATTATTGGTGCATGTTCCTTTATTGATTGCATTGGTTGCAGCGGATATGATCTCGGGGGAAGCCAATATGGGAACGCTGCGTTTTATGCTTACAAGACCCATTAGCAGAACCAACTTTATTCTTGCAAAATTTATCGCTTCGGTAGTGTATACATTGTTGTTGTTGATTTGGCTGGCTATCATGGCTTTGTTTGTGAATATGCTGCTATTTGGAACCGATGACCTTTTCCTGCTTAAGTCGCAGTATGTAGTGCTTTTAAAAAGAGATGATATTTTCTGGCGCTATCTCTGGGCATTTGGTTTTGCGGCATTGGCCATGACAACCGTTGCGGCTTTAGGTTTCCTGTTCTCACTTTTTGCTGAGAACTCTATCGGACCTATTGTTGCTACCATGAGTGTGATCATTTTCTTTACTATTCTAAGTACTTTAAATATTCCTGTCTTTAATAAGATAAAACCCTTTTTATTTACAACACATATGATTGGCTGGAAAGAATTTTTTGATATCAAAGTGAACGATGCCAATGAAGCCATTGTAGGTAGTATTCAAAATCCGGGAAGAATCTGGCAATCTGCTTTGGTACTATTTGTGCATATCATAGGTTTTTTAACAGCTTCCGTAGTGATCTTTAAAAAGAAAGACATACTGAGTTAGGGTAGTAAACTGCTCATAAAATTAAGCATTACATGAAAAAATATTTGTTGATACTAGTTGCTGTTTTCTTTTGGATGGATGCTGAAGGGCAGGATATGACTGCATTGGTAATGAAAGTGAAGGCCAAGCTTGACCTGGTAAAAGATTATGAGGCAGAAGGTAAAATGAAGACAGATGTGTCTTTTATTAAAGCGCCTATTGGAAAAGTGCACGTGTATTTTAAAAAGCCTAACCTGTTTAAATTGAAGAAAGATGGTGGAATTTCTCTTTTGCCTAAAGGTGGGGTTACCGTAAATATGAACACCGTATTTGCCACTACCGACTTTGTGGCACTGGCTGCAGGAGAAGCATTGGTAGGCGGGGTGAATACGAAAGTGGTAAAATTGCTTCCTTCCAATGAGAACAATGATATTGTATTAACTACTATGTACATTGATGAACCCAATCTATTGGTCATGAAAATGGTTACTACCACCAAAGAGAATGGCACTTATGATATTCAGATGAGTTATGGGCAGTTTGCAAAATATGGACTTCCGGATAAAGTGGTCTTCAGTTTTAATACCAAAGATTATAAATTGCCCAAAGGTATTACCCTCGAATTTGAAGATGAAGCAAAACCCATATCAGAAGCGCAAAAAATGAAGAACAAAAAGGGAAGGGTAGAAATTACCTATACCAATTATGCAGTTAACAAGGGGATTAATGATGCAGTGTTTAAATAATGGAAAGACTTTTCTATTAAGAAGAAGGTATACTTGGAAGATCTTTTTTAAAATACTTCCACAAACCATGAGCGCTGGAAACTTTCTTGAGGAGAAAGCTTATTAATGCCTTCCTTATCTATTAACTGTCCGTTTGTATTTTCGCTATCTGCAATACCACACCAGGGTTCTATACAAACAAAATTTGCCTGCTTAAAAGCCCAGATACCCATATAAGGGAATCCTTCATAATTTACAGTTAAACCGTGTGGGGTCTTATCAGACCTGATGGAGATGCTGGTGGATCGCAGGTCTTTAAAAACCAGTGCATCACCATAAAATAATTCTTTTGTTAGTGGTAATTGATCAGTGCCATCCAACATTTTCTCTGGGGTTGATTTGATCAAACCTTCCGGAGATAATGGCCAGCGCCCGCTTTCTTCCTGTTTGGAAAAATGCAAGTAATAATCGGTATAAGTAGTGTTTGGGCTTAAGGGTACTGCAAATGCCGGATGAGCACCTACTGAAAAATACATGTTTTGATCCCCTGTATTTTTTACCAGGTAACTTACTTCTAGGGTTTGTTGCACCAATGTATAAGTAACAAAAAATTGAAAATGAAAAGGATAAACAGCAAGTGTTGTTTCATCCGATTGTAATAGAAAGCTGATACTGTTATTGGTTTTTGCTGAAACTTCAAACAGGCTTTCTCTTGCAAAACCATGACGGTTCAAAGAATAAGACTTCCCTTCAAATGAATAGTTGCTGTCTTTTAAACCACCAACAATAGGAAATAGTACCGGACTTTTTTTAGCCCAGTAGGCAGGATCGCCACTCCACATATAGTCAAGCCCATTCTCTTTAAGAATTATATTTTGTAATTCTGCTCCAAGCGCTGCAATGCGCACTTCCAGAAATTCATTGGATAGATGGTGTAGGGTAGTATTCATTAACCTTCGTTTTCTTCTATTCTTTCATCAACTGCATTGGCAATTAAACGGGCACTGATCTTCTTCAATGGATTTCTGCGCATGTCTGCATAGCCAAACCGTTTGTTGATGATGTCAACACATTCAAATGCTGCAGCTAGAAAGGAACTATTGTCTGCTTTTGCTTTACCCGCAATATCAAATGCCGTTCCATGATCCGGGCTTGTACGTATTACAGGTAAACCTGCGGTATAATTAACACCTTCGCCTGATGCAAGCGACTTAAAAGGAATCAATCCCTGGTCATGGTACATAGCCAAAACAGCATCAAATTTTTCAAATTGTCCACGTGCAAAAAATGCATCAGCACTATAAGGTCCAAAAACCATCATCTGGTGTTTTGCTTCTTTGATAGCTGGTTTGATGATGGTTTCTTCTTCATTCCCAATCAAACCTTCATCACCTGCATGCGGATTCAATCCCAATACGGCGATCCTTGGTTTATCAATACCAAAATCTTTTTGCAGACTACTGTTGATTATTTTCAGTTTACTGATAATATTCTCTTTGGTGATATGCTTACCTACTTCTGCCAGGGGCACATGTTCTGTTACCAGCCCGATCCGCATATTTTCTGCAACCATGAACATCACAACATCAGGTACACTAAAAAAAGCTTTAAAATAGGGGGTATGACCACTATAATCAAATTCTGTTGATTGAATATTCTTCTTGTGTATAGGTGCAGTTACCAGGGCCTGAATATGTCCGTCTTTTAATGCACGGGTAGCCTGCTGTAAGGAGATCAATGCGTATTTACCCCCAATTTCTGTTAATTGTCCGGGTGTAATGGCTACTTCTTCTTCCCAGCAATTCACCACATTTACCTGTTTGGGATTTAGTCGATTCAATTCCCTTGTATTGGCATAATTGAAATTATAATCGGGCAGTGCCTTGCGGTAGAAATTCAGGCATTTGTTGCTGGCAAAAACAACCGGCGTGCAGAAATCCAGTAAACGATGGTCAGAAAGTGTTTTGATGATCAGTTCAATTCCTATTCCGTTCAAATCACCACAAGTAAAACCTATGGCAGGCTTTTGCAATTCGTTACTCATTTCAGCTATTTAGATGGTAAAAATAAGCATATTAACGAAGTAAACACGCACCATTCAACCCCTCGGTACTTTCCTGTATTTTTGCTACAATGCAGTACACATTAAAAAAATCACTGGGACAGCACTTTTTGAAGGATGAAAACATCTCGAAAAGTATTGTGGAAGCCTTACAGGATAATGCTTTTAGTCATTTGGTAGAAGTTGGTCCTGGTGGTGGTGCCCTTACCAAATACCTGCTATTGCTGCCAGATATCAGTTTTAAAGCCGTAGAATTGGATGATGAAAAAGTGGTGTATCTGGAAAAAACCTATCCAGCCATCATTGGCAAGATCATACACAAGAGTATTTTGGATATCGATGCCCCCTTTGATGTTGATTTTACAGTTGTGGGTAATTTTCCCTACAACATTTCCTCACAAATATTGTTTAAGGTATTAGAGTGGAGAGAAAAAGTGCCTTTGATGATTGGTATGTTTCAAAAAGAGGTAGCACAAAGGATCGTATCAAAGCCAGGAACTAAGGTTTACGGTATTCTGAGTGTTTTAGTTCAAGCCTTTTATGAGGTGGAATATTTATTTGATGTGCCACCGGAAAGTTTTAATCCACCACCCAATGTAATGAGCGGGGTGATCAGGTTAAAAAGAAAAGAATCTCCTGTACCTATAAAAAGTGAAAGAGATCTATTTGTGCTGGTAAAAGCCGCTTTTAACCAAAGGAGAAAAATGCTCCGCAATGCTGTTAAAGGTCAGTTTGAAGAATCTGTTTTAGAGGATGAAATATTTAATAAAAGGGCAGAACAACTCAGTATAGAGCAATTTGCTGCACTTACTTTCAAAATGAGGTAATTACTGATTGATACAAATACCCCTTCCAAAAATTTAATAGTGAAACCAAAAATAATCATCAGCTCCAAAGTACATGAATTTCTTCCCCAAAAACTGGAGGAGAGTGGCTATCAGGTAATTCAGCATCCTTCCATCACTTATGAAGAGCTTAGTGAGATGATAGGTGATATTACCGGACTTTTTGTTACCACTAAACTAACTATCGACAAGCAATTGATTGATAAAGCTCCTATGCTTAAATGGATCGGCAGGTTAGGCAGTGGTATGGAATTGATTGATACTGCCTATGCTGCTACAAAAGGAATCAAGTGTGTTAGCAGTCCTGAAGGCAATCGCAATGCTGTAGCGGAACATGCATTGGGTTTGTTACTGAACCTGATGAACAGGATCAATAGCAGCTATGCAGAAATTAAAGAAGGTAAATGGATCCGCGATGCCAATAAAGGCGATGAGTTAACAGGCAAAACGGTTGGCATCATCGGATTTGGCAATACGGGTAGTGCTTTTGCCAAATTACTTGCATCCTTCGATGTTACGGTTCTTGCCAATGACACATACAAAGCAGGATTTGCCAAAGATTATATCCGGGAAGCAAGTATTGAGCAGATTGCCCGATATGCAGATGTGATCAGTCTGCACCTGCCTTTAACAGCTGCAACCCATTACCTTGCCAATGATGCTTTTTTTGATTCGTTAGTCAATAAACCTTATTTCATCAATACCAGTCGCGGAAAAGTTACCCATACCGGATCGCTCCTCAGAGCCCTGGAAAAAGGGATCATTAAAGGTGCAGGTTTGGATGTATTGGAGAATGAAAAACTGGAAACCTATTCCCCTCAGGAAAAAGCGGAACTTGATCAGCTTTTAAGTCGCTCAAATGTGATCATTACGCCACATATAGCCGGTTATAGCCAGGAAGCATTTTACCTTATGGCCAAGGTGCTACTCGAAAAACTAGGTATTTCCTAGTTATATTTTAGATGTATTCCGTATTTTTGACGCCTGCAACGCTGCAATCAAATGTGGCGTTGTATTTTTTTTGACTCTTTTAAACAGGTTGGATTATGAGTGATGCTAATATGTACGTAACAAAAGAGACCTTTGAGAAAATGCGTGAAGAGCTCCATAGAATGAAGGCTATTGATCGTCCCGCTTCTTCCAGAGCCATTGCGGAAGCACGTGAAAAAGGTGATTTGAAAGAAAATGCTGAATACGATGCCGCTAAGGAAGCCCAAGGAATGTTGGAAGCCAGGATCAAACAACTGGAAGGACATATTGCCAATGCCAAGATTGTAGATACAAGCTCTATAGATACTAGTAAAGTAACCATACTTACAAAAGTTACCATCACCAATATGGCAACCAAGAAAACAGTTACTTATCAGATTGTAGGTGAAAAAGAAGCCGATCTGAAAATAGGAAAAATCTCAGCCGGCTCACCCATAGGCAAAGGGTTAATGGGGAAGGTAATTGGTGAAGTAGCAGAAATTCAAACCCCTAATGGTATATTGAAATTTAAGGTGGAAGAGATCACCATCTAATGGTTCATGATATGACAATTTTTTCCAAAATCATTGCTGGCGATATACCATCTTATAAGATTGCTGAGAATGAATTTTTCTATGCTTTCCTGGATATTTTTCCATTGGTGAAAGGCCATGTGTTGGTAGTTCCTAAAACGGAAATAGATAAGTTGTTTGATCTTTCTGATACCTATCTTTCTCAGGCGCTTTTATTCTCTAAACCCATAGCAAAAGCTATTGAAACTGCTTTCCCCTGCAACAGATGTGGTATTAGTGTGATGGGTTTGGAAGTGCCACATGCGCATCTTCATCTGGTACCAATTAACACTGCGGATGACATGAATTTCAATCGTACAAAATTATCTTTATCAGAGAGTGAACTCAAAGAGATTCAGGAGAGAATTCTATCCCTTCTTTAGTTGGGCAATGGTTTGTAACTATTGCTGTTATAAATAGCCAATCATTTTTTTACCCTCGTTGGGTTCTTTGCAATAAAATCATCCCATCCCTTTAATCCTTTTTCAACCTTGCCTATCAGGGAACTTGTTTGGTAATGGTGACAAAGCGCCACACCCAAAGCATCCGTTGCATCAAAGTATTGGGGTTTTTCTTCTATGTTGAGGGTTCTTTGCAACATTTTCCAAACCTGGTCTTTATCGGCATTACCATTGCCAGTGATGGATTGCTTCACTTTTTTAGGCGAATATTCTGTAACCAGGATCCCGGCCTGCATAGCCGCTGCAATGGCCACACCCTGTGCCCTGCCCAGTTTGAGCATACTTTGCACATTTTTTCCAAAAAAAGGGGCTTCAATAGCAAAAGTAGAGGGCCTGTATAATTTGATCAGTTCACAAACCTTGGAATGGATCATATTTAGTCGGGCATAGATATCTTTTTCCTGGGCAAGTTTTAATACATCCATCAAGATTACCTGTGGCTGACCATTGTGTATACGTAATAATGCATACCCCATTAACCGGGTGCCCGGGTCTATACCCAAAATGATCTCTTCCTTTTTCATGCGCTGGTGAAAATACGTTGTTTGCAGGAATGTATCTCAGATGCAAGCGCGATTCCTGTTTCTCAATATCACAGGTATCACCGTTCTTTGCAGCTGCTAATCCCAATTACCTGAATAAGCAACTGAAAATATTTCTTAATTATTTTGTTGGACCCATTTTATTTGTCTGGCTTTCCTATTCTATCTATCAGCAGATACAAAATCAGACGGATATACACCAGTCATGGGATTTATTTAGATCAGCTTTTACCGGACCGCAACTAGTAAAATTAATTGTTGTATTACTATTAATGTTATTAAACTGGGGTATTGAAGCCAGAAAATGGCAGATACTGGTAAATCCTGTGGAAAAGGTAAGCTACTGGAGGGCTTACAGGGCTGTACTAACCGGATTAGCTCTGGCTTTTAATTCGCTTAACCGTATAGGAGAATCAGCTGGAAGAGCCATTTTTTTGCAGGAAGGCAATCGGATCAGGGGGATCATATTATCTGTAGTAGGTACTATTAGTCAGATCATCGTTACATTATTCTTTGGCCTTTTGGGACTTTTTTACCTGCGCTACCAAATTTTAGACAAACTACATCCGGTTGAGGGACTGAATATTATATGGCTAGATGCACTGATAGCAACGATTACAGTAGGAACGCTTGTTTTAATAATGGTCTTTTTTCGTTTATCTTGGTTGACCAATTTATTGGAGAAAATCCCTTTTGTGGCAAAGCATAAGTTTTTTGTGCAAAAGCTGGAAGACTTCCATTGGAAAGAATTAACAAGAATTTTGGTCCTTGCTTTTAGTCGGTACCTTGTATTTGTTTGGCAATATGTATTATTGTTTCAGGTGTTCAATGTAGACATGAACTGGATGGATGCATCTTCTATCGTATGTGTACTGTTTTTGATCCTGGCCATCGTGCCTACCATTACTTTGGCAGAACTGGGTTTCAGGGGAAAGGTGAGTGTACAACTATTTGGATTACTTAGTTCCAATACCCTTGGAATTGTTGCAACCGCCGGCGGTATCTGGATCATCAATTTGATTATCCCTGCAATTGCCGGGAGTGTGTTAATTTTGGGTATCAGATTATTCAGAAATAAATAAAGGGAAAGTGAAAAAAATATTGTTGCTTTTTATGTTGTTGTTAGGCGGGCAGTCCCTTTCCGCCGTAGATGATTTTTGTGGTATCCGAAATCTGGCATTTCAGGATGGGGAGAGTATCAGCTACAATGTGTTTTATAATGTTATTGGTTTATATATCAATGCAGGTACTTCTAATTTCTCCATTAAGTTAGATCAGGTGAATAACCGGCCCGTGCATCATGTTGTTGGTACAGGTAGCTCAAACCCAAGCTACGATTGGATTTTTAAAGTGCGTGATAGATACGAATCATTTATTGATACAGCTACCATGCAGCCTTTGAAATTTATCAGAAATATAGAGGAAGGAGGCTTCAAGAAATACGAGAATGTTACTTTTAATAAAAGCACGAATACGGCGATTACCACCAATGGTGTTTTCAAAGTGCCCAATTGTATACAGGATGTGTTAAGTTCTATTTATTATGCGAGAAATATCGACTTCAATAAATACAAAACGGATGACAAGATTCCATTTACAATGTTTTTAGATAATGAAACCTTTCCCTTATATATCAAATACCTGGGTAAAGAAGTGATCAAAACCAAGTATGGGAAATTCAAAACGATCAAGTTCAAACCCTTACTGGTAAAGGGAACTATGTTTGAAGGTGGTGAAAAGATGACAGTTTGGGTAAGTGATGATGCCAACCATATTCCATTAAGAATTGAAAGCCCAATTGTAGTAGGAAGCGTTAAAGTAGATATGATGCAATATAAAAACCTACGATATCCACTAAGCTCCCTCCTTAATTTGAATTGATTGTTAATGGCTGTACATTCTATTGAGCCTGCTATGCCGGTACGCATAACTGCAGAATCCAATGATCACGAGGATGGCCAACGCTATTCCTGCAAAAAAGCCTAACCAGATAGACTGGAAGATTTTTTCACCTAAATAAGTGCCGAGAATAATAACAGCAGCGGATAAGCAGCCTGAAAGTCCTGCTATTACTGCATTATCAGTTCTGTTAGCAATTTCAATCCTTGTTTTACAGGAGATACAATTGGTAGCCGAATAATTATTCAGTTGAACAAATTGGGCAAAGGGGATACGGCAGCCACATCCCGGGCAGCAGGCGATTTGGTTTTTGGACATTGGATTTCGGTTTTGTGGTTAACAATTCCTAGGTCCAAGATAACATAACTGTTACTTCTGTTATGCAAGAAAACACCGTTTTTTGCACGTTTTAAAACTGTAAGAAAACGTTGAATTAACCTTATTGACTAAATGATAGCTGATAATGGAAAGCTATCTTTCAATCGAATTCCTTTTTCAGTTAATTGAAGTGTACAACATTCATGAACGGGGTCGTGCTCAAAAAAGAGAATATATTCCTCATCAATAGCTTCCTGTAAAAATGTTTTTTTCTCCGTTAAAGTGGTCAATGGAAACATATCGTAAGCCATTACATAAGGAAGTGGAATATGACCAATTGAGGGTAATAGGTCGGCCATATAAACGATCGTCTTGTTCTTATAGCGTATTTGAGGCAGCATCATTTTATCGGTATGTCCATTTACAAACCTTACACTAATATTATCCGTAAAAAGATTGCTGCTTAACTGGACTTTAGCAGATAATCCTTTTTCAGGAACTGATATAAATTGTAATTGACCACTTTCCTGAATGGGTAAAATATTTTCTTTCAGAAAAGAAGCTTTCTCTCTTTCATTGGGATGGATGGCCCATTGCCAATGGTCTTGATTACTCCAATAAACAGCATTGGGGAATGCGGGAAGATAGTTTTCTCCCTTAACTTCAATAGCGCCACCGCAATGATCAAAATGCAGGTGGGTGAGAAACACATCAGTAATAGCTTCTTTGCTAAAACCATGTGCTGCCAATGATTTATCTAATGTATCATCACCATGTAAATAATAGTGGCCAAAAAATTTAGGATCCTGCTTGGTGCCCATGCCTGTATCAACCAGGATCAATCTATTGCCATCTTCAATCAGTAAACACCTTAATGCCCAGGAACACATATTGTTGTCATCGGCTGGATTCAATTTATGCCATATACTTTTTGGCACAACGCCAAACATGGCACCGCCGTCTAGTTTAAAATAACCTGCTTGAATACTGTATAATTTCATTTTATATCACTTCAGATTTTTTATGCTTGGTTACTGATGCATAAATTAATAGCATGAGTCCAATCGCAAAGAAAACCACCAATGCTAATACCGAAGCCCTTTGTGAGCCTGTATATTCATTGATGTAGCCAAAACTAAACATACCTATTACAATAGCAATTTTTTCCGTTACATCATAAAAACTAAAAAAGGAAGTAGTGTCTTTGGTAACCGGCATCAGTTTGGCATAAGTGCTTCTGCTAAGTGACTGGATGCCTCCCATTACAAAGCCTACCAGAACGGCCAATCCATAAAATTCAAATATGCCATCTCTGGGTAATAAATAGCCAATTACACAGAGGATGATCCAAAAGCTAACGGTAACCATTAATGCGCGGAAATTGCCGATTATATTGGATAGTTTGGCTATTAGAAAAGCGCCAGGAATAGCCACTAATTGAATGATCAAAATTGCGATAATGAGGTTAGTGGTTGGGATATTTAATTCGCTTTTACCATAAAGAGTTGCGGCCAACATTACTGTTTGTACGCCCATATTATAAAAGAAAAAAGCTGCCAGAAATCTTTTTAAAACAGGTAAATGTTTTAGTTGGTGCCAAACCTTATTCAGTTCTTTGTAGCCATTGGTAAAAACATTTCCCCTGTCTCCCTTATTTTCTGTTGGGATACTTTTGGGTAAACGGCTTAAAGCCAATTGACCAAATCCCCACCACCAGATTCCCACCAATAAAAAGGATAGCTGTGAGGCTTTACCGGTATCTATGCCAAATAATTCAGGCTTTAATACAAAAACAAAACATACTAGTTGTAGTATCACACTACCTGTATAACCCATGGCATATCCTTTGGCACTTATTTTATCCTGGTCTTCCGGTGCGGCAATTTCTGGCAGGTAGGAATTATAAAAAACAAGACTGCTCCAGAACCCAATACAGGCAATGATCAGGCAGATAAGACCATAAGCAAGATTGTGTTTATCAAAAAAATACATGGAACTACAGGCAATACTGCCCATGGTGCAGAAAAAAAGCAGGAATTTTTTCTTGTTGCCTTTATAGTCGGCTATGGAAGAAAGCAATGGTGATATAAAAGCGACGATCAAAAATGCGATACCCATGGCATAATTGTATAAGGATGTATTTACAAATTGCCTGCCAAAAAGGGTAACTGTGTCTACAGAGGTAGACGGGTCATTATCGCCTGTAACTGCTTCGTAGTATGCAGGAAAAATAGTAGAAGTGATTACCAGGTTATAAACGCTATTGGCCCAATCGTACATGGCCCAGCCATTAATTACTTTTTTGGAAGCTGTCTTCATAGCAGTTGATAGTTTGGTAATTAAGTTACAAAATATACGGACAAGCTAATACTATATAGATTATTTCAGGTAGCCGGTAAGAACCAATACCAGCAATACAGAACCAACAATTACCCTATACCAGCCAAATAGTCTGAACCCATGTTTTTGTAAGAATCCAATAAAAAATTTAATGGCCAGTAATGCAACAATAAATGCAACAATATTTCCAATACCCAATGCGATCAGGTTATCCCTGTTTTGCAAAAGTTCGGGTGTGTCCTTCCAAGTTTTTAGTAATTTATAACCCGTTGCAGCTGCCATAGTGGGAACGGCTAAGAAAAAAGAAAATTCGGCAGCGAGATTCCTGGTTAGTTTTTGTTGCATACCTCCAATAATACTGGCTGCACTTCTGCTTACGCCTGGTATCATGGCAACACATTGCCATAGACCAATCATGAAAGCTTTGGATAAGCTGATATTTTCTTCTTTTTCAACGGTATGTTCCTTAAAAAAAGAATCGATAAAAAGCAAAACAAAACCACCTGCTAACATGGTGATAGAAACCGTTAGAGGACTCTCGAGAAGGTCATCTATTTTATCAGAAAATACCGCGCCTAATGCTAAAGCGGGTATCACTGCCACTAATAACTTTAAATAAAAATTAAACTTATTCAAAGGAAAAAATTTCTTCCAATAAAGCACGATCACAGAAAGGATGGCGCCAAATTGAATGGCCACTTCGAAGAGTTTTGTAAATGGATCTGCTGAAATACCCAAAAAAGAACTGGCAATAATCATGTGTCCGGTAGAAGATATCGGAAGGAATTCTGTAAAGCCCTCCACCACTGCAATCACAATCGTTTCAAAAATCGTCATAATAGTTTGTTTGGTTATACCTGGTCCAAAGCATTAAACTGTGCTTCCTGATGCAGGAACAGTTATTAAAGATAATGGTTAAGAACGAAAAATAGCTGGAAGGGATTGGTTAGTTTTTGATTAATAGGAGATACAGTACCGCACAAAAAAAGCGGTATAAAACCGCTTTTAAATTAATCCTTAATTATCTTGATTACTAGGCTGCTTTTGGTTTTTTGAAAATTGCAAAAATCTCAATGGCAAGTCCCAATAATACCAGTATCGGGGCAATGGTAATCCTGGTTGTGCTATAAACTTCATTGGTGTCAAACACTTTTGGGTCCGCACTCTTGCCGCCACTCATCAGTAATAAACCTAATGCAATCACCGCTCCGCCAATCAGCATCCAGGTATAATTTTCTTTTGTAAAAAGGGGTGAATTTACTTGTTGGTTGTTATTACTCATGTTAGCTTTTTTAATTTATAGATAGTTGTAAGGTTGTTTTTTCTTTTATTATTTTTTTATCAGATCAGTACAGATCATCCAGTTTCATTTTAAGGTATTTCAATACACTTCTATGGGTACTATACACAGAGATACCTACACCCAATACCATTAACCCACCAAAAAGTATAATGGTCAATTGGGTATCACGTATGGTTTTTAATTGCGGAAACTGGCTTTCTGCCCAGCCAATGATGGTGAATAATAAAACGATAGCTATACCTGAACTGATAAGTCCATTGATCAATGCCCTAATATTCAGGGGCTTTGCAATAAATCCACGAGTGGCACCCACCATCTGCATGGTTTTGATCAGGAAACGGTTACTAAACATGGCCAATCGAATGGTATTGTCTATGCTGAAAGTAACGATCAAGCAAAGTATGATGGCTACCACCAAAAATATCAAGCCAATTTTAGAAGCCCTTTCATTTAAATTACTAACCAAACTTTTTGGGTACTGAATATCTGTTATCTGATCCCCATATTCTGCCATTAAGATAGTGGTCAGTTTTGTTAAACTATCACTGTTTACATAATTGGCTTTTGCATAAAAATCAATGCTCTCAGGCAAAGGGTTCACATCTAAAATGGTGGCCCATTCTTCGTTGTTTTCCTTATTCCAAATTTCTTTAGCTGTTTTCTTGTCAACATAAGTCACATTCTTGGCAAAAGGCTGCTTCGCAATGAATTGCTGAATTTGACCGATGGTGTCTTTATTCAAAGTGCGTAAATAAGCGCTCATCCGGATATCTTCTTTGAATGCATTTCCTACTGAATTGATATTCAGAAAAAACCATCCCATGATACCCATGATCAATAAAACCAAACTTACACCTATGATACTATACAGGTAATTTGGCTTACTGCGTTTCATGGATCCTTTACCGATTATTGACATGCAAATTCATTTTAATGCGTTCAAAAAGGAACATTCCTACTTCTATACTCAGTTCAATAGGAATTGACCCTGCGCAAATGTACGGTTTTGGAGCCTAATCACTTACATTTGCAACCGTTCTGATGGGTAATTTCCGATTGAAATTAGGGCATTCAGTGGCTTGTTGGGTTAAAGGAATGTTAGAGTTAACCGAATAGGGAAAAATCCCGATTAAAAAGCTGCATCTAAAATTCAGGTTCAATAGTCTGTATAAAATTAATCATCATAAAAAGGAAGTCCCTAATGGGCTTGGTATATGGAATATAATTTCAGGGAAATAGAAGCAAAATGGCAGGCACAATGGAGAAACGCGGGTGCTTACCAGGTAAGTAATGAAAGCAGCAAGCCAAAGTTTTATGTATTGGATATGTTTCCTTATCCAAGTGGTGCAGGATTACATGTTGGACACCCACTTGGCTATATTGCTTCTGATATTTATAGTCGTTTTAAAAGATTGAAAGGCTTCAATGTATTACACCCTATGGGATATGATGCATTTGGTTTGCCTGCAGAACAATATGCTATTGAACATGGCGTACACCCCGCTACCAGCACCGCACAGAATATCGATAATTTTAGGAAGCAACTGGATAATATAGGTTTCTCTTACGATTGGGACAGGGAAGTGAGAACCTGTGAACCTGGCTATTATAAATGGACACAGTGGATCTTTCTGCAATTATTCAACAGCTTTTTTAATCGTGCAACCAAAAAAGCAACACCAATAACTGCATTGATCAATGCATTTGAGCTGGAAGGAAATCAGGGTCATGAATGTCCCGCCGATAGCACTCTCCACTTTACCGCTGATGCTTGGAAAGCTTTTACAGACAAGGAAAAGCAGGATATCCTCATGCAATACCGACTGGCTTTTTGTGGTTATGGTGAAGTTAACTGGTGCGAAGCTTTGGGTACGGTATTGGCCAATGATGAAGTAGTGAACGGTGTTAGTGAAAGAGGTGGCCACCCCGTTGTTAAAAAGAAATTACGCCAATGGTATCTGCGCATTACAGAATATGCCGATCGTTTATTGGAAGGATTGGAAACCATCGAGTTCAGTGATGCGATGAAAGAAATGCAAACCAACTGGATCGGAAAATCATATGGTGCTGAAATTGCTTTTGATATTGTTCATGGCTCTGCCACAATTTCTCAGGGCCTGGTAGTATATACCACCCGACCGGATACCATTTTTGGTGTTGACTTTATGGTAATTGCGCCGGAACATGCTTTGATATCAGAGATCACAACTGCTGATCAACAGGAGGCAGTGGAAGCCTATATCTCTTATGTAAAAAGCAGAAGTGATAGAGAAAGACAGGCAGAGAAAAAAATCAGTGGCTGTTTTACTGGTGCTTATGCAGTTAATCCATTTAACGGTAAACAGATTCCTATCTGGATCTCTGAATACGTTTTGGCTGGTTATGGTACCGGTGCTATCATGGGCGTACCCTGTGGAGATGAAAGGGATCATAAATTTGCCAAACATTTTAATATTTCTATCACCAATATTATTGGTGATTTCTATAATGGCGTAGATGCCAATCCAACCAAAGATGCCAAATTAGAAAATAGTGATTTTCTTAATGGGGTGGTGATGCGTGATGCGATAAGCATCGTGAATGAAAAGCTGGAAGAAATGGGTATCGGCAAAAAGAAAGTAAACTTTAAAATGCGCGATGCGGCTTTCAGCAGACAACGCTATTGGGGAGAGCCCTTTCCAGTTCAATGGAAAAACGGGGTTGCTATTCCTTTAACAGAAAATGAATTGCCCTTACTATTACCCGAAGTTGAATCTTATAGTCCCGGTCCGGAAGGAGAAGGCCCTCTCGCCAATATTCCGGAATGGGTAGCGCAAGAGCTGGAAACCAATACCATGCCAGGTTATGCCGGAAGTAGCTGGTATTTTCTACGTTACATGGATCCGCATAATACAGTCAGTTTTTGTGATAGAAAAGTGAGCGATTACTGGAACCAGGTTGATTTATATATTGGCGGAACAGAACACGCGGTAGGTCATTTATTGTATAGCAGAATGTGGACCAAAGCGCTGTATGATCTGGGACATATTGGTTTTGATGAACCATTCAGAAAATTGTTGAATCAGGGGATGATACAGGGAAGTTCGAGGTTTGTTTATCGGATAAATGGCACACAAACTTTTGTTTCTTCCGGACTCTTGCATACTGCTGCTTTTGAAGGAAAGGAATTTGATCCCATCAGAGTAGATGTAAATTTTGTTGATGGCTATGAGCTTGATATCAATTGGTTTTTGAAATGGCGAAATGGCGAGTATGCGAATGCAGAATTTGTTTTAGAAGAGGGTAAATATATTTGTGTTGCAGAGGTTGAAAAAATGTCCAAATCAAAATTCAACACTGTTAACCCCGATGAACTGGTCAATAAATTTGGTGCCGATACTTTCCGTATGTATGAAATGTTCCTGGGTCCGGTTGACCAAAGTAAACCCTGGGATACCAAGGGTATTGAAGGGGTTCACCGTTTTCTGAAAAAATTATGGAGATTATTTTTTGATGAAACCAAAGGCAAAGTGTGGCAGGAAGCAAAAGCTAGTGCAGAAGAATTAAAAGTATTGCATTGTTGCATCAAAAAAATAGAAGATGATACGGAACGTTACAGTTTTAATACAGCCGTAAGTACATTCATGATCTGTGTAAACGATCTGGCTGAATTGAAATGTACCAAAAAAGAAGTGCTGGAACCCTTACTGGTAATGCTTACGCCTTATGCACCCCATATCAGTGAAGAGCTCTGGAAAGCCTTAGGAAATGAGAATTCTGTTTTAGATGCAGTATTTCCTTCATATGAAGAAAAATATACGGTGGAATCTTCCAAAGATTATCCTGTTAGCATCAATGGGAAAGTTCGTACAAATATTAACATTGCTTTAGATGCAAGTGCCGATCAGGTTCAGGAAATTGCAATGGCTAACGAACTGGTGCAAAAATGGATGGAAGGGAAACCATTAAAGAAATTCATTTTTGTAAAAGGGAAGATGATCAACCTGGTTATCTAATATCATTTCTTAAGAAATGAAAAAGTTAAGAAATGAAACCCTTGAACATACGGTTTGTTAGTTAGGATTTTGCAAACTAAAACTCCGTATATGAAAAAATCATTTACCCTTATTTGTTTATTGCTGTTTGTTTTTTTTGCGAATGCTGCCAGAACCAACACCCACCTGGATTCTGCCCAACATACCCTGAAAATAAAAATGGATATGATGGAAAAGCACATCAAATCATTGCAGGCAGAAATTAAAACATTGAAATCTGCAGATAGCATTCAGGTATTAGAACTGAATGCGATCAAACAGGTCTTGCCTTCTGTAAAGACCAAAAAATTGGTGATTGACAGAAGAGGTACCAAACAAGCCAATTTTCAATAATTTCTTTGAAAGCTTTTGGAAAGTGTAAACTTTCCAAAAGCTTATTAAACCGTTTATATATCTCCCTTTTTTTTACAACCTTGTTTTGTTATCTTGTTAGCTAACAAAACAAAACTGCATGAGAAAATTATTCCTGCTGGCTATGAGTTGCTGGCTAATACAGAGCGCTGAAGCACAAAATCCTGAACCTTATTTTTTATCTAATCCCTGCTTAACGCCAGACGGACAAACCGTTGTTTTTAGTTTTGAAGGTGATCTTTGGAAATCAGCAGTTAACAATGGAGAGGCCGTGCGTCTTACTGCCATGCAGGGTTACGAAAGCAATGCGCGTATTTCTCCCGATGGTAAATGGCTGGCATTTACGGGCAGACAAATGGGTAATGCCGATGTATATATAATGCCTATGGCTGGTGGAGAAATCAAACAACTTACTTATCATAGTGCTACAGATGAGGTAAATAGCTGGAGTTGGGATAGTGAAAAAATTTATTTCACTTCTAATCGAATGGGGCAGCAGTCAGGATTTACAGTATCATTGAAAGGAGGAACACCTGAGCGTTTATTCGGGGATCATTTTTTTCTGTATGATCATGGTTTATTTGAACACCCTAAAACAGGGGATATCTATTTTAACGATACATGGGAAAGCAGTAACCAGGTAGCACGTAAAAGATATAAGGGACCATTCAATCCGGATATTCAGTATTATAATACCAAAACAAAAAACTATAAAAAGTTAACCGATTGGGAAGGGAAGGACTTTGCTGTATCATTAGATAAAGCCGGACATCTGTATTTTATTTCTGATGAATTAAATGGTGAGTATAATCTCTATACTATTGAAAACGGGAAAAAAATAGGTCTTACTAAATTCAATACATCCATCAAAACACCTATTGTAAATGCCAATGGAGGTAAAGTGGTTTTTGAGAAGGATTATCAGTTATGGTTATATGATGTTGCATCTAAGCGATCCGAAAAACTCAATATCAATTTAATTAGAAATAATATACTGCCTGCTGATAAGGATTATGAACTCACGCGTAATATTACCAATTTAGATGTTTCGCCTGATGGTAAAAAACTAGCTTTTACATCCAGAGGTGAATTATTTGTGAGTGATGTGGAAGGAAAATTTATTCGTCAGATCAACAAACACAACACAGAAAAAGCAGCAGAAGTAAAATGGATGAGTGATAATAAGACTTTACTCTTTAATCAAACTATTGATGGATATGCAAATCTGTATACAGTAGCTGCAGATGGAAGTTCCCCTATTAAACAGATTACATCCGATAAAAAGGATAATGTATCACTTACACTTAGTAAAACTAGAACAAAAGCAGTATATATCAGTGGAAGAGATGAAGTGCGTTTATTGGATCTTAAAACAATGGTGAATACATTAATTACGAAGGAGGAGTTATGGGCATTGGGTAGGAATACTGCGGGATTCTCTCCCAATGAAGAATATCTGGTATTCACAGCATTCCGAAACTTTGAGTCAGACATTTTTATACACCATATCAAAGACAATAAGACCATCAACCTTACCAATACTGGTGTAACGGAAGACAACCCGATCTGGTCACCTGATGGCAAGTACATTTATTTTGTTACCTCTCGAACAACTCCGGCTTATCCTTTTGGCATGAAGGATCCTCATATTTTCCGGATGCCTTTAGAAAAGATTGATGATCCTTATCGTAGTGACAAATACAATGAGTTGTTTAAAACAGAAAAAAAGGAAAAGGATACCAGTAAGAAAGAACCAGTTATGGTTCCAATTGTGGTGGATGCTAAAGATATTATGGAAAGGTTGCAACAAGTAGGTCCTTTTTTCGGATCACAGAGTCTGGTGGCTGTAACCCAAAAAGGAGAAAAAACTTTTGTACTATTCACCAGTAATCATGCAGAAGGAAGATCCGGGTTTTGGAAATCTACCTTAGAACCCTTCGAAATGACTAAAACAGAAAGGATCATCGGTGCAGATAGCCGTGGCGTAGATTTTGCAGAAGCTACAGATAAATCAATGGTGCTGTTCAATGGTGGAATCTATAAGTTGAACATGGATGCCAATAAAGTAGATCCTGTAGCTATCAGCTATACATTTAGAAGGAACAATGCCGCTGAATTTGCACAGGTTTTTGAAGAAGCCTGGGCACAAGTAGAACAGAACTATTATGATGAAAAATTTCATGGAATTGATTGGTTGGCTACTAAAAAGAAATACGAAGTTTATATACCTAAGCTGAATAATCGTTCTGATCTACGTGTTCTTTTAAGTGATATGTTGGGTGAACTGAATTCTTCGCACCAGGGATTTTCTTCTTTTGGAGAGGAAGAGAATGTGAATCTTTCAAACCGAACCATGGAAACCGGTATCGTTTTTGAAAACAAGGAACCGTATAAAGTAAAGTACGTGATCAAGCAAACCAATGCAGATAAAAAGTCTATCGATATTCAGCCCG
Organism: Chitinophaga pinensis; assembly: GCA_943371675.1. GTDB lineage: Bacteria > Bacteroidota > Bacteroidia > Chitinophagales > Chitinophagaceae > Sediminibacterium > Sediminibacterium pinensis_I. The sequence goes on along the minus strand of CALRVT010000002.1, from coordinate 53,598 downwards.
GAGATCTGTTAACCAAAGTGAATGATGATGTTGTTGATATAGTAAAAGACAGAAATTTCTATTTCAGTAAACCTTCCATCGATAAGGAGATCTCACTCACTTTCAACCGCAATGGAAAAACAATAGAAGCAAAACTGCATCCTCAACCATCCATCTCTCAAAATTTATACGATGAATGGATCAATACAAATCAGAAGCGAGTGGATGAAAAAAGCAAGAACCGTATCGCTTACCATTGTATGAAGAATATGGGCACAGGAGAATTAGAAAAATTCCTGATAGATATGACGCAGGATTTCTATAGCAAGGATGCCATGATCTTAGACCTTCGCTATAATACAGGCGGAAATGTACACGATGAAGTTTTGAAATTTTTAAGTCAACGTAGCTACCTCAAGTGGAAATACAGAGAAGGTAAATTGGCGCCTCAATCAAATTTTGGTCCGGCAGATAAGCCCATCATTTTGCTTACAAACGAACAATCATTGAGTGATGCAGAAATGACAGCACAGGGCTTCAAAGCCTTGAAGCTGGGAAAGATCATAGGAACAGGCACTTACCGTTGGATCATCTTTACTTCTGGTACCGGATTGGTTGATGGTTCTTTTGTAAGATTGCCTAGTTGGGGTTGTTATACATTAGATGGCAAGGATCTGGAAATGACAGGAGTGGAACCTGATATTTATGTAGGGATGAATTTTGAGGACAGGGTTAACAAAATAGACCCGCAATTAGACAGAGCGATCGAAGAGATCCTGAAACAGCTGAAATAAATAGGGCAATACCTGAATCGCCGGATTGTTTAAGAACATTTCCGGCGATTCTATGTTATATTGGCTTTAGCTATTTATTTTTTTCTATTTATTATTGACTATGCAGTTCAATTTTAACCGGTTCAGCGGATTGTTATTGATATTTTTTGTTCATGGACTGGTCTATGCTTTCCTGTTATTTAGAAAAGGGATCAGGCAGGAACGCATGAGTGATAAATGGCTGGGTTTTTTTCTGATACTATGTATTTTGTATATCTGTCCTTGGATGCTGGGCTATGCTGGTTGGTATAATGGGAAAGAATGTATGAGCTGCCGGAACTTTATGTTTTATATGCCTTTGCAGCATACACTGCTCATGGGGCCGGTGATCTATTTTTATCTGCAAAGCTTATTGAATCCCGGATTCCGATTTCTGAAAAAGGATTGGTTACATCTTTTACCTGCAGCACTTTATATCTTGTGGAATATTATAGTGGCAACCACTGATTTGCTCATTGTGAAAGATTATTATTTGATGGACGGGGCCAATGACCCGGATTTTCAAACATGGTATATTGCTGCCGGACTCATCAGTTTATTGGCTTACCTACTTTTATGTTTGCAGTATTATAAGCGTTATCGAAAATTTATTGTAGAAGAATTTTCTTTTGCTGATGCATTAACATTTCAATGGGTGAACAATTTTCTTATCGCCTGTTTCCTGTACTTTTTGTCAACACTGGTATTTAACCTTCTCGATTTGTTTCAACTGGCAGGGGATACCAGGGGCGCCTGGTGGTATTACCTCATTTTTGCCATTCTATTTTATTATATAGCCATAACAGGGTACACCAATTCCATTGAAACAAGGGTAAGTTTTCAACTCGATTTTTTAAAATACCGTATGCCTGCTTTATTGGGTGCACCGGATTTAAAAGAGACTGATACAGAAGATATAGTTTACGAAGAAGTAAGTGCTGATCTTGTAGCCAAACCAGTGAACCCTCAGCTTTTTCCCGAATGGAAAGAAAAGGTCTTTAATTGTGTGGTAAACCAAAAGCGATATACAGAACCAGAACTTACCCTAACAGACCTAGCCAGGGAATTGGAGACCAATGCATCCTTTCTATCAAAAGTGATCAACCAGACTTTTCAAATGAATTTTAATGACTTTGTAAATTTTTACAGAGTTGCAGATGTAAAAGAAAAATTGCAAAACCCTGCCTTTTCGCACTTAACCATCATGAGTATTGCCTACGAAGCAGGTTTTAATTCAAAAGCAACTTTTAACCGGGCCTTTAAAAAGGTAACGGGTAAAAATCCCAAAGATTTTATAAATATTTGATTGTCAATTAATTAGATTTAATTAAATGTATCAAATTCTGAGAAAATAATTTGATACCTAATAGCCATGTATCAAATAATGATTTGAGGCGGAGCAGGCGCTGTATCGGGGCATTTTGCAGCCCTAAATCAGTCAAATGAAATCATTATTCCTCTTTTGTTTTTTATGCTTTCATACAGTTATCATGGCTCAATCTGTAAATGAGACAGATACCTTACTGGCTAAAAAAACAGATTCAGTAACGGTCTTTTCCAGAAAACCATTTATTCAAAATTTTCCTGACAAAACTGTTTTGAATATGGATAACCGCCCTGCCAGCACAGGCGAAAATGCCTGGGAAGTGTTGAGATCGGCGCCTGGTGTGGTCGTTGATCCCAATGAAAATATTCAAATGGGTGGTAAAACAGGTATAACAGTACTTATTGATGGAAGAAATACGCAATTAGATGGAACAGATCTTGCACAAATCTTAAAAAGCATAGAATCAGACAATATCCGTGATATTGAATTGATCAGAAATCCCTCAGCTAAATATGATGCAGCCGGCAATGCAGGAATCATCAATATTAAATTGAAAAAAAGTATGGTAAAGGGGATCAATGGAAGTTTGTCAGGTTCCTTTACCCAAAGTACGCATGCAAGGGAGAATGCTTCTGTTTCATTGAATGCCAAATGGCAAAAATGGAATGCCTATGCCAATATTAGCATGAATAACGGATTGCAATACACAACAGTAAACAACAAAAGAATAGCTGAAAGTAAAATCTATGAACAAGATGGGAGAGAAAGAGATGCTTTCCATAGTGCGAGTGCGAGAACTGGTATTGATTACCAGATAAACAAGAAAAGTACCATTGGCATGATGTGGATGTACAATTCCAGAAATACCAATATGGATAATGAAAACAATACTTGGGTGCAGGATTTGTTAGCATCAGATACATCAGTAATAACCAGGAGTATTGCCCCATTCAGCAACCAAAGAAATAATTGGAACCTGAACTACCGTTATACAGCATCAGCAGGCAAAGAATTAACGATAGATGCGGATTATACCCTATTTCATTCTGGATTGAATAATAGGGTGTACAATGAATTTCAGGAACAAAATAGGAAAACATTTGCGAATACAATTTCCGGGAATGATGCATCCATTGCCATCAGTATTAAAAGTTTAAAAATCGATTATGCCTTTAAAATGAATGAGAGTGCTAAATTGGAAATAGGTGCAAAATCTGTATCAACGCAAACAGAAAACCAATTGCTGGTTCAACATTTCAATGGTACAGTATGGATGAAAGATACAGGTAGAACCAATCAATTTCAATTAAGAGAACAGATCCATGCTGCCTATGCGAGTGTTAACTATCAAACAACAAAATGGCAGTGGCAAATAGGCATAAGAGCAGAAGCATCCGCTGTAAAAGGTAATTCAATTGATTTAAAAAACCAGCAATTACAGAAACCAGATACCAATTACCTGAATGTATTTCCCACATTTTTAATGCAATACACTATTGATGAAGCAAATAGTTTGGGTTTGATCTATAACAAAAGAATCGACAGGCCGGGATACCAGGATCAAAACCCTTTTATTTATGTGCTGGATGCATTTAACAGTGAACAAGGGAACCCTTATTTAATTCCGGAAATTACGCATAGTATGGAATTGAGTTATACTTACAAGCAAGTACATTCGCTCAAATTGAAATACGCCAGAACTACTGATTTCATTGACTTTCTTACATACCAGGTCGAAAACAAAACCATCAATATTCCGCAAAATGCAGGTTCCAGAACTATGTTTCATATTAGTTTGAGCAGTTCCCTGGAACCCAAAAAATGGTGGAATATTTATGCATCTGCGGAACCATTCTACCAGCATTTTGATACAAAATTAAATGGCTATGGATTGCAAGATCAAATCACACAAAGTAGTTGGGGCTTTAATGGGTATATCAATAATGGTTTCAGCCTGCCCAACAATTGGAAAGCTGAATTATCTGGCTGGTTCAATTACCAGAATACAACAACCATCTATCGTTCAAAACCCTTTACCAGTATCAATTTTGGTATAAGTAAAAAGTTTTGGAAAGAAAAAGCAACTTGTAAACTTTCGGTGAGCGATATTTTCAATACCCAGCAATGGGTGCAAACAGCCAACACAAAAAATCTTCAAATGAATACCTCTCGTAAATGGGAAAGCAGAAATATTAGTCTGGGCTTTGTTTTTAGATTTGGTAATACAAAGATCAAAACATCTGATAACAGAAACTCAGGTGCACAGGACGAGATGAACAGAATCAAATAGATATATTTTTTTTACTAACTTCAAAACAATAACCCCATGAAAGCATTTTTTGTAACCATTTCTATTTTAATTTTTACATCCGTTATTGCACAACCCAGTCCGGAAGTGAAAGCCATAGATTTTGCTGTCATTTTTGGACAAATGAATGGCAGCCTTACATACCTGGATTACAGTTCCGGGAAACCGTATACCATGCCTGCTAATATTTTTACAAAGATCAACCCCAAGAATTCTTCTGAGATCATACAAATGGTTTCTTATCCGGATGAGCCAAAAGCCAATGGTATAGATAGTTTCCGGATAAGCAAAGATGGGAAAATGCTTAACAATTTAGCGATAACCAGTAGAAAACAATTATCTAATGGTTCGCTTGAATTAGTTGGGGAAAGAAAAGGGCAGGATGGAAACGATAACAAAAATGCTATTCTCCGTTATACTTATACACTGGGTAAAAATATTTTTGTTATTAAAAAAGAAGTACTTTTTGATGGTGAAAAAAATTGGGTACTGAGACATACCTATTCATGCAAAAGGTAATGCTGCTTATATCTATTTGTTTGATCAAAACTAACAATGATGAAATATGACTGGTTACATAATTTGGTTGTTGAAAAAATAGTACCATTCAACCCTGCCATAGATAAACTGGTCTTATTGGATTTTACTGAGCAAAACCAATCGCTCACCGCATCAGTAATAGAAGATACAGAACAGTTTGCTATACATATTTCTGGTATCCTTGCAAATGCCGGAGCACTTTATGGTATTGGCGGATACGATGAACACCGCACTGTTTATGCAAGAAGCAAGGTATTTGATGCTGATATAGAAGGGGAAGAGCCAAGACGCCTGCACCTGGGGATTGATATCTGGGGAAACTCAGGCACCCCGGTTTTCTCCCCATTACAAGGGGTAGTTCATAGCTTTGCTTTTAATGATCATTATGGTGATTACGGTGCTACGATAATTTTGCAACATGAATTTGAAGGTCAAAAAATGCATACACTGTATGGGCATCTTTCCTTGAATGACCTATCCCCTCTAACACCTGGAAAAAAAGTAGCAGCTGGTGAATTAATTGCACATTTTGGAGAGCCTGCAGAAAATGGACATTGGCCGCCACACCTGCATTTTCAATTGATCAGCGATTTGGAAGGAAAGTATGGGGATTATCCGGGCGTATGTAAATTAAGTGAGCGGGAATATTATCTCCGTAATTGTCCCAATCCGGACAGCATGGTCAGGATGATGCAGTTTGCAAAAAAGCATTCGTAAGATCGGTCCATTCTTCTGCTAAAGTTTGATGGGAAAAGGCTTTCCCAGCTCTTCTATACCAGTAAGCAGCATTGCCTTCATCCCCTTCTTTACGGTGTAAGTAGGCATGTAACCAGGCTGCATCTTTGCCAGTAAGGTCATTGATTAGTTCATGCGCTTTATGCCAATCACCCTTAGCATCAAACCATAGGGAATTGAGCAGTATATCTATATTTTCTGGTGCTGTGTTTTGCGATAAACTTTTTATAAAAGCTTCCATATTCATATTGGCAAGTTATTAAAATAGAAAAGCCCACCCAAGGGCAGGACTTTCTATTTTTATTTTATCGAAATAATTTACCAGGGCAGTTCATTGCCTAAATGGATATATTTTCCAGTGACACCATCATCTGCTAGTAATGCTAATGCAACAGATGTTTTTGCTCCATCGGTGGTATTCATTGGTGCTGCATCAGAACCCATATCTGTTTTAACCCAACCAGGATGGGCTGAATTTACCTTGATGCCTGTATTTGCCAATGCTGCTGCCAAATGTATGGTATAAGAATTCAAAGCTGCTTTAGAAGTATTGTAGGCGAAAAGCTTTGATCCATAAATAGGTGAATCGGGATTAGCGTGCATACTCAATGAGCCAAGGATGCTGCTGAGGTTAACGATTCTGCCATTGGCACTTTTCTTAATTAAGGGTAACAACGCATTGGTTAGTTTAACTACCTGGAAAAAATTGGTATCCATGGTCTCGCGTAAAATAGCATCACTAATGCTGTCGGAATTATTCTGAGCCCAATTCTCACTTTCTATCTGAATACCTGCATTATTAATTAAGATATCTAAATGGCCATATTTTTTTTCAATATAGCTAACAGCATCCTGGATATCTGCTTCTTTGTTAACATCAAGCTGCAGGAACTCAATATCAATGCCTTCTTTTTTCAGTTCATTGACAGATTTTTCACCTCTTTCCCTGTTTCTGGCAGTAGCAATAATGGTAACGCCTTCTTTCCCTAACTGACGAGCAGTTTCAAAACCGATCCCTTTATTGGCACCGGTAATTAGTGCGATCTTATTTGACATGTTGTTTTAATTTTTTTTATGAATGATAAGCTGCTGCAAATACTTTTGCAAATGCTGCTAGTTTTATTTTTCCCAGTTCTGTTGGTCTGTTCTTGAAATAATCTTCTGCCATCGCACCTGTATTCATCGATTGATTCATTTCTACATAGTTCTTGGCGATCTCTTCTGTTAATCCTGCTTGTAACATGCCTCCCAATGCTTGTTCATCGGTAAATTTCACCCATTTCAGATCTGGTTTTCCAATGGCTTGTCCCAGTTCAGCTGCGATCTGGTCTGTTGAAACTTCATCGCTGGCAATATAATGTACAGACTTACCTGTGAAAGAAAGGTCTAACAATTCTTTAGCAGCAATAGTTGTAATATCTGATGGAGCAACAATTACAAATTTGCCTTCTTCAGCTGAGAAGTTGCCACCAATGATTCCCATCCCTTTAATCATGCCAATATTTGCCATTAGGTTATTGTAGAAATAGGCGGGACGTAAATGTTTTACATGAACCCCTTCTAAAGCATTCAATACTTGTTCAACGCGATAAAGGCCACTTACGGGTCCAACGCCATCTGCTAAATGTGCGCCTATACTACTCAGGTTTACAACATGTGTAATGCCATTTTTTTTGATGGCTATAGCATAGTTTTTTCCAATCTGTTCAATATATCCCTTCCAGTTGGAAGCGATCTGATGAACCGGTGGTACCATTGTGTATACAGCATCTGCACCAGCAAATGTTTGCGCAATAAAGTCGCTATCTTCCAATGATCCGATGGCAGCTTTTGCGCCTGCATCAGTTAGTGCTGAAAGATTAGCAGCGTTTCGGCTAATTACAGTTACATCATTACCTGCAGCCAATAATTGTAAAGCCAATGGCTTTGAAATGTTTCCGGCTCCGCCGGTGATTACATACTTCATAGATTTTGTTTTTGGTTATTTTTGATTGTTTGAGTATTTAATATTTGTATATACAAATGATTAAACAAAAAAATTTACATACTTAATTTATCTGCCATGATATGCATGTTTTTAATAAAGGTCTTGCTTTCTTCATTGCCCAACACTTTTGAATACTGCTCATAAAAATAATTCACCCTTGCTTTCATTTGGGGTTTTAGTTCCTTGGCTTTCTGTGTAGGATACACATTGGTTAACTTACCTTCTGTAGCACGGATCACCAGTTTCTTCTCTTCTAACTTTTCGATCAATCGAGTGATGGTACTGGGTGAGAGTTGCAGTTGCTCAGCAATCTGACCAGCCTGCATACCGGGTTCTTCCAATACCAATAGTAACAGGTAAGCATGACTGGGTGCCAAATCTATTTTCTTCCAGGTTTCCTGTGCCAATTTCTCAACTTTTCTGGCCAGTGCACCACTGGTGAAGTATAGACAATTACAAAATTTGCTTTCCGATGTTTTCATTGGTCTGGCAAATATAAGTGTATTTCATTTGTATGTACAAATAAAAGGTATATTTTTTAAAAATTCAAATATTCCATGTATCCGAAGTAACCAAATACCCTTATCCCGGGATGGATACTATTTTGTATTTTTGAAAACTATGCCGAACAACCTTCCACAAAATGAACCCTCTTCACTTTCGCCGGCCGAAAAGGAATTTGAAAATACTATTCGCCCCAAAGAAATAGACGATTTTTCTGGACAACCACAGTTAATTGAAAACCTGATCATTTTCATCAAAGCTGCCAAATTGAGGGGTGAGGCCCTGGACCATATTCTTTTTCACGGCCCACCCGGATTGGGTAAAACCACTTTGAGTAGGATTGTGGCTAATGAATTAGGGGTGAATATCAAAGAAACATCTGGCCCCGTTATAGAAAAACCAGGTGATCTGGCGGGCTTGTTAACCAACCTGCAACCCAATGATGTATTATTTATTGATGAAATTCATAGATTAAGTACCGTGGTAGAAGAATATCTCTACGCTGCCATGGAAGATTTCAGGATCGATATCATGATCGATACCGGACCCAATGCAAGGAGTATTCAAATTAATTTAAACCCATTTACACTGGTTGGTGCCACCACCCGCAGCGGTTTATTAACTGCCCCACTTTTGTCGAGGTTTGGTATTAAATCAAGGTTGGAATATTACCATGCTGATACCTTAAAAAAGATCATTGAAAGAAGTGCAGCCATCCTGCAAACGGAGATCAGTTCTGAAGCATCCTATGAAATTGCGCGAAGAAGCAGGGGCACACCCAGAATTGCAAATAGTTTATTGAGAAGGGTGCGCGATTTTGCCCAAGTTTTGAATGATGGTAAAATTGATATGGGCATAACCCAACATTCCTTAAAAGCATTGAATGTAGATGCGCATGGATTGGATGAAATGGATAACCGCATCCTGGCAGCCATCATTGATAAATTTAAGGGTGGCCCCGTAGGACTCACTACCATTGCAACTGCTGTAGGAGAAGAGGCAGGAACCATTGAAGAAGTATATGAACCCTTTCTCATCCAGGAAGGATTCTTACAAAGAACCCCAAGAGGCAGAGAAGTTACTGCAAAAGCATACACCCACATGGGCCGAAAACCCATTACTGGTAATCAATCAAATCTATTCTCTTAATAATAAAATCGGCTACTTAATCATCAGTGAAACCTGCCGGTAGAAAGGTCTGTGTAATCTGTGAAATCAGTGGCAAAAAAAATGCCTCTAGTCAAGAGGCATTATAAGTTTAATAACTCCCCCTTTAGGGGGCTGGGGGGTTACGGCGCTACTAATCTAAATCCATTACCATGGATATTTACTATTTCAATATCGGTATCATCTTTCAAATACTTCCTTAGTTTGGCGATATACACATCCATACTTCTTCCGTTGAAATAAGTATCACTACCCCAGATTTTTTTCAAGGCTCTTTCACGAGGCAAAAGATCGTTCTTATGCTCTGCCAGCATTTTAAGCAATTCATTCTCTTTTGGTGAAAGTGTTTGCGTAATGGTATCATGTTTCAACTCACGCAGTTTAGGATTAAAATGGTATCTGCCCAGGTCGAATTCAATATTATCACTTACACGATTTTCTTCTTCATTTCTTTTCAGAATGGCTTTTATTTTCAACATCAAAACTTCACTGTCAAAGGGTTTGGTGATATAGTCATCTGCACCCAGTTTGTAACCCTGAATGATATCATCCTTCATTGTTTTGGCACTCAGAAAAAACAAGGGTATATCCGGATCTACATCTCTGATTTCTTCCGCAAGTGTAAAGCCATCCATATTGGGCATCATAACATCTAAAAGGCAGATATCATATTTTTCACGTTGAAAAGCTGCCAGTCCAAGACGGCCATCTCTCTCTAGCGTTACTTCATAATCATTTAACTCCAGATAGTTTTTTAATACCATACCCAGGTTGGTATCATCTTCGCATAATAGTATTTTACTTTTTTTGTCTTCCATGGTGTTAAGTATTTAACGTGAAATAAAGATAAAAGAGTGCCAATTCACAACCTCTTGATGCAATCTTTTGTTAAAGATACCCATAAAAGTTAAGGATATCTAAATAAGGAACCTGCTGTAAAAAAGGTTGTAATATGTTACAATTCATTCTTCATTTAGTGCATAAATCACTTATTTTAGTAGGCATAAATTACCTGTAATAAAAATGCCCTATGCTGTTAACCCATGATAATAAACTTAAAAAGCTAATCATCATCGGTGACCGTGTGCTGATTCGTCCATCAAGACCGAATGATCAAACCAGCAGTGGCTTATACCTGCCACCGGGTGTGCAGGAAAAAGAAAAAGTGCAGCAAGGAACCATCATCAAAACTGGCCCTGGTTATGCCATACCCATGCCTGCAGATGATGAGCCATGGAAAACGGAAGAGGAAACCGTGAAATACCTGCCACTTCAAGCAAAGGAAGGTGATCTGGCTATTTTTTTAATGAGTGGCGCTACGGAAGTGATGTATGAGAATGAGAAATATTTTATTGTTCCTCAGGGAGCTATTCTCTTGCTGGAAAGAGAAGAAGAACTCTGATCATGATAGGTTATTATTTACAAAATGGATCTGATACTTATAGCTTCAAATAGTTAGTATTATTAAATATTTTTTATGGCAGATCAGTCAGAATTTTTAGCAGCAATAAATACAGGATACCTTTTTAAAGGCGAAAAAGTAAAGATTGGTTGTGGTATGCTGGAAGGAAAAGTAGTAACCGGTGCAGATATTTTCCTGCCATTAAAAACCTTAAACAGACATGGTTTGATTGCAGGTGCCACAGGTACTGGTAAAACCAAAACTTTACAGGTCATCAGCGAATGCCTCAGCGATAACAGTGTACCTGTTTTATTGATGGATATTAAAGGTGACCTAAGTGGTATTGCTGCTTCCGGAACCTTAAATGATAAAATAAAGGAACGAAGCCAGATCTTGCAGGTTGACTGGAAAGCTGCTGCTTATCCAACAGAACTCTTAACACTGAGTAATGAAAAAGGGATTCGTTTAAGAGCCACCGTTAGTGAGTTTGGGCCAGTTTTGCTCAGTAAGATCCTTGATCTGAATGATACTCAGGGAGGACTGGTAGCCATCATCTTCAAATATTGCGATGATAATAAAATGCCTTTACTGAATCTGAAAGATTTTATTAAAGTGTTACAATTTATCGGTGATGAAGGCAAGAAAGAAATTGAAAAAGAATATGGCAAAATTTCTACTTCTTCCACAGGAACCATCCTGCGGAAAGTAATAGAACTGCAACAGCAGGGAGCCGATGTTTTTTTTGGTGAAAAAAGTTTTGAAGTTGACGACCTCATGCGCATCAGCGATGATGGAAGAGGGATGATCAGTGTATTGCGTGTTACAGATATGCAGGACAGGCCTAAGCTTTTTTCTACCTTCATGTTGCAACTATTGGCTGAATTATATGCCAGTTGCCCGGAAGAAGGGGATATGGACAGGCCCAAACTGGTTTTATTCATTGATGAAGCGCACCTTGTTTTTAATGAAGCATCTGATGCATTGTTACAACAAATTGAAACCATCATCAAACTGATCAGGTCTAAAGGGATCGGCATTTATTTCTGTACACAAAACCCGCAGGATATTCCGGCTTCTATTTTAAGTCAGTTAGGACTGAAAGTACAACATGCTTTACGTGCATTTACAGCAGCTGATAGAAAAACAATTAAACAGGCAGCAGAAAATTTTCCAGAAACCGCCTTTTACCAAACGGATGAATTGCTTACACAGATGGGCATTGGGGAAGCTTTTATCACCTTGTTAAACGAAAAGGGCATTCCAACGCCATTGGTACATACCATGCTTTGTTCACCTAAAAGCAGGATGGATGTTTTGAATGAGGATGAAATTGAAACCTTGACTGCTTCCAGTAAACTGGTTGCCAAATATGCCCGAGAAATTGACAGCGAAAGCGCCTATGAAATGCTAACTGCAAAATTGGAAGAGGCTGAAGAAAGAACCAAGGAAGCGGCTGAAAAACCTAAAAGAAAAGAACAAAAAGAAGAAAGTTTTTTTGATCACCCAGCGATTCGTCAGGTAGAAAGAACAGCGGCCAGCATCATTACCAGAAGCTTATTAGGTGCCCTAGGTTTGGGAGGCAGAAGCAGAAGAAAGTAAAAGCAATTGAAACTTATGTTTTCCAAATAAGGAAACCATTTTCATCAATATTTATTTTTCCTTCTCCTTGTAAAAATTCAATAACGGTCCAAATATGCTCTTTATGTTTATGGGCTATTAGTACCTTGTCGATATGGATGGGGTTAACCGCTAATTGTTTGAGTACTGTTTCTATTTGATCAAATTCAGCCTTAGAAATTTCCTTTCTTTTTTTCGCCAAACAATTATCACAAACCCCGCAATCAACTTTTTCTTCCTGTCCAAAATAATCAGATATAAACCTGCTTCTGCATTGGTTTTTCAAAAAACCGTATGCCTTCATCTTCTCAACCCTATCCCTGTATTGTTTTTTTCTTTGCAGATAGCCATCCTGGTTGATTTCCAGGTATTGCGCCGGAGCTCTGTTCAGCAGGTAATGAATCTGCGGCGTATTTTTTTGTGCCAATAATTGGATGATACCCAATGAATGTAATTTTTGCAATTGAGCAATAACGGTTTCTACCGGTGCATGTAATAACCAAGCCAATTGTTTTTCCTGCACGGAAACCCGGTTGTCAAAAATTCCCTGATACGACCTTAGTAAACATTGCACCAAAGGGGCTAAATCAGGATAGACTTCTAAGAAAGGAGCAATGGCATCTTTCTCAACAGAAAATTCAACCTGAGTAGGCAAAAAAATGTTTTCAGAAAAAGTAATATGACCTTCCTGCTCCAACACTTTCAAAATATTTACTACAGTTATACTATTTTGGTTGAAATTTTTCACAAAACTCATCAGGTCAAAATCAAAATATTGTCCTTCACCAGTACCAACAGGTATTTGTAAAAAATCTGCCAAACTTTGATACACTTTTTTTATTTCTGGTATGGGAGGAAAACGTTTGTCAGGCAATTCATCGAGAGCGGCTAAATTTTCTTGCTGATACAATAAAATGGCATAAGCTTTTTTTTGATCCCTGCCTGCGCGTCCAGCTTCCTGGTAATAGTTTTCCAGGCACTCAGGAATATTAAAATGGATCACAGTTCTAACATCAGACTTGTCGATGCCCATCCCAAATGCATTGGTACAAACCATTACCCTGGTTTGGTTATTTATCCAGCTTAGCTGTTTTTCTTCTCTTTGTATTTGTGTAAGACCTGCATGGTAATAATCTGCAGAGATATTTTGTAATGTTAAGAGGTTAGCCAGTTCTTTAGCTTGTTTTCTGCTGTTGCAATAAACAATACTGGTGCCAGCTACATTTTGTAAGATCTCCGTTACTTTATTTATTTTGCTGTCTACACAAAAACTGCTGTACGACAAATTAGGCCTTGCGAATGATTGTTTGAAAACCTTACCATTATTGAGTTTAAGCTTATCCAGAATGTCTTTTTGTACTTCCGGTGTGGCAGAAGCTGTTAAGGCAATAACAGGAATGCCGGGCAATTCATCACGAAGCTGTGCTATACGCAAATAAGGCGGCCTGAAATCATATCCCCATTGAGAAACACAATGTGCTTCATCAACCACAATCAGTGAAACATATAAGGCAGACAAATACTCTTTGAATAAATTGGTTTCGAGTCTTTCCGGCGATAGGTATAAAAACTTATATTTTCCTGAAGTAGCTTCCTGTAAAAGGGTTTTTACTTCATAAAAGTTTAGTCCGCTATGTAAAGCAACAGCAGCAATATCTTTTTTATTCAAACTATCTACCTGATCGCTCATGAGGGCAATCAATGGACTAATAACCAAACACAAACCCTCCATTAACATAGCAGGCACCTGAAAGCAAATAGATTTTCCGCCACCTGTTGGTAGTAAGGCTAGTGTATCTTTACCAGACAAAATTGAATCTATGATCTCTTCCTGTTGCGGGCGAAAATGATCATGGTTCCAATATTGTTGTAAGATGGAAACTGGCGTTTGCATGGTGCTAAAAAATTATGCTGGCAAGCTTTTACATGAAATTAACTGCTTAATTTGATCTGGCTTCAGGTAATAATACCTTTTAGACAACTATACCACTTTCTTAAAACGCAACCTGATAGAATTGATAGCCAGCACCACATCACTTAATCCCATAGACAATGCACTAAATGTTGGGTTAAGGTAACCCAAAGCTGCAACAGGAATGGCCACTACATTATATGCAAAAGCCCAGAATAGGTTTTCCTGAATGGTTCTATAAGTATGTTTGCCCAAACCCAATGCAAGGGGAAGCGTTTTTAATCCATGGTTCATTAGCACTACTTGTGCACTTTGCATGGCAATATGAGATGCATCACTTAAAGAGATACCCACGGTTGCCTTTGCCAGGGCAGGGGCATCATTGATGCCATCGCCTATCATTGCTGTAGGTGCTTTGGCATTGTAGGCTGCTATTTTGGCCAGTTTATGTTCCGGGCTTTGTTCTGCTGATACCTCATCAATTCCTAATTGTGCAGCTACTTTAGCACATTTCTCTTTTCTATCGCCACTTAACAAAATTGTTTTAATGCCTTTCATTTGCAGAAGTCTTACTACTTCTTTGGCTTCAGGTCTGATATCATCCATCACATCAATCCAACCGAGTAATTCATTATTTTTTAGCACATAAATATTATGTGTATGATCAGTCGTAAGCATGGATGCGCCGGAGAATGATCCTGCAAAATATTCATTGCCTTCCTTATCAATGGCTTTCATACCCAAACCTTTCAGTTCTTCAATCCTGGCCCATTTAATGGCATCTTTTATTTTCCATTCTTTGGTAATAGCTTTTGCGATGGGGTGACTGGAATATTTTTCAATAGAAAAAACGATTCTTTTGAATGATTCCTGCAAATCAATATTTTCTTTTTCGGTTAAATTCTTGCTTTCACTCAACTTAAAACTTTCAATTCTAAACTCACCAGTGGTAAGGGTTCCTGTTTTGTCAAATACCACTTGTTTGATATTATTGAATAATTCTAAGCTCTTTGCATTTTTAAAAAGCACACCATTTCTGGCAGCTCTTCCTAATCCAACCGCAATGGCAGCGGGTGTTGCAAGCCCCATGGCACAGGGACATGATATAACCAGTACTGCAATAGCCCTTAACAAACTGGTACTAAAAGGATGATGTCCTACATATAAGTTCAAAAGGAAAGTAACTAAGGCAATACTAATTACTGCAGGTACAAAAATGGCACTGATCTTATCTGCCAGTTGTTGTATGGGCGGCTTCTCTGTTTGTGCATCCTTCACCATTTTCAGGATATTTGAAAGCACGGTATCCTCGCCAACTGCCGTAACCATTGTTTTTGCAGTACCTGATTCCAATACACTACCACCAATTAACTTATCATTCATTTTTTTATCGACTGGTATACTTTCTCCAGTGATGATGGATTCATTAACGCTTACTTCGCCCCATAAGATTTTGCAATCAATGGGTACCTGTTCTCCGTTTTTGATCAATAAAAGATCTCCTACTTTTAAACTATGGCTTTCAACCGGGAAAACATGTTCCTGATGCTGGTCATCATAAGCAATCATATTGGCCATCACTTTTTGGGTTTTGGCTAATTTGTTCAATGCTGTTTGTGTGGTTGCAACAGATTTTTCTTCCATCCAGTTACCTAAAAAAACCAGGGTAATGATAGTGGCAGCAGATTCATAAAATAAGTATTGTTGGGCCTGTCCAATTAATGTGCCATATAAGCTGTACCCAAAAGCTGCAACAGCGCCAATGGCAATCAAAACATTCATATTAGGAATGCCCTTGGAAATACTTTTTAGTGCACTTCTTCCAAAAAAATCCATACCTACTATAAAAACAGGAATGGTAAGACCTAACTGCACATAGGGATTCATCAGCCAGTGAATATGTACACCGGGTATCATGTGTAGCATTAAAGGCGCAGTGAATAAGATGCAAAATTGAAAGCGTTGTAAACTGCTGGTAAAAATTCTTTTTTTTATTTGGGCATCTGTTTTTTCACCGGTAACTACATGGTATCCCAAACTTTCAATACCATTGGCAATTTCCTGTTTGGATATTTCTGATACTTTATCAAAACTCACTTCACCACCCATGAAATTTACTTTCACCTCCTGCATGCCCTTTCCAACCAGAAATTTATTAACTGTAAGGGCGCAATTGGTGCAACTCATGCCTTCCACTTTCCAGTTCACTTTTTCCATAACCTTTGCTTCTTCCATCCAGTAAAGTTAGTTCAGATGCCAAAAGAAGCTTTTCGAAATACGAATTATAAATACAGCATTGTTTCAAATCTGCTATTTTAAGGTCATTATCTTTGCTGCATGGATGCAATTTTTAAGATAGAGCAGATCAAACAGGTAACCAATTTGTTATGGAAGGAAGGTGCCAAAAGAAAGGTTTGGGCTTTTTATGCAGAAATGGGAGCCGGAAAAACAACATTTATCCATGCACTATGTGTTGAACTGGGTGTTAAAACTGCCATTAGCAGCCCTACTTTTGCCATTATCAATGAATATTTATCCGAAACTGCCGGCACCATTTATCATATGGATTGGTACCGTTTAAAAAATGAGGAAGAAGCCATCAATGCGGGAGTGGAAGATTGTATCAATAGTGGCAACCGTTGTTTGATAGAATGGCCTGAAAAAGCAGAGGGATTATTAGCGGATGATGTTTTGAAAATTTATATCGAGGTTTTAGATGAACAAACCAGGAGGCTTTACACCTTGTAAGCACAAATACATCCATGTTTGGTTCTTATCAATTCAGAGGCGTCTAAATGGTGCCTCATTTTTCCCTTAAATGAATTAATTTTAGTCTTTTCCTTACTTCTATTAACCGTTCCCAACAATGGCCACCAAACCCTCTATCAGTCCTTCCTTTACTTATGAAACGCTGGAAGAAACCCTTGATGTAAAGCCATTGGGCGCCAAATTGCATATCGGAATTCCCAAAGAAATAGCATTTCAGGAAAACAGGATCGCTTTAACACCTGATGCAGTGGGCGTTTTGGTTGCCAATGGCAATCAGGTATCTGTAGAGCATAAAGCGGGAGAGGGGAGTCATTTTTCTGATAAGGATTATGCTGAAGCGGGTGCCAGAATTGTTTATGATAGAAATGAAATTTTCAATTGCCCCATCCTGGTAAAAAGCGCACCACCTGTTGAAGAGGATATGCCTTTATTACAGCATAACCAAACCATTATTTCGCCCATACATCTTTCGGCATTAAAGAAAGAGTATATCGAGAAAATGATGGAAAAGAGAATTACAGCACTAAGCTTTGAAAACTTTAAAGATGATAGTGGCACTTATCCCATTGTTAGGAGTATGAGCGAGATCGCCGGTAGTGCTGTGATGTTGATAGCAGGTCAATACCTCTCCAGTTTTAACCAGGGGAAAGGTGTTTTATTAGGAGGGATAAGTGGTATTCCACCCACCAAAGTTGTGATCATAGGTGCGGGTATCGTAGGAGAATTTGCCACCAGAAATGCACTGGCACTGGGTGCTTCCGTGAAAGTGTTTGATAACAATGTTTATAGGCTGAAACAATTACAGAATAATCTGGGTCAGCGGATCTGGACCAGTGTTTTGGAGCCGCGTATTCTTTCCAAGCAATTAAAAACATGTGAAGTAGCTGTAGGTGCATTGAGTAATGAGTTTGGTAGGGCGCCGGTAGTAGTTACGGAAGAAATGGTTGCAGCCATGAGACCGGGCAGCATCATCATTGATGTGGCCATTGATAGAGGTGGCTGCTTTGAAACCAGTGAACTTACCAGTTATGAAGAACCCACATTCCTCAAACATGATGTGATACATTATTGTGTACCCAATATACCCAGTGGTTTTGCCAGAACTGCCAGTCAGGCGATCAGCAATGTACTCATGCCTTTAATCTTAGAAGTAAGTGACGAAGGTGGTATAGAAGAAATGGTATGGCATAAATTCAATCTTCGGGAAGGTATTTATATGTTTAAAGGTGCCCTCACAGATTTTTATATCAGTCAGCGTTTTAACCTGAAATACACCGATCTGAACCTGTTGATCGCCAGCAGACGCTAATGTAACATAATGGTTTTCTAAACTGTAGGCTATGTGGACTAAGTATATCATCGTATTCTTTGCAGCTGTATTTGTTGATATCGTTCCATTTCCTTTGCCTCCTGCATTTGTTACCATGGTTTTTCTGCAGATTTATTTTAAACTGGATGTGTGGATGGTGATTATTATGGGTGTTGCCGGTTCCGTATTGGGCAGGTATATTCTCACTTTGTATATACCCAAAATAGCCGGCAAAATATTCAATCCTGCCAAGAATAGAGATGTACAGTTTCTGGGAGAAAAAATGAAAGCCAAAGGCTGGAAAACACAATTGTTTATACTAACCTATTCATTGATGCCATTGCCTACAACACCCTTGTTTATTGCAGGTGGTATGGCAAAATTGAAACCTCGTTTAATTATTCCGGCATTTATTGTTGGAAAATTCATCAGCGATGCCTTAGCTGTTTTTATGGGAAAATATGCAGTAGAAAATACGGCTGAATTATTGGAAGGCTTGTATTCATGGAAAACATTTCTGGGTTTAGGTGTGGGATTGGTTTTGATTGCAGCACTTCTTTTTATAGACTGGCGCACCTTATTGGCGGAGAAAAAATGGAAGTTCAATTACAAGATCTGGAAATAACTAATTTCTTCTGATCCATTTTACCAGCTCAAACCAGATCACTGATAATAATCCCGTTACCATACTGATTAGTAATAACTGAATAGAAACTGCTTCAAATTGAAAGAATCCGGCCAAGGGTTTAACATAAATTAATAAACCACAAATAGCAATGGTAATGCCGATAATGATCATTACCAGGTTGTTTTTATAACCTAGGGTAGTAAATATAGAATAGTAGAACGACCTGTTAACCAGTGTTAGTACAATATTTGCCGCTATTAGCACGAGGAATACCATGGTTCTGATGCTTGCTTCAGATAGTTGCTGGCTAACGCCCCATTGATAAACCAATAAAGAACCTACAGTGATGGCAAGACCTTGTAGGATACTGGTGGTTAATTCCTTGCCATTAAAGAAAGTATTGGTAAATGGCCTTGGTTTTTGTAGCATGGTATTCTTCTCCATAGGCTCGTTCTCATAAATAATGGAACAGGTTGGGCCCATGATCAGTTCTAAAAATATGATATGTACGGGCGAAAAAATATTCGGATAAATCCATCCAAAAGCCAATGGTAAGCAAACAGTAAGTACGATGGGGATATGAATAGATATGATGTATTGAATGGCTTTTTTGAGATTGGTATATATTCTTCTACCCATGGCCACAGCATCTACCATTTTTGAAAGATCATCTTCTACTAAGATGAGGGATGCTGCTTGTTTGGCTATTTCAGTGCCTTTTTTGCCCATGGCTATACCTATATGCGCAGCTTTCAACGCTGGCCCATCATTTACGCCATCACCCGTCATGGCCACTATTTCGCGATTTGCTTTTAATGCATTGATGATCTTTAATTTTGCTTCCGGAAACATCCTTGTGAAAATTTGTGTAGAAGCTACTTTTATTTTTAATTCTTCTTCCGATAATTGCATCAGTTCATCACCTGTAATGGCTGCATTTGTGTTTGCCAGTCCAATTTGTTTTGCAATAGATAAGGTAGTAGCTGCATTATCCCCCGTAACAATTTTAACGGCTATACCCGCTTTGTAGAAATTATTCAGCACTTCTCCTATATTCTTTTTGGGAGGATCATAAAAGGCAACCAAGCCCTTGCAATGAAAACTTAGCTCTTGTTGTTCTGCAGGAAAATCATTGCCTGAAAATACGGCTTCAGCAACACCGAGAATTCTATAACCTTCTTTGGCCAGGGTTTGAATGGTTTCTTCTATTTGTTTTTTTACATTTTCAGAAATATTAGAAACCTGCATGATTGCTTCCGGCGCACCTTTTGCTGCGATGATCCTTTCGTGTGCACTATTCTCAAACACATGGGTCATCATTGGCGGCTTACCACTTAAGGGATACTCATGAACGATTTGATAGTTGGGTCTTTCATCCTTTGTAGAAAGTTTTGTATAAGCCTCGTGAAGGGCTATTTCCATTGGATCAAAAGGGATAGGCTCGCTTGCCCACATGGCCAATTTGAGTAATGCTTTTTCTGTTTCATTCAATGAATCTGATGGGTCAGTAATTTTGCCTGAGTCTATCACAAATAATTTGGCAATGCTCATTTTGTTTTCTGTTAGCGTACCGGTTTTATCGGTACAGATAACCGTAGCACTGCCCAGTGTTTCAACTGTTTTCATTTGCTTTACCACAATACCCATCTTCATCAAACGCCAGGCACCCAAAGCCATAAATGTGGTAAATGCCACCGGAATTTCTTCCGGAAGAATACTCATAGCCAGTGTGAGTGCCTTGAGTAAACTATCCAACACGTCTTTTGAATGTGTATAATTAATGATCCAAACAAGCACAAATACCAGCGCACCGGCAATAACCATTTTTTTAACAAAATGGCTGATCTGTTTTTCGAGCGGCGTTTTTTCTTCCGTGATACTTTCTAAGCTTTGCCCAATTTTTCCCAACCTTGTTTGATTGCCAATGGCTGTAATGGTTGCAATGGCCAAACCACTGGTTACTGATGTGCCACAATAGATAAAATGGTCTTCCTTAGTAAGATCCTTGTAAACAGATAAGGACTCACCGGTTAAGATCGATTCATTAACAGAAAAATCATTCGATTGAACAATGGTGCCGTCAGCAGCTATGGCGGTTCCTTCTTCTACCACCAGACTGTCGCCTACTACCAATTCTTCACTAAGAATTTCTCTCATTTCACCATTCCTCAAAACCTTGCAATTGGGTTGTGTAAACTGTTTGAGCTTGTCTAAAGCTTGGCGACTTCTGGAGTCCTGGTAAAGTGAGATAGTGGCAACCAAAACAATGGCTGATGCCAGAAAGATGCCATCTCCTGTTTTGCCACTGATAAAATATACAGTAGATGCAACTAGTAAGAGCACTACCATAGGTTCTTTGGCCAAACTTTTTAAAGAGGCTAAAAAACTATTTTCTTTTTTGAAATCAAGGGTATTGCTGCCAAATTTATTTCTGGATGCGATGACCTCTTCTTCTTGTAAGCCTGATATTTTGAAATTGTTTGCAGGCAGCATAAGCCTAAAGGTATTCCGTAAGAAATTAGCAAAGGATGATATCTATCATGATTCTTTGCTAACTGTGTTTTTTACAAATCCAACAAGCATTTCTGTAATTGATTACTCTGCTTTGTTCATAAAGAAAAGTTCACTGATAATATTGTTCTTTTCTGTATTAGCCTGTTCGGCCAAACGCACACAGATTTCGTTGCATTCTTTTACAGCCTGTTCATGATCTATTTGACCGTTTTTGATAAGTTGTTCCAATTCAATTTGTCTTCTCAGAAGTTCGGAAGATAAAAATGAATTAGCAATCGTTCTTGCCATCAAAAATTCCATCACATGGGCAAAATTGAGGGTATAGCCTTTGCCGTCTTTTAGCAATTGTTCAATATCTGGATCTTTCATAGCCTGATTTATTAATTATTGAATGCCCAGTTTTTTCTTCTCTTTCTTAGATAATTCAGCGCCTATCACTGTTGATGGATGAACTATTTTAAATGTCTGATTAGGGGTTTCTAACTCTATAGTTTTCCCATCATCACTCACACAGAAAGAAGCTGGTATGGTTTTATAATATTCTATATTCTGCGCACTCCCATTAGTTTTGTCAGCACTTAACGTTTTTTCATCCAGGTATTCCACACTGAATAATACAGAATACTGCACGCTTTCTTTATTAAAATAGGCCAGTGGCTGTCCAGGAACTACATTATCACCGGGAGTAACCAGCAATTGAATTGGATTCCTGATGGAGTAGCGCCCTATTGTTCCATCCTTGTGCTGAACATAAATGCTGTTTCTGCCACTTCTAAAAATCTCATTTCCCTTCTCTGCTTCTTTTACAGCATCACTACATTCATATACCAATCCTGCCCTGGTTGCACAAATGGTATCGCCCATGGTATACATGAATCCAGTGGAATAAAATTCATTGGCTAGTTTTTGGTTGAGCGTTTCTTTTATGTTAGAAACTTTAGAAATGCGGATCACATTATCAGGCGTTCCCGGAAGCAGGTATTTTGCACTATTTTCAGCAGGGGCTTTTCTTAATGCAATGCCCGGAAAATACTGGTAACGGTAATTAAAGGAATAGGTTGAAGCATTATTTTCGGGCGTTAATTTTATGACCTCTTTTTTACCCCTGGATGCTGTAACGATGGCAACATCGTTGTTGATGTTGTATGATTTATAACCTACAAGGTTATTAAAAGTCAATTTAACCGTATAATCTGCATAGGCTGAATTTTCCGCAAAAATGCTGTAAGTCCTGTCATTGTTCTGTTCCGTGGTGCAGTTTATTGGGCTTACTTGAGAAAAAACGGTGTTGCCCAATAAAATACAGAACGATAAAATAAAAAATCGGCTTAACATAGGATCCTATATTTCCCCCAAGTTAGCAAAAGTGGATGGGAAAATATGCTCAAACCATATGACAGATTTCTGCAAATGAAAACTATCGGATAAGCCAGATTATAGCTTTCAGTTAATTTTTAAAATCAATCATCTATTGATATTTGGGGCATTCAAGTGCCTCTGCATTAGGTAATCGTTTGAATTCAAATTTAAACAACTACATCTTTTTTTATTTTTCTTTTGAGTGAAAAGGCGCTGACCAATGAAACCAGGATACCTAATGGTAAAATTTCTGCATAGGTAACCAGTGCGGTAAAAAACAAATTACTATAAAGTTGTTTGAACTGCTCCAGTTCTGCTTTTTGCGTGGCAATGGCTGTCGCAGTTGCACCGGAAGCCTGCAATTTATTGAGTGTGTATTGGGAATATTTTTCTACAAAGTCGGGTATAAAAAAAT
This sequence comes from Chitinophaga pinensis, assembly GCA_943371675.1. Taxonomy (GTDB): domain Bacteria; phylum Bacteroidota; class Bacteroidia; order Chitinophagales; family Chitinophagaceae; genus Sediminibacterium; species Sediminibacterium pinensis_I. The sequence goes on along the minus strand of CALRVT010000002.1, from coordinate 30,314 downwards.
GGTAGTCAATTAACCATACAATCACATATACGGTGGAGGCAATCAATGAAATGTAAAAACCTGTTAGGAAAGCTTTCCCAAAACTGATCACCCCATTATTGTATTTATCCCGGGTAATTTTGGTGCCTACAAAAATTAGAGAAAAAGCTAAGATCATCAGGGTATATCCATAGATCATCCCATTTTCAAACATCTCATCCACTTTGTAGCCAATCAACATGGTTCCGATAAAGAAGGAAGCGGCGATCAATCCGGCAATCAGTCCGCAAACTAAAATGGTTTTTTTCATCTGTTGTATTTTATTGGTTAAGGCCTAAAATTCTGAACTTAAATACAATTTCCACTCATACTTTCGGGTGATTTTAGTTAAGTCCTACATATTTCACCTGTTAGTGTTAGTGTTCAGGGTAAAAGTCCCAGATTTTTAGCTTTTTCAATTGCCTGTATCCGTCTCTTAACATCCAATTTCTCAAATAAACTGGATGAATGTGTTTTGATGGTATTGATGGAAACGAATAATTGGTTGGCAATTTCCTGGTTACTTAACCCCTGGGCCATCAATTGTAAAACCTCCCATTCTCTTTTGCTAATGCCCAGAATTAACAGATTGTCTTCATCTGGTGTGAAATTTTCAGGGGAAGTTTGTATAAACACTTTTTTTTCCAGAATAATTCTTTCCACTTTTGGTTTGCTTAGTTTGATGGCTAGCCAGATCCCTAAACCGGTAAACAAAAGTGCTATAGCCCCGATATACACTTCAAAAGAATGATCCATGATTAAAAACCGGTATTCAAACCAATGCAAAAGAAAGGCAAGAAGCGCTAAGCCTGTACCGTATAAAACAACCAATTTGATTTGCTGGAATTTTCTGCTGGTCATATGCCAGTTTGATTTACAGGAAAGATAAAAAAACAAGTGGATGTTTTATTGAAAACAGCTCTAGATCTGCTGGTTATTTATAGTCTGAGATCAATAGCCTTTCTGAACAGAAGTTCATTTCTTTTTCATCATTGCTGCTTACGATGATCAATTTTTCTTTACAATAAGTATCTATGAGCTGGTGATACAATGCATACCCACTATTATCCAGGTTGGTACAGGGTTCATCCAAAAGTAAAACGGGAACATCTGAAAATATTGCTTGCGCTAGTTTCAAACGTTGTTTCATGCCACTGCTGTAATAACGTATTTGTTTGTTGGCAGCTTTTTCCAAACCAATGATCGTCAGAATCTCATCTACCGATATACCTTGTAGTAAAGTTTTAAAATGGCTATGAAAATGTAGAAATTCTTTTGCTGTCATTTCTTCAATTAATTCCACATAAGGGGCAGCCAAAGAAATGTATTGGTAAGCATTTTCAGGATTAATAAGGGTTATACTGTTTTGTGCATTCCTTAATTGGTAACCCATCGTTCCTTCACTCAACTGGATACTTCCGCCTATGCTTTGCAATAAGGTACTCTTCCCACTACCATTGGGACCTGTAATGGCATATGCTTTTCCTGCAGCAAATGAAAAGCTAAGATTTCTAAAGATCCAATCCCTGTTAAAACGTTTTCCCGAATTATTTAACTGTATGATAATTCCTTCTGCAGGAAAACTTGCTGTGTCGCGAGAAGCTGATTGGGTAGTAGTCATGAATGGCTAAATATTACACATCCTTTTAAGCAACTGAATATCTTAATCCTCTTCTGTTGCGCCTTTGATAAATCTTTTGATGATGCCTCTTCCGCTTTCCCTGATAAAAGTAACAATCTCATCTCTTTCATCTGTGGCGGGTAATTCTTCCTCAATAAATTCCAAAGCCTGAGAAGTATTAAAACCTTTATTGTAAATGGTTCTGTAAACGTCTAGTATATGGTTGATCTGCTGAAGTGGGAATCCTCTTCTTTTTAAACCCACACTGTTAACGCCTCCATAGCTCAATGGGTTTCTAACTGCTTTGATATAAGGAGGAACATCTTTGCTTACCAAACTTCCTCCGGCAATAAATGTATGTTGTCCAATATTCACAAACTGGTGAACGGCACTTACACCACCTACCACTGCATAATCGCCCATGGTAACATGTCCTGCTACCTGTACACTATTGCTCATGATACAATGATTGCCAATGCTGCAATCATGTGCAATATGGCTATAGGCCATGATAAGACAATTATTTCCTACTTTGGTTTTACCCCTGTCTTCTGTTCCTCTATTGATAGTTACAAATTCTCTGATGGTGGTATTATCGCCAATTTCTGCAGTTGTTTTTTCGCCACTGAATTTTAAGTCCTGCGGTATTGCACCCAAAACTGCTCCAGGAAATATGCGACAGTTTTTGCCAATTCTTGTTCCATCCATGATGGTTACATTACTGCCAATCCAGGTGCCTTCACCGATCTGAACATCACCATGAATAACGGTAAACGGATCAATTTTTACATTAGGTGCAATGCGTGCATTTGGGTCGATATAAGTATAAGGGTGCGTCATTACCAACTATTATTTTTGAAATAAAATAATCAAAGCAAATTATTCCTGTCTTTTTACTACTTGTGCAACCAGGTCTCCTTCGGTAGCTACTTTTCCACCTACATAAACGGTTCCCCTCATTTCACAGATACCTCTGCGGATGGGTCCGGTGAATTCCATTTTCAATACCATCGTATCTCCCGGTCTTACCATCTGCTTGAATTTACAGTTGTCAATTTTCAGAAAGTAAGTATCATAGGTTCCTTCCGGCATTGAATTGATACATAGAATACCGCCTGTTTGTGCCAGGGCTTCGATTTGTAAAACGCCCGGCATTACAGGGTTTCCGGGAAAATGACCAGGAAAGAACCACTCATTGTAAGTAACATTTTTGATACCTACGATATAGGTGTCTGTTAACTCAATGATTTTATCAACCAGTAAAAATGGGTGCCTGTGTGGAAGGGTTTTTTCTATTTTTTCCAGTGTATAAACCGGCGGAATATTAGGATCATAAACAGGTACATTTTTTACGTGCCTGTTTTTTTTGATATACTGTTTGATTTTTTTTGCAAATTCAACATTGGTGCTATGACCGGGCCTATTGGCAATGATACGGGCTTTGATAGGATAGCCAATCAAAGCAAGATCACCTACCACATCCAGTAATTTGTGGCGGGCAGGTTCATTAGGGAAGCGGAGTTCCAGGTTGTTGAGGTAACCTTCACTCTTCACTTCTATCTTATCTCTTTTAAAAACTTTGGCCAATCGGCTCATCTCTGCATCTGTTACTGGTTTGTCAACCACTACAATTGCATTATTGATATCACCACCTTTTATCAGGTCATTGTCCAGCAAAGCTTCCAGCTCATGTAAAAAACAAAAGGTTCTGCAGGGAGCGATCTCTGCTTTAAAATCTTTGATGGTTTTTAAACCAGCATGCTGGGTGCCTAAAACGGGACTGTTAAAATCTATCAGGGTAGTGATCTGATAATCCATGGAGGGAAGTGCTACCATTTCCACTCGTTTTGCATCATCGTAATGGTAAATGTTTTCATCCAAACTATACCAGGCTTTGGTAGCTTCCTGTTCTAATACCCCTGTTTCTTCAATCAGGTCAATAAAAGGAGTAGAGCTGCCATCCATAATGGGTATTTCAGGGCCGTTCAACTCAATCAATGCATTATCTACACCCATCCCTACCAATGCCGCCAAAACATGTTCAACGGTACTAACTTTTGCATCACCTACCTGAAGGGTGGTACCCCTACTGGTGTCAGTTACCAAATCACAATCAGCTTTGATGATGGGCTGCTGGGGCAGGTCGATTCTTTGAAATTGAATGCCGAATCCGGGGTTAGCAGGTTTCAGTGTCATATCTACCAGCACACCTGTATGCAAACCAGTACCACTGATGCTAATGGCACTATTGAGGGTATGTTGTTTGTCTGGGTTAAAATTACTATCCATTCTTCAATCAGTTTGGGGTTGTGTTATTTACTACCGTTTGTACAAATAGGTATTAACTAATATACACTCAAAACCGCCGTTATGGTAATTGTGGCGGTCTGGGGTATCAAAAATTATCTGCAAAAATAAGATTTCGGAACGGTTTAATGGCTTAAATCAGGCATTTACCCTTTCTTGGAGGAGTTGATCAATCATTTTTTCGAGTTCTTTCACCCTTTTCTCCAGTTCTGGCAGTGTTCTACTCATGGCTTGTACACGCAAATAGCTGGAAAAGTCCATGGCGGGAGTGCCATTCCAGGATTTATTCGGTTCCTTAATAGATTTGGTGATACCGCTTTGTCCGGCAATTTTAGAACCGTCCGCAATATTGATATGCCCTGCAGTACCTACCTGACCACCAATCATAACATTATGGCCAATTTTTGTGCTGCCGCTTATGCCAGCCTGAGCAGCCACCACTGTATTATGGCCAACTTCTACATTATGGGCAATCTGAATCAGGTTATCCAGTTTTACTCCAGTCCGTATAATTGTTGAGCCCATTGTTGCGCGATCAATGGTGGTATTGGCACCTATCTCTACAAAATCTTCAATCACTACATTGCCTATTTGAGGAACTTTATGATAGCTGCCATCTGGCTGAGGTGCATAACCAAAGCCATCGCTACCAATTACCGTACCCGCATGTATGGTCACATTTTTACCTATCACACAATCCATATAAATTTTAACGCCAGCATGTAAAATCACATGATCACCAATTTTTACATGATTTCCCAAAACAACACCTGGGTGCAGTTTTACATTATTGCCTATCTGAACATTTTCTCCTATATATACAAAAGCGCCAACATATACATTTTCTCCTAAAACGGCAGTGCCACTAATATAACAGGGTTGCTGAATACCTGTTAATTGCTGACTCATCAGTTCCTGGTATTTAGCCAATAAGGTTGCAAATGCTGTATAGGCATCAGGAACACGAATTAAAACGGCATTTACCTTGCTTTTCAATTCGAGTGATGCATTGATGATAACAACTGAAGCCTTTGTATTGTATAAGTATTCTTCGTATTTAGGATTGGCCAGAAATGACAATTGCCCGGAAACAGCTTCCTCAATTTTTCCAAAAGATTCAACAGAAACGGAGGGATCTCCCTCTAATTTGCCATTGATCATCAAAGCTATTTGCGTGGCAGTAAATTGCATGGAATGCGTTTAGGTTCTTTATTTTTTCTTAGTCAATGGCTTAAGAAAAATGGTTGATTGTTCCTTTTATTTTTCTGGTACCAAAACTATGTAAGCAAACAAATGTAAAATTTTTTAACGGGTGCCGAAAGGTTTTGGTCAATTAATGCATTTTCTATTCCTGAAATATCGGTTATCGTTCCATCTTTGAATAGAATATTGATCCTTTCATCAATGGTTTGGTAAAGGGTATTGGTTGCTTCTCCGGTAAAACACAAATAGTTTATATCTGCCTGTGCAACACCATATTGCGCTTTAATTGCCGCTTCCTTTTCTCTAACATAATCTTTGGAAAACGGTTCAGATTGAATCCTTGTTTTGTACAATTGTCTGTTCAATAATCGGGTACAAAGCAGGGAAAGTATTTGATCAGGATGATCCTTCCATCTTTTGATGGCATGCATCACATCATGGTCATCCAGCGAACAGAACTGTTCCAATGCTGATCTGTCCATATTTCCGGTAAAATTGCCCAGGAAAAAATCCAGTGCCGTAAAGGTTTTGAGGGCATCATCATTTATGTGGTAGATGGATCTAACCCTTTCCAGGATCTTGACCAGCATTTTCTCGGCACTCAAAACGGTTTTATGTAGGTAAACCTGCCAATACATTTGCCTGCGGGCTACCAGGAACTTTTCAACGCTATAGATTCCTTTTTCCTCTACCATTAATTGACCCTCATGCACCACCAGCATTTTGAGGATCCGGTCATAGCCAATAACCCCTTCACTAACGCCTGAATAAAAACTATCTCTGCTCAGATAATCCATTCTGTCAACATCTAATTGACCACTTATAAGTTGATGAAGAAAGGGTTTAGGGTATTGGTTGGTAAATATCTGTATGGCCAGTGATAAACGACCATTCATTTCTTCGTCCATCAAACGCATGATTTGAAGGGATAGCTGTTCATGGTGTACTTCTTTAACCAAGGTATGTTCTAATGCATGCGAAAATGGTCCATGTCCAATATCGTGTAATAGGATGGCGGCTTTAACGGCTATCTCTTCTTCCTCTGTTATGGCAACACCCTTGCTTCTCAGTTCTGCCACTGCATTGTGCATCAGGTGATATGCACCCAGAGAATGGTGTAATCTTGTATGAACAGCACCCGGATATACCAGTTGTGCCATTGCCATCTGTTGGATCCTCCTTAGGCGTTGGTAAAAAGGGTGGGCTATGATCTCGAATATCAAAGGATGGTTAATGGTGATAAAGCCATAAACCGGGTCATTGATAATCTTTCTTTTAATAGAAGCCATGCTGTTGTTGAATTGTTAAATCATTTGTTTTCACAAAAAGCAAAAGTACAAATAAGTATGCCGTTATGCAGAATGAAATAGATTTACCCCGTATTCAATAACTGCCTTTCTAAAAGATTCCCTATCGTCTCTATTTCTACTTGCTGATGTTTACTTTTACAGGAATTTAATTGTGTTTACGCCATAAAGCCTAACACCTAACACCAAACACCAAACCAACATGTCTGTTGCAAAAATTTTATGGGTGGATGATGAGATCGAAAGTCTTCAATCTCAAAAACTATTTCTGGAACACAAAGGATATGAGGTACACACTCTTACTAATGGTTTTGACGCCATTGAATATGTAAGCCAGCATTTGGTTGATGTGGTTCTTATGGACGAAACCATGCCAGGAATTACTGGTCTAGAAACCTTGTCGAGAATTAAAGCAGTGAACAGCAGTATTCCCGTAGTTCTGATCACAAAGAATGAAACAGAGAACCTCATGGATGATGCAATTGGCAGCCAGATAACCGATTACCTCATTAAACCAGTAAACCCCAACCAAGTTTTACTTACCCTCAAAAAGATCATTGATAACAAAAGACTGGTTGCTGAAAAAACTACTACTAGTTATCAGCAACAATTCCGTGAATTATTTATGGCATTGAGTAATAATCCGGATTATAATGAGTGGATGGAGATATACAAGAAACTCGTTTTTTGGGAATTAGAAATGGAAAAAAGTGATAGCCCCGAAATGCGTGAGGTCTTTCAATCGCAAAAACAAGAAGCCAATACAGAGTTCTTTAAATTTATCAGCCGTAATTACACATCATGGCTCAACCCGAAAAGTTTTTCGGCACCCATTATGAGTAACCATCTCTTTCAATTTAAAGTATTACCCCATCTTGAAAAAGGCACCCCACTTTTTTTTATACTGATCGATAACCTGCGCTACGACCAATGGAAAGCGATACAACCCATTTTTGCAGAGAGTTTTAGAATACTGGAAGAAGAAACTTTTTATTCCATACTTCCAACGGCTACGCAATATTGTCGCAATGCCATATTTGCAGGCATGTTACCACTTGATATAGAAAAACAATTTCCACAACAATGGAAAAATGATGATGAGGAAGGTGGTAAGAATATGTATGAAGAAGATTTTCTTCGGGCACAATTGAAGAGATTGAAAAAAGAGGATATCCGTTTTAGTTATAATAAGATCACCAATCACCATGACGGACAGCAATTGGTGAGTAATATCCATAACCTCCTCCAGAATGACCTCAACATTATTGTGTATAATTTTGTTGACATGCTCAGTCATGCAAGAACAGAGATGGAAGTACTAAAAGAACTAGCCAGCGATGAAGCCAGTTACAGAAGTATCACCAAATCATGGTTTGAACATAGTCCACTCCACCAGGCACTGAAAAAAATTGCCGACAAAAACCTTAAAATAGTTTTGGCAACAGATCATGGCAGTGTTCGGGTAAATACGCCGCATAAAGTTGTGGGCGATAAACAAACTACTACGAATTTGCGCTACAAGCACGGGCGAAATCTGAATTACGAACCAAAGGATGTATTAGCATTTAAGGATCCGAAAGAAGCCGGACTTCCTGTTCCCAATGTAAATTCCTCTTTTATTTTTGCCAAGGAAGATGGTTTTCTTTGTTACCCCAATAACTATAATCATTATGTGAATTATTATAGAAATACTTTTCAGCATGGGGGTATCAGTTTGGAAGAGATGATTGTACCCATCATCAAAATGGTGAGCAAACAAAGGGAGACCTAGAGGGTTTGTTATACAACATGTTGATAACTCCTCTTTTTATTTGAATTAGGCAGCACCCCAAATTCTTAACTTCGCTTTTTAAGAATTTGACCTTTTATTTAGAACGATATATGAAATACACCCAAACTTCTCTGGATAAATTAGCGGATATCTTGCAAGAATCTGGTTATGTGGTAAGGTATGAGCGAGGTACATTTCAAAGCGGCTGGTGTTTACTGGAAGCCAGAAAAATTGTTGTGTTGAATAAGTTCCTGAATATAGAAGGTCGTATCAATACATTGGTGGACCTTATTCCTCAAATAGCCATCGAATTCGACAAGCTTACGCATGAATCGCAGAACCTCTATGAGGCATTGGTAAAAAAATCTGAAACACCTGTTTAAGTTGCGGTAAATACGCATAGGCGGTCTTTATATTTAGCTTAGTTTTGAAAGGTGAGCAGCCCTTCCATCAATATAACATTTCTAGGAACCGGAACCAGTACAGGGATCCCCATGATCGCTTGTGATTGTGCGGTTTGTATGTCAACCGATGCACACGATAAACGTTTACGAAGCAGTATCCTGGTTGCCTCAGCCCATACAACATTAGTGGTAGATACCACTCCAGATTTCAGGTACCAAATGCTACGCTCGAATACTGTAAACTTGGATGCTGTTTTATTTACGCATCCGCACAAAGACCATCTCGCCGGGTTGGATGATATCAGGGCCTACAATTTTGTGAATAAAAAAGCCATGGATATTTATGCCAACTCCTTAACGGAAGAGGCCATCCGCAGGGATTTCTATTATGCGTTTACAGAAAAAAATTATTCAGGTGTGCCTGAATTAAACCTGATAACCATCGATGACAGTCCATTCATAGTGGGCGATATTCCCGTACAACCCATACCTGTATGGCATTACAGGATGCCCGTATTTGGTTATCGTTTTGGAGATTTCACGTATATCACCGATGCAAATAAAATTGATGATGCCGAGAAAGAAAAAATAAAAGGCTCAAAAGTGCTTGTGCTGAATGCTTTGAGAAAGGAAACACACTTGTCGCATTTTACTTTAGCGGAAGCCATAGAAATGGCATTGGAATTGGAAGTGCCGGAAGTTTATTTTACCCATATCAGCCATCAGTTGGGTAAGCATGCAGACATCAGCCAGGAATTGCCCCCACATATCCATTTGGCTTATGATGGTTTGAAGATCAGTTTGTAACCACCTTGATTACTGTAACATGTAAATGTTAAGTATGAAAAGGATATGGAAATCTTATTTTAGTTTCAGTAGTAAAGAGCGTTTAGCAATGATGGTATTGCTATTGTTGATGGGTGTATTTATTGCAGCCCCTTATATTTACCAGCCTGCCTTCGATTCTCCACCAGCAGATTCAGCACTCATAAATTTAGTGCAGAAAGTGAATGCAGATGAGCGTCTGCTCAATGTGTATACCAAGGAAGAAGCAAAAGAGGAAAGCATTAAAAAGAAGCCGGTCGTCTTATTTTACTTTGATCCCAATACCCTGGATTTGAAAGGTTGGCAACAACTTGGTTTATCTGAACGAACAAGCAAAACAATTGTAAAGTATACCAGCAAAGGTGGCCGTTTTCGGACGCCGGAAGATATTTTGAAAATCTGGGGTATGCCTGCTGAAATAGCTCAAAAATTGATTCCCTTTATTCAATTTTCGAAAGAATCAGCTCGCGACTACGTCAAGCAAACAAATTTTCAAGAGACCAGGCAAAATGCCCCTTCATCAATAGATATCAATTTAGCAGGAGAAAATGAATGGTTGCGACTTCCGGGAATTGGTGCTGTATTATCCAAAAGAATCCTTTCATTCCGGAATAAATTAGGCGGCTTTGTTTCCATTGATCAAGTGAAAAAAACATATGGATTAAGTGATTCTGTTTACCAAATCATTTTGCCTTTTTTGAAAATAGAGAACAACAATATTCCCAAAGATGATCTCAATACGGTAAGCTTCTACCAATTGAAAAAGCGCACTCATTTGCCGGATGAGGTCCTTCGCAATATCCTCGTTTATCGCCAAAAAAATGGCTTATTTCAATCGTTACTTGACTTAAAAAATATCCAAAATATGGATGATTCTATTTATAATCAATTATTAACACATGTTAAAGTTAATTAATTCATATTTTGTATAAATCAAATTGGGCTGATTGTTGAATTCAGTTACTTTTGCCTCGCAAACTAACAAACGGTTGTTTGTTATTAGGAGGTCGCCAGATAACGAATGCTTGTTTTTTTGGGCGACCTCCGTCTATTTAAAAATGTTTGATTATGCATTTTCAACCTACAGAACTTACCGAACAAGTAGCACATAGTGCCAGGGATTTTGCCAAACAACATATCAAACCATTTGTAATGGAATGGGATGAATCGCAGGTTTTCCCCCTGGAACTTTTTAAAAAACTAGGTAATGCTGGTATGATGGGCATTTTGGTACCCGAAGAATTTGGGGGTGCCGGATTGGGTTATTTTGAATACAATGCCATCATCCAGGAAATTGCCAAAGTATGTGGTTCTATAGGATTAAGTGTAGCTGCACATAATTCACTTTGCACCAACCATATCCTCAGCTTTGGTAACCAGGCACAAAAAGCAAAGTGGTTGCCCAAACTGGCTACAGGAGAATGGCTGGGAGCCTGGGGCCTCACAGAACCCAATACTGGAAGCGATGCTGGTAATATGAAAACAACGGCTACCAAACAAGGAAACGATTGGGTATTAAACGGTACCAAAAGCTGGATCACCCATGGCAATAGTGGAAATATAGCTGTTGTTATTTGCAGAACTGGCGAACCCAGAACCCAGGGTAATGCCACAGCTTTTGTGGTGGAAAGGGGAACAGTAGGATTTTCTGCTGGTAAAAAAGAAAACAAATTGGGCATGCGCGCCAGCGAAACATCTGAAATGATTTTTGATAATTGTGTGATTGCGGATGAAAACAGATTGGGCGAAGTTGGGGATGGATTCAGGCAAGCCATGAAAATTCTGGATGGCGGACGAATTTCCATTGCTGCCTTATCTGCCGGCATTGCAAAAGGTGCTTATGAAGCAGCATTACAATATTCCCAGGAGCGTTACCAGTTCGACAAGCCCATTGCCAGCTTTCAGGGTATCAGCTTTAAACTGGCTGATATGGCTACAGAAATAATGGCAGCCGACCTTTTGATCTGGCAGGCCTGCGACCTTAAAAACAGGGGCTGTAAAGTAACCAAAGAGGGTGCTATGGCTAAATACTACGCCAGTGAGGTGGCCGTTAAAACGGCTACAGAAGCGGTTCAGATTTTTGGTGGATATGGATATACAAAAGATTTTCCGGTAGAGAAGTACTATCGTGACGCAAAATTGTGTACTATTGGAGAAGGAACTTCTGAAATTCAGAAATTGGTCATTTCAAGGGAAGTATTACATCCTTGATTTTTTTCACGATTGCTTGTCTATACAAAAGCCCTCTTTATGGGGGCTTTTTCATTAAATATCCCTTTTATTTAATACCTTTCTTTATCATTAGTAGTATTTCGTGACCCCAACTAACCGTTTATATTCCCTTCTGTTACTATTGGTATGTGTGCCTGCATTTACACAACAGAAAAAAGTATCTCCACCCAAAGCCACAATTCAGGATATACGTTTGATCGATTCGTTGAATATTGCAGCTTATGCACAAAAAAACCAGGACGCTGCTAAAACTTTGAATGGGCTTTTTAATGCAGAAAGTTTGGCTTCTGATGTGCAATACAAAAAAGGTCTTGCCATCAATTACCTTTACCAGGGACAAACATACCAGCATTTAGGCTACGATCAACAAGCTTTGTCAACCTTCCACAAGGCACTGCCTATTTTCAGAGAACTCAAAGACACTTTTCATATTGCTTTTACAAGTCACCAAATGGGGCAATCCCTGAAACAGAATGGAAAACTGGATGAAGCACTCAAATTATACAACGAATCTTTTAGGGTATTCACCATCTTGAAGAACCAGGAAGAGGTCATCAATATTCGAAACAATATTGCCGAAATAGAATTGATGCTGAATAATTTTGAAAGGGCTGCTAATGGCTTCAAAACGTCCCTCAATGCCAGCATTGCAGCTAAGTATTCATTGGGTGAAAGGAAGTCTTATTATTTAATGGGCTTATTGGAAGAAAAAAGAAAAAATTATAATGAAGCTGCCACCAATTATGTGCAATCACTCTACCTGAATCAATTAAAAAATGACAGGTATGGTGCAGCAAAAAACGAATTGCAACTAGGGATTTTGAACAATACCAAAAACATGCCTGGTATTGCCGTTAATTATGCAAAAGACGCCTATAAAGATGCCAGTTTTGCTTCTGCAACCAATATTCAAAAAGAGGCAGCCAGTTTGATGATTGAAGTTTACCGTAAGAACGGCGATATACAAAAAGCTTCTCAATGGCAGGATTCCCTTGTAAAAATATTGAACCTCCAAAATGCCAATGAAAGGAATTATGCGCTCAATTATATTGAAGTAATCAAAAACCAGGATATTTTGAAAGCGAACGCGGAAAGTCAGGCAGAAAATGCCATACGCGTTCAAAAAGAACAGTTACTGATCATTACTGTTGGTACTTTCATCTTGATCATTGTGGCTGTGCTTGCGGTACTTGCCCTGGTTAACTATCAGCGACAAAGATATTTTGGTAAGGAGCTAAAACAAAAAAACGAGATCATCGAGATGAACTCCGAATCGCTCGACAAACTCAACAAAGAAATTTCACAACAAAATATATTGCTGGAAGAGGATAATAAAACGAAGAGTAAACTCTTGTCTATCATCTCGCACGACCTAAGAACGCCGCTAGTGAATACCAAAGGAGTTTTAAACCTGGTGAATCAGGGAATGGTACCTCCGGAAGAAACAGACAGGTTACTCCAATTGTTAGAAACACAATACATAGGGACAACTTCCCTTTTGGATAATTTATTGTTTTGGATCAAAGGACAGATGGAAGGGAAGGAAGATGAGAAAGTGAAAGTTAGTCTTTACCACTTGGTAAAAAGTTTAGAAGATGAACAGCGTTTGCCACTTATGAAAAAACACATCGCTTTCAAAAATTTGATTGATAAGGGTATTTCTATTATGGTTGAAAAAGAAATGATCCGTATCGTGTGTAGAAACCTCATAAGTAATGCGATCAAGTTTACCAATGAAAATGGAAGTATTGAACTCTCTTCTAAAATAGATCCGGAACAGAATTTAATACACCTTACTGTTAAAGATTCCGGTATTGGCATGACCAAAGAAGCGATTGCGAAAGTCAATGCCAAACAATACTATAATACTACGGGTACTTCGCTGGAAAAGGGTAGTGGCTTCGGTTTGATGTTATGCCGCGATTTGATCTCCAAAAACGGGGGCGAACTGATTATTGAAAGTGAACCCGGAAAAGGGAGTGCCTTCACACTTACTTTTCCTTTTCAGCATGCGTAAGCGCTGCAATCCATTTACTAGTTGAAAACTTATAGACCCTGGTCATCCTTTTTACCAGTAGAAAAAATCTGGTCAACAGCCCCACCCAACATCGGAAATTTTTCCTTTACAAAACCTGCAATGGTTTCAATGGCTTTTCGGGCCTGCTCCTGGTCTAATTTAGCCTCTTGCATCAGTTTCTCTATTAATTCGTTCATGATCAATTTTTTCTTGGGTTTGGAATAACAGCAATATTACACCCCCTAAATAAAAAAGCGATAAGAACTTATTCCCATCGCTTGATTATTAATATATCGCTAATATTCTTATGCCACTTTTAAGGCGCTGAGTTTGCTCTTACTAAACATCTGCATAGCATATTCCAAGGTAACATGCAGATCTTTGGCATCTGTACCCGGAAGTTCAAACATGGCATCGGTAAGGATACTTTCACAGATACTGCGTAATCCACGGGCTCCCAATTTGTATTCGAGTGCTTTTTTCACCATAAAATCGAGTACAGCATCATCAATCACTAAAGAGATGTTCTCCATTTCAAATAAACGCACAAATTGTTTGATAAGAGAATTCTTGGGTTCTGTTAAAATACTCCGCAAGGTTTCTGTATCTAAAGGATTGAGGTAAGTGATCACCGGTAAACGCCCTAGTAATTCGGGAATCAATCCAAAACTTTTCAGGTCTTGTGCATTGATGAACTGCAATAGATTTTTTCGCTGGTGTTCCTGTTCTTCTTTATTTACACTAAATCCAATGGCATTGGTATTCACCCTTCTGGCAATTACTTTGTCGATGCCGTCAAAAGCACCGCCACAGATAAACAGAATATTTTTGGTATCAACCTTGATCATTTTTTGTTCCGGATGTTTCCTTCCGCCCTGTGGTGGCACCAAAACCTCGGTACCTTCCAGCATTTTCAATAAACCCTGTTGTACACCTTCGCCACTTACATCGCGGGTAATAGAGGGGTTGTCGCCTTTCCGGGCAATTTTATCCAGTTCATCCACATAAACGATCCCTCTTTCTGCAGCTGCAACATCATAATTACAGTTTTGTAATAAACGGGTAAGCATGCTTTCCACATCTTCACCCACATATCCTGCTTCTGTAAAAACGGTGGCATCTACAATAGCAAAAGGCACATTCAACAATCGGGCAATGGTTTTGGCTAATAGGGTTTTACCGGTTCCGGTTTCACCCACCATTATGATATTGCTTTTTTCAATTTCAACTTCTTCCGTTGCGCTATTCTTACTGTTGATCCTTTTGAAATGATTATAAACTGCTACAGATAATACTTTTTTGGCGTCATCCTGACCAATCACATATTCATCCAAAAATTTCTTGATCTCTGCAGGGCGGCGCACATTGAGTTTGAACTGACTACCCCCATTGGTTCCTTCCTGCTTACTATTTAGTTCCTGCACAATGATCTCCTGGGCATGTTCTACGCAGTTCTCACAGATATGCCCATCCTGTCCGGCAATAAGGATTTTTACCTCATCTCGGTTACGTCCACAGAAGGAACAATGTAATTGTGATGCTTTTGCCATAATGATACTTATAATGCTATCTACTGCTGATTGTAATAGACAATGCATTGCAGCGATACGTTGCAAATCTAACCTCTTCTCTTTGAGAAAGGGCTATTTAGGTGTTAATACTGGGTAAAATGGGTGTTTATGCAGGTATTTTGGCCAAAACTGAGTCAACTATGCCATATTCTACCGCCTCCTTTGCATCCATCCAATAATCACGATCAAAATCTACCATGATTTGTTCGATGGTTTTTCCGCAGTTTTCTGCCAGGATCTTAGCACCCAATTCCTTGGTCTTCCTGATCTGCGTAGCCTGAATTTCAATATCTGCGCTATTGGCCTGAAAATAACCACCCAAACTTGGCTGATGTATCATCACTTCTCCATGAGGATAAATAAATCTTTTACCCTTTGTTCCAGCACTCAAAAGGATAGAACCCATGCTAGCTGCCAGACCCATACAAATGGTGCTTACCGGACTCTGAATTAATTTCATGGTATCATAAATAACCATCCCACTTGTAACAACGCCACCCGGACTATTGATATAAAATTTAATTTCCTTACCAGGTTGGTCTGCATCTAAAAGAAGTAATTTAGAAACGATGTCTTTTGCTGATTTATCTTCCACAGCACCCCACAGGTAAACGGCCCTTTTTTCAAAAAAGAGTTTTTCCATTTTCTTCATCATAAATCCACCCATTGGTTCCTGCTTTTCTTCCTTTGGCTCATTTTCTTCCTCATCATCCTCTTTCATCAAATAGGGGTTCACTATGTATTTATCAGTAATCATGCTTAAAACTTTTTATGGTTGTTGTTTAATTTCTTATTTCTGGTCCCTTAATCCTTGATTCTTGTCTCTTATTTCTTTACAAATGCTACTTCTTCTCCTTTCTCGGATTGGTAAGCAATACTTCATCTATCAAACCATATTCCTTTGCTTCAGTAGCGGTCATCCAAAAATCACGGTCGCTGTCTTTGGCAATGGTATCCACATCCTTGCCTGTATGGTGTGCGGTAATGGCATATAATTCGCCCCTTAGTTTTTTAATTTCTTTGGCGGTGATCTCGATATCAGTTGCCTGTCCACCAATTGCGCCGCTGGGCTGATGCATCATGATACGGCTATGTTTTAAAGCGGTTCTTTTTCCCTGGATACCTGCACACAATAAGATCTGACCCATGCTGGCCGCCATACCTGTACAGATAGTGGCAACATCAGGGCTGATAAACTGCATCGTGTCATATATTCCCAAACCCGCATAAACAC
Source organism: Chitinophaga pinensis (assembly GCA_943371675.1). Taxonomy (GTDB): domain Bacteria; phylum Bacteroidota; class Bacteroidia; order Chitinophagales; family Chitinophagaceae; genus Sediminibacterium; species Sediminibacterium pinensis_I. The sequence continues at coordinate 13,804 of CALRVT010000002.1, read as the reverse complement.
TACCTCCGGGGCTATTGATATACATTTGAATATCACGGGTGCGATCTGTACTTTCCAGAAACAAAAGCTGGGCAGTAACAATATTGGCTACATAATCATTAATGCCTTCGCCCAGGAAGATGATACGGTCCATCATCAGCCTGCTGAAAACGTCCATGCTGGCTACATTTAAAGGCCTTTCCTCAATGATGTATGGGGTAAGGTTGGTAATTCCTTGGTGCTTGTATTGGTGTAAGCTTGCACTACTAATGCCCCGATGGTTAATGGCATAATTCTCGAATTCTTTTCCTATGTTCATTTCTGATAATTTTCGCTTTGAAGATAAGTGATTTGGAATTTCTGTAAGGTTTCTAATGGCAAATACTATGCAAAATCATTAAACCGACACTTAGTCAGACAAATAGCATCTTCCGATTTAGCTAAAAAAGAGAAAGCCGAACTAAATCCGGCTTTCTGAATACTATGATAGTTGCATTTTAGGTAACCATCAATGATGGTGGTGGTGCAATTTTTTAGCAAAATCTTCCGCATTAATGGCTTCTTCTTTTGCAGAAACCATTGTTTCCAGGGTATTGAAAAGCTTATCTGCACTTATGCGATGGTAGCTATCTTCAACAAATTTGCGGTCCTGCATCATTCTGTTGGCATAATCATCCACCCATTGCTGGTTATCGCCCATGGCACCCAATTGGTTACCCATATAGCTGAATAATTGTTGTTTGGCAAATTCGCGGATATCGTCTGGAAGTACTTCAATTTTGTTTGCCTCAATCAGTTTACCACTAACCAGGGTCCATTTTAACTGGCTTGAAAAATTAGGGTAATCCGCTTCTGCCTCTTCGGCAGTTTTGGGTTGTTCGCCACCATTTTGTAACCAGCGTTTCAGAAAACTTTCCGGAAAATCCATCGTGGTATGGTCTACCAGGTAATGATAGATCTGGTCAAAAACTTGGTTCTTAGACTGTATATCAAAATGACCTTCGATCTCTGCTTTAACCTCATTGCGGAAATCTGCTTCCGTTTTGATTTCTTTGTTAGGGTAAACGCTCAGGAAGAAGGTTTCATCCATAGCAGCTTTTTCAATTAAACCAACTTTGGTAATCAGCAGGTTGAAATATTTGTCACCTTCTTCTTTTGTTAAATCCAGATCAGTTAGGATAGCATCTTTTTCTTTGTCTTCAAAAGCTTTGCTTAATTGCAATACAATGCTGTCATCTTTCTTTTTACCCATCAGGTTTTTACGAAAATCTTCCTTAAAATATTTAACCAATAATGAATTGTCTTTAGATATGCCGCCTTCAACCAAATTACCAGTTGCATCAGACTCTCTGAATGTTACATTCAATACATTATCATCTCCCGTTACTTCTTCTGGGTCTGTCATCTTACCGTTGCGGATCTGCAGTCGCTCTACTTCTTCCTGAATCATCTCATCCGTAACATTGATTTTGTAACGGGTTACTTTAATGGAAGCAGGATCAACTTCGAAACTGGGTTTCAAACCAATTTCAAAAGAGAATGTATAATCAACCGGATTATTCATATCCAGTTTTGAAGCATCATTTTCGAGCGGTAGTGGTTGTGCAAAAATGTCTAATTTCTCATTATTCAGGTAGGCATTCAATTCTGCTTCTACTTTTTTCAAAATTTCGTCACTAAAAACTCCTTGACCATACATTTTCTTTACCAATCCTGCAGGCACCATGCCTTTACGGAAACCTGGGATATTGGCAGTTTTTGCATACTTCTTTAAACTCTGCTCAAATCCGTTAAAATAGTCTTCTTTGCTAAGCTTAACGGTAAGCTTATCGTTCAATAATGCTATGTTTTCTCTACTTACAGATGCCATATAGTTGTTTTTATGCTTAAAAATTTGGGCTGCAAAGGTAAGGTATTGTAGCGATTGCCCATCTCGACATTCAAATTTTACTTCGATTGTATATTTTAATGAGTTTTTACAAGAAACTGTTATCCTGTTCATTCCTGCAATCAGACAGTATATTATTAAATAGAACTAAATAGTAATATGTAAATAATTCAATAGCTAAACATTGAATTATTAAAATTCTTTTAAAAAAACATTACAGAGAATTCTGGCATCAATTTTGGAATACTTTTGTAACGATGAAAAATCCGATCCTCATAGTATTATTATTTACCCATATCATGGGTAATACGGAATTTTCTCACCTGCTCAGCATCCCCAAACTCATTTCTCATTACCAGGAACACAAACAATGGAACCAACAGATCAGTTTCATTTCCTTTGTAACCAAACATTACCTGGGAAAGGATGGGATAGATGGTGATGACAAACAAGACCAGGAACTACCTTTCAGGCATGCTGTAAATAGCTACCAATACGTTTCTTCTACTCCCCCGAATATTTGTTCTGTTGTGAATCCATTTTCTTTACAAGGTTTCAAAACATTTCCTAATCTTAAACAGAACAGTTTATTGCCCGTGTACGCTACTGCACTTCTCAGACCTCCCCGATTGTTTTCCTAGTATCTGAACAAGCTTAATCCAACCAAAACTGCAACAGAGCTATCTCTGTTAAAAACTACTGCTGCCCGGTATCAATGGTTACCGAGGAGAAAGTAAATGTTGTGTATTCGTTCATCCTAAAATAAATCCTTATGCAAAAAACCATCATTTCAACAGTAGTCATTGCTTTGGTATGTACAGTAAGTATTCTATCCTGTAAGCATGAAATTCCATTTCAGGATGGGGCACCCATTATTGTTGATGTGCCAAATCCTGGAAGCTCAGGTAAATCCTGTAGTGCAGACACTGTTTATTTTGCCAACGAGATTCAGCCCTTGCTCAATTCCAGTTGTGCGATGTCTGGCTGCCATGATGCAGTTTCTCATAAAGAAGGTATCAACCTGAGTTCTTATTTGGGAACACTTAAAATTGTATCACGCGGAAAACCTTCCAGCAGTGGTTTATATACGGAACTGCTTAAAACAGGAAACAATAGAATGCCGCCACCACCCATGCCAGCATTGACTTCCACGCAGATCGGCAAAATTCAGAAATGGATATTACAGGGTGCAGTTAACAATGTATGCGACCAATGTGATACCACCAATTTCAAATTTAGTACTGCTATTAAACCCATCATGGATAATAAATGTGTGGGTTGTCATAATGCCGCTTCTTTAGGAGGTAATGTTGACCTGTCTTCCTATGCAGCTATCAAGGCATCAGCTATCAGTGGTAAACTTTATGGATCTATTGTATGGACTGCAGGTATTTCTGCTATGCCAAAAGGAGGCGTTAAAATACCGGATTGTGAAATCAAGCAAATAAAAAAATGGATCGATGCCGGTTCTCTTAACAATTAAAAGCACAGCAATGAAAAAAATAATCAATTTCCTATTTCTCTTTATGCTGGTGATCACATTCCATGCATGTTATTATGATAAGTCTGATACGCTTTACCCCGTTGGTGTTTCAGCCCCTTGTACAGATACTGCTGGTGTTATTTCTTATACACAAAAAATCGTACCCATGCTGCAAAGTAAATGTTACGGTTGTCATCCGTCAAATGGTAGTTCCGGCGGTGGTATTGCCATGGGTACTTATGCAACGGATAAGCTGATAGCACAGAATGGTAAGTTATATGGCAGTATGAATCACGCAACGGGTTTTTCACCCATGCCCAAAGGCACTACCAAAATGAATGCCTGTCAATTAGCATTGATCAAAAAATGGATTGTAGCCGGGGCGTCTAATAATTAAAGTTTAAAACAAAAAAATAATGAAAGAAAATAAAAAGTTCTGGTTCTTGGTGATAGGTTTTGCATTGATGATCACTGCTGGGTTATATGTTTACTATGCATATAATCGTGTGGCTGATAATATAGCAGACCTGCATACCGATTTTACATTATCGGGTTCAGACCTTATTGCAAAATATAATAGTAATGATAAAGCAGCCGATTCCGTTTATCTGGGTAAGGTATTAGAGATCACCAGTATTATTAAATCTCTGGATACAGACAAAGTTGGTATCTATACCCTGATCCTGGGAAATGGAACAGATGCTACATCTATCAGATGCAGTATGTCTGCTCAAACCACCGATGCTCAGGAACTATTTGTAGTGGGTAAACTGATCACCGTAAAAGGAATTTGCTCAGGTTATCTGGCAGATGATATGGGTTTGGGAGCCGATATTTTACTGAAACAATGCATGATTATTCAAACAAAAAATTAAACCATTATGAAAAAGCCATTCCTGATAGTTGCATCTTTTCTGCTACTGTTACAATTAAGTGCACAGGATAAATACTTTACCAAATCCGGTAAAATTATTTTTGATGCAACCGTTGCCAAATCGCCCGAAAAGATCGAGGGTGTTAATAACACCGTAACCTGTGTAATAGACATTAAAACGGGCAATGTACAGTTTGCTGTATTGATGAAGAATTTTGAATTTGAAAGAGCATTGATGCAGGAGCATTTCAATGAGAATTATGTGGAAACCAATAAATATCCCAAAGCTGAATTCAAAGGAGCCATTGTTGATTTTACTACACTTAATTTATCCAAAGAAGGGAACTATGAGGTAAAAGTGAAAGGAAAAATGACCTTGCATGGGCAAACAAAAGATGCTTCTGCCAATGGGAAAATTATCGTGAAAGCTGGTAAGATTCAGATCCTGTCTGCCTTTCCTGTTTTATTCAGTGATTACGCCATAGCTATTCCAGGATTGGTTGCTGATAAGCTTGCCAGTGCTGCCAGTATAAAAGTAGATTGTTTGCTGGAGCCATTTAAATAATTTTTTAAAAAACTTATCATGAAAAACATACCAATAGTTTGTTTGCTTTTTTGCCTGTTTTTTTCAGGTGCAGTTCGAATACAGGCTCAGGAAGTAGACCTTTTGCAATTAGTTCCGGAAGACAAGCCTACCAAAGAGTTTGTGAAGTATGCTTTCAAATCGCCAAGGGTAATTAACGGACATTCTATGGAATTCCTTTCCCCTGGCACGATGGACTTCCGGATTTTGCACCGCTTTGGACTTGCAAATCAAGGCATGGATAATTTTTTCGGATTAGATCAGGCAAGTATGCGAATAGGGCTTGATTTTGGTGTAACCAGAAACCTGATGTTTGGCGTAGGCAGAAGTACCTATAAAAAAGAACTGGATGGCTTTATCAAATTTGCGCCCATTTCTCAATCAACAGGTCCACATTCTTTTCCGGTAACCATTGCTTTTGTTACAGGTGTTACGTTGAATACCATGCCATGGGATGACCCTACTATGAAGAATTTTATCAGTTCTAAGATGGCTTATTATTTTCAAACTGTGATTGGTAGAAAATTCAGTGAATCTGTAACGCTGCAGTTTACACCTACCATGGTTCATAATAACCTGGCACCTTATGGCGCACAATCGAATGATATCTATGCTGCAGGTTTTGGCGGTAGGATCAAAATGTCTAAAAGAGTTGCTTTTACCTGGGATTATTATTACCTGATCAATGGTATCGTGGAAGGTGTAAATACCCATCCATTATCAATAGGTGTTGATATTGAAACAGGTGGGCATGTATTTCAATTACATGTGTCTAATTCTATTGGCATGAACGAAAGGGCCTTTATTACAGAAACAACCAATGATTGGTCGAAGGGCGAGATCAGGTTTGGTTTCAACCTTTCCAGGGTATTTCAGTTGAAGAAAAACAAAAAGCTCCAATAAGGAGCTTTTTGTTTTTTTGTTAAAAGTGCGGATGACAGGGGTCGAACCTGCATGCCTCACGGCGCCAGATCCTAAGTCTGGTACGTCTGCCAATTTCGCCACATCCGCATTGCCAGAATTGGTTTAATCCAATTAAACTAAGTAGGGGCGCAAAAATAAGGGATTTTGAAAAAACTTCCATTTTCTTTCTTTTGTTGGCATTTCCCCCCTTTTTACACAATCAAACGCCTGATTTGCAGGCTTATTTTTTTTCTTTAAGTAATACTATTCTTAAATGCTTCTTTTTTACAGGCTTTTCACTTAACTATTTTGTGTTACTGTATTTACTTGCTGCTATTTTCATGTAAACCACATCTATTTTATTTCCATTCTTTCACTTGTCAAAGAATATCAAAAAGTATCAAAATTCACTGTTTAGACATCGTTCTGATTTATAACGGGTACTTTTGTACAATTCATCCCTAACTTATTGATTGGCTATATAATTAAGGATAAAAAGGTCTACAATTTTAACCTGGATTATGCGTTTATTTAGTGCGTTGTGTAACTGATATAAATCATATTCAAGTCTGTATATTATCATTTTTCAACCTTTTTTAGCAATATATTTTTGTGTAGTAAATAATTACTGTTTAAACACTATAACATTTCCCAACTTTTAAATCGTTTTTTATGCAACTTTTCAAAAAAATCAATTTAGTGAAAACAGCTTTATTAATTCCTTTTCTATTCGGTGTGGTATCAGTAACAGCTCAAGTAAAGTACAACAACAAGAACACTGCTTCTTTAACAGTGAGTGGTACTTCTACATTGCACGACTGGGATATGAAGACCACTCGTGGAAATTGTGAAGCTAGTTTTACCTTTTCAGCAGCTGGTGTTCCAACGGGTATCAGTGGACTAAGTTTCACTACAACAGCAAAAGAATTAAAGAGTGGTCATGATGCAATGGACAAAAATGCTTACAAGGCCTTAAAAGTAGATAAGAATCCAACCATAACTTATACTGCTGCAACAGGAACAATTTCTGCCATTAATGCAACCGACTTTTTAGTTAAAACAAATGGTAAACTTACCATTGCTGGTAAAACATTGGATGTAGAAGTAAACGGTACCTGCAAATTGAATGCAGACAAAACCATTACTGTTATGGGGTCTAGAAAGCTTGCCATGAAAGATTTCGATATGTCTCCTCCAAGCTTCATGCTGGGTACTATCAAAACCGGTAACGATGTAACCTTAAAATTCGATATGATATTACACAAATAATAAGTTCTTAAAACACTATCTATTAACCCAAAAATTATATGATTATGAAAAATTTATTTAACAGGTTTGCAAAAAATTTTGTGATGCTAATGTTCGGGGTATTACCTGTTGCCCTGCTAGCACAACAACCAAAAATTGCCAATTTCCGTGCATATGATCAAACCGGTATTAACGTGTTTGAAACCGGGAAGGCAGACTCTGTACCATTTGATGGCCTGAAAGTTAGATGGGGTGCAGGTTTTACACAACAATTTCAGAACCTGAAACACGAAAATCCGGGTGCTATCAATAATACCGGAACTGGCGCCAATCGTTTATATCCTTTGAACACAGGATTTATGACTGCCCAGGCTAACCTGAATATGGATGTTCAATTAGCAGATGGTATCAGACTGAATGTGTCTAGCTATCTCTCTTCTCGTCACCACAATGAAACCTGGGTTAAAGGTGGTTTCATTCAATTTGATAAAGTTCCTTTTAAAGGACAGTTCTGGAATGATTTGATGAAAATTGCTACTATTAAAATTGGACACTTCGAAGTGAATTATGGCGATCAGCACTTCCGCAGATCTGATGGTGGTCAAACATTATACAATCCTTTCATGGACAATTATATCATGGACGAATTTGCTACTGAAATTGGTGGTGAAGTGTACCTGCAAAAAAATGGCTGGTTAGGAATGATTGGCCTTACCAATGGTATGATCAAAGGAAGTATTGATTCTGCTATTGCTACTGCTGCAGATGCAAATGTTAGCCGCAATCCTTCTTTGTATTTGAAAGGTGGATTCGACAAAAAATTGGATAAAAATATCAGGTTACGTATGATGGCCAGCTTATACACCAATAGTAGTAATGCCGGTAGCGGATTAACTATGTTTGGTGGCGACCGTACCGGTTCTAACTATCAGAATGTAATGGAAAAAGGCGTACCTGGTGCTTTACCATCTACTACAGCCGTTGCTTTCTCTGGAAGATTTAATCCAGGATTCAGCAAAAAATTGACAGCTTTCATGTTCAATGCATTTTTAAAAGTAGAAGGCTTTGAATTCTTTGGTACATATGAAACTGCTCAAGGAAGAACCAAAAATGAAACTGCAGATAGAAAAGCCAATCAGTTTGCTGTTGAAGGTGTTTACCGCATAGGAAAATCAGAAAATGTATTTCTTGGTGTAAAATACAATACTGTAAATGCCAGACTGGCTGGATTTACTAACGATGTGAAGGTACAGCGCACTGCATTGGGTGCCGGTTGGTTCCTTACTAAAAATGTATTACTGAAAGCAGAGATCGTTAACCAGAAATACCTCGATTTCCCTGCAACAGATTATCGTGCATTAGGTAAATTCAGTGGTTATGTGATTGAAGCTGTAGTAGGATTCTAATTTTTGGGTATTTTTTATAGTGTAAGATAGCCGGATGAATTAATTTCATTCGGCTATACTTTTTTAGCTTCATATATTCGCATTAGATGAGCAGGAAGCAGTGTCTATTTATTTTTCTAACCATTACTCTTTTCTTTGCTTTTAGATATGCAGATGAAAAGGCAAGATGGGTAATACTTCCGGGCAGTAACCTGCACGTGAATGGCAGTACCAATATCAATAATTTTACCTGTGAGATCACAGATTACTTATTACCTGATACACTTACCTGCAGTAAGCAGAATGCAAAGGGACAGATCCTGGGTATGAAAGGGCAGATGGACCTGGCGATAGCTGATTTTGACTGTCACAATAAAATGATGACCAACGATCTCCGTAAAACACTTAAATACAAAGAGTTTCCGTTTTTAACCATACAGTTTATATCACTCAATAGTTTCCCCGATTTCAAGAATCCCGTTAGTATTACTGGTATCGTAGATATAAGTTTAGCGGGTGTAAAGAAGCGATTTGATATCAGTTACTTGTTTACTATAGACCCAAAGCAGCAATTACACCTTAAAGGTGCCAGGGCCATCAATTTTACAGACTTTAACCTTACGCCACCTAGTAAGATGGGCGGCATTATTAAAGCCAAGGATCTGTTGGATGTAACGTTTAATTTGAATTTAAAGTCGCTTTGATGCCTACTAAGGATTCATCTTTGCAAAAATGATACCTGCCATAGAGGATTGTAAGAAACCGAAACCTAGCCAGGAAAGCACCATCGATTCCGATACATCAATTTGGCTATAGGTCATCCACATAATGGGAAGCAGTCCGGCCAAAGAATACATGAATCCGAATTCGAGGCCACGTAAGATGATCGGACCTTTATATATTGATTTTGTACGTTCCCAAAACCAGGCCAGTGCAAAACTGATCAGTAAGGAATGGGAATAGAAAAAGAAATCCCTGGAGCCATCAGATATAAAAACATTACTCAGGTATTCTGTAAAAAAGGAATTCAATAGTTTACTGTTTACGGCAACAAATAGTCCGCCATATGAAAGTATTGAGAGGACAAGGCCGGCTACCAACCCGCTGAGCAATATTTTTTTCATATTGTCTATTTGACTATGAAATTAGTTTATTTATCTCGTTGTATACCAATTTTTGGCTCACTCTTCATGGGTTTACATAATAAAAGAGCATGATTTATGCTCTTTTATCAGATGGTTACTATGTTTAAAAATTCACTTCAAAGTACACTGGGCCATGCTAACTTCTTCCATCAGATCGTTATAGCCAACTACCAATCCCTGGATCTTTACTTTACTGCCAACACTTAATTCTTTGATCCTATTAACCTGTGTTGAATCAATATTGCAGGCTATACCTTCAAATGATACTGTGATGCCTGAAATGGCAGATATATCACCTTCTAACAAAACAGTTTGATTGATATATTTTGCTGCAGCTGTTGTAGGATTGGCTTTGTATTCTTTTAAGAATGCGGCCGTTGACATTTCAAATTTTGCTTTTTCAGTAGAAGGATCTCGATGTTTAACCGATGAAGTTAATGCCATGCCTAGATCTACAACTGCTTGTGTGAATTTCTCTCTATTCATTAATGCCCATATAGCAAACACTAACACAATAGCTGCAAGGCTTAGAAGGATTTTCTTTTTCATAAATTTTTGAATGTAGTTTAAACATTGATTGAATGACATTGTAAAGGTGCAAATGAAATGCAAAATATAAAATGATAATAGGCATATTCAATCATGATATAAGTCATTTAAAATAATGACATCAGGCATCATTTTCAGTATCATTCATGGATAGTTTTGTACAGTAAATAAAAGAAGATAAAAGAGTCTTTATTTACTTTTCATTCTTAAATTAAAAAATAGTATATGAAAAAAAAGGTCTTCTTCCAATCAAAAATCATCGGCCTGTTTTGTGTATTGGCTCTTTCGCTGCTTTTGGTGCAGTGTAAAAAAGAAGGACCCAATGCATTAAGTGTTTCACGTGCTTTGGTGAATACACCTGATTCAACTATTTTCTCGCCATTTTATGAAACCAATGTTGTTCCTTATGCTGATGCAACGCCAGGGGTTAATGATATTGTGGTTACAAAGAGTGTGCAGTCAATTATCAAGAGCAATTGCGTTTCAGCAACCTGTCATGGTGGAACTGGCGTAAAACCTTATTTAGACACCTATGCAAGTGTTAAGGACATGGTGGTGCCGGGCAACCCAGAAGCAAGTCAATTGTTTCAATTGATCACAACCAGCGATTTTAACAAAGCAATGCCACCGGTTAATTACGGTGTTGATCTTACAGTTTCAGAAAAATCAATGATTTATAACTGGATCAAAAATGGTGCTAAGGAAAAGCCAGGTTTAGACGATTATCGTCCTGCAGCTGTTGCTTTACTCACCATTGGTTGTTCCTCTGCTAATTGCCACAACCAGGCAACAGCATCCGGAGCATGGGCTAGGAAAGGCTTATTAACCATTACCTCAGCTGATACCAGCACTTATGCTTATATCAACCCAGCAACAGGATTAACCAGTTTGTACGCACAATTGAAAGAACCTACATTGGCAAAAGTTTGGAATGCGTACAAAGACAGCGTTAAAAAATTCTACGCGGATACACTGGTGAATGCAAGTTTCAGACCTTATAAAACTTTTGCAACGCCTGTTTCTTCTTCCAGTACCAGAGGTCCTTTGAACACCTATGATGATATTTTAATGGATATATTTTATCCAAAATCTGTTCGTTCTAATTCCGGTGTTGTATTTACAGCCAATGGTAAAAACTACTATGCAAAAGGCGATCACCTGAATGCTTCCAGTTCCATGCTATCACGTGTTGATTCAACCATTTTGCTTGCTAACCCACGTACCAAATTATTTGCTACAAAACATCAGGGTGATATGGCTTATGGTGATGGCGGTTTAAGGCCATCTGAAATAGCCATAGTTAAGGGATGGTATTTCGGAGATCCCAATATTCCGGACGTATGGAAATTTGGAATAGATGGCACAGGTATTTTCAAATACAAGAAAACAGGAAAAATCATCACAAAATAATTCTCCAAAAAGTTAAAATAAATTTTATGAATAAATTATTAATCTGTCTGGGAATAATAGGTGCCATTTTTCTTTTCTCCGGCTGCTATAATAACCAAAAGGATATTAGTGTACCTACTGCAAAATCCTTAACTAATATCTCTTTCAGAGATGATGTGGTGCCTATTCTAATTTCTGGTGCATGTGGATGCCATAATAATGGTACCACCAGGGCTATTCAGTTTTCATTTAAAGACACTATTTACTATTCTGCTATTCTTGCGAGGTCAGGTGTGTATAATGATATGGTGAATGGTAAAGAGCATCCTGCAGAAGGAGGTATTTATTTTAGTCCTTCACAATCTGCCATCATAAAAGCATGGATAGCACAGGGTGCTAAAGACAATTATGTGCCACCGCCAATTACCGGACCTGTTACATACGCTATCAATATCGTACCCATTTATAAAACGGTTTGTAAGGGAAGTGCTTGTCATGGAGGTATTGCCGCAACACTCGACTATGCTAAAATGGTTGCTGAAAAAGATGCGATGGGTAAAATAATGGCTAGTGCTGGAAGTACCGGACATAAAGGTGGCCCCATCAGTTTAGATGGAACCACAACAGGTTCTTTCCTGGCATGGATCGCACAAGGAATGCCACAATAATTAAGTAAATAAAAAACCCAAAATAATAGTACCATGAAAAAAATGATCATATTATCAGCAACCCTTCTTCTTTTTGTAAATCTGTTAAGTTCACAGACCTACAAAACTAGAGATGGATATATCTTCTTTAATCCAAACAAGGATCAGAGTCACAAAGATTATGCATCTAATAGTAAAGAAGCTACGGCTGTATTAAAAGTAGAAACAAATGAAGTGGCTTTATTAGTGCCCATGAAAACATTTCACTTTAACAATGCACTTTTGGAAGAACATTTTAATGAAAACTACCTGCATTCAGACAAGTTTCCAAATGCTACGTATAAAGGAAAGCTTGCAGGTTTTAACAAAGACAAGCTAACCAAGGATGGCGTTTACAATTTAACATCAGAAGGGCAGATTACTATGCATGGTGTAACCAAGAATTTTAATGCTCCGGTAAAACTGGAAGTAAAAGGTAAAACAGCCACTTTCCATTGTGTATTTAAAATTAAAGCGGAGGATTACAAGATCGATATTCCTTCCATTGTTAAACCAAAATTATCAGATGAAACACCCCTGATAGCCACCATCGTGTTCCCATTAAATTAATCTTATAATAGAAAGGTTATGAAAAAAATATTTATCTGCATCCTGTTTACCTTCGGAATGGTAATGCACATTTCAGCGCAAGATGACCTACTCGGTGATCTGGTGAAAGAGGACGCTTCCAAAGTAAAGAAAAACCTTACAACTGCTACTTTCAAGTCTACCCGTATCATCAATATGCAAAGTGTGGAGATGACAGGTAAAGGAAACCTGCAGTTTATGGTGAGTCACCATTTTGGTTATCTCTGGAATGAAGGAAAGGGTCTGGCAAATCTTGGACAGTTCTTTGGTTTTAACTCCGGTGTTGCTACTACCTATCTTTCTTTTGATTATTCCACGCATGATTGGATGAACCTGGGCTTTGCCTTAACTGGAAATGCCAGGTATGAAACCTGGGCAAAATTCAGGTTACTGAAACAACAAACAGGGGTTAAAAATATCCCTATCACACTGGATTATATGGCTTTGGCTAATGTAGATGTGGCAGAAGGCCCTAGTCCTGATGATTTGCTTTGGAACAGGTTCAGTTATTTACATCAATTGCTGATTGCCAGGAAATTCAATGAGTCATTCTCTTTACAATTAACGCCTTCCTACATTCATCTTAATTTTGTACCATACGGCATTAATAACACCAATAATATTTTCAATATTGGCATTGGTGGCAGGTATAAATTGTCTGATAAAACAGCGATTACTTTTGAATATTCCCGTCAATTGAATGGGTATAAAAACCTGATGGATGAAAGTGCTTCTGCCTTGAATTATGTTCCCGATGTGGTTTCTTTAGGAATGGATTGGGATACAGGCGGACACATTTTTCAATTTTATGTTACCAGTACTACCGCTGCTACTAACATTCAGCAATTGAGTGCCAACACCAGTAATTTTGCAAAAGGAAATTTCTGTTTAGGCTTTACGTTGAACAGGAGTTATGGCATTAAAAGAGTGGTAGATATCAAATAATTTAATTTGGTGAATCGTCCTTAAATAAGTTGACAGATTAAAAAATATTCCCGGTTGCCTCTGGTAGCCGGGATTTTTGTAAATGTACTTTATTTGGGGTTAAAAAATTTAAAGCTAAGTGAGGCCTTTTACTGTTGTATAATTCAACAGCCTCTGCCA
>CALRVT010000001.1:0-233273 GCA_943371675.1 Chitinophaga pinensis | reverse complement strand
TGGAAACTGGTTAATGCTATAGCAACTGCCCCCTGCATACTATTGGCTACATCATTGTCGATTTCAGTTCTTTTAAAAGGAACGATTTTTTTTAGAAAGGCTTCTTCCAGGCTTTTGTGTGATCTATAATGAAATTGAAGGAACTCGATAAAGTAAAAAAGGTCTGTTGTATTAAATGTGCGGTGTTTGAAAGAATCGAGTTTTTTTAAATCTTTTGTGGTATTGTTCAAGCAGAAATCATGCGGAGCCATATCCATCATGGCCATCAGCTCTTTTGATTTTTGGATAATAGTGGTGCGATTACCCCATGCAAAAACCGCAGCAAATAAACCGGCAATTTCAATATCTGCTTTTTGGGTGAAGAGGTGTGGGATGCAAATAGGATCATCTTTGATGAAGGAGGGGCGGTTGTATTCGACAACCTTCTTATCAAAAAAATCTTTTAGTGATTTATGATCGGGATCTTTCATTATTTGTAAAGAGAGTTGCCACAGACCTGTCTGACGACAGGCAGGTTGCACAGATTAACACAGAAAAAAATCTGTGAAAATCTGTGTAATCTGTGGCAAAAATATTTAACCTATTGCCTGATTCAAGTCCTCTATCAAATCATCCACATCTTCCACACCCACACTCAACCGAATTAAACTATCACTCAACCCGTTCTTAATTCTTTCTTCCCTGGGTATGGATGCATGTGTCATAGATGCCGGGTGATTGATCAAAGATTCAACACCACCGAGACTTTCGGCCAATGCAAATATTTTTGTAGAGGATAAAACTCTTTTAGCATTGTCTACACTATCGTCTTTCAAAACAAAACTCATCATTCCACCAAAACCACGCATTTGTTTTTTGGCGACGGCATAATTGTGATGGTCATCAAAACCACACCAATAAACCTTTCCAACTTTTGGATGGTTGCGTAAAAAATGGGCAATCTTTTCACCATTCTCACAATGTCTTTGCATACGCAGGTGTAAAGTTTTAATACCGCGTAAAACCAAAAAGCAATCCATCGGTCCGGGTACAGCACCACAACTTTTTTGAATAAAATATAATTGCTCACGCAGCGCTGCATCATTCATCATCAGGCATCCCTGAATTAGATCACTATGTCCGCCCAGGTATTTGGTGGCAGAATGCATGACTATATCTGCACCCTGGTCTAATGGATTTTGCAAGTAGGGTGATGCGAAAGTATTATCCACACAAAGTAAAGCCCCTGCTGCTTTGGCAATCACTGCCACTGCTGCTATGTCTGTAATATTCATCAATGGATTGGTAGGTGTTTCGATCCATATCAGTTTGGTTTGGGTGGTAACGGCAGCTTGTATATTCGCTACATCAGTAGTATCTACATAAGTAAATACGATCCCATATTTAGCAAATATTTTAGTGAATAAACGATAAGTACCACCATACATATCATTGGCAGCAATTACCTGATCGCCTGGCGATAATAATTTAATTACCGCATCCGTTGCTGCAACTCCACTGCTGAATGCCAATCCATATTTTCCATTTTCAATTTGGGCATAAGCATCTTCCAATGCTTTGCGGGTTGGGTTCTGACTTCTGGCATATTCATATCCTTTATTAACACCTGGTGCCTCCTGCACATAAGTTGATGTTTGATAAATAGGCGTCATGATGGCACCAGTTGATGGATCTGGTTCTGTACCCGCGTGTATGTATTTGGTGGCTAGTTTCATCTAATAATTTTGTACAATCAAAATAAAAAGGAATGATCCATTAATTTTCTTCAAGACTTATTGGGAGAACGGCTTTTTTATCATCCCAAAACATCAAAAGATTAGCACCTGTTTTGGTTTCTTCAAAATACATCGTATAAGCTTCAACTATAGATGTATTTTTTTCTACATCAATTTCTGTACGTAAAACATCTTTCTTAATATCATAGGCATAATGACCCCATGAATAGTTATCCTTGTTGAGAATGATGGTCCATTTGTTTTCTGTAGGGATGCAATACAAAGTATACCTTCCTTTCACTACTGCTTTTCCGCCAATTTTAACATTGGTAAAGAATTCGATTTCGGTAGACTCATTGGCACCCAAACGCCAGAGCTCATTGTATTTCTGAATACCACCAAAAATAACACGATTGTTTTTTAATGGTCTGCTATAAATGACCCTTGCCATAGGCATGTCTTTTGCTTTTCCACTGATTTTTAAAATAGGATAATTGGTGGGCCAATAGCTCATGTCTAGAATAGACTTATCCAATTCAGTTGGTTTGGGTTGTGCTTGTGCAGCAAATGCCGCAAAAATTAAACAAAGACTCAATAGATATTTCATGTAAAAAGGTTTTCCCAAAGATATACGCAATTAGTTCAAAACTTCTCGGAATTGTGATGAAGCGAATGCTTTTACTTCGGGAAAAAATGCTTGATAGATGGTTTCCAAAGATTTATACTCTTGTAGAAATAACGCATAGGTGGGCATAGATTCATCCAGATAAGCAGCTCTTTTAACCAATCCGCCAAAGCTTTTTTCAATTCCCTCCACATGCCGATAATGGTATAGCCAGTTCTGTTCGGTCATATATGGCAACATTTTGGCAAACTTTTCAGGAAGGATCTCTTTGTATTGAGAAAGCTGGTGGTAAGTTTCCGTTGAAAACAATAACCATTCCTTCGGGGCTAATTCGAAAGGATCCAGTGCAAGAAAATGGTCGTAAACCACATCCATAAATGCGCCGGCATAAGCACCAGCCGTTGGTTTCAATAAAAATTTACCTTCACGGGTAGCAGGATGGTTATCAGTAAATTCATCAATAGCTCTGTGTAATCGGATTCCTTTTTGAACCTGTAAGGGATAATCATATTGCTTTTTACCTTTTACAAAATCACTGATCATATTACCTACCAGTATTTCTGGGTTGCCGAAAGAAAGATATGCGTGTGCCAGGTAGTTCATCTGTGTTTGGGTAAGCGGACTTTATTTTTTTAATACCAAATTTATCCAGGTTCCTATAACCGATAAAGCATATGGGTCGAAGCTCTCATCAAGATCTAAGTATTCTTTCACGCTGCCACATTCTTTACAGTGTTGAAATAAGTGATTCAGCCCCCTAACCTCAAATACCTGGTATCTCGGATTATTATTTTGTGCCAGAATGCGTTTGATCAGGCTGAGATTGGTATTTGGGTCCACCTGCTCATCTTTGCTTCCATTTAATGCAAAAACAGGGATCTGCACTTTTTTTAAATCAGAGGCAATATCATAAGTTAGAAAAAATCGCCACCAAGGTCTTTTTAAATCTGCAAAACCAGTTGTCAAAGATTTAATGGCTTCTTCATCGGTGCCCTTTATTAATGTTTGCAGGGTGGAATCGGGCTGGTTTTTTTTCCATTCGGTAAAGGTGCTGCGGATATAAGTTTCCAGGTCTTTTGATGTGGTTGATTGTAAGGCATATTCCAGCATTTTCTGATAAAAGCTGCCATATGCATTTCTATCATGGGCACTTAATTTTGCAAGTGGCTTTTCAACAGCCTGATAATACATGGTTTGTTTCCCACCAACAATGGGCGCAGCCAGTAAAACTATAAAGGCAAGGTCTTTTCTTCTTGCAGCTACATAAGGTGCAATCATGCCGCCTTCGCTATGGCCCATCAAGCCAATTTTCGTGCTGTCGATATCGTTGCGCGTTTTCAGGTATTCGATGCCTGTTATAACATCAGTGGCAAAGTCTGCAGATGTGGCATTGCTGAAATCGCCACTACTTTTTCCTACACCACGATCGTCTACCCTTAAAACAGCAATGCCCTGTTTGGTAAGGTAATCTGCTATCACATGAAACGGTTTGTGCATGCCAATAGTGCCATCCCTATCCTGTGGGCCACTACCGCTGATTAGGATCACAACCGGAAATTTACCATTACCCTTTGGTTTTGTTAGGGTTGCACCTAATTTGATCTTTTGATGGGTGTTCACATAGATCACATCTTCTGAAACATAATCAAATGGAGGCTTTGGTGTTTGCGGTTTTACTTTATTTGCATTGGATTGAGGAAGCTCATTAAGTTGTAGTTTTTTTAGAGACAGATTTAGCCGATTGATACCCTGCGTAAAAGTTCCCTGAATATTTGCAGTATCCAGTTTTTTACCCCTGTAACTTCCTTTGATCAGGGGTATTTCAATGATTAAACTGTCGCCAATTAGTTGCGTATTTCCACAAGCTATCCCAAATGCATTTTGATCGGGACTATCCATAACGGTTGCCAGACTACCATCTGCAGTTTTACTGATATGAAATAGCAGGCGAATAAATTTTCCTCCTGCTGGTACCATACCCTGCCAGGTCTCTTTGATATCCTGTGCAGAAAGGGCTGTAGCAAATAAAATTAAAAAAACCAATAAACTTTTTTTCATTAAAAGGATGCTTTACAATAAACGGATTGTTTCATTCAATTGAAAAGTTAAAACCACTTTTCAAAATTAACCCATTGATAACTGCTTTTATGATTTTATTAAGAAAAGGCCTGTGAGCTATATGGGTGCTCAATTTGATCGGGGGATTAACCAAAATTAACCAGGCTATTTCTACCGTTCATACCTCAAGAGAAGGAACAAGGTTCATCCTGTCACATTCTGTATAAAAGCTCTAAAGACGCTTATACTTTTGGTTTGTACATCTGCTTTAACAGATCAACATAAACTTTTAAACTTTAAAAAATTAATTATGAAAAAAATTCTTCTGGCAACCTTATTCCTTGCCGCAATTGGAACCAGCGCCTTTGCTGTAGACGTAAACAAAGTATCTACAAGGGTGCAAAACAGTTTTGAATCTAAATTTGCCAATGCACAAAATGTACAATGGACAGCTCGTGAATCCTACACCAAAGTAGCATTTACCCTTGCTGATGAAAATGTAGAAGCTTTTTTTGCTGCAGATGGCGACCTGATAGGTTTTAGCAGAAAAGTGGAGTATAAATCTTTGCCTTTAAATGCCAAACAGCGAATTAAGAAGGATTATATGGGCTATCAGGTAAAGGAAGCTATTGAGTTTACACAAAATGATGAAACCGCCTATTATGTATCTGTAGAAAATGGCAATTTGAAAAAAGTATTGGAAGTAAGTTTATATGGCACCGTAAGCGAATATAGTGGGAAAGGAAAAAATTAAAATTGTGATGAAAACCCAACAGGCCCTGCATTTGCGGGGCTTTTTGTTTAAAAGGCTTTTGCCAAAAAATAAATACTATTAAATTTTTTTTATCAGATAAGCTACAAGGGTAATAACCACCTATTCAAATAGCATCCTATCCTGAACGCTTTGTTTAAGAGGTTGATCAAATCAAGTATTTCATTTTCTGCTATTTATACAACAATCACTTCTTGTTTTGTAATGTTTTAGGTTGCAACAGGTGTGACCTTTATAGTCTTGCAAAAAATCAGTGAATTGTACAAGTTGACTTTTGAAAACGCCATCTGCTTAATCTGTTTTTGAATGTAACAAACAATTAAAGTAAGGCTGAATGTTTAACTGTTCCTTTATTTGTTATTCAGAACTGTATATCCAAAATAACTGTAAATAAAAGCGATATAGCCATGATAGATGTAAACAAACTTGGTATAATTCTTCGCAAGACTACTAATA
The DNA here is from genome assembly GCA_943371675.1 of Chitinophaga pinensis. GTDB lineage: Bacteria > Bacteroidota > Bacteroidia > Chitinophagales > Chitinophagaceae > Sediminibacterium > Sediminibacterium pinensis_I. The sequence continues at coordinate 227,647 of CALRVT010000001.1, read as the reverse complement.
GTTTTGAAAGTGAAGGTGTACTTAACCCAGGTGTTATAAAAGTGGGTAATAGCATTCATATGTTTTACCGGGCTGTAACAAAAGATAATTATTCCACCATTGGCTATTGTACTTTATCCTCACCAATGGTTATAGAAACACGGAATGATAAACCTGTTCTTGTTCCACAAGCAGAGTATGAGTTTCAGGGATTAGAAGATCCACGTATTGTAGAAATCGAGGGCACTTTTTATCTTACCTATACTGCTTATGATGGTACAAATGCTTTAGGGGCTTTGGCAACTTCTACCGATTTAATAAACTGGCAAAAAAGGGGAATCATTGTGCCACAAATGACCTACGAAGAATTTAAACACTTTACAGAAGAAAACGGAAAAGTAAATGAGAAATACATGCGCTTTAATGAGTACCAAAAAAGTCATGAAAAGCAGGATCGTAAAGTTTTTTTATGGGATAAGAATTTGATTTTTTTTCCACGTAAAATTGACAATCAATTTTGCTTCTTGCACCGTATTAAACCCGATATACAAATTGTAGTAACTGATAACAAACTAGAAGATTTAACAATTGAATTTTGGCAAAATTATTTTTTACATTTCGATCAATATGTCGTGCTATCGCCAAGGTATCTGCATGAAGTAAGTTATTTAGGCGGTGGTTGTCCGCCAATAGAAACCGAAGCAGGTTGGTTGCTTATTTACCATGGCGTACACGACACTGTTAAAGGTTATGTATATTCTGCCTGTGCCGCATTATTGGATATTAACAACCCACAAAAAGAAATTGCCAGACTGCCCTATCCATTATTTTTTCCTGAAAAAGAGTGGGAATTGCGAGGCGAAGTAAACAATGTATGTTTTCCTTCCGGGGCAATTGTAGAAAACGATACGCTTTTCATTTATTATGGTGCAGCTGATGAGCGTATTGCTGTGGCCTCATTAAGTTTAAAAGAACTATTGGCAGAATTGGCTTTGAACAAAAATTAAATTAATGCTATCATGTGCACAGACATCGTTTTAAGGCAGTCGTCTACTGAATTAATCATTGGAAAATTTTCAACAGATCGTTGGACAGTTAACAACACCTTTTTTGCAAAACCTGATAATGATTTACCTGAAATCCTTACGATTACTTCTTTTCCACCAAGAGAATGTGGCATAGCCACTTATTCGAAGGATCTGATCAATGCTTTAAACAACCAATTCAACAATACTTTTTCCTGTGTTATTTGTGCTTTGGAATCGGATACAGAAAAGCATATGTATAAGCAAACGCCAAAGTATATTTTAAATACGGATGAGCGAAATGCTTTTGCTAAAACAGCATTCCATATCAATCATGATGACAAGATACAATTGGTGGTAATTCAACATGAATTTGGTTTTTATGCAAGCAAAGAAAAAGAGTTCAAGCAGTTCTTTGAAACTTTGTTAAAACCCCTTGTTTTTGTTTTTCATACCGTTTTACCAAAGCCACATGAGGAATTGCGTAAGAAAGTTAAGGACATGGCCAATGCAGCTGCGTCAATCATTGTTATGACAAAAGATGCGGCTAATATTTTGAAAAACGAATATGCTGTAGATGAGCATAAAATTACCGTAATACCCCACGGCACCCATTTGGTGCCACCTCTGGAAAGGAAAAAATTAAAAAATCGCTATCATCTAACAGATAGAAAAGTACTGTCCACTTTTGGTTTATTGAGTTCCAGTAAAAGCATTGAAACAACTTTAGATGCATTGCCAGCAATTGCGAAAGATCATCCGGATGTTCTTTTTTTAATTTTAGGTAAAACGCACCCTTCCGTTGTAAAGCATGAAGGTGAGCAATATCGGCAAATGCTGGAGAAAAAAGTTACAGCATTAAAGATGGAAAAGCATGTGCGGTTTGTGAATGAATATTTACAGTTGCCAATACTTTTGGAATACCTGCAGTTGTCTGATATTTATTTATTTACTTCTAAAGACCCCAATCAGGCCGTTAGTGGAACTTTTTCTTATGCAGTTAGTTGTGGCTGTCCGGTAATTTCAACACCCATGCCACATGCAAAAGAAGTATTGAGTAATAATAATGGGATCATATTTGATTTTGGGAATACTGAACAATTAACCCAGGCAGTGATTTCTTTATTGAATAATGAAAAACTGAGAGCGGAGATCTCTTCTAATAGTTTTCATAAAATGGCTTCAACAGCCTGGCAGAATTCTGCCATTGCCCACGCATTACTTTTTAACAGGCTTATTTCAAATACGGATACCTTACATTATCGCATACCTGCCATTAACCTTAATCATGTAAAGAAAATGACTACAGGTTTCGGAATGATCCAGTTTGCCAAAATCGCCAATCCCGATATACATTCCGGTTATACATTAGATGATAATGCAAGGGCTTTGATTGCTGTTTGTCAGCACTATGAATTATTCCAGAATGATAGTGATTTAGTACTGATAAATACATACCTGCAGTATATCAAGCATTGCATGCAACCCAATGGCGTATTTGTAAATTATGTAAATGAACAATTTCAATTTACCGAGCAGAATAATCTGGAAAATCTGGAAGACAGCAATGGCAGGGCAATTTGGGCACTTGGGTATCTAATGTCGTTAAAAGATATATTGCCCATCAAATTTTCCATTGATGCAGAAGATTTGTTAATGAGTATTTTACCGCATTTTGAAAAAATTCATTCAACTAGGGCAATGGCTTTTGCCATAAAGGGTTTGTATTATATGAATGAACCTGAACATTTTCATTTATTACAAACATTGGCAAACCGACTGGTTCAAATGTACAGGCATGAAAAAGCGGATAACTGGCATTGGTTTGAAAATTATTTAACGTACGGAAATAGTTTATTACCTGAAGCGATGCTCTGTGCCTATTTGAGCACCAATAACGAGACTTATAAAAATATCGCAAATGAAAGTCTTGAATTTTTGGTTTCGCAAATATTTGTTGATGAAAAAATTAAGGTAATATCCAATAAAGGCTGGCATATAAAAGACGTAACTAACCAAAAACAGATTGGTGGTGAACAGCCTATAGATGTAGCTTATACCATTATTGCACTTGAAAAATTTTATGCTGTTTTTGGAAACCAAGAACTTAAAACAAGAGCAATTACTGCTTTTAATTGGTTTTTGGGCGACAACCATTTACAACAGATCATGTATAATCCGTGTACAGGCGGTTGTTATGATGGACTGGAAGAGTTTAATGTAAACCTAAATCAGGGAGCTGAATCAACACTGAGTTATTTAATGGCTAGATTGGCTATTGAAAAATTAGTTAGAGAAGATGCCGAACCTGAACTGGCAATACTTGAAACAATTAAATACGAACAAGAATTAATTACTGTTATCGGATAGCTGCATTTTTCAGAGTGAACCCAACAAAAAATGGAGTTATCCGAAATTGAGAGACCCTTTTTCTCTTTTGTCTTTCTCTTATTGAAATTATTCTATTTGATAAATCATCCAAAAGATCACACTAAATAGTATTAAGCCTGTATTCTTCCATCGAAATAAAAGACGCTTCTTTAGAGAGATCTTTTTTCAATCGCATTAATTTTTCTAATAAGGGTAAACCATAGCCCCTTTTTGTAAATTCCGGTAATCCGTATTCCGCAATATCCGTAAACTCCCATGGATGAAAATACAAACAGAGATAGCCATCCTTTTTTAATGTTTGTAATGCCAGCATTTTAAAAACTGCATAAGGCAAATTTTTAAAACTTAACCAAAACAACGGGAACCTAATAAAGGGTGAAACCGAAGCAGGTATTCTGCACATTCCTTCTTCTTGGTAAATGGTTCTGGGTAAGTGAAAATTATTGTATCGGCCGGGTAACCAGGTGGGATTGATAGAAGAATCGTATTTGTAACCCGCTTTCTTTACAGCACCCATAGACACTTTTCGCATTCTTGGCATTCGCAATCCGGTAACCGTTTTACCGGTAATTTCTTCCAATTTCATTTTAGAAGAAAGCAGGTGCGCATCTTCAAAAGCTGAATGATAAAAAGTATGTGAAGCAATTTCGTGTTGATGCGATAATTCGCGGATCGTATCCGGAAAATGCATGGCAAAATTGGCTGTTGTAAATAAAGTAGTCTTACTATTTTTATCAGACAGGAAAGGTTGAATAGCATCCAATCCATTCTTGCCAACCCGCATCTGTTCTTCGGGCGAGATCGCAAAATTATATTCCAGTGGCATATCAAATTCTTCCACATCAAAACTCAGCAGTACAAAACGGTTCATCCTTGTAGGTTTGATTCCTTTACAATGTATAAGGGTCTTTGTTTGCTTTGCATAAACAGTTTACCCAGGTAAATACCAATGATGCCTAAAATCATTAATTGCAGGCCTCCAAAAAATGCAATGGTGGCAATCATGGATGCCCAACCTGAAATGAGGTGACCGAAATAATAACTGTAAATAATATAGGGTATGTATAAAAGTGAGAGCAAGGAGAATACAAAACCGAGATAAGCTGCCAGGTACAAGGGTCTGGTACTAAAAGAGGTAATCCCCTGTAGTGCAAAACGAATCATTCTTTTTACTGTGTATTTTGACTGGCCTGATGATCTAATTCCTGGATCATAATCAAGCCCCAGTTGTTTAAAGCCCATCCATTTAACCAGGCCTCTCATAAATAGGTCCGTTTCTTTAAATACACGAAATACTTCTACTACTTTTCTATCAAGCAACCTGAAATCAGCAGTACCCTGTTCCAATTCTATATCTGATAAATTATTGATCAGGTTATAAAACATATTGGAAGTTTTCCTTTTTAATAAAGGCAATTCCTTGTGGTCATTTCGAATAGTGTAAACAACATCGTAGCCCGATTCCCATTTAGCTAACATATCAGCAATTAATGCTGGAGGATGTTGCATATCACCATCCATCATAATCACCGCATCACCATTGGCTAGATCCAGTCCTGCTTTCAGGGCATTCTGGTGTCCGAAATTTCTGGCAAGGCCTATGTAAAATATGTGTTCATTATTTGTGGCATACCGCTTGATCTCCTCTAAAGTGCCATCATTACTGCCATCATCTACAAACGTAATGGTATAATTATAGGGAAGAGATGCAAAAACATCTTTCAGAGAAGAGATCAGCACTTTGATATTAGCCTCTTCATTGCAAACAGGTACAACAATAGAGATCTGTTTTTTCATCAGGCAATAGGAATGTTTTTGCGAAAATGCTTGGCAAAATACAAGTTATTTCATGAAGATACCAAGTTTAAGCGATCTGATTACCTGTTGTAAATTTTTTTGTAAATAATTGTACCACAATAACTAACCAAAGAATACAACAGGGCAAAGCTTTAAGGGAATAGGGAAGTATCCAGTTGTCTTTCACATAAGGCGGAAAAAGATCGGTTGCTGAAAGACTAGTTAATACTATGACCAAACCCAGTAACCAATTACTACTTTTTTTATTGTTTGCATCCTGAATGCTATACCAAATACCAATTCCCGAAACAGCAATAACAAAAGTGGATGACTCAGCAGAAGAACTGAAGATCACAACACCTATCATTGCCAATGCCAGGTAACTAAGCCTGAAATGAAGCGCTTTGTGTTGGCTGAAACGTAGTAAGGGCAACGCATAGCAAAGAGCTGCAGGTACTGTAATAAAAAAATTCTTTAAATCTTTGATTTGAAATATCCGCCTGATCATACCCATGAAAGAAATATCCTGCATCAGGTTTTCCGCTTCTGTATCGATATTTTGTGCATTTTTTTCAACCAGTGAACCCATCCAATTTTTATAGGATTGAATGATAAAGGAAGGAGAAGAAATGATCATGGGTAAACAAAACAAAACGACTAACCAAAAAAGAAAAGAAAGAATGAATCGGATCTTATGTTTGGAAAAACAGAAAAACGCAATCCCTACGATACCATAAATCTTAACAAATAATCCGGCAACAATAAAAAACACAGCCCAGAAATCTTTTTCTTTTTCTACCAAAACAAAACTTAATAGGATCCATCCTGTGAGCATGGGATTAAATTGCACACTATGTATGGCTGTCATCATTTCAACCAATGCAATCAACAGAATACCATGCTGTTGTTCCTTTGTAAATGGTAATTGTTTGATAGCATAAAATAGTACCCCAGCATTGGCAACGCACCATACAAAACAGCCCAGATAATCCGGCAACAAAGCAAAGGGTGCAATCAGTATGCTAAATAAAGGACCGTAATGGTTAGAATCGATGTATTCTGAAGGGTAAGGTGTATATAAATTTTTCTGACCAATCGTATGCTCAAATACGCCGGCAAAAATGTGGTAGTTGTTGATGGCATCATTGCCCCGACTGATTTCGGCAATGGCTGCAATAGCGGCTAATACAAACCAAAGGAATACCGGAAGGGGAATTTGCCATCGGCCAATTGATATGTCTTTGAGCAAGAATCGCATAGAGAAATTGTAAAACAAAAATATCGGTAAGTATCCGGTACCGAAAAATAAATATTTACTAATCTATAGAAGGGCTGTAAAACCGTGTAAAAAAATTACTTTTGCCCCTCAAAACCAAGAACCATGCAGAAAGGTCCCGTTTCACAATTCATCTTACACCATTACCGTCATTTTAATGCAGCTGCCCTAATAGATGCTGCTAAAGGCTATGAAACCCATTTGGCTGAAGGCGGTAAAATGCTGGTTAGTCTGGCCGGTGCCATGAGTACCGCCGAATTAGGGATAAGTCTGGCAGAAATGATCCGTCAGGATAAAGTGGCCATCATCAGTTGTACCGGTGCCAATCTGGAAGAAGATATCATGAACTTAGTGGCACATAGCCATTATAAAAGAGTGCCTAATTACCGCGATCTGAGTCCGCAGGAAGAATGGGATTTACTCGAAAACCATTATAACCGCGTAACAGATACCTGTATACCGGAAGAAGAGGCATTCAGAAGGTTACAGCAACATATCCATAAATTATGGGCTGATGCAGAAGCAAAGGGCGAAAGGTATTTTCCGCATGAATTTATGTACCAGATGTTATTAAGTGGTATACTGGAGCAATATTATGAGATAGACCCTAAGAATAGCTGGATGCTTGCCGCTGCACAAAAGAATATTCCTATTGTGGTTCCGGGTTGGGAAGATAGTACCATGGGAAACATTTTTGCTTCTTATGTTATCAAGAATGAATTAAAAGCGAGTACCATGAAAAGTGGTATTGAGTACATGGTATGGCTGGCTGATTGGTATCGCCATAATAGTGGTGGAAAGGGTGTTGGCTTTTTCCAGATAGGTGGTGGTATTGCCGGCGATTTCCCTATTTGTGTGGTACCGATGATGTATCAGGATCTGGAATGGCATGATGTACCTTTCTGGGGCTATTTCTGTCAGATCAGTGATTCCACCACTTCCTATGGATCATACTCCGGAGCCGTTCCCAATGAGAAAATTACCTGGGGAAAGCTGGATATCCATACACCAAAATATATTGTAGAAAGTGATGCCACCATCGTGGTGCCCTTAATTTTTGCATACTTGCTGGGATGGTAGTCACTCCACTTACGCGAGTCATTTCGACCGAAGCGCAGCGCAGGGAGAAATCTCACCCAAAGGATGAAACTCTTCCTCGACGAAGCGAAAAGGAAAATCTCACCCAAAGGATGGAATACTTCCTCGACGAAGCGAGATATCTTAAACTAGTTATGGATTTCTCCTCGTTCCTCGTCGAAATGACGAAAGGGCTGAGAGACTTATTGTATTTTCACTTAAACATAATTCATGAAACAAATCATCTTATTAGCCTCCTGCCTCTTTGCACTCTCTGCTATAAAGGCTCAATCAAAAATTACCAAATCATCCATACTTGGTAAATGGAATATCAGTGCAGTAGAAATGCCGGGTATGCTTTACTATAATTTGGAAAAAGATTCCCTTGCATTAGGTGATGCGATCAAAGCACAAATTGGTGCTGATGAATCGCAAGTGAAAGCTATGTTAGCCATGATGAAACCACAAATGGCTACTTTCACTAAAATGGGCTTCCAATTTAATACAGATGGAACCGCTCTGATGCAGTCTGGTCCTGAAGGAACGCAATCTGTTACTTATACAGTTGATGAGAAGAATTCGATCATCGAAACCTCTGAAAAAGGACAAACACAAACCTTTAAAGCGGATATTATGAATGGTCAGCTAAGGCTCAATATTAAACAACCCCAAGGTGAGATCATGGTGATCATGAAAAAAGGAAAATAATAGTATAGATAAGTAATCAGTATATAAAGAGAAAGCCTGAATATATTATTCAGGCTTTCTCTTTATCAATACTATTTTAAATATATGTTTACCTGGTAGCAGGCATATTCAAAGGAATATCTCTTTTCAACATCTCATCTCTGTTAGCAATTACCCAGGCAGTATGAAATACCAACTGTGTACGTTTTGCCATGATATCAAATTGAATTTTATCAACGGTATCAGTAGGTCTGTGGTAATCTGCACCTAACATACCATCATAAAAGAAAAGAATAGGCACGCCTTTTTTGGCAAAATTGTAATGGTCGCTACGGTAATAAATTCTATTTCTGTCGTTTGGATCATCGTATTTGTAATCAAGCGCAATATTGGTGTATTGTTTGTTTACGCCTTCATTGATCACTGCCAGGTCAGAGCTTAATTTGTCATGACCAATTACATAGATATAATTCAAGGTATCGCCCTTGCGTGAAGAATCACCCCTGCCAATCATATCTGTATTCAGGTCAACCGAAGCTTTTGCCAGATTAACCGTTGGGTGTTCTGAATAATATTCAGATCCTAATAAACCTTTCTCTTCTCCACTTACTGTCATGAAGATCATGGTTCTTTTTGGTTTGTTACCATTTTTAGCGGCGGCTGCAAATGCTTCTGCCATCTGCATTACACCAACTGTTCCGGATCCATCATCATCTGCGCCATACCAGATCACATTACCGGCTTTACCCAGGTGATCGTAATGTCCGGTTAAGAATACATACTCATCTTTTTTACTGGTGCCGGGTAAAACGCCAATTACATTACTGCTTTCCAAAGCAACATTTGCTTTTTTAGCGGCAAGTGTGAATTCGGAAACATATTTTCCTTTACGCAGGGTTTTTAATTCAGCTGTTGCGACTTTAGTAGTTCTTCCTAAAAGTGCAGATGCTACATCTTCAGAAATACTAGCAATAAATAATGGTGAAGCAGGAGCTCCTCCAGCACCTTGTAAAGTACCTGATACTGATGGTTGTAAGGTCATTCGACCATTAGTATTGTTAATATTGACAGATGAAGCAGGAGCTGCTCCAGCACCTTGTAAAGTACCGGATCCCGGTGGTTGTAAGGTCATTCGACCTTTAGTAGCAGTTGGATTTTTGCGTGGGAAATCAGTAGAAACGATCAATAAAACAGCTGCACCATTTTTACGTGCTGCGGCAACTTTTGCCTGTGAAGGACCACCAAAATTTCCTCTTCCTCCGGCAGCAGGAGGAGCAGAAGGGGTAGTGCCGCCGTCTAAAACAACCACAACTTTACCCTTTACATCCAAACCTGCATAATCATTTACCTTATTAGCAGAGTCAACATTTCCATATCCTGCAAAAACAATATCGTTGAAAGTCCAGGCACCATTGTAAGAGGTCTGAAGTGTGAAACTATAGTCCTTATCCCAGGAAAAAGTTTTTCCGTTTACACTCAATTTATTTTCAACCAACATATCCTGGTAAACAGGGTATAACTGCTGGTAACTATCGCCATTACCGGGTTTCAGGCCATAGGCTTTAAACTGATCTTCAATATAGGCCGCTGCTTTTTTCTGCCCAGGAGAGGCTGTTTCGCGACCTTCCATTTCTGGACCGGCTAAAATAGTCAGCTTTGATTTCAAAGCTTCTTTTGTGATCGTAGCTGCATATTTTGCGGCTTCATCCGATTTCTGTGCCAGGGCAACTGTAGCGGCAAAAGGCAGGCAGCATAAGATTAATTTTTTCATCATGGTTTTTATATTTGAGTTAAGAGCAAGCAATTTTTCCTACTCGGGTAGCATGTCTGCCACCTTCAAACGCAGTGGTCATAAATATTTCTATCATTTGTTCGGATAATGCCAATGATACAAAACGCGCCGGAATACAGATCACATTGGCATCGTTGTGTTTTCTCACCAATAAGGCAACATCATTCTGCCAGCAAAGCCCGGCCCGTATATGTGCATGTTTATTAGCGGTAATTGCAACACCATTGGCTGAACCACAAAGCAGGATCCCAAAAGAGGTTTCGCTATTTTCTACACTACTTACCGTAGGATGCGCAAAATCAGGGTAATCAACCGATTCTTCCGAAAAAGTACCAAAATCTTTCACCTGGTAACCTTTACCGGTTAACCAACTAATCAAAGCTGACTTATATTCAAATCCCGCATGATCAGATCCAATCGCAATGGGCTTGGTAGCATCAAAAACAAATGACATAGATATAGTTTGGGGTTTGGAGTTTGGGGTTTGGGGTTTAGAGTTCAACTCTTAACTCCAGACTTTTAACTCTTAACTAATTTCCTTTTTAACTCCATTCTTCTTCTTCCTCCTTCTCGCGTTGTTTAGAAACCCTGGCAGAAACGAGGATACTTAATTCGTATAATGACCATAAGGGTATGAAAACAATAAGCTGGCTCATCCAATCCGGACTGGGGGTAATAAATGCTGCTACAATCAAGATGACCAAAACGGCATATTTACGTGTTCTACGTAAAAAGCTTGGGGTAATGATGCCAATTTTTGTTAGAATGAAAGCAAGTACAGGCAACTCAAATGCAATACCGCAGCCTAAAATAATATTGGTAAGGTTATCCAGATAATCGGCAAAAGTGGGCTTGGTTTCAATCATGCCTTCGGTACCTAATTGAAAGCTGGCAAGGAAATTAAAGGTAAAAGGGCCTAACAGAAAATAGCCGAAAGCCGCACCAGTAAAGAAAAAGAAGGAAACCCAGAAAATGATGAACCTTGTATTTTTTACTTCTTTTTCTTTGAGAGCAGGTTTTACAAAACGCCAGAATTCCCAAAAGATAAAGGGGAAAGCACAAATGATACCGCCTACAAATGCCATGGTAATACTGCTCAGGAACTGACCGCCGAAAGTGGTACTCTGCATGGTAACTTTTACGGGTGGCATACAGAGTGCATCGCCCAGATGTGCCCAATGACTAAACTGGCATAAATAACGGTAGCTGAGAAAGTCGGCTTTAATTGGGCCAACAATAATATTTTCGAAGATCCAGTTACGGTAAACGAATATCACGATGGCCATGATCAATACCGCCAATACAGAACGTATGATATGAACCCTTAATTCTTCCAGATGGTCGATGAAAGTCATCTCCGGTTTGGAGGAATCTTCATTTCTTTTGAATAATGCCATTGCTTCTAAAACGGTTGTGAGTTGCCAAAGTTAAGGGTATGCGGCACATAAAATCAGAAGAAAGTAAGAATAAACAAATAGCAAGAAATGTTTATATAATAACGGAGCCCATCAAGGCTTGCAGACCATTTGCCAGATCTTCGGTATTGGGGTAAACAATTGAATATTGAGCAGCACCACTGGCAGTGGAAGAATGAGCTGCATTTGCACTGCGAAGGTAGATAACGGGTTTCTTTTTGGCCACTGCATAACCTATTTCTATGCCTACGCCAATGGCTTTTTCTGATACTTCTGCCAGAATCAGGTCAGACGCATCAATGGCTGTAAAAGCCTGAAACATCATTTCCTTTTCTTCAGCTGCTGAATATTGTTTTTCATCCACAAAAATAAAAACCTGGTAATTAAAGCCATTCATTACCTCTTGAATGATGTTCACCTCCTTAGCCAGGTTTTGCCGGTTTTGTAATCCGATGGCGAGGTAGGCTTTTTTCATAAAAATAAAGGGAGATAACAAGGGAAAGCTTATCTGAGCAATTTCATCTTCACCATTTCAATTCTTGTATCACTAACATTCAGGATATCGAAACGGTAATTCCCTATAATGATGGTTTCTTTTAATTTGGGAATGGTTTCGTGTTCGGTAATGATATAACCACTAAGTGTTTCCGATTCAGATACCGGAAATTCCATATTGTATTTTTCATTCAAATAATCCAGTTCCATTCTTCCACTGAGGATGAACTCATCATCTGACAATTGCTTTTCTACAAATTCTTCCACATCATATTCGTCCTGTATTTCGCCAAAAATTTCTTCCAGTACATCTTCCATGGTCACTACGCCGGCAGTTCCACCAAACTCATCTACCACCCAGGCTATACTTTTTCTTTCTTTGGTAAATTTATTGATGAGATCTGTAGCACTCATACTTTCCGGCACCACCATGATGGGATGCAGCACGGTTTTGATATGCTCCGGTCTTTTAAAAAGGTCTATCTGATGAATGTAACCCAGAATATTATCGATATTGTCATCATACACGATCAGCTTGCTTAATTGTGTAGTAATGAATTTTTGTTTGGCATCTTCCATATTGGTGGTAATGTCTATTCCTTCGATCTCTGTTCTGGGAACCAGACACTGCCTGATTTTTACCATTGGCAGGCTTAATGCATTTTCAAATAATTCTGTATTCAATTCCTGGTTGTCCTCGTCCTGTTCTTTGGTTTGCTGAAAAAAATGTTCGAGGTCAACTTTGGTAAATGCTTCATTTTTATCTTTTACCCGCACATTAAAAATATAGGTAAGTACCCATTGAGAGATACTAACGAATAAATGAGTAAGCGGTTGAAAAAGGGTATGGAAAAACTGTGCGATGGGTGCAAAAAAAGCAAGCAAGTTATCATTCTTAGCCCTAAAAATAGCTTTGGGAATGAACTCTCCAATGATCAATACCACCAGGGTAGATAAAAATGTATCAAAGCCCAGGCGCAGGTATTCATTTTGAAAATGTAATGGGTTCCATAAGGTTTTCTGCAGTAATTCATGAAAGAGAAGGCCATATAAAACCAGAAAAATATTCAACCCGATCAAACAGGTGCTGATGAACCTGGCAGGATGTTCCATAAAATTGGAGAGGATCTGTCCGCTTTTTCGGCCCTGTTTTTTTTTCAACTCAATACTTAATCTATTTGCAGAAACGAAGGCGATCTCATAGCCGGCAAAAAATCCGATGAATACCAAAGTTGCGATGATCCCGGCGATGATATAATAGAGTTCTGTCATGTACTGTTAAAATAGTGAAAATTGGTGGTAGTGCAAAACTAAGGGAAAATGAATGAGTCTTAGCGTTTCTTCGCGCCCTTGCGTCTTTGCGGTTAGAAAAAAAATTTAACCGCAAAGACGCAAGGGCGCAAGGTTTCGCGAGGGTATGTTATAAAAAAATGCCCCGTAGAAACGGGGCAGGTCCGGTGCATACACATGAGAAAACCGGGTATTGTGAATATTGGTTATTTAAAATCTACGGTACAATTCAGACACTTCATTTCGATCTTTAAGCCCTTACCATCACCTACAGTTGCAGTGAATTTGGAAGGGGTATCATTATCGTTAGAATAATTGTAACGATTGGTAGCATACAGCGATCCACCATTCATCGTTCCATATGTTCCGGGTACGGTGGTTGCAGATATCGTAGTTGGAAATCCCTGGATCGTACCGGCAGAAAGTGTTCCTTTGAAGGTACCTCCTTCAATGTGTCCTCCGGCTGAGGCGAGACTACCTGAAACTGTGTTGGGAACCATTGCACTAACTGCTGGCGTAATACGCCCTGAAACGGTCATGCTTGAAGTAGGTGCCAACGTAGTTAGACTTCCATTATTTTCAGAAAGCGTTCCGGAAAAAACATAGGCAGGTGCAACACTTGTTATTGTTCCGGTTGTGATATTTGAGGATTTGCTGTTTTCTGCACTAACCAACTTTCCACTTGCATCTCTAACCACACCTGTTACCGTAATATTTGTAAGCGTTCCTAATGAAGTGATAGATGGTGCACGATCGATTACATTTAAGTTATTGAGTTTACCCACTGATGTTATTACTGGCTTTAGCGTTTGCATTTCTTTTTCAGATAAGGCCAATGCTTGTTTTTCAAAATTTCCATACACAGAACTATAGTAACCGGTGAAATCAACTTGGTAATTCTTAACACTTTTCAACGGGATTCGGATATCGGCATATTTGTTATCTATTTTGATTAGAGAAACGGTTGGCGCAAGACTGCGGATTTTCACATCAGCATTGGCACCTTCCAGGTTAATTGATTTGAAAAGTTTGGTGATGCGCAGATTACCATAATTCTTTCTTCCATTCATCTCCCCCACTTCTTCTATTTCATATTCATCATTAATACTGCGAATGATCACTTTGTCTGCTACTGCTATTTCTATGTTGGAGTATTTCGTATCCATATCGAGTTCATCAATACTGCCGCCCGTAAATCTTCCATTGGTCATTTCTATTTCGGCGTTTTTAATATCGCCAGTAGTTATGTTAGCATATTTGGAACGAAGAATCAGTTTGCCCATTTTTTCCGCATCCATATTACCGCTAGTAATATCAACATTTACATCGCCCAAGTTAGCCGGAATAGAAATATCAGAATAGTTGCTTTCCACATCAATTTTACTTCCTGCGGGTAAAAAAATTGTGGTGATCTTTTTTCCATTGGCGCCAAAACTTACACCTTCAAAAGCGTTTCTTGATACACCAAAAGCATTAGTGGCGCTGCCATAAACATTATTGATTGTATACAAGCCTACATTGATTGATTTAATTTTTACAGAACTGCCCACCACTTTTAAAGTCAGGCCTGCTTTTTCTAACCATTCTTCTTCTGTTAGTTTTGGGTCACCCTCATAAAACACGGTGGTAGTAATCTTTACTTTTTGTTGTTCCCAAGTTTTTATTAAAACATTGCGGGATGTACAATCAATAAAGATTTCGCCGTTTTTGGGAACAGCTATTTCCTTACTTACCTCCCTCGATAGCATGTTTTCTTCTTTACCTTTCTTTTCTGGGTTGATTCTTGTTAAATTACCCAAGGTGGCTGCCTGACCGCTCCCTTGTTGGGCAATACTAAAATGTGTGATACATAACAGGCAAACAATGCATGAAAATGTTAGTTGAATAAATGTGCGCATAAAAAATTGTTTACAGATTCAAGAAATAAGTTTGTAGCGTATCAATGGGAACACGGTTCTGTTTATAGCGATTATTGGTTTTATTCATTTCAATTTGCAATTGCTTTAAAACGGTTAATTTTTGTTGATAGAGATTGATCAACTGGTCTAATAAAACATCACTCACGCCATGTTTGATGATATCTGATTTTAATATTTTTTCATCTTTTTCCAATTGACGTATCTGTGCTTTAAAATCTTTGAAATAATCTGGAGATTCAGCATACATCGGTATTGAACGCAACCTATCTTTTTGCAGGTTGATTACCTGCGTATAACTGCTTTCCAGTTCAGAAAGAATTTTCCTTTCTTCCATACTGATATAGGGTAAGGGTGTTTCATTAATTTCTGAAAGCTTTTTTGCACTATGCGTTTTAACAATAAATGGTTTAGACTCTTTTTCTGTCTGATTTATTTCAGATGCAGGAACTTGCGGAAGCGTTTTTTGTAATTCTTTCTGCGCCTGCACCATGATCGGTTTTTGTGCAATAGGTTCTTTCATTAGATAATTCCATCCAATTCCAGCCAATAATAACAAACAGGCTGCAACCGCCCACCTGGTAGCCATCATTACCACATTTGTTTTTGAAGCAGGCTTATTCGCTTCTAATCTATCCTTTACAGCATACCATACAGCAGGTCTTGGTTCTTCCAAATCCAATTCATCTCTGTGTTGCTGAATATGTTTTTTCAACTCATCCATGTAATACAATTTGTTTGGTAATGCGCTCTTTTAATAACTGTCTGGCCCTGTGGTACTGACTTTTACTGGTTGATTCAGAAATATTCAGTTGTTCAGCAATTTCTTTGTGACTAAAATCTTCTACCACAAACAAATTGAAAACCTGCCTGCAACCATCGGGTAAACTTTTTATTTCCTGGTGAATGATATTGAAATTGATGGTCTTCCACCATTCCGTTTCATCATTTACATATTGGTTGTTTCGTTCATCCTCCCAGGTTTCCCAGTTAAAAGATTTTTTGGAGTGGCGGATACATTCATTCACCACAATTTTTTTTAACCATCCACCAAATAATTGCGCATCCTTCAATTGGTGCAATTTCATGAATGCCTGTATAAAGGCATCCTGCAGAATATCTTCTGCATCGTTGCGGTTACCCGTCATACGAATACATATGTTGAACATGGCTTTGCTGTATTGTTGGTATAGCCATGCCTGTGCATCTGTATCGCCTGTACAAGCTTTTTTCACAACACCCGCTAGTATGGTGGTTGACTGCTGCAATTAGTTGGTCGAGTATAGGAGTTAGGTTTTGGGGAAAGGTTGTAATTTATTCTTAAATAAATTATTGTAGCGGGAGTTTTTACCGCAGCGGCGCGGAGATGCGGAGGTTACGCAGAGAAAATGAGATGAACTAAGAAAAGTCAATAAACCCTGGTTACTTCTTTTTGGTAGAATCTATTGTAGGTGTGATGGCGGTGGAAGTAGCGGTAGCCGAAGTATTGGCGCTATCCGGGATGAAGGAATAACTATTGGGTTGGATTTTAAAGAAACTGATATCAGACAGATCCTGGTTGGCTGTCATACCGTTCTGGCCTACAATCAAAGTATGCCGGAAATTTCTGCTAAGGGTTACTTTTTTATCGGTATAAATTTTCTGTGTATTCTGGTCCCAATATAATTCATCACAAAAAAGCGTGTCGCCTTTTACATTGAACACCACTACACTATCCCGGAGGTATACTTTACTGTCGTTTTCCAAATAGCGGCCATATTTGGCATTGAGCTGGCTCTGAACTTTCATGCTGTCATTGTAGAAATCAACGTGCAGGCTTTTAGGAAATTCCGTTTTTCTGGCACTATCGCCCTGGTAACGTAATAGAATTGGGGCGGTTAAGCGGGCTTTCATTTTCCCATTCATGCTCAGGTAACTATTGATATTCTTGCCTTCTTCAATGCTTGGTTTTTTTCTGCCCAATTCCCGCACTTCTTCTACATCATTCTCACAGCCATACATAAAAAAGCAGCCAATAAAAATGGCTGCTAAAGAAAGTATTTTATGGAAAAATGGATTAATCATATCTGCGTTTCACAAACCAAAGATCGCTTAAACTGAATCCCATAGAGAATTGTAGAAAATTTTCTGTGATATTATTAACAGAAGAACCTCTTTTACCCCATTGTAAAGCCGCATTGATTACAGTAAACTGGTTATCGTATGATCTCCATTTACGTAAAGGAAATCCACCACCCAGTGAAACACCAAACTGCTTCAATCCATTACCATCGGCATTGATATAATCCTTGCCCATAAAAAATCCGGCACGGTAATTAACACCACTCCAGTAGCTCTGACCTGCAGAAGGGTCTGGACTGATTTGCAGTCCCAACTTATATTGCCAGCTATTATTTAATTGATCGGGCTGACCATAAAAACGATAATCCGTCCATTTTGTGGCGGTATACTCCAATCCCAGTGACCAGAGTTCAAATACACCCCTGGTATTGGTAATGGTTTTGTGCAAGGTAGCGCCAATAGCATAAGTAGATGGAAGAGTAATCTGACCTTTCAATTTTGTATAACCCTGCACACTATCAACTTTGATGTCGCCATTATTGCCAACAGTAAAGGTTTCTCTGGTTTGATCCTGGTAAGCAGTAAGGTTTTGTTTTAAAGTACCAGTTGCGCCAATTCTAAGGTAATATGTTTCTGTAGAATTGATTCTTGGGTTCATTCTACTGTTTAACTTCAATTCATATTGTAAACCACCGGTTAGGAAAGCTCCGCCAAATGTAGTAGTGGTGCCATACAGCCCCTGAAAATAGGAGAGCGTATCGTTTACAAACAACTTCTTAGTATTGGTTACTTTCCTGCCAAAATTATAACCGGTATTAAATCCAATATTCAGGTTGCCAAATCTTTTGGATAAGCCAACAAAAACCTGGTTCAGACCACCAGAGCCTTCATACAAGGTTTGTAAACTATCACCCGCTACTCTTTCTCGGCTTTCAATAGAATAATTAATAGTACTTACTGGTTTTAAACCAAAAGCTAATCCCAATCCCTTTGCTTTAGAAATGGGTAAACCAACGGCAAGGTATCCGGGCAAGAAATTATTGGTTGGAAATTTAGACGTTGGATTTTTACTGATCAGGGTTCTGGAATCGATGGTAAAGCCAAGGTCGAGGGTTACCATATACAAACTGCTGTAGGTGGCTGGATTGCTGAAATTTACAGCCTGACCAACATTGTTGTTATATCCATCGGCATAGGTTGCGGCCAAACCGCCCATTGAACGGCTGATAACGTGTTGGTTGGTATAGTATTCACCTATACCATAACGGGTAAAAGGTGAATTTAATTGAGCCTGTGTTTGCAGTATCAAAAATCCAAGGGAAACAGTTAAAAAAAGCCTAGCCATTATTATACTCACTGATCGCATACAAGCCTTTATAGATTAAGTTAGGGTCGGCAAATATCTTGTTTTTTAGGTGCGGTACAAAAAAACCCATGTCGCCCCCGGTTAAGAGCACGTTAAAGTTGTTGAATTTCAACGAGTAAGCTTCAATAATTCCATCAATTTCTTTTGCCATTCCGAGGATTACACCGCTTAATAAGTTGGTTTTTGTGTCATAACCTATCAAAGGGAACACAGAATCTGCCTTGATAAGGGGCAATAAAGCTGTTTGCTCATGCATGGCCCTGAAGCGCATATTCATGCCCGGAGAGATACTTCCACCCAGAAATTCGTGCTGATTATTGATGAAATTATAGGTGATACAGGTACCCAGTCCGATGGCCAGGTTATGTTGGTGCGGAAAAAGGTCAACAGATGCCACACACAATGCCAGCCTGTCTGCACCAATGGTTTCTGGTTTACCAACAGGGGAAGTGATGGGTAATTGACTATTATGCCCCAATTTATGAAAACGTGTATGCTGGGCCAAGAGCGTTTCTAATTCGGGTGGATGGTTGATAACAGAAGATAAGATAGATTTTTGTGGCTGGTATTTTTCTATCAAACCAAGGATCGTTTCTGGTTCAGCATTTTCTAAAACCTGCTCTTCTAAAAATTCACGGTCATGAAATACGGCACATTTTAGTCTGGTGTTGCCAAAATCAAAACAAAGGGTTGTTTGCATAGTCATCCTGGTTAAAAGTCAAATGTAAAACCTTTCAGCTCTTTAAAATGGCCATTCAGGATTATCTTCTCTTTAAGGTTTTCAATTCCGGCAACCACGGGTAATACTTTGGTAAGATGTCTTTTCAGGTATTCCAGTCTTTGCCATTCATGCAAAAGTTGCAGCAATTCGTATTCTTCCTCCAGTGATAATCCGGCATGGTGTGCCAAATCATAACTATTGAGTTCCGCATCTGATTTAGGAAAACGCTTGGTTACATTCAATAATGTATGCAACTCCCGAATGCCTTTGATTACTTTACCCTGGAGTTCGGCATGTGGTAAGGCAACGTTATTTGGGTAGTTTACAATAGCTCCACTGTATTGTTTTTCAGGGATAGATTTCACGATCTCCAAAATGCGAAATACTTGTAAACCCGAGGAACGGATATCCATTTTTCCGTCTTCATATACCTGGGCTATTTCTGTGATCTCCATCAGAGTGCCCATTTCGGCTACGCCCGACGGTAAAACGGTAGGTATGCCAAAGGGTTTTGCTTCTGCATAACATTCAGTAATGAGTTGTTTATACCTGGGCTCAAAAATATGAAGGTTTAATTTTTCGCCCGGATAAGCAACAATACCCAAGGGAAAAATAGGAATGAAATTTGTCATACAACAAATGTAAGCAGAGAAAAATGCCGGCAATAAAGATGTAAGCAGTAGGATTTTTTTTGCAAAACTTTAGGATGGATACTGTTGGTTTTTGTTAATCAGTTTTCCCGTCATTATTCAGTTCCATCAGTCTGCGGTATTTTAACCAGGTGTACCAGGCATTCATGCGTGCTACAGCCAATCCGGCACTGCCATCAAGGAAGCCCAGGCGAAAAAAATAATTGATGATAAAAGAGAAAACAGTGGCCAGGTAACATTTTAATAATCCTGCTTTTTTACCTGCTTCGTAATATTTAACGGCGTTCAATTCTGCATATTGAACAGACTTATTACGAAAGTCGTTCAAACTATCGGCCGTAAAATGTTGTACAAAACCCTGGAGTGTTTCTGTAGAGGCATTGGCTGCCAATTGCAATGCTTCATGCACCTGTGCTTCATTCCAGCTGGCAAAGTTGCGGTGGTATAATCTGGTATGCGATTCATTAGACCATTCACCAAACCGGATCATTTTATTACCCAAAAAAGATCGAAACCTTAGGGAATAAACACTTGTATCCTTTAACGGTTGAAAATGATTTAATGCATGCACCAATCTTTCATCAGGTATTTCATCAGCATCGATCGATAAGATCCAATCGTATTTTGCAATAGCTACACCCTTGTTTTTATTCTTACCATAGCCATCCCATCCCGTTTCCAGTAATCTTGCTCCGGCATTTACCACAATTTTTTGGGTGCCATCAGTGCTACCACTGTCTACCACTACTACATCATCTGTAAAAAGCTTAGCAGCAGCAATGGTTCTGCCAATAATAGCAGCTTCATTGCGACAGATGATAACAACTGAGACGGGTGTTTTCATAGCGAATTTTTCTATGCCGGAAATTTCTTTTGTCCAAAGAAAGCAATAAAAGCCAAGAGTACCACACCGTATTGACCTTCCAGGGTGTCATCGGTTATCAAGGGTATGAGGGATATGATACCAAGTATCTGTGATAAGGGATTTTTGGTTGCAACAGCAAAAAGCAATATAAAAATCCCCATACTAAAACTGATCATTCCGGGCCAACCAGATCCGGTGCCATATACCAGCCATTCATTGGCAGGTCTGAATCTTTCATAAGGTAAACTTTGCGGATGGTTTTTTTCATGCCAGTTATTGATGGCTTCTGGTATGTTGCCAAAGCCAACTCCTGTTAAAGGATTTTCATTGGTAATTTCCCATCCGGCTTTGAGAGATTGTAACCTTGCTGCATCATTGTATCCAGGTATGGTATTGCCTTTTGAATAAAGGCTAAAATCGTACAACACATACTGGACGCGGTTTCTGAGGGTTGTCAAAGAGAGATAAGCAATTATAAGGATACCGAATAACAGTAACAGGAACATTAATCCGGCCTTCCATTTTTTTTGCACAAACACTAAATGAAAAAGATAAGAACCGGCACTGGTATACAAGCAGAGTAAACCAGTTTTGGTAGCCAGTACATGCAAATACAGGGTGAGAAAAACAAGGGTAGCAATGAGAATGTTTCTTGTAATTTTTTTATTTTCTGTTACAACAATTTTGATACCTAATACGATGGCAATAACCACCATCCAACTAAATCTTACATAGTCATGGTCTGCGGGCGTGGGCAACACTTTTGCTTTGAGATAGGCAGCCTGTATTTCGGCAGGGTTCCTAAAATATTGTGCCATACTCCATGCACAGCCGATACTGATGATCAAAATAAAAATAAGGCTGATACGCTTCCACAAAACCGTATCAAAAGGGAATGCGCTGAGGCCTAGAAAGAGGGTGAGCAATGGAATTTTTACCAGCACACTATTCCACCAAACGCTTGTGTTGGAACTCCAAAAGCCAGAAACCAATACAGGAAGCAGTATCAGCAGAATGCCTGTTATTATTTTTTTGTTGATGGTAACTGTTTGGAAACTAAAAAAATAAGGCACCACCAACAATGCTGCGGCAAAAGATACCATGGCCCTGCTAAGCATTAAGCCAATAAATAATCCTGTAAAACAGCCGAGCATCCAATTTTCCTGCCATTTACTTTTCAACAGCTTTTGCATCATGCGTCTAAATTCGTTCATCCTGTTTACTTTAGCAATCATGTGGGAAGAATTATTAAAGGAAATACAAGCAGGCCATACCAAATCTTTGGCACGAACTATTTCGCTGGTAGAAAATGAAGTGGTTGGTATGAATACCCTTCTCGAAAACCTGCCCCCATCCAACACCAAAATAATTGGCATTACCGGTCCGCCGGGTGCCGGTAAGAGTACATTGGTGGATGCATTGATAGGTGAAATTGTGCAGCGCAAACAAAAAGTAGGAGTAATCTGCGTAGACCCTTCTTCTCCCTTTAACCTAGGGGCTTTGCTGGGCGATAGAATTCGTATGAGTGAGTGGTACAATCATCCCAATGTATTTATTCGTTCTTTGGCTACCAGGGGAAGTTTGGGCGGCTTGCACCCAAAAATTATAGAGATAGCAGACCTAATGAAGGCTGCAGGTTTTGACCAGATCATTGTAGAAACGGTGGGTGTGGGACAAAGTGAAATTGAAATTGCCGGACTGGCAGATACCACAGTAGTGGTGGTAGTACCAGAGTCGGGCGATGAAGTGCAAACCATGAAAGCTGGATTAATGGAGATTGCCGATGTATTTGTAGTAAACAAAGCCGATAGGCCGGATGCAGAAACCTTTGTACAGAATCTGCGTTGGATGTTATCACCAGCTTTTCAAAGATCGCAACTGGAAATACCGATTGTAAAAACAACGGCCTCACAAAAAATTGGCGTTGCCGAATTATATGATAAGATCATGCAGCACCAGCAAATGGTAGAAAATACAGACCGTAAAAATTGGTTACTGGCAGAGAAAGCCTACTACCTGATCCAACAACACCGCATGAAGGATATTCAGAAAGCCTCCCTAAAATCTGCATTGGAAAAAGAAACAGATCTGAATATGTACCGCTTTATTAAAAACTATTACTGATCATTTAGTTTCTGCTCATTCTTCCACCAGCGCCAGCCAATATAACCCATGATGGCAAAGGGTGCGGCAGCCAGGTAAATGATAGCCGAATTTAAAGCAGAAGCCGGACCATCCCCCAATTGTGAAGCTGTTTTGGTACAAATAGAACATTGTGCCTGCACTTGCTGGTAGGCAAATGTGAGAAAAGAGAGGACGGATAGGAAGATGTGTTTATTATATTTCATGGATAGTTTGCAAAGATATGAAAGAATCGAGAGACAGGGTTCAAGTGACAATATTCAAGAAACAAGATTTAAGAAACAAGGTTCAAGTAAAAAGGTTCAAGAAACAGGATTCATTTTAGTACAATCTTGTTTCTTGAACCTTGAACCTTGCTTCTTGATCCTTGTCTCTTCTACCTTTTTCCCTAACTTCCAATTCAAATAATCTCCCATGGAACCACGTAGAAAATTTATTCGCCAACTCGGGTTAACTGCAGGCGCATTCTCGACTAGCAGTCTGTTTAACCAATTACATGCTGCATCTTGGGAAGAAGCAGGTAAAAAAATAGACAACCTATCTCCTGAAGCTGCTGCCGCAGATGAAGATTATTGGAGTGTGATTCAGCAGGCTTACACGGTAAACTCTAACCTGATCATCTTAAATAATGGTGGGGTGAGTCCATCGCCCAGGGTGGTGCAGGAGGCAGTAGAACGGTATAATAAATTGTCAAATGAAGGTCCTTCTTACTATATGTGGCGAATTCTCGATCAGGGCCGGGAGCCCCTTCGGCAAAAGCTGGCCGTATTAGCCGGATGCTCGCCCGAAGAACTGGCCATCAATAGAAATGCTACGGAGGCATTGAATACGGTGATTTTTGGACTGGATATGAAAGCAGGGGATGAAGTGATTGGCACAAAGCAGGATTATCCCAATATGATCAATGCCTGGAAGCAAAGAGCAGAAAGGGAAGGTTTGGTGTATACGCAGTTGAATTTTAAATTTCCGATAGAAAATGATGAGGAGATTGTTTCCGCTTATGAAAAAGCTATTACGTCTAAAACCAAATTATTGCATGTAACACATATCATCAACTGGATCGGACAGATCATGCCCGTTAAAAAAATTACGGATATGGCCAAGAAGCATGGGATAGAAGTGATAGTAGATGGTGCACACTCTTTTGGCTTACTTGATTTTAACATACCGGATCTGGGTTGCGATTATTTTGGCACCAGTTTGCATAAGTTTTTAAGTGCACCTATTGGTAGTGGACTTTTATGGATCAAGAAAGAAAAAATAGACAAGATCTGGCCCTTGGTTTGTAATGATAAACCCAGAAGTAGTGATATCAGAAAGTTTGAAACCCTTGGCACACGCAGCTTTCCCATTGAACAGGGAATTGGTGAAGCCGTAAATTTTCAGAATGCCATTGGCAGTAAAAGAAAAGAAGAACGTATCAGGTATTTAAAAAATTATTGGGCCACCAGGGTAAAAGATATACCGGGTGTAAAGATCCATACTTCCTTTAAACCCGAATATGCTTGTGCCATTTGCGGGGTAACAGTAGATGGCATGACGCCGGGTGAATTAGACAGCGCACTTTATACCAATTATAAAATACACACCGTAGGTATTGTTTGGGAAAATATTTCCTGCGTTCGCATAACGCCACATGTATATACCAGTCTGCCCGACTTGAATAAATTAGTACGCGCTATTGAAGAAATAGCTGCAAAGAAAAAATAGCATTTGAAAATTTGAAAATTGGTTTTAAAAAATTTTCAAATTTTCAAATTGATCTATTCTATTCTTAGGATGCTTTTACTACCGGCTTCTTTGTTTTGGTAGTTTTTGCTGGTCTTGATTTACCAAATGAACCTTGAAATCTTTTGCCTTTAGCGGTTTTTTTATCACCTCTGCCCATGGTTGTTTTTTTAGTTTTTAGTAATGAATGAGGTGCAAACATAGAAAAACCCCGCGTAATACGCGGGGTTCAATTCGTTTTGCTCAAAAATTAGAGTTTTGCACTCAATTCTTTACCAGCTTTAAACTTGGCAACTTTTTTGGCTTTGATCTTAATGGCAGCGCCAGTTTGTGGGTTACGGCCAGTACGTGCAGCACGCTTAGATACAGAAAAAGTACCGAAACCTACTAAAGTTACTTTATCACCTTTTTTCAGTGTTTTGGTAACTGCAGCAACAAAAGAATCCAATGCAGCGTTTGCTTGTGTTTTTGTAACGCCAGCATCGCCAGCGATCTGAGCAATCAATTCAGCTTTGTTCATAGATGTGTTTTTAAGTGTTTTATTAACAGCAACAAATTTATCTGCTTTTATGAATAACCAAAATTTTTTTTCTTTCCCGTTTTTTCCGTAAAACCATTGTGTATAAAGGATTTCAGCAGATTTTGAATTTACATATACAAGTAAATATAAGTATGTTTATCCGCTGAAAGCCTTTGCTGATAAGGGTTTCAGAAAAAATTGGCTGTAATTCAATGCCTGTAAGGGTTTCAATTGAATATAACAAAGATTTGTGATTGACAAAATGTATTTGATAAACTATCCACACTCAATTCACAACTTGCATTAATGAGCGAAATCCGAAGACCTGGTTACCCCATTCATCCAATACATTTTGTCGAAGTGCGGGTGCATGGCTCAAGAGATAATCATCATACTCTTTTCTGGTAGCTGCAAAATATTGCACTGCATAGGTTGCACCCTCAGTTTCATCCGTTTCCAATACCCGCACAAAGCGATATTCGGTAAAACAGCCGCTCTGCATCACTTCCGGTATATGAATCTCTTGCATCCATTTAACCCAGGCATCGTGTACGGGCCAGGAAACAAGGGTGGTTACGTTGTAGATGAGCATAGAACAGTTTTGGGTTTTGGGTTTGGCGTTTGGGGTTTGGGGTTTGGGGTTGAGCTGATTCTTTTTCTTCAAAAATAACTCAAAACTCAAAACTCGAAATCCCTAACTTAATTCTGCGTACACCGGACAATGATCACTGTGTTTGATATCCGGCAGTATGCCTGCATTTTTTAATTGCTTTTTTAATGAAGTTGTAACACAGATATAATCGATGCGCCAGCCTTTGTTTTGTAAACGAACAGATGGGAAGCGCTGGCTCCACCAGGAATAGGCACCAATGGCATCCGGGTGTAAGGCCCTGAAACTATCTACCCATCCGTTTGCGAGAAAGCTATCCATCCATGCCCTTTCTTCAGGTAAAAATCCGGATGATTTTTTATTTCCTTTGGGGTCATGAATATCCACTTCTTTGTGTGCAATATTATAATCACCCACCACAATCAGGTTGGGTCTTGTTTTTTTCAGGTCTTCCAGGTATTCTGTAAACTCTTTTAGCCACACATATTTAAAAGCCTGTCTTTCATCGCCACTGGTGCCTGATGGGAAATAAGCATTGATGAGGGTTATCTTACCAAAATCTGCGCGGATCACCCTTCCTTCAAAATCGCTGGATTCATTGGCATGTCCCTGTAAAACCTTATCTGCCTTGATTTTCGAAAAGATGGCTACACCGCTGTAACCTTTTTTCTGTGCAGAAAACCAATAAGTATGGTAACCCAGGTTTTCTATGGCCGTGTAATCAACATCTTCTTTGGTAGCTTTTGTTTCCTGCAAACAAATAATATCTGCCGGATTTGTTTGCAACCATTCTATAAAACCTTTTTTGATCACGGCACGAATACCGTTTACGTTGTAAGAAATAATACGCATATAATGAATTTGCTTATTCTAGAAATCTATTGAAACCAATCATACAAAATTGGTTCAAGGTTTCTGACGATAAAGATGCATCAAAAAATACAAATTTCTCCGGACTGAATTTCCCCTGTGCAATGGCAACCAGTTGATCATCCAGGTAGAACTCTTTTACATTATTGCCATTACCACTGCACCTGATGGCAAAATCCTGTTTATTCAATTTGCCTTTTAAAACATAATCATATTTGATCGTCCATCCTTCTTTTTGTAAACCTGGAATCCGATATAAAGAAGTGCTGTCGTACCCATTGGTAATGATAGTTGGAAAAATTTTCTGTTGGTTATAGGAAATATTTTTGCTGATATTAAAAGTTGCGAGGGTGTCTTTTTCAAGCAAGAGGTAATGAAAATTATCGGTTAAAAAATTTGTAAACAATAACTGTTCACCATCCATCATATTATCAGGATCAATCTGGGTGACGAGTTGAAGCAAATAACTTTTGTCTTTGGTAACATCACGCCATTCCTGTTTTAGAAAAACAAAATCCGAACTACTGTAATGCAGTGTTCCTTTAATGGCTGCAGTTAAGGCTTCCGGATACTTTTCAGGCTTTTTTCCTTTAGTCTTTATCTCTTCATACACAGGTTCCCCCTGCCGAAGCATTTCCATTTTTTCGTTATAGGTGTAGGTGAGAATGTTTTTTATTTTCCTAACATATGTCCTGCTTTTTTGGAATGTTTTTGGAAATATATAATCGTCTAAAAAGAATGCCGGTAATACTTTCAGCTCAATGGAATACATATCATTCTTTGGGTCAAATAGAAATTCGGTTGTAGCTTTCATCAATTCTGTAAAACCTTTTGGTGTAACCCCAAGGTTATTGAATTGGATCCCACTACCATACAGTGTTCCCATTCCGGGTGATTCTGCACTGGAAACAAGTAGGTTCAAGTCTTCATCAAAAACCTTTTTCCCTGCTGCATTTAAAATAACTGCATTGATCATGAAGACAGTGCCAATTCTTTTTACAAGATTGGAATCGGGAGGGTAGTTTTCTTTCAAGGCAAAGAAGGATTGTGGAAACGCTTCCAAAAAATCTATGAATAGATGTAAGTGGTTAGTATCGTTGTCGGTAAAGTCGGTGGAAAGTGGGTTAATATTTGCAAATGGATTGGTAAATATTACATTGAGCGCACTTGAATCCAACAAAGAAATTTGTTGAAACTTGGTAAGTGTTCTGTTGAATTGATGAGCAATATTTTTTTTGATTTCATTATCCTGCAAATAGTTCTTCATGGGAATATTGGAGGAAAGAAATCGAATTTTTTCAAAAACGATTTTCTTCTGTGCCAATGAAGAGGCGCACACGATTATCAACAACAACGAACAAATAACTATTCTCCTGATCATAGGGTAGTTTTGATTGACTTTTAATTGCTGCAAATTTTGTGCTAAATTGATAAAGAATGAATATAAGTATTGTATATGGCAAAAATACCAAGGTTTATACCTTCTAAAGAATCTGTTTACCTGGATGGCCCTAAACCCAGAATGTACGAGTTTTTATTTGCCTGGAATGTATTCAGGCAGTTTATCAAAAGCTTTAGAACGCTCCATTTTATGGGGCCCTGTATTACTGTGTTTGGATCTGCCAGGTTTGTAGAAGGTCACCCATATTATGAAGCAGCCAGAGAATTTGGTAAAAGAATTGCAGATTTGGGCTACACCACTTTAACAGGAGGCGGTCCCGGCATTATGGAAGCAGCCAATAGGGGTGCATTTGAAAACGGTGGCAGTTCTGTTGGATGTAATATCAAATTACCCTTTGAACAGCAGCCCAATCCCTATATGCATAAGTGGATCTTATTTGATCATTTTTTTGTACGCAAAGTGATCCTGGTTAAATATTCCTATGCCTTTGTCATTATGCCTGGTGGATTTGGTACGATGGATGAATTCTTTGAAACCATTACACTCTCACAAACCAAAGTGATCAATGATTTTCCGATCGTATTATTTGGGAAAGATTTTTTTCAACCCCTGATGGCAACTATGGATAAGATGATAGAAGAGGGGACCATCCATCCCAAAGACAAGGAACTGATGTTGCTTACAGATGATATGGATGAAGCCATGCAATATATTCAATCCTATATAGGCAAACATTTTACGGTAAAGCCGCGTAAAAGATTGTGGTGGTTGTTAGAAAAAAGATAGTACGGAATGGATTACTGTTGTACTTTTTTCCCAGCCTGAAATGTGTAACCCAAACTTAAGATCAACTCATAGGTTCCAAAAGCCTGCTTAGCCGTACCCTGGTATACTTTCAGGTTTGAATAACGTGCGTAATCAATTTTATGGGTAAACTCGAGGTACACATGTTTGAGGAAAGTGGCTCTCACACCAGCTTCTACGCCCATATTCCAGCCGCCAATTTGAAATCCGGGATCATTGGCCTTGCCAAAAAAACTATTTTCAACATGCGGTATCAAAGGTCCGATACCAGCTTTACCCAATGCATCTACTTTAAATCCGCCTGTTTTACTTTCATACCAATTCCATCTTTTCACAATATTGAAGAGTAAAAAGTTGGCACCGTTATTCAGGAAATAATAAAAGCCATTGCTATCTGCAAAACGGATGGTGCTATCAACCTGTCTGCCTCCTAATGTGCCGGTAATAGAAAGGTTCTGCCCATCGCGGATGATATGTTTGGTATGGTCGAAATTGATTTCGAATGCCAGCCCTTTTTTCTTATTGAAAAAATAGCCGAGACGGTAATTGTATTGTGGAATGCTTAAAGGGATACTGAACAAACCTTCATCCCAACCCGGATGATCTTTAGATTTTACGCCATGGAGAATATAATTATTGTTCAAAGAGGGCTGGTTCACTTTTACCTTCGAATTGGTATACCACTCCTTATTATAACCCCAGGAAAAATAAAACTCTCCTTTTCTTTCTGTTTTCTTTTGCTGTGCCTGAACCAAAAGTGGTGTCAGAAAACATAACAGCAAAATGCACTTAAAAATTTTCATCAGTTCGTTTTTTATTCTAAAACCGGACGCAGCCAACGTTCTGCCTCTTCCATAGTCATGCTTTTACGTTGCGCATAATCTACCAATTGATCCTGCTGAATTTTTCCGATACCAAAATACTGACTCTGTGGATTTGAAAAATACCAGCCACAAACAGAAGAAGCAGGATACATGGCTAAACTTTCGGTTAATTGAATGCCAATGGTTTCTGTTGCACCTAAAAGATTAAATAATTTATATTTTTCGGTATGGTCAGGACAGGCAGGATAACCTGGTGCCGGACGAATGCCATTGTATTGTTCTTTTATCAAAGCTTCGTTGGAAAGATTTTCATCCTTGTCATAGCCCCAATAATTTTTTCTAGTTTCGAGGTGAATGGCTTCTGCAAATGCTTCGGCAAACCTGTCGGCCAATGCCTGTAACATGATCTTATTGTAATCATCATGGTTGGCTTCAAACTTTTGTAAATGCTCTTCGATACCGTCAATGGTTACTGCAAATGCACCAATGAAATCTTTTTTCCCAGTACTGGCTGGAGCAATAAAATCGGCCAGAGAAATATTGGGTTGATCAGCGGCTTTCTTTACTTGTTGGCGGAGAAAAGAAAGTGTTACGGTTTCTTTTTCTGTAATAACATTTACTTCATCTCCTTCACTGGAAGCTTCCCAGAAACCAATGGTGCCTTTGGCTTGCAGCCATTTTTCTGCAATGATCTTATCAAGTAATGCATTGGCATCCTGGTATAATTTGGTAGCTTCCTTACCTACAACGGCATCCGTTAATATTTCCGGAAAACTTCCATGCATTTCCCAGGTAATAAAGAAAGGCTTCCAATCGATAAAGGAACGTAAATGGGCAAGGTCGTAATCTTTAAAAACTTTTGTGCCGGTAAATGTAGGCTTGTGCATTGTAGCATTATTCCAATCGATCTTTACTTTGTTATTTTTTGCTTCCGCATAACTGATATAAGATTTGGTGGATTTTTTATTATCGAATCCTTCTTTCAATGTGGTATACTCTCCTCTAACTGCTTTCAGAAATTCAGCTTTTTGTTCCTTACTTAACAAAGAACCTGCAACTGTAACACTTCTGGATGCATCCAGCACGTGCACAACGCCATCCTGGTATTCAGGCGCGATCTTAACAGCAGTATGTATCCGGGAGGTTGTGGCACCGCCTATCAACAGTGGTTGATTCATTCCCCTGCGTTTCATCTCTTTGGCAATATGTACCATTTCATCCAATGAAGGGGTGATCAGGCCACTTAAACCAATGATATCAACTTTTTCGCGTTGGGCTGTTTCCAGAATTTTATCTGCCGGCACCATCACACCCATGTCGATGATATCGTAGCCATTGCAACCTAATACAACACCTACAATATTTTTGCCAATGTCGTGCACATCACCTTTAACGGTGGCTAGTAATATTTTTGCAGCACCTGCAGATTCGCTGTTGGTAGTTCCTGCAGCAAGGTGTGCCTGTTTGCGTTCTTCCTTTTCTGCTTCAATATAGGGAGTTAGAACGGCAACGCTTTTTTTCATAACACGCGCACTCTTAACTACCTGCGGCAGAAACATTTTTCCGGCACCAAACAGATCGCCAACAATACCCATTCCATCCATCAGCGGACCTTCAATGACTTCTAAGGGAGTGGCATATTTTAACCTGGCTTCTTCTGTATCTGCATCTATATATTCTGTGATCCCATTGATTAAGGAATGAGATAATCTTTTTTCTACGGTATCATTTCTCCAGGCTTCGTCTCTTACTTCAACCTTGCCTTTTGCCTTAACGGTTTCTGCGTGTTGAATAAGTTTTTCGGTAGCTTCATTGTTGTCGTTGTTTCTATTGAGGATCACATCCTCGCATAAATTACGAAGGGTAGGTTCTATTTCATCGTAAACCACCAGTTGACCTGCATTTACAATACCCATATCCATTCCCGCTTTGATGGCATGGTAAAGAAATACGGCATGAATGGCTTCCCTTACATGGTCATTGCCACGAAATGAAAAAGAAACATTGGATACGCCACCACTTACTTTGGCGAGGGGCATTAATTGTTTGATTTCCCGGGTAGCTTCAATAAAATCTACCGCATAATTATTGTGTTCTTCAATACCAGTTGCAACGGCAAAAATATTGGGATCGAAGATGATGTCCTGTGGATCAAAGCCCACTTGTTCTGTAAGGATCTTGTAAGCCCTTACACAAATATCAATTTTCCGATCCTTGGTATCTGCCTGCCCAATCTCATCAAATGCCATTACAATAACAGCAGCACCATAGGCTTTGCATGTATAAGCCTGCTCGATGAATTTTTCTTCCCCTTCTTTCATGGAAATAGAATTCACGATACACCTGCCTTGAACACATTTTAATCCAGCTTCAATGATCTCAAATTTTGAGCTATCGATCATAATGGGAATGCGGGCAATATCCGGCTCACTCTGAATCAGGTTCATGAATGTGGTCATAGCACTCACACCATCCAGCATGGCATCATCCATATTTACATCTAAGATCTGGGCACCGCTTTCTACCTGCTGACGGGCAACAGATAAGGCTTCTTCAAATTGGTTATCCCTGATTAAACGGGCAAACTTTTTTGATCCGGTTACATTGGTTCTTTCGCCAACATTTACAAAATTGGTTTCCGGACGTACAATCAATGGCTCCAGTCCTGATAAACGTAAATATGGTTTGATGGTTACACCCATGGTTTAATGCTTTAGCTTAATTATTCTAATCAATGGTCAAGGTTGTTTCTAATGCTGGTAATGACCTTGGACTTATCTTTCTAACATTATCTGCAATATGTTTTATATGGTCTGGTGTAGTACCGCAACAGCCACCCACAATGTTTACAAAGCCTTCATTGGCCCACTCTTCAATAAAATGGGCAGTTTCATGGGGTTGTTCGTCATACTCACCCATGGCATTGGGTAAACCTGCATTAGGATAGGCTGAGGTATAGCAGGCAGCGATCTGAGATAGTTCTTCTATATGACTTCTCATTTCTGCAGCACCCAGTGCACAATTTAATCCAACACTTATAGGTTTGGCATGCATAACAGATGTGTAAAAAGCTTCCAGTGTTTGTCCACTCAGTGTTCTTCCGGATGCATCTGTAATGGTGCCACTTATCATGATGGGCAGTTCTGCCAACTGGTGGTCTCTGAAATATTTTTTGGCGGCAAAAATGGCCCCTTTGGCATTCAGGGTATCAAAAATGGTTTCGATCAATAATACATCAACGCCTCCATCTACCAATCCACGGATTTGTTCATAGTAGGCAGCAACAACTTCGTCAAAACTTACGGCTCGGTAACCGGGGTTATTTACGTCTGGTGATAAACTCAGTGTTTTATTCAAAGGACCGATAGCACCTGCTACAAACCTGTTTACCGAACCTGGATTTTCTGCCATGAATTCAGTAATGGCATTTCGTGCGCAACTTGCTGCAGCAACATTCAGTTCGTAAGCCAATTCCTGCATATCATAATCTGCCATGGCAATTACGGTACTGCTGAAGGTATTGGTTTCGATAATATCTGCACCAGCAGCCAGGTATTGTTTGTGAATGCCCTTGATGATATCGGGCTGGGTGATGTTGAGCAAGTCGTTATTGCCCTTAACGTCTGAAGGCCAGTTGGCAAAACGGGTTCCGCGATAATCTTCCTCTGTAAGCTTATGTCGCTGAATCATGGTGCCCATGGCGCCATCAATTACTAAAATCCTTTTTTCGAGTTCTTTCCTGATATTCATATTACACTTTGATTATCAACAGATTATCTGTCGATTAGGTTTAAATCCCGAACAATAAACGCTTTAGAGAGTGTAATGGAGGTCACTTCAAAAAACGTTTATTAGTTCGATTAATTCCGGCTATGCCGCGAATACAGGCTGAACAATAAACAAATCTGCCTGCAGTAAGAGCTGCAAAGATAAAGGGCTGAAGACTTATAACAAAATATAAGCCTTCAGCCCTTTAAAGCGTGCAATCAATGGAAAATTACCTGCTTTTCTTGCTGATATTGAAAATACGGGAAATATTAAAGCCCAGTCTGATATCGCCATTACCCCATGTGCCGGTGGTTTCATGGATAAAAGTATGTTCATTCATACCGGTAGAGTTGGTAAAATGGATTTGGAATACGTGTCCCCCGGTATTGATATCCACCCCAATGGATAAAGCATCATAAGAACCATTGAACTTGGTTGTTTGTAAAAAGTATTCTGCATTGATGCTTACTCGCTTACTAACTTTTTGTCTGGCCAAAAAGCCAACAGAAAACAGGTCAGTACCACCACCTGTTAAATTAATGGTTCTATTGTAATGCGTATAAGTTGGTGAAATTTGCAAAGAAGTATGTTCATTGAATTTGCGTGCCAGTAAAAGCTGTGTGGTATATACATTCCTGTCGGAACCGCTTACTTTTAAACTTGGGTCATATTTAAACGTACGATGGGCCAATGCTCCTACCCAAGTAATGGACAAGGGGGCGCCGCCATCGCCAGTTTTCTGGTGCATCAGGCGGTATTTGATAAATCCGTCATATTCTTTGTAATAAGTGGATCGGCCAATACCCACCATTAGATTTTTGGACAGACCAAAATCAAAACTCATACGCATGGAAGCATTATCTAAGCCAAATAATTCATAGAAACCCAGGTTTACAGGTGCAAAACGGTGGTTGATCCGGAAGTCCATACTGCCCTTACCGGTAATTTCTACTGTATGACTATTCACTAACCTTGTAGAATAAAAAGTGTTGATAACAGGTTCTGGTTTTCCGGTTGAAAGGCTACTATCCTGCATGTTAAACAAATCAACCTGTTGTGCTTGCGTTGTTAGCACAGAAAAGGAAAGGCAAAATAATAGCAATAACTTTTTTGAAAAGTATGGCATAATTTGAATTTTAATATGAGTAATTGATTATTGGTATACGCAGTTCACTTCTACGTTCACTTTTTCGGTTATACTTGATGCATCCACTTTAAAATCTTTCATAAGAATCACAAAATTGCAAACAACAATGGGTTTGCCTCCTTTGATCTCAATATTTCCATTTGCCGTGATTTCTTTTGTTACACCGTGTAAATTCAGGTTGCCTTTTACAACAACTTTGTAAGTTCCATCCTTGCTGAAATTCACTTCATTCAGGTTAACAATATTTCCTTTAAAATCTGCTCTTGGAAATTTTGTGCTCTCAATGTACTGATCATTAAAGTGATCCTGCATTTCAGCGTATTTGAATTTAAAACTCTTAGTGAGCAAACTAAAAATGATCTGACCATTGTCTGCAATCCTGCTGGTAACTTCATTATTAACCGCTTTCACATCTTCATCGGAAGGTGAGGTAAAACTGATTTTTCCATTGCGTGCCGAAAAGATCTTCTGGGCATCAGCCTGGTTAAAAAAGAAGCAGGAAAAAAGTAAAAAGGAAAAAAATACTTTCATAAATAGTTTTTATTTTATAAGAACACCATCATTTATTACAACATTAAAATCTGGGATATAACCCGTGCAAATTCCTTTAAAAGTTATCTGCTGCCCGGCTTTAATCTCTCCCGGGTCTGTTTTAAAAGTACAATTGATCACAAACATCATATCATTGGTCTTCAGATTCACCACTTTTTTGCCATCCTGGTTAGTGGTTATTTCTACAACTTCACCAGTTAATTCGATTGCCTTATTCAGGTATTGTGCATTGGCTTCGGTTTCGTTTGTTTTAAAAGCATCATAAATACCCTGTGCTGTTTGTGTTACCGATTTCTCTGTAGTAACATCGCGATGGGGTTTCAAAAAAACGTACAATACATAACTTCCTCCGCCTAATATAACCAGGATCAAAAGGGATAAAAGGATGGTTTTCCAGTTTTTCATAATATAGGATTTGCGATTGTTTGCAAATTATCTATTGTTCAGTTATAAGGAGTACGGATGTTTAAAATAATGGTTGCCTGATTATAAAATTCCTAAAATCGCAAAAGTCTAGCAATTTAGAGGGGTATTGTAGTTTTCAGGGGGTGAAACTGCTTATTACTTAACATATTGCTGAACAGGTAACCTGTTGGCGATACTTCGGGATAGGGTCATTTCGTCTGCATATTCCAGTTCGCCACCAAATGCAATGCCTCTGGCAATGGTTGTAATGGTACAGGAAAGATGGGCTATTTTTTTCTGTATATAATAAATGGTGGTATCTCCCTGTATGTTCGGACTCAACGCAAAAACCAGTTCTTCGGTTTTTTCTTTTTGGATACGTGCAATTAAAGATTCAATATTCAGTTGGTCTGGTCCAATACCATCTAATGGGGAAATCACACCTCCCAAAACATGGTAAGTGCCATTGAGTTGCTGGGTGCTTTCTATTGCAATCACATCCCTGATATTTTCTACTACACAAATCATGTTTTGCTTACGCAAAGAGTTGGAACAGATAGAACAGATATCGCCGTCGCTGATATTGTGACAACGCTGACAGAATTTAATATCCTTTCTCATCTTTGCAATGGTTTCTGCAAAATGATGTACTTCCTGCACGTCCTGTTTTAATAAATGTAATACCAACCTTAATGCCGTTTTCTTACCAATACCCGGGAGTTTGGAAAACTGTGCAACAGCATTTTCTAAAAGGGTGGATGGGAGATGCATGGGAGAAGTTTGGGGTTTGGGGTTTGGGGTTTGGAGTTTGGAGTTTGGAGTTTGGAGTTTGGAGTTTGGAGTTTGGGTAATTTTATTTTGGTAAAGTTAGTGTTTAATCTTTCTGCCTAAGAACTGTGCTTATTTGATAGTGCCTGTTGCTTTATAAACTAATATTTATTTCATTATCCCAATTAGCGCGGATATTGATCGGGCGGGTGATGCGTTGCACTATCTCTGGTTGCTGTTTGGTTCCAAAATGTCCGGTATCCCAGATGCCGTTTTTATTATTGTCGAATAAAATTCTGAGATCGAAGCTGCCGGGTGCAAATAATTTTCTGTAGAAATCTGTTTGAGAAAGTTTTACTGATTCGATCAATTTATCGTTGGAGCTTATTTGTAATACCGGATTCCTTAACATGTCCAGGTTGCTAAATCGTAAACGAATACT
Source organism: Chitinophaga pinensis (assembly GCA_943371675.1). Classification (GTDB taxonomy): domain Bacteria; phylum Bacteroidota; class Bacteroidia; order Chitinophagales; family Chitinophagaceae; genus Sediminibacterium; species Sediminibacterium pinensis_I. The sequence continues at coordinate 190,862 of CALRVT010000001.1, read as the reverse complement.
GCCATAATCAGCTTCGCTTTTGGTAATGAAGCGAATGGTATCAGCTTTGGTTAAAGTAATACCGCTGGAATCTGCCAAGGCATCCTTAGGAATGATAATCCTTAACTGCGTATTCTGTTTCCATTTATTCTGTACGATCAGTTTTGTTTTACTCGAATCAAGCAGGATGGTATAGCCTGTTAGTTTTCGGAAAGCTGTATCATAAAGGTTGATATGGCTACTATCGAATACCGTTAATTTTCTGTTGAAAGAAAAGGTCATGTCTGTCAATAAATCCTGTTTACCATTATCCAATCCAACCGTATACCTTAATCTTTTATCTTCTTTTGCATTCGCGGATGGTCTGATCTGAGCATTAGCGGTAACAGTTTTTTCTTTCTCTCTAAATTCCTGAAATGCATACAGGGTATCAGTTGCAGTATTGGCATTTATCGTAACCGGATTATTTAAAAAAGCGAATAATCGGGTGCTGTCGTCATACTTTTTTGAAAACTTGCTGGCAACAATATAGGCAGCAAATTTGCCCTCCGGGAGATTTTTAAATGTAAACTCACCCTTACCATTGATCCTGGTGAAATACCTGGGTGTTGATTTATAAACGGCCGTATCTGATAAATCTTTATGCAGAATGGCCCATAAAGTACTATCTGTTTTTCCGGTTTCTGCCACTATTACTTTTCCCGAATAGGTATAAGTATCTAATTTATTGCCAGTAGAAAATGCATAATGAAATCCTCTGGCAATATTCCCCTCATTTACATCTTTGATGGATTCGCCAAAGTCAAATGCATAAGTGGTATTGGGTTCCAGCGTGTCTTTCAGTTTGATGGTCACATTACGCAGCTTATAATCGAATAAGGGGACTGATTTCAGGTTAGGAGATATCAGGATATTTTCCATCGGATTTTCCAATGAAATGTATTCATCAAATGTGAGGGTTATATCTTTCGTTTTAACATTGAGTGCAGAGTCTTTAGGCGATGACATCACCAAAACCGGTGGCAGACTGTCTCTTGGCCCTCCTCCGGGAGGTATCATATTGGCACAGGAACTAAGTAGAACCGATGCGCTGAATATTGCCAGTAAAAAAAATGTTATCGTGCTTATCTGCTTCATGCTAAATTTTAACCCTGCAAACATAGATTGTTTGAAGACATACACCATGCATGTTTATTCAAAATCCTGTTAATCATTACCCTCGTCTTCTGTTGCAACAGCGTGCAAGGCAACAGCCATGCGGTGGTCTTTTACAAAATTACACCAATGACAATCAGCTTTACCGCAACCCTTGTAAAATTCCCTATCCTGAATTTTTTGCCAAGTATTTTTGATCTGTTGGGTAACAGTTGTGATGTCTTCCTGCGTAATGATGATTTTTTCTTTCCGGTATTGTTTCTTCTTATCAGGTTCTACAAAATCGAATTCTGTGCTAACTACCTGCCAGTTTTTTTGTTCATAATGGTCTACCAATATTTTATAAAAAACAGCCTGACGCCAGTAATCCCCGCCATTTGGATCATCTTCATGTGGCGGTTTTAGTTTAGATTTTGCTTTATCAATATCCCCGCTTTTATAGTCAACTACATTCACCGCCTTACCATCAAATTCAAGTTTGTCTAATTTTCCTTTTAATGGAATTCCCTGTACTACTACATTTCGGATGGTTCTTTCTACTGCCACAATTTTATTCCAGCGATGGATGTATTCGTCATAATAATTGCCTAACACTTCCTGTCCGTATTCCAATCTTCTGGCATATTGTTCTTTGGTAAAGCTTTCCCTATGTTTTTTCATGTACCATTCAAAATCGGCAATAAATTTATTTTTTGGAGGGAAACTATTCTGTTCCTGCATCTTCTCAAACAATTTCTGCAAGGCGTGGTGCACTGCTGAGCCAAATTCTGTTGCTTCAGATTTTCCGGAAGGAACCCTTACCAGGTTCTGATAATAAAACTGGAGTGGGCATTTTAAATAGTTGTTCAGTGCGGTAACATTCATAACAAATGTTTCCAGTATCCTGGAAATAAAATCAGCTTCCGATTTTTCTATTTCAGGTGCCTGAAGTGCTGTGAGTTGTATTATTGCAAATTCACTCAACAGTTCTGTATCCAGTACTATTTTCATTACAGGTAAAGCATGTTTGTCCTGAATTTCTGCAATGAACATAGAAGGTTCCAGCTCTTTTCCATCGTTTCTGAAATTACAATAGGAGATATGTAAGTAAAGTTTAGCCCTGGTTAATGCCACATAAAATAAACGCCTCAATTCTTCCTCATCTTTTTGTTTGGGTTGAGAACTGAATAAAGTATCGGGGAAACTATAACCTCCACCCGGCTTTTTTTTCTTTTCCCAATTAGAAGCATTACAACCTGCAAAAAAAACATAATCAAACTCTAAACCTTTGGAACCATGCACGGTTAACAAGTTTACACCCTTCTCACTACCGCTTACCTGAACCAAAGGCAAAGCGAGTTCTTCCTTTTCCATCAGCATAAAAATATTCACCAGTTGGTCTAAGGATAATGAGGGGTTTCTCCTGCTTTCTTCTTTGATAAAATCGAAAAGACCTGCCAATACTTTCAGGTGTTGGTGTTTGTCTGCACTTTTCATAACTATCTGAAGCAACCCGGTTTCCTGCAAACAGTTTTCAAAAAGGTTCACCAGGGTAAGGTTGCTTACATCACTGATCAGTTGTTCCAATGCTTTTGCGGCATTCTTCATGCCGGCAGGAGCCGGATTACTAAAAAGATCTGCTGCAGGTGCATGTGCTTTTTCTACCAACATTCTCCTTAGTGATGTTTTTTGCTCACTAAATTTTTTATCAGCAACCAATGCATTTAATTTGGCAATTTCAATGGGTGGTATTGCAAACCAATCGAAGTGTAAAATCTCAAAAAGCATTTCATCTCCTCCGTAAGGAATATCATGTTCTGCTGCTAAGTATTGTAATAAAAGGATTAATTTTTTTGCAAGGGGTATTGCCAGAATATTCAGGTTTCTTTTGCTAAATACAGGAATATTCCTTTGCGCGAAATATTGAGCAAGTTCTTCACCATATTTATTCTCCTTATAAATAACGGCAATGGAACCAGGCAAAGCCCCTGCAGCTAAGGCTTTTTCTACTTCCAGGGTGATATGGATCATTTCCTGGCGCTGTGTTTCATATTCTTTCAATTCAGGTTGATGGGTAAGCAGACTTCTTTCTATGTGTGATGCCCTGAGGTCTTTGGTTAATCCTTCCATCTGATTAACCAGTCTTTCCTGATTTCGATCTATCAAAGTTTTGGAAATAGAAAGAATTGGTTGTGTTGACCGGTAATTTTTACTTAAAATGATTGTGAGCAGATCTCTGGTATAGTTGGATGCAAAATCTTGCATATTCTCCACATTGGCGCCTTGAAAGCGATAGATACTCTGGTCATCATCACCTACTACAAAAACGTTGGGTTGCTCCCAATAGCTGATCAGTAAGGAAACCAATTGATTCTGTGTGCCGCTGGTATCTTGGTATTCATCTACCAGAATATATAAAAACTGCTCCTGGTATCGGGAAAGCAATACCTTGTTTTCTTCAAAGGCTTTGATCACCCAATTGATCATATCGTCAAAATCGTAACGGTTTCTGTTACGCATCAATTTTTGAAAACGGTCGAACTCATTTACTGCAGCCCGCAGCTTTTCCATTTTTTCTTTTGCTTCTTCCAGCTTATTTTCTTTCAGATCGCCTGCCTTGAATTGTTTATAGGCTCTCTGATAAATGAATTCATTTCTATTGGGTAAATCGTTCAGGTACTCGTTGATCTTTTCGTTAATATAAGCAGGTGTCCAGCCTTCTTTTTTCATGGAACTGAACAGTTGCTGCAAATTTTTAATCTCAAAATAAACATCACCCCGATATCTTTTCAGCGGATGATTTTTAGGAAAGCTATCTATCAATTGCTTGAAAAGATCAATCCTTTCCAGATCTGAAATGGGATCAAGCACAGTTTTTTCAAACAAAGACAGGTTTTCCTGAATGATATCGTTACAAAAAGCATGAAATGTGTAAATATTAACTTTGTAAGCATCAGGCCCAATAAAACTGAGTAGTCTTTTGCGCATGGCAACAGCCCCTGCATCGGTATAAGTAAGACAAAGAATATTTTCTGGTTGTGTATCTGTATCCAGCAAAATTCTACCTATTCTGGCACCAAGAATCTGTGTTTTTCCGGTACCTGGTCCAGCAATTACCATTACTGGTCCTTCTATGGTATCAACCGCAAGTTTTTGTTGCTCATTTAAGTTTTGGTAAATGAGTTCAAATTGTTCCTGCTGTTCTTTCGTTTTAGCCATTGGATAAAGATAATCAACTCAGGGAGATCCACTCAGGAAGAATGTGGGTAGGATTGAAAAAAGAAAACAAAACGACAATGAACTTTTTGATCAATGAAATGTTATCTATCTTAAATTATTATGTCAAAAATATATTCCATTAAAACCGTTCAGAAAATCCCAATTAGTTTAGATGAAGCATGGGATTTTTTTAGTAAACCCGCCAACCTCAAAGAGATCACGCCTTCAAAACTGGGCTTTCAGATCATATCTAAATACCATGGCGAAAATATGTATGCTGGCCAGGTTATCGAATACACGGTAAAGCCTATTCTTGGTATTCCTTTGTATTGGATGACAGAAATTACCCATGTAGCAGACAAAAAATATTTTGTGGATGAACAGCGATTTGGCCCTTACAGTCTATGGCATCACCAGCATCATTTTAAAGAGATCTCAGGCGGTGTTGAAATGACAGATATTGTTCATTACAAGTTACCTCTTTGGTTTTTGGGTGATATCGCTAATACTATCATGGTTAAAAACCAGCTTACCCAAATTTTTGCGCACAGGGTAGCTGCGGTTGATAAGCGGTTTGGTCAATTTAAGCCATAGTACTTGTACAGGGATTATTTCAGTTCTGTCATCGGACTCACATTATTATCATAGTCTACCGTAACTACAAAAATTCGTTTGTTCTTGCTTTCAGGCACCTGTGATAGATCCACGATGGCCATTTTATCTGCCTGTATTATTTGCACCAACTGTGCCAATGCAAATTTTACTTCTGTATTTAAGGTTAAGGTAAGTATGCCAAAAGCCTTCATTTTTTTATCTCCCTTGTAAACCAATTTAACCTGGTTATTGCCCATTTTTTCAAACAAAGGTTGGGAAGGGATGGTATTGTCTATCCAAGACATAGAAGGAACCAATGCAGGGTATTTGTAGTATCGGGTTCTCAGGCTGTCGGACCAGCCATTCGCATTGCTTTCAAAACTTTTACTGCTAAAATAAACAGCTCCCTGGGTTGATGGATAATTTCGCATGGTCTTGATCTGTTGGGGAATTTCATTCGGATTTTTCCATGCGGCATTGGATCCTGCTCTGTAAATGCCCAATCCAATATAAAGGTGTTTACCATAGGTATGCTGGTTCCACCAATCGATCAACACATCATAATCTGCAAGTTTGTGGCCTCTTTCCCAATATAATTGGGGTACCACATAGTCGATCCATCCTTTTTGCAACCACAAAAGGATATCTGCGTAGAGGTCGTCGTAATTGGTTTGGCCAGCTTTGGTATCACTGCCCATCGGGTCTTGGCTTTTATTGCGCCAAACACCAAAGGGACTGATACCAAATTTCATGTGTGGGTTTACTGTTTTTACAATATTATGTATCAATAAAATCACGCTGTCACAATTGCTTCTGCGCCAGTTTTCTTTGTTCATCCCTTTGCCAAATTTCTGGTAATCCTTTTCATCAGGAAATTCTTTGCCTGCAATTCGATAGGGGTAGAAGTAGTCATCCATATGAATACCATCTAGTTGGTACCTCGTTATCAGGTCGCGTACAACCCTTGCAGTGTGTTGCCTTACTTCGGGTAATGCAGGATTGAAATATTTTTTGTCGCCATAAACCAAAAACCAATCCGGACGAATTTTTGTAAGATGGGAAGGAGAAAGAGATGATTTTTCTAAGTTAAAAACGGCACGATAAGGGTTTAACCAGGCATGAAATTCCATACCCCTTTTATGGGTTTCCTGGATCATGAATTCGAGAGGATCGTAATAGGGTGTTGGTGGTAATCCTTGTTTACCGGTTAAAAATTCGCTCCAGGGTTCATATTGAGAGGGATATAAAGCATCACCAGCGGGTCGAACTTGCACTACCATCACATTCATCCCATTTTTCTGGTGCATGTCGAGTAATCGGATATACTCTGCTTTTTGTTCTGCTACGGTTAAATATTTCTTGCTTGGCCAGTCAATATTGGCAACAGAAGCTACCCAAACACCCCTGAATTCATAGTTTGGAGATCCAGGTTGGGCCTGGGTTTGGTTAGTTAGACCAATAATTGAAACAAAGAGGCTGAGGGTAAGAAAGTATTTCATGAAACGAAGATAAACTTCTGCCCCATGAATTGAGTCAATTGTGGATGAGTGAGTGCGTCAACTTAACTTAATCCACATTCAGGGCTGTGTAGTTTTCACGCATTTTATCCAATAATTCATTCAGGATAATCGTTTCAGGTTCGGTTAAACCATTTAGAATATCGTCTATGAGGTAATTCTTTCGGTCTAGCCTTTCTAGTAATGCTAAACCTGCTTCTGTAACCACAACATCTACCTGTCTTTTATCGGATGCCCTGGTGGTTTTTTGAACTAGGTCTTTTTTTACCATCCTGTCTACGATCCGGCTGGTATCACTCATTTTATCTAACATCCTTTCTCTTAATTGGAGTGTACTTAAGGGATGCTTACTGCCACGTAATATGCGTAATATATTGTATTGCTGATTGGTAATATCTTCTGTATCTAACAAAAGCTTTACTTTTTCATGAAGCCAGTTAGAAGAGAAAATGATGTTAACAACAGCCTTATGATGTTCATTACGAAAAGCAGCTTTCTGTTGAATATCTTTTTCTATGCTCATACCACAAAATTAGTTAGCTTATATCTTGTAGAAGATGATATTCGTCAGTTCTGAGTGTATTTATTAAGCTGTTTTAGTCTTCCCATACACTTAGTCCTTCACTGCAATTGGCACAGATATCTATATTTTTTCGGCTACTCATCAATTCTTTTCTAAATTGATGATAGTTGCTGTTATGCCAGGTTTCTTTGAATGATTGTGTTTTCAAATTGCCTAACTGATGTGTTGCATCCTTATCGAAGCAACAAGGCACCACCAAACCATCCCATGTTATAACATTGGCATGCCATAATTTCCAACAATGGTTTTTTAGGCCGCTTTTCACCTTCATTTTGCCGGAAGCATCTTTTTTATAACGACTATATTTATTGTTATCCGGAATAAGTTTGTTGGGGTCATTTTCAAAGTCGTAAACCTGTGCCGTTTTAAACCTAACCTGATCAACACCTATTTCCTTGCCTAGTTTTTTAATAGCTTCAATTTGGTGTTCGTTGGGTTTTACTACCAGGAACTGGAAAAAGATAAAAGGCGTTTTACTCTTTAATTTTTGCTTCCATTTAACAATATTTCTTGCGCCTTCCAGTACTTTTTCTAGTTTACCGCCAACACGGTATTGCTCATACACATCCTGTGTGGTTCCATCTATAGAAATGATCAATCTATCAAGTCCGCTTTCTATGGTCTGCTTCGCTTTTTCATCCGTTAGATAATGGGCATTGGTAGAAGTAGCCGTATATAATCCCTTTTTATGTGCATAAGCGACCATTGTTAAAAAATCTGGATTCAGGTAGGGTTCTCCCTGAAAATAAAAGATCAGGTATAAAAGTTCCCGATGGATCTCATCTATGGTTTGCTTAAAAAAACTATTCTCCAACATCCCCGTTGGCCTAGTAAAAGCCCGCAATCCACTGGGACATTCCGGGCATCTCAGGTTACAAGAAGTAGTGGGTTCAAAGGAAATGGAAATAGGATACCCCCATTGAATGGGTTTGCCGGTTAACCGGGATAATTGGAAACTGGCATAAACTTTTGCAGCATTCCATAACTTCCCAAAACGGAGTTTTGAAATAAAGTTAAGGCTGTCATTACTGTTAAAATAAGGCATAATAGAAGGTAAAAATAGGCATCCTACAATTTTCCAGGCTTATTTATTAAACAATTTCCACATATCGAAGATGCTAAGTAAATTATTAAGCGGTTAAACACTATTTTTGCATAATAATGAGGCATATGCTACAAATGCACGATCATTCAACTTGTCAATCTTGTAACCAGCGTTTCAACTCTGTTTTTTGTAAAGCCAGAGAGGAATACGTAAACCTTATTAATGAACAAAAGGTTTGTAATGTGTATAGGAAGGGACAAACGCTCTTTAATGAAGGCTCCAATCCTTTTGGCGTGTTTTGTATCAATGAAGGAAAAGTAAAATTGTCGCATTTAGGTGATGACGGCAAAGAACAGATCATCCGATTATTGAAACAAGGGGATGTTTTAGGATACCGTGCTTTATTGAGTGGCGAAAGATATAGTGCCAGCGCAGTAGCTTTGGAAGACACACAAATCTGTTTTATCCCCAAAGAGTTATTTATCAGCGTTTTGAAGCAGGATGCAGGTCTTGCCTTTGAAATGATGAAGCTCCTCAGCGATGAATTACACAAGGCAGAATTGAAAATAACCCACCTGGCCCAGAAACCCATCCGCGAAAGATTGGCAGAAACCCTGCTATTTATCAAGGAAACCTATGGGTATGAAGATGATGGTATCACTTTGAATGTTCGTTTGTCTCGCGAAGAGATTGCCAATCTGGTAGGAACTGCAACAGAATCTGCTATTAGACTGCTATCAGAATTTAAAAAAGATGGCATCGTAGAACTTGATGGCAAAAAAATCAAGATCTTAAAGCAAAAGGAACTTATCCGAACGGCTAATCTGCAAGATTAATCACCCTTATTTTAGCGCAAGTCAAAATATGATAAAAATCATATAGGCACTTGAGTATCATCATATGTCAACATATTTTGCCTGAATAACTTGCACTTAAATTATTCGGGTATGTTGTTGAATGAGTGGGATATTCCTATACAAAATAAAATGAGCGCCACCGGCTTATGTGAAATCATAGAACATAAGTGCCAGCCCGAGATCAAAAATTCTATCTGCTCCATTGAGCAATATTTTAATCATTTATCTAAAAATGAAGTGCCTGAATCCGTGCTGGAATTGGTACAACTAATTTATTCCAAACTGCAGGATGAGGTGGAACATGTTTTTCTAAAAGAGTCGGGTTTGATCTTTCCCTATATTAAAAAAGAACATGAAGGCGTTAAAATTGAAAAAAAGGCTTCTGAAAAAATTCACCAGACTCAGCAGGTTATTGTAAATCTTCTGCTTAAATTACGTCAACTATTAAATAATTATGTAGTTAAACCGAATGCTTCACAGGAATGGAAAGCCTGTGTTCATGAGTTTTTTCAACTGGAAAGTAAAATTCATCGTTGGGTTTATATTGAACAAAGCCTATTGTATCCTTCAGTTACTAATAAATAAGCCTGGTTTATATCAATGGATAAAGCAATCTCTAAAGCAGTTACTGTTCAGTGCTACCATTGTGGCGAAGATTGCAGTAAAGAAATTATTCAAACCCAGGAAAAATCCTTTTGTTGTAGTGGTTGTAAAATGGTTTATGAAATTCTTCAGCAGAATGGACTTTGCGACTATTATACTATTTCAAACAATCCCGGAAAAAATCAGAAAACAAAGGTTCGCGAAGACAAGTTCAGTTTTCTGGATGATATCAAAATTGCAGCATCTTTAATTCAATACCAGGACGAAGAAAGAACACATGTGCAATTTTATCTCCCACAGATACATTGCAGCAGTTGTTTGTGGTTATTAGAAAACCTGCATAAACTGGCTCCGGCAGTCATCAGCAGCAAAGTAGATTTTGAGAGAAGGGAAGTAGCTATTGTTTTTGAACATAAAAACTATTCTCTCCGTAAAGTTGCTGAACAGCTTACTGCCATTGGGTATGAGCCCTATCTAAGTTTTAATGATATGGGCAAACAGTTGCCTAAAACAGATTCCAGTAAAATTTATAAGTTAGGTGTTGCTGGTTTTTGTTTTGCCAATATTATGTTGATGAGTTTTCCGGAATATTTCGGAATCGATGCCAAAGAAAAAGACCTGCTGGTTCTTTTCCGTTATGCAAATCTGGTTCTTAGTGTGCCAGTATTTTTTTATAGTGCCACCGAATTTTATAACAGCGCCTGGAAAAGTCTCAAACATAAATTTCTCAATATCGATGCCCCCATTGTTTTAGCAGTTTGGGTAACATTTGCCAGAAGCCTTTATGAAGTTTTGAGTGGAACGGGCGGAGGCTATTTTGACTCTATGAGCGGGATTGTTTTTTTTATGCTTGCAGGAAGGGTTTTACAGGATAAAACCTATAGGCAATTAAGTTTTGAAAGAGATTACACTTCCTATTTCCCTATTGCTGTAACTAGAATACAGGATAACCAAACAGCAGCCGTGGTTTTGCCGGATATTAAATTAAATGACACTTTATTGATTCATAATGAAGAACTCATTCCGGCTGATGGTATACTTACCATGGGTAAGGCATTCATTGATTACAGCTTTGTAACAGGAGAAAGTGAACCCGTTGCCAAAGAAATGGGAGAAATTGTATATGCAGGCGGAAAACAGATCGGGAGTAATATAGAAATTCTGGTTATTAAAGAAGTAGCGCAAAGCTACCTCACTAGGCTTTGGAATAAAGACGAAACCACTATCGAAAAAACAAATGAACATTCATTTGTTCACTTGCTGAGCAGATATTTTACCTGGATCGTATTTGGCATTGCGATAGCTGGTGCAACGTATTGGTACTTTAAAGATGCCGACAGAATTTGGAACGTCATTACCGCAGTACTTATAATTGCATGCCCCTGTGCATTATTACTGAGCAATACATTTACCAATGGCAATATTTTACGCAGATTAGGCAGAAACAATTTCTACCTTAGAAATGCGCAGGTTATTGAAGATATCGCTACCGCAGATACGATTGTTTTTGACAAGACCGGTACACTCACTACTGGCAGGTATAATGATATTCAATATGAGGGTGCTCCCGTAACATGGCAGCAAAAGCAGCAATTATATGCTTTAGCATCTCAATCTACCCATCCTTTAAGTAAAGCCATTGTTGAATGGACAGGTGAAACCGGCAGCAAAAAGGTAAATGCATTCAAAGAAGTACCAGGTTATGGAATTGAAGGCATGGTAGAAGGAAATTTTCTCCTTCTGGGCTCCAAATCCTTCGTTACCCATCAAGCATCAAAAGAAGAGAATGATTCTATTGTTTACTTTTCAATAGATGAAAAACTATTGGGAAAATTCAGTTTCAGGAATCAATACCGCAAACAAATTCCCGATATGCTCCAATTCATAAACAAAAAGTATGCTTTGGCAGTGCTTAGTGGGGATAATGCCGGTGAAGAAAAGTACCTGCGTGAATTATTGGGATTCAATACACATCTGATGTTTAACCAAAATCCATCCGATAAACTGCAGGTAATAAAAAGATTGCAAACCCAGGGTAAAAAGATCATCATGATTGGAGATGGTTTGAACGATGCAGGTGCTTTACAACAGGCCAATGTGGGTATTGCCATTTCAGAGAACAACAATCATTTTACACCTGCAAGTGATGCTATTCTTTCAGCCTGGCAATTGCCTAAGCTTTACCAACTGATCCAACTCTGTAAGATCAATAAGCGGGTGGTTATGACTGCATTCGTAATTTCTGTAATATATAACCTGATTGGGTTGTTTTTTGCAGTTCAGGGAGTATTAACCCCATTGATCGCGGCAATTTTGATGCCTTGTAGCAGTTTAAGCATTCTTTTAGTAACTTATGGCTTGAGTAATTTCTTTGGTACCAGATTGGGTTTAAAGTAGCTGACGAAAATATGACAAATGTCATGTAACTCGTTGAGTAATATCATAGATGACGAATAGTAGTGCCTTTATTTTTACTTTGAAATGTAATAGCGAATATGAGTGTCATCATCATTTTATTAATTGCCAGTATATCGGTGGCCGCTCTATTTTTAGCGGCATTTATATGGAGTGTGCGTAATGGACAATACAAGGATGAAATAGCACCAGCAGTAAGGATCTTATTTGAAGACAAGCCATTGGAGCCACCCACAAAAGTGGAAGAAGCCAAGCTTTCTTAATTATGCAATCAAAAAACGACTTAACCAATATTTAAATACTTCAAAACGAACTGATGCAAGTAGAAAAATTTTATTACGATAACCAGACAGTAAAAAACTTTGCCTATGCCACCATTCTTTGGGGCGTTGTAGGTATGTTGGCCGGTTTATTGATTGCGGTGCAGATTTATTTGCCTGCAGCCAATTTCGGTTTGCCACTGACAACCTTTGGTAGAGTAAGACCGGTGCATACCAATGCCGTTATTTTTGCCTTTGTTGGTAATGGTATTTTCATGGGGGTCTATTATTCACTCCAACGTCTTTGTAAGGCAAGGATGTTTAGTGACGCACTTAGTAAAATTCATTTCTGGGTATGGCAATTGATCATCGTTGCAGCCGCTCTAACCTTACTTACAGGGCATACCACCGGAAAGGAATATGCAGAGTTAGAATGGCCAATTGATATTGCCATTACATTGGTTTGGGTTGTTTTTGGTATCAACATGTTTGGTACCATTCTTAAAAGACGCGAACAGCACCTTTATGTAGCCATTTGGTTTTATATAGCTACCTGGGTTACCGTTGCCATGCTGCATATTGTTAACTCCTTCGAAATTCCTGTTTCATTCCTGAAAAGTTATAGCTGGTATGCAGGTGTACAAGATGCATTGGTACAATGGTGGTATGGTCATAATGCTGTAGCATTCTTTTTAACTACGCCTTATCTGGGTATCATGTATTATTTTCTGCCTAAAGCAGCAAATAGACCCGTATATAGTTATCGCCTCTCTATCATTCACTTCTGGGCTTTGATATTTATTTATATCTGGGCTGGTCCACACCACCTGTTATATACTGCTTTGCCTGATTGGGCACAAAGTTTGGGTACAGTTTTCAGTATCATGCTGATTGCACCTTCATGGGGAGGTATGTTGAACGGATTGTTCACTCTAAGGGGTGCATGGGATAAGGTAAGAGAAGATCCTATTCTGAAATTCATGGTGGTAGCCATTACCTGTTATGGTATGGCCACTTTTGAAGGTCCGATGCTCAGTTTGAAAAATGTAAATGCCATTACACACTTTACAGACTGGACCATTGCGCACGTGCATATTGGCGCTCTAGGATGGAATGGCTTCCTCACTTTTGCTATTCTTTACTGGATCATTCCTAAAATATTCAATACGCAACTTTATTCTAAAAAACTGGCCACCACCCATTTTTGGGTTGGTACCATAGGTATTGTTTTATATGCGGTACCTATGTATTGGGCTGGTTTTACACAGGCAATGATGTGGAAACAGTTCACAGAAGAAGGTATCCTTAAATACCAGTTCCTCGAAACCGTTACTCATATCGTACCCATGTATGTTACCAGAAGTTTGGGTGGATTGATATACCTGGTGGGTGTTTTCATAATGGTCTATAACCTGGTGAAAACCATCAAATCCGGTCAATTGGCTGCCAACGAAGCTGCTGAAGCACCCGCATTAGCTGATGTTGTAGAAACACATGGCAAACAATATTGGCACAAATGGATTGAGAAAAGACCTATCCAAATGCTAGTAATCAGTTTGGTATTGGTTGCTATTGGCGGGTTACTGGAATTAGTACCCACCTTCCTGATCAAAAGTAATATTCCAACCATCGTTTCTGTAAAACCATACACACCTTTGGAATTGCAGGGTAGAGATATCTATATCAAAGAAGGCTGTTATTTATGTCATTCACAAATGGTTCGTCCTTTCCGCGATGAAGTAGCACGTTATGGTGAATACAGCAAAGCAGGCGAATTCGTTTATGATCATCCATTCCAATGGGGTAGTAAACGTACCGGTCCGGATCTGGCTAGAATTGGCGGCAAATATCCTGATAGCTGGCATTACAACCACATGCTCGAACCGCAAAGTATGAGTCCGGGTTCTATCATGCCTTCTTATGCATGGATGCTGGATGATGCCATTGATACTGCATCAACACCTGCTAAAATAAGGGCTATGAAAGTATTGGGTGTTCCCTATCCTGATGGTTATGATCAACAGGCAAATGCAGATCTAATGAAACAGGCTAATGCAATTAGCGCCAATCTAAAACTCGATAAAATTAATACGGGTGCAAATAAAGAGATAATTGCCATGATTGCCTATCTGCAAAGGGTTGGGTCAGACATTAAATTACAACCAGCATCAGAAAAAAAATAATACACTAAAAGCAAGTTTATGAAATTCATCAACTATTTACAAACAATAACAGGCGTAGATGTTTATGCACTCAGTTCATTTGCCATTTTCTTTGTTTTTTTTCTGGTCATGTCCTTCTGGGCATGGAAAGCAGATAAAAAAATGATTGATGAAATCAGCAGGATGCCTTTAGATAATTGATTAAAAGTTTCAGTATAAATCACCTGATATGAAATTAGCTTCTTCTACAAAAACAAAAGGATTACAAATAGCCGTAATCTTACTGCTTATCACCAATTTGCCAATGGCTGCATTTGCGGCCGGACCACCAGTGCCTTCTGAAATGTCAAATACACTGGCACAGATGCTGATGGCCATCATAGTAGCCCTCTTACTGGTTATCGTATTGTTGGCTAATGTGGTTATGGGTGCTGCAGATATATATACACAAAGGTTTAAGGAATCCAAAAAGAATACAAGTGTAGCAGATGGTGTGAAAATATTTTCTTTTTTGGTATTGTGCTTAGTTTCAAATCTGGCCATGGCTGCTGAAACACCTGCTATTGCTGTTGCAGCTGCACCAGATGATTTTGGTGGCTTATCAGCTACTTCTTTTTATACATTGGTTACAGTAATAGGTGTAGAATTGGTTGTCATACTCGCACTGCTATACAACCTGAAAAACCTTTTGGCTAAGGAAGCTATTATCAGTCAGCAAGAAGTAAAAGAAGTTAAATCATTCGATTTCGGCAAATGGTGGTGGGAGAAATTCAACAGCCTGAAACCTGTTAGCGAAGAAGCCAATATAGATCTGGGACATGATTATGATGGTATCAGAGAATTAGATAACCGTTTACCTCCTTGGTGGCTTTATGGATTTTATCTTTGTATCCTTGTTGCTGCCATTTATCTATACCGTTACCATGTAGCATATTCTGCTCCTTTAAGTAAGGAAGAATTAACCATCTCATTGAATGAAGCAGAAATCGCCAAAGCAGAATTCCTGAAAACTTCTGCCAATAAAGTAGATGAGACCACAGTAACCTATTTAACCGATGCCACAAGTATGGAAGCCGGCAAAAAAATCTTTGTAGCAGTTTGTGCTGCCTGCCATTTAACAGATGGTGGTGGTTCTGTTGGTCCTAACCTAACCGATAAATACTGGATTCATGGCGGCGGAATCAAAGACATTTTTAAAACCCTTAAATATGGCTGGCCGGAAAAAGGAATGAAAAGCTGGAAGGATGATTATTCTCCTGTTCAATTAGCACAAATAGCCGGCTATGTAAAATCTTTAGAAGGTACAAAGCCAGCAAAAGGTAAAGAACCACAGGGTGAATTGTACCAGGAAGTTCCAACTGTTGCTGCTACAGATACACTTAAAGCAACGGATCCTGTTGCAAAAACCGATACACTGAAAAAATAACAATGAGCGATTATAAGCATATCAATGAACCCTTAACAGAAAATTTCAGAGACAGGATCGCAACAGTTGATGAATCAGGAAAACGCAAATGGATATATGCCAATAAACCAAGTGGTCGTTTTTACAATATTCGTACCTGGCTAAGTGTACTCTATTTTCTGATTTTCTTTGGCCTTCCATTTATTTATATAGATGGCAGGCCTTTGTTTTTATTCAATATCCCTCAAGGAAAATTTATTTTATTTACCAAGGTATTCTGGCCGCAGGACTTTTTCATTTTCGGGATCACCATGGTCACCTTTATCTTTTTTATCATTCTCTTTACAGCTGCTTTTGGTCGTTTGTTTTGTGGTTGGGCTTGTCCGCAAACTAATTTCATGGAAATGATGTTCCGTAAAGTGGAATTTTGGGTGCTGGGTGATGCACCTGCACAAAGACAATTGAAAGCGGCACCTTGGAACGGAACCAAGATCAGAAAAGTATTACTCAAACACATACTGTTTTTTATTCTTTCGTTCATCATCGCAAACTTTTTTCTTGCCTATATTATCAGTATCAAAGAACTGGAAAAAATAATTGTGGAGCCAGTATCAGAACATATAGTTGGGTTCTCCTCCTTATTGGTTTTTAGTGCTGTATTTTATGCTGTATATGCGTTTTTTAGAGAACAGGCCTGCACTGTGGTTTGCCCCTATGGAAGATTACAAAGTGTGTTATTGGATAAAAACTCCATGATTGTTGCTTATGATTATAAGCGGGGAGAACCAAGGGGAAATGCCAAAAAAGAGCACGACAAAGAACTAGGTGATTGTATTGATTGCCATTTTTGTGTAAAGGTTTGTCCAACAGGGATCGATATTCGTAATGGTGTTCAAATGGAATGTGTTGGATGTACAGCTTGTATAGATGCCTGTAACCATATCATGGATTCTCTTAACAGACCACGTGGTTTGATCCGTTATGCTTCAGAGAATTCCATAGCGAAAGGCGAGAAATTGCATTATACCACCCGGATGAAATTTTATACTGGACTTTGTGCTGTGGTACTGGTGGTTTTAGGCTTTCTGCTCATGTCTAGAAAAGACATCGATGCCACTATCATGCGAACACCCGGAATTCTCTATCAGGAAAGAGGAACAGACAGTATTTCAAATCTGTATAATATCAAGATGATCAACAAAACGGTGATCGCACAGGAAATGTCTATCAGGTTACAAGACGGAAATGGTAAGGTTGAAATGATTGGCAAGCCCGAAATCACAGTTGTAAAAGAAGGTATGGGGGCTGGTTCCTTTTTTGTAGTGTTGCCTAAATCAAGATTAAAAAGCCGGAAAACAGAAATTAAAATGGACCTTTTCAATAAGGATAAACTGATCGCATCCTTAAAAACTAATTTTTTAGGGCCTGCCGAATAAAGTAATTTTAAACAATATTTTTTTATGAGTTGGGGTAATAGATTATTAATTGTTTTTGTTGTTTTTGCCGGACTAATGCTTACCATGGTTTATTTGGCCGTCAACACCAAATTTGAACTGGTAACAAAAGATTATTACAAGGAAGAACTTCGATACCAGGATAAAATTGATGGTGTAAACAATGCCAATAAATTAAGTGCCGTAGCAGTTAGTCAGGATGATTCATTCCTATTGCTTAATATGCCTCAGGAATTGAAGGGACTAAAATCAGCAGGTGAGATATGGTTTTATTGCAGTAATGATGAAACCAAAGACAAAAAATTACTCCTTGAACTTGATGAATCTGGCAGACAAGTAATTAAGAAGGACAAAATTTCTAAAGGTAACTATCAAATGAAACTTACCTGGACAGCAGGGGGCAATGCTTACTACCATGAACAAATGCTCACCATCAATTAATCATGAGCTGGCAATTAATCATAACGGGTTTACTATTGGGTACCGTGAGCAGTTTTCACTGTGTGGGTATGTGTGGACCTATTGCGCTTTCCTTACCGGTAATGGGTTTGCCAAAACAGCAAAAAACCATCGGCATCGTTCTCTATAATTTAGGCAGGATCTCTATTTATGCAATAGTCGGACTGATCTTCGGATTCGCCGGACGCCAGGTTTACCTGGGAGGGTTTCAGCAGATTTTTTCGATAGTGATGGGTTCATTGCTTCTCCTTTACCTTATCCAATCCTTATTCTTCAAAAAAGTGTTGTCCGATTCCTGGATCCAAAAACCAGTTAGAAAACTGCAGTATTGGATTGGCCATTTTTTGCAGGAGAAAAAAATGTATGGTCTGTACTTATTAGGAATGGCAAATGGACTTTTACCCTGCGGCATGGTTTACCTGGCCATAACAGGTGCAATGGCATCCGGCACTGTTGTAGGTGGAATTGTATTTATGACAGCTTTTGGTTTGGGAACCTTTCCCGCCATGTTTGCCCTCAGCTTTTTTGGATCTGCTTTAAGTATTCATACCAGGAACCAGATGAAAAAAGCTATCCCTTTTATGGTTTTTACTATGGGTATTTTGCTCATTCTCAGAGGAATGAATCTGAATATCCCCTATCTCAGTCCCTTTATTTCTGCCGCTTCAGACAATGTTATTGATTGTCATTAGGGTTTAACAAAACCTTGGTAAACCCTTGACATTTTATTCTATCTATTCAAAAGAACTTTGCATCAGGCAGCGCATGCAAATTGTTCTGTATCTGTTTATATAAGCAGTGCCTTTTTGAAAGGTTTAACAAAACATAGACAGGCGTTGGCACAGGCTTTGCACTATACTATTAAACAATGAAATAAAAATTTTTCTCATAAGCAGTTAGTTTTGGTTGCGGTCCCGATTTCTATCGGGACCAATTTTTTTATAGCCCCTCCGTATTTTTATTCGGTCTTTCCGGATTTTGCAATCTTATCCACCTGATCCAATAAATGAAGGAAAGCAAACAACCCGAGGCATCTGCAAGAATATCATTTACTTCAAAAGATCTATTCAGAATCCATCGCTCCTGTACAAATTCAAGGATTACGCCATATAGAACACCCAAAACAGTTATCAGCGATAGGATCAACCTCATGCTGCGCTTAGATAGGCCTTGGTTTTTAAAGGGGGATGTAAAGAGAAAACATAGGAGAAAGAAAAGGGTAATGTGTAACAGCTTATCCGCATGAATCAGTGCCAGCCAGGGATATTTGGGTATTGTACTACCCGGAAGGCATAAAAGAAAGAGGATCCCAAAAAACCATACAATAGCTGGTAAAAAGCGAAGTTTAGATTGCACGGTTTTTTTAGACAATATAATGCCAAATACGATAAATAGTAACAGAACCTGCCTATTTGCCAGAACACATTAAAAAATGGGGTGAAATTAACCTACCAGCGAAGCATAGGCTTCATGGTCCATTAACGCTGCAACAGATGCTGTATCTGCAACAGTAAGTTTGATCATCCAACCATCACCATAAGGATCTGTGTTAACCAATTCAGGCTGTTTTTCCAGTAAAGGGTTCACTTCTGTAACTGTTCCTGCAACAGGGAGAAACAAGTCACTCACAGTTTTTACAGCTTCTACAGTACCGAAAATTTCTTCAGCAGCTAATGATTTCCCAGTAGTATTGATATCTACATATACTATATCGCCCAGTTCATGCTGTGCAAAATCGGTAACACCAATGGTGGCCACCTGACCGTCTAAGCGAATCCATTCGTGATCTTTGGTGTAGCGTACATCTGTAGGGAAATTCATAAATCTCGTTTTAGTAGTGCAAATATTAGATAAAAATTGATTGTAGGAAATTAATTATATCAGTGTCTTCAACCTAATTAAAAGTCCTGGGTTTTAAAATAAAGCAAAACATGGTCTTTGATAAAGTTTTCCTGATCATACAATTGCATAACCGGTAATTCCTTTACCTGTTTGTAATGAGGCCAGCCATCTGGATCATTGCCCTCCAGGATATAATAGCCACTTTGACTAAGTACTTTACACACCGCCACATGCATCAGGTCCTGCTTTTCTTCTTTGCTGATATTATCTTGCATATAGCCCGTTTCCTGCATACCTATAAGGAAAAGAACGGCTTCCAAATCGGGCTTTTTGCCAAAACGCTCCATTAATTTGGCTTCCAGGGCCCACCATCTTTGCTGTAAATCGTCCGAAACATACATATTGGCAAAGGTAAACCGAAGAACCATGCTATCATCAACGGTCATAAGTTATATTTGCAAAAAATTGAACAGGTATGTTACAGGTGAGTGTTTTGAGGAATCAAACGGAAGAAGTTAAAAAAAGACTGGCAGTAAAACATTTTCAACCCTTAGAAATGGTTGATACCATTATTGCCCTGGATGATGAAAGAAAAAAATTACAGTTGGAATTTGATAATATCCAGGCGAAAGTGAATGCTTCTTCCAAGGAAATTGGCAAACTGATGGCTCAGGGAAACAAAGATGCGGCCGAAGCGATGAAAACGGATATAGCAGGGTGGAAAGCTACTTTGGAACCACTGAAAGAACAGATGGGCTTGGTTGAAAAACAATTACAGGATACGCTGGTTATTTTACCAAATCTTCCGAGTTGGCAGGTTCCCATTGGCAGAACACCAGAAGAAAATGAAGTAGTGAGAGAGGGTGGCAAAAAACCCGCACTGCCAGCTAATGCCGTTCCTCATTGGGATCTGATCAAACAATATGACCTGGTAGATTTTGAAACCGGTGCAAAAATTACCGGTAGCGGTTTCCCTTTATACAAAGGTAAGGGCGCAAAATTGCAGAGGGCATTGATACAATATTTTCTCGACTATAATACAGAAGCGGGTTATATAGAATATCTACCACCATTCATGGTTAATGAAGCGAGTGCTTTTGCTACCGGACAGTTGCCGGATAAGGAAGGACAGATGTATCATGCCACTGCAGATAATTTTTACCTGATACCTACAGCAGAAGTGCCTGTTACCAATATTTACAGGGATACCATGGTTAAACAGGAAGACTTGCCTATCAGGATGACGGCATATACGCCATGCTTTAGAAGAGAAGCGGGAAGCTTTGGTAAGGATGTGAGGGGATTGAACAGGGTGCACCAGTTTGATAAGGTTGAGATCATCCAGATCGTAGAGCCTGAAACAAGTTACGCGGTGCTGGAACAAATGATCTTACATGTGGAAACCTTGCTGCAAAATCTGGAACTGCCATACCGTATACTACGTTTATGTGGCGGCGATATGGGCTTCACCAGCGCCATTACTTATGATTTTGAAGTGTACAGTGCAGCGCAGGAAAGATGGCTGGAAGTAAGTAGCGTTAGTAATTTTGAAAGCTACCAAACACATCGTATGAAATGCCGTTATAAAGACGCATCAGGAAAGACACAGTTCCTGCATTCTTTAAATGGAAGTTCACTGGCATTACCCAGGATTGTTGCGTGTTTATTAGAAAACAATCAAACTGATGCGGGCATCAAACTTCCACAAGTGTTGCATACCTATTTTGGCAATGACAGAATCAGTTCCTAAGATCCGCCCATCTGTAATTCGAAATCCGTTGATCTATTTTATCGTCTGATTTCAATTTTTGTGCCAACAGGGAGCAGCTGGAATAATTCTTCTATGTATTTATTCTTGGTACTGATACAGCCTTCTGTCCAGTTACGATACTGATCAATGGCATAATCTTCATGTGGCCAGGTGCCATGTATGCCAATATCCCCGCCAATTTTGGCATCTGCAGGAATCAGCCCTTCTTCTTTCCGTTGTTTGAATTTCTGGTAACTTTCTTTGGTGGGGTAATCGATCAAAAGAAAGGAATCCCATTTTTCATGTTTCCTTTTATAAGCTATATGGAAAACACCTTCGGGCGTTTTTCTATCGCCCTGCATCATTTTATCACCCTTGTCCGTGTTCCCAAATACTACGGGATAACTAGCTAACCAATCACCTGTAGAATCGTACAACTGGAGTTCATAATTTCCTTTCAAAATGATAACGCTAAAAGTATTCTTTCCGGCAAAAGCTTTGTTAAGTTTCAATGGAGACCTGAAAGATGTACTGGAGAAAACAAGCATTGTTAGAAATGCTGCATGCATAGGTGCTTTCATTTTGTTATTTTTTTGATTAGAAAGCAATCTATCATAACCCAATGTTGTGTTCTGGTTAATTCACCAAAAATTAAGTTAATGCTAAACAATATTCACAAAACAAAAACGCCCCTTGGAAAAGGGGCGTTACTATACAACATGAGAAAACAAAGAAATTTTTTACCATTTGCTGAAGCGCAATCCTACAGTATAAGGATATTGCTCAATTCTGGTGATGTCTTTTTGTAACCGGTTTAAACTATAACTACCATATAACCTAACCGGTCCTAATCCTATTTCTGCAATAGTGGCCAATCTCCAGGGTTCAAAATTAAAATCACCCTTTACTTTTTGTTTGCCTCTTTCGCCACTGATCTGTTTGTTTCTTCCGGCAATCAGGTAACCCGCACTCATACCCACACTTAAACTCAAACCCCTTCTGCTGTCTGGTGTTGTATTGAAATTAACCATGAAGGGTACCGTGATATATTCAACAAATAATTTGTTCTTGGTGAAAGAAATAGAATCATTAAAGGCATAGGGTGCAGGATCTTTGCGGAAACTGATCCTTGAATCATAACGGAAATTATACATTTCAACACCTAATCCATATTTTAGATTTACAACATGTTTTATCACATTCAAGCGCTGCATGAATAACCAGATATTTACATTACTGGATTTACCGGTATTCAGTTTATAACTATTCTGATTTACTGCTCCATCTGCCGGACGAAGTACTTTTAAATAACTGCCAGCCTGCGCATAGGTATAATCTGTATTGTCTCTTACATTGGCAAAACCAAGATCCATGATCCACCAGTTGGTGCTGATATTGGTTTTTTTCCTGGGTCTACGCTCTACTCTAATACTATAATTATTCTGACGATTGCTATAACTATCAAAGCTGCTGTTGCTATTACCATTGCCTTTTTTGATAATGATAAAATTGCCCACTTTAACGGTGTCCTTACCGGTTGCCGAGCTGTCTGTTTGTGCCATTCCTTTTACACCCAAGCATAAGAGTGCGATTAATCCAATGAATTGTTTCATAACTGTTATTTTTCTGATTTATTTGAATGTCCGTTCGTTAGACGGTGTTGTAGTTTCGGTTTTTTCATCATCCAGCTTTGACTTGCTTCGGAAAATACTGCCTGCTTTTCTAAAAAAACCACGGAATTTATCTTTATTGATCTCCAGAGAACCTAGGTAAAAACTTTTATTGTCATCATCAGTATCCAGTTCCCGGTAAACGGCCGGTTGCACCTGCATTTCAGGCTCTTCCGTTGCTTCAACAATATTGGTGATACCTGTATTTGCTGATGCAAGTATATTGTTGATAGCAGGGTTGCTCTGACTATAATTTTTTGTATCAATCGGCATTGAAATAACATCCTCTCTTTTTAAACCTGATATTGGTTCAGTGCCGGGTAATACTGCAACAGTGTTAGGCGTAATGCTTGCCGTTTCTGTATGGGTAAGTATTACTTGATCTGTTTCAGCAATTCTTTTAGAAGGATCAGTAGCAGGCTGCTGAGTGATGGCAGATGCTTCTTTTAGGGCCTTTTTATTTCCTGATACAATATTGTTGACTGGTTTCTCTATGGTGTTATTGTTTATGTTTTTATTCAATGCGATGTTTTGCAGGGTAGAATTTGTTTCGGGCAAAATATTCCAGGCCAATATTGCCAAACCGGTAACCACAGCTGCAGCGGCTAATCTTTGTAATCGGATATAAAAAACTGGCTTATCGGTTTTTTCTTTTTGATATAAGGATGCTTTATTGGGGAATAAGATAGTTTCTTCAGCCAATCTTGTTTGCTTCAGTTCTGTAAATAATGCCTGCGAAGCTGGATGTTGTAAAACGTAGGTCTCTACTTTATTGCGTGCTTCAGCATTCAGTTCATTATCTACATACAATAAGAAATGAGTTTCCTGGTTAGCAGCAGTAATTTCATCAGCACCGTTTCTATAAAGGCTTTCTTTGCCTGCAAAAACCATTGTTTGTGCATCCAGTTTCATGTCAAGAAAAAGAACCAACTCAGCTGCAAGGCTTGGATTTTCCGCTACAAACTGGTCAACAGCTTGTATCTCTGTAGCAGACAGCTCACCGTCTGCATACAGTAGGAAAAACTCCTCGTAATTATGTTGGTTAATATTCATGGTTTCTTTTGCTCTTGGCTGTTATGTCTTTTCTTTTGTAATTCTTCTATCTAACATTCTCCGGACTTACCAAATATTCTCTTAAAATGAGTCTTGCTCTGTGCAAGTATACTTTTACCTGACTTTCATTCAACCCCATGATCTCCCCAATTTCTTCGTAACTATATCCTTCATAGTCTTTCAGCATTACCAAACTTTTCTGTGTTTCATTTAACCTGTTCAATGCTTCCATAAGCGTTTTTTTCAGGTTATTGTTAGAGGAGGGATTTTGTATCCTGACGTTTTCAGAAAATTCATCTTTTAATTGAATCCGCTTTACTTTTCTGATATGATCGATCATCTGGTTATAGGCAACTGTAAAAAGGTAGGATTTTGACTTATCAGTTTCTACCGTTTCCCTATTGCGCCATAATTTTTCGAAAGCAGTTTGTACAATATCCCTTGCATCCTCTTCATGACGGAGATTTTTCACGATGAAACGATACACATTATCTGCATATTGATTCACACATTGGTTATATTCTCTTTCCGTCATAAACAGCAGTAAACTTATTAATTTGGTCTCTTAAAGTAGTGATACGTATGGTGTTTAAATATGTTACAGTGCAAATAAAAAAAATCCTGCGGGTAATGGCAGGATCAATAGGATGAACGGGAAAATGCGATGAGCCGGGTAAAGGATTCTGACTGAAAATCGCCACCTTCCTCATTTTTAGGAGAAATTTCTTGCTTTTCCTGGCAACAAACCTCATTTACTTGCCCTTCCTGCCAAAGAAAGTAGAGGAAAGCCGCACAACCAATCACTAGCGCCAGGAGTAGAAAAGCAGGTTTTGGTTTCATGAGCTTGCTATTTATCAACTACGAAAATAAACGTATTTGCCAAAATGCCGCACAATAAAAAGTTAAATCCTGTATTAATAATCGATCACTTGTTCCTGTATACTTTCCGGAATATCACGCCAGCCGTATTGCTGATTTCTCAGTTGTGGCTCAAAACCAGCTTCTTTGATGGCCTCCTGCATGGTTTTATAGGTAAACCTGTGAGGTGCCCCTGCAGCACTAACCACATTTTCCTCGATCATGATACTTCCAAAATCATTGGCACCACTGTTCAAGCAGATCTGCGCCGTTTGTTTGCCTACCGTTAACCAGCTGGCCTGAATATTTTTCACATTCGGCAACATGATCCTGCTGATGGCGATCATCCTGATATATTCATCGGGTGTTATCAGATTTTGTACGCCCCTGATCTTGGCCAATAAAGTGTCTACATCCTGAAAAGTCCAGGGAATGAAGGCCAGAAAACCATTGGCTTCTGCCGGCTTCTTGCTTTGTATTTCCCTGATACGGGTTAAATGTATAAATCTCTCTTCCAGCGTTTCCACATGCCCAAACATCATGGTGGCACTGGTGGTAATATTTAATTTATGTGCTTCATGCATGATTGCCAACCACTCATCTGCGCCACATTTTCCTTTAGAGATCAGCCTTCTTACCCTATCTACCAATATTTCTGCACCTGCGCCTGGTAATGAGTCAAGACCCGCTTCCTGTAAGGCTTTTAGCACGTCGTGGTGACTCATCTTCTCTAGTTTACAGATATGTGCCACTTCGGGTGGTCCTAAGGAATGCAATTTGATAGCCGGATATTCCTGTTTGATGGCACGAAAGGTTTTGGTATAAAAATCCAATCCCAGGTCCGGATTATGCCCGCCTTGTAACAACAACTGGTCCCCTCCAAATTTCAGTGTCTCCTCAATTTTCTTTCTGTAAGTAGGCATGTCAGTAACATAAGCTTCTGCATGTCCGGGTATCCTGTAAAAATTACAAAACTTACAATTGGCCACACATACATTCGTGGTATTTACATTACGATCTATCTGCCAGGTTACTTTGCCATGCGGCACCTGTTTTTTGCGTAATTCATCTGCCACAAACATTAATTCGGATAGTGGCGCATGCTCAAAAAGATGCATGCCCTCTTCTATACTCAAAAACTCAAAAGCCAGGGCTTTCTGAAAAAGGTCTGCTAATAACATAAACTTCTGCTTTTGTTAAAGGAGAACAAAGGTAGGAGGATATGGTGGAATGCAATTGCATCAAAAAAAGGTTATTTGTTGTCCTATAAATGAACCGCTTAAATAAGTATAGGTATTTTGGTACCTTTTTAAACGGCAAAACTGTTTTTCAACGTATTTTGAAATGGAATGAAAAAAGTATGCCTTGCTGTAATATTGATTGCGCAATGCCTGATAGGGGTTGCCCAGGAAGAATTTGTTCCACCTCAGGCAAAAATGCTCACTTCGGTTCCTTTTTCACAGCTCAGTGGAGGTATAGTTATTCTCAAAGCGCTGCTGGATAATTATCCTGATACACTCAATTTTGTTTTGGATACGGGCAGTGGCGGGATCTCACTCGATTCACTTACAGTAGATAAACTGAAGATCACAACAGTTAAAACCGAAAAAACCATTCGGGGTATTGGTGGTATTAAAAATGTGGAATTTGCCAATAACCATACTTTAAAGTTGAATGGACTGGACGTTAATCACCTGGATTTTCACATCAATGATTATGAACTGCTTACTAGTGTATACGGGATCCGTATTGATGGGATTATCGGTTATAGTTTTTTAAGAAGGTATATTGTAAGACTTGATTATGATAAACAAGTAGTGGAAGTGTTCAGTCCAGGCGTTTACAAATATCCCCGCGGCGGTTATCTTTTAAAGCCTAATTTTTCAACCCTTCCACTGCAAACGGCTGTGCTTAATGATGACCACCCCATTAATAGTCGTTTTATTTTTGATACTGGTGCAGGTCTCAGCTTTCTTCTATCCAAAGATTTTGTAGATGATAGTACGGTTTTTGTAAAGAAGCGAAAATTCTATCCAACCCAGGCAGAAGGAATAGGTGGCAAAAGACAAATGAATTTGGCAATTGCAAAAGAAATCAAAATAGGTCCTTTTAAATTCAGAAAAGTACCGATACATATTTTTGAAGATGATTATAATGTAACTTCTTATCCTTTGCTGGGTGGATTGATTGGCAATGATATTCTTCGCCGCTTTAATGTGATCCTTAATTATCCCGAACAATCCATCCACCTCAAGCCCAATTCTCATTACCTCGAAAACTTTGATTATTCTTATACCGGATTGGGTATTTACCTGATAGATGGTGAGATCCGTGTAATTGATATCATGCCAGGATCGCCGGGTGATAAAGCCGGATTTTTGCCAGGGGATGTTATTTTTTCGGTAGAAACCAATGCCTCTAAAAACATTCAGGCCTACAAAAATCTCTTCCAAAATAGTATCGGACGCATGCAGGTGGTGGTATTTCGCGACCAAAAGCCACTTGTTTTAACAATCGATGTGAAAGATATAAGGCGATAAACATTCCTGCAGAGTTTTTTAGTAATGACCTATTTTGCACCCTCTTTTAAATGAAATTATGATTCAGTATAGCCGATTTGTGTTGGATAATGGTTTACGCGTGTTGGTTCATGAAGACCATTCTACGCCTATGGCCGTATTAAATATTTTGTATGATGTGGGTGCGCGGGATGAACATCCTGACAAAACAGGCTTCGCTCACCTCTTCGAACACCTTATGTTTGGCGGCAGTAAAAATATACCCGACTATGATGCACCCTTACAGCGTGCAGGCGGAGAAAACAATGCTTATACTACCAATGACCTAACCAATTATTATTGCCAGTTACCTGCAGAAAATATTGAAACCGCTTTTTGGCTAGAGAGTGATAGAATGATGAGTCTGGCTTTTGGCACTAAAAGTTTGAACACACAGAAAAAAGTGGTTATTGAGGAATTTAAAGAACACTATATCAATAAACCCTACGGAGATGCCTGGCACCAAATGCGCGAACTGGCTTATACCACACATCCTTATCGCTGGATGACCATTGGCAAAGAGCTTAGCCATGTTGAAAATGTTCAAATGGACGATGTAAAGAACTTCTTCTTTAAACATTACAGACCCATAAATGCCATCATGGTAGTTGCAGGAAATGTTACGGTAGATAATATCAAAAAACTGGCTGAAAAATGGTTTGGTGATATTCCGATGGGAGAAAAGTATGAAAGAAAATTACCGGTTGAGCCAAGGCAGGAAATGGCCAGAAAAAAAGAGGTATATGCCAATGTGCCTTTGGATGCTTTTATTAAAACCTGGCATATGGATGCACGGTTAGAAAAAGGCTACTATGTAATGGATCTTGCCACAGAAATTTTAGGGGGAGGTGGATCATCACGCTTATTCCAATCGCTGGTAAAAGAGAAACAACTTTTTTCTGGGCTCGATTGTCATCATTTTGGCAGTACTGACAAAGGTTTGGTAGCTATTGAAGGCAAATTGGTGAAAGGGGTAAAAATGCAGGATGCTGCCAATGCTGTTGATGAAGAGATCAAAAAAATAATGGATGAAAAAGTAACTGATCTTGAACTACAAAAAGTAAAAAACAAAACGGAAAGTATCATCGCATTTGAAGACATGGGTGTAATGAGCCGAGCAAGTAGTTTGGCTATGTATGAATTATTAGGTGATGCTAACATAATGAATACAGAATTACAGCGTTACCAGGATATTACCGTAGCAGATGTTCAGCAATATTGCAAAGAAGTTTTCAGGGAAGACAATAGCAGTACCCTGTTTTATTACAGCAAGTAAATAACATGATCAACAGAAAAATAGCACCTGAAATAACGGATGCAGTACACATGAAGCTGCATTTGAAACCCTACGATTTTTTTACACTCGATAATGGTGTACCCGTTTATAGTATTGATGCTGGTGCACAGGAGGTATTAATGATAGAGTGGGTATTTTATGCCGGCAATTGGTATGAAGAAAAAAATATTGTTGCGGCAACCACCAATTTTATGTTGAAGAATGGAACAGCCAGCAGAAAGGCTTTTGCCATCAATGAACATTTTGAATTTCATGGGGCTTACCTCAATAGAAGTTGTTTCAATGAAACGGCAACCATTACTTTACATTGTTTAACCAAACAATTACCGCAGTTATTGCCTGTTGTTGCAGAATTGATCAATGAATGTATTTTTCCGGAAGAGGAACTGGCTATCTATAAACAGAACCAAAAACAAAAACTGGAAGTAAACCTCAGGAAATGTGATTTTGTAGCAAACAGATTGATTGATGAGTATATCTATGGTATTCAGCATCCTTATGGTAAGTATACTTCAACAAAAGATTTTGAAGAGCTAACAAGAGAGGAGCTGCAACTGTTTTATCAAAAGTATTATACAGAGGGAAAATGTTTGGTATTTGTTGCCGGTAAGCCTCCGGTAGATCTGGCAAAACAATTGAATGATAGTTTTGGACATTTGGGCTTAAACAAAAAGACTTTAACTGAAATCAATTATCAGGTAAAACCTGCTGATATTAAAAAATACAATTTAACCAATGATGCCGAAGGTGTGCAGGGTGCTATTCGAATAGCGAGGACTATTTTTAACCGTCACCATCCCGATTTTCAAAGGGTTCAGATCTTGAATAATATTTTTGGAGGGTTTTTTGGTTCAAGGTTGATGAGTAATATTCGTGAGGATAAAGGCTATACTTATGGCATCCATAGTTATCTGCAGAATCATATTCATGAAAGTGCCTGGATGATCAGTACCGAAGCAGGCAGAGATGTTTGTGCAGCCACCATTGATGAAGTTTACAAAGAAATGGCCATACTTTGTAATGAACCCATAGCTGATGAAGAATTGAACCTTGTTCGTAATTATATGATAGGTTCTTTGTTAGGAGATTTGGATGGTCCCTTTCAAATTATAGGCAGATGGAAAACCTATATCCTTAATGATCTTAGTGAAGAATATTTCTATAACAGTATTCGAATGGTTCAAACTGTTACTGCAGAAGAACTTCAGGCCCTTGCCCAAAAATACCTGAAGCCAGAGGAATTTTATGAGTTGTTAGTGGTTTAATTTTTTTCAACACATATTTTTTTTCAACACAGAGTTCGCAGAGATTAACAGAGATGCACAGAGTTTTCTCTGTGTATCTCTGTTTCCTCAGTGGTCTCTGTGTTGAAGAAATTGAAAAGTTTTTCCGTTAATTACACAATAAATATGCGGTAAATACGCAAGAAAATTGAAGATCTAATCGTTAGGTTTATATCATGTTAACGAATGAATATAATCAACTAACATTTCAAATTCTTAGTTGTGCAATGGAAGTGCATAAGCATTTAGGTCCAGGGTTAATGGAATCTGTTTACGATGTATGTTTGTTTGAAGAATTAGTAAACAAAGGCTTATTTGTAGAAAAGCAGAAAGTTTTGCCTGTCTTATATAAAGGAGTATGCTTAGATAAAGATTTCATAATTGATCATTTAGTTGAAAATGAAGTAATTCTCGAATTGAAATCAGTTGAAAAAATCCTACCTGTACACGAAGCGCAATTGGTGACTTATCTAAAACTATCCGGTAAAAAACTTGGACTATTGATTAATTTCAATGTCCCTTTTTTGAAAGATGGCATCTACAGAAAAATAAATGGTAACTTAAACATTCAATAAGGTTCTATGGGAAGGTTCTTTGTTAAAACGATTGCTACGGCCGTTGCGGTATTATTTGCGGCTTATATCATTAAAGGTGTAACAGTGGATAGCACCTCAACAGCCTTCTGGGTGGCTTTGGTTTTAGGATTGTTGAATAGTTTTATAAAACCAATATTGATCGTATTGACCATTCCCATAACCATAGTAACACTGGGATTATTTTTATTGGTTATCAATATACTGATCGTAAAATGGGCATCAGATATAGTGCCGGGCTTTGAAGTGAGTGGTTGGTTTGTGGCACTAATATTCAGTATCGTAGTGAGCTTTGTTACATCACTCATTGAATCTATTATCGGCACCCCTGATCAAAAACCAAACTCATAATTCCTGAATCAACTCTTTTACTTTATCACTGATCAGGTCGCGTACTTCATTAAAAGCAATTGGTTCCATATGCTTGGGATCTGGTATTTGCCAGTCGATGAATTTTTTAGCAGGCATCCACGGACAAGCATCGCCACATCCCATGGTAACCACTGCATCAAAAGGAGCAAATTGTTCAACTTCTTGTAATGATTTGCTGTCATGTTTACTTAGGTCGTAACCTAATTCCTGCATGGCAGCAATGGCTTTTGGGTTAACGATGCCGCTGGGTTTGCTACCGGCACTATATGCTTCAATTTGTTCTCCTCCATGAATGCTTGCAAAAGCCTGACTCATCTGACTACGGTTGCTGTTCTCAACACAAACAAAAAGGATTTTCTTTTTAGGCGTCATCATAAAAAAGCGATATTATTTTAATGGGTTGGTTACAGGATAATATTTTTTTCTGAACCAAAATGCAAGATTTACCAAACCGATCAAGGCGGGTACTTCCACTAAGGGTCCAATCACACCCGTAAATGCCTGTCCTGAATTGATACCGAAAACTCCGATAGCCACTGCAATGGCAAGTTCAAAATTATTACCGGTAGCCGTAAAAGCTATGGCAGCATTTTTTGCATAATCAGCCCCCAGGTATTTTCCTAAAAAAAAACTTGAGATGAACATCAGCATAAAGTAGATCAGTAAAGGGATGGCAATACGCACAACATCAAAAGGGATCTGAACTATGAGTTGCCCTTTCAAACTGAACATGACTATAATGGTAAATAATAGGGCAATCAATGTGATGGGGGAGATGGAGGGGATGAATTTATGTTGAAACCATTCTTCTCCTTTGATTTTTATTAAAATAAATCTGCTTAAAAAACCTGCAGCAAATGGGATACCTAAATATATTCCAACAGTTTTCGCGATTTCTTCTATTGTAATATGAATAGTCAGTCCTTTAATTCCTAACATCGGTGGCAGCACGGTAATAAAAAGATAGGCATAAACACTGTATAATAAAACCTGAAAAATACTGTTCAGTGCAACCAGTCCTGCTGCATATTCCCTGTTCCCTTCGGCAAGCTCATTCCAAACTACAACCATAGCAATACACCTGGCTAATCCAATGAGAATAAGACCAACCATGTATTCGGGGTAGTCTTTTAAAAAAATAATCGATAGTAAAAACATCAATATAGGACCGATGATCCAGTTTAGAAACAAGGAAGCAGCTAATACTTTGGTATTTTTAAAAACTTCTCCCATCTTTTCATAACGTACTTTGGCTAAGGGTGGATACATCATGCAGATCAAACCAATGGCCAATGGAATATTAGTAGTGCCAGTGGAAAAGGAATTGATGAAACCTGCGGAAGAAGGGAAAAAATAACCAATACCAACACCTAAAAGCATGGCTACGAAAATCCATAAAGTAAGGTATCGGTCAAGAAAACTTAATTTTTTTCTTTCAAATGTAGGAGTGCATTGGTTAGCTGACATAGTTACAATTTATCAGTTCTTTTCTCCAATAAAACGGTATCACGCCATATTCCATCCATCTTGCCAATTTTTTCTCTGGTGCCAACGATACGAAATCCAATTGATTGGTGCAGATGTAAACTGGCTTTATTTTCCGGAAAAACGCCTGCCTGTAAGGTCCAGTAATTTTCTTTTTCACTTTCACTAATTAATGCAGCGAGTAATTGTTTACCCACGCCTTTACCTCTGGCGTGTGCCCCTACATAAACACTTACTTCCCCAACTCCAGCATAAACACATCTGCCACTAACAGGCGTAATAGCAGCCCAGCCTAGTACCCGATCATTTTCAACTGCAACTAATCTGGGTTTAGCGGCATGTGCAGTATCCCATTCTTCCCAGCTGGGAGCAGAGGTTTGAAAAGTGGCATAGCCAGTAGCAATGCCTTCTTCATAAATTTTCTTTACTTCAGGCCAATGTGTTGGATGTAATTCTTTTATTTCCATACTTGTAAAAATGATTTTTAATTACAGCAACCAGGCGCACAACAAGCTTCTTTGGCAAGGGGCTTCTCGGCATATACGGTTACACTATAAATTCCCAGAGCACTTGTTTTAAATGCATCTATTTCTGCCTGGTTAATATAGTTCAACAAAATATCATCCGGAATGGTAATGATCTTTTCTTTTTGAACGGTTACATTGGTAAATCCATTTGCATTGATGAGTTCCAAGTAAACTTGTTTTTGTATTGCTCCAGAAACACAACCTGCATACATTTCGGCGGCTTGTTTTAGTTGGTTGGGCAATTCACCTTCCAGTACGATATCAGAAATACTGAAATGTCCACCTGGTTTTAATGTTCTGTAAATTTCTTTCAATACATTAAATTTATTCGGCACTAAATTCAGCACACAATTACTTACTACCACATCAGCGATATCTGATGATACAGGCATTTTTTCAATATCACCCAAACGAAATTCCACGTTGTGGTAACCTAGTTTTTCAGCATTGATTCTGGCTTTCTCAACCATCTTTTCTGTAAAATCTATGCCGATAACTTTACCTGTTTCTCCGGTAAATGCACGCGCAACAAAACAATCATTACCGGCACCACTACCTAGATCAATTACGGTATCACCCTTTTTAATTTTCGCAAATTCTGTAGGCAGGCCACAACCCAATCCCAGATCAGCATCGGAATTGTATCCTTTTAATTGGGTATAATCGTCAGACATGATATTGTATACTTCAGTACTACATCCTCCGGCGCCACAGCATGAACTTGCATTCTGCGTTTTTGATTGCTCTGCGATCTCACTGTATTTTTCTTTAACCAGTTCTTTTAATTCGTTTTCTGTTTTCATGATCATTCTTTTTTATTTTTTTTGATAAGTATTATTATTTAACAGCAGTTGGTTTCATTTTTTGTTTTCAGTGTTGCAAATAGCTGGTTGAAGTTTTCCAGTATCGTTTCAATAGCGTCTGTGTTGATGCAATAGCAGCTTTTCGGTCCGTCGATAGTGCCTTTGATAAATCCGGCATTTTTTAATTCTTTCAGGTGCTGCGAAACAGTTGACTGGGCCAAAGGCATTACCTCCACAATATTGCCGCACACACATGCATTCTTCTCCGCAAGGATCTTTAAAATGGCAATTCTTGCCGGATGCGATAATGCTTTGGCAAAAGCTGCCAATGCTTGTTCATCTGTTGAAAATTCTTCTGTTTTTGCTGATGCCATTGGTTAATCGTTTTATTACGATAAAGTAAAAGTACTGCGTATTTTTATATTATCGTACAAATACGATAAATATTTTTTGAAAACTTCTCTATTTTAAAGTCTCTAACCCTGACCCCCAAGACTTACTGAAGTCAACCTATTAATTCACGTTTATCAAAAACTTCACTTTTTGTGAACTTTTGGTATATTTACACTAGCTGATGAAAGTGCATTTGATCAAAGAGAAGACCATCAGAAATTTTATTGCTCAATATCCTGGAAGCAGGATATCATTTGAAGAGTGGGTTACAAAATTGAAGTTGGCGGATTGGAATGTTCCGGCAGATATCAAGCAAACATTCCCGACTGTTGATCTTTTAGGTAAAGGATCATCTCGGGTGATTTTTGATATTGCAGGAAATCGATACCGAATGATAGGTAAATATGCTTTTGGCGAGACTGCGATTCATTTGTTCGTTTGCTGGATCGGAACGCATGCTGCCTATGATGCTTTATGCAGGAATGGAATGCAATACAAGATCAATATCTATTAACTATAGAAATAAAATCATGGAAACATTAAAATATAAAGTGATCGTAAATGATCATCAATATGACAGATACTGCAAAGTTTTGGAAGAACTTGTTTTTCTCCAACATAAAACCAATGCGATCAAAGAAGAAATTGCATTGTTGACCCTATTAATAGAAAAGTATGATGAACAGAAAAGCACATTGAATATGGTTGATCCTATTACGCTGCTCAGATCATTGATGAAAGAACATAGAATAAAAGCAGTTGATCTGGCTAACTATTTACAGGTGAGTGAAGGGTTGGTTTCGGATATGTTGAATTATAAGAAAGGTTTATCCAAAGAAACCATACGATTGCTTGCAGATAAGTTTTCGCTAAAGCAAGAAGCTTTTAACAGAGTGTATGATTTGAAGATTCATAACATCAATGAATCAAATCTTCATTATAAAACAACCATTAATAAAAAAACTTTGTCTATTTGATTTGAAAACGAAGTGTTTTATTTACTCATGAATGGTATTGCGAAGCATTGACCTACTCTACTGTAATCCCATATTCCCTCCTGAGTTGATTCGCTATGGCCTTCTTTAAGGCTGGATATTTTACCATTGTCACACAATAGAGATTGCCGTTTTTCAGTCGATTTTGTTCCATACGTCAACTTTCCTAGGAAAAAACCATTCGTCACAATATATAACCACTCGCCATATTGTCTTTTTTCTAAAATTTCATAAATATTTGAAAATCAATGATTTAAGCAAAGCCTATTACAGTCCCCTGCCTATTACTAAAAAAAACATGGTACTGTGTGTTGCATAGTACCAAATAAATCCCCATCTTTGTGTTGTCAAAGGGGATGAAAGCGATAAGAACCAAAACGCAACGCTTCTTCTCCTTTTCAAAAGATCATTTAAAAACTTTTAATAAATAAAAAATGAAAACGGAAAACAGAACCTTCTTTCAGGCCTTAGGAAAAACACAGATGGAAAACCTGGTTAAAGAAGTAAAAGAAACCATCGCTGTAGATGCACCCACTGTAAATCAAAAAACTGCTTTCGGAGTTGCCGACCTATGGAACCTGGAACGCAATAGAAGAAACAGAATCGTAAGAAGGCATTTCGCTTTCTAAAAATTATAGACAGCGGTCATTATTCAATAACGGCTCACAGTACCAAAATACTGGGCGCTAAAAAAAATCGGGTTATGGACATTCAGAACACACAAAGTCAGATGCGGAAAGGCGTATTGGAGTTTTGTATCTTATCCATCATACGTCAGGGTGAAGTGTACCCAAGTGACCTGGTGGAAAGGATGAAGTCTGCCAACCTCCATATTCTGGAGGGAACGCTTTATCCCTTGCTAACAAGGTTAAAGAACGCCGGATTACTAACCTACCGTTGGGTAGAAAGCAATAGCGGACCGCCACGAAAATATTTCGTGATGACAGATAAAGGACTTGAGTTTTATGGAGAACTGGAACGCACCTGGCAGGAACTGGCCGATGCTGTTCATGCACTTACACAACCACTTCCCTATTCATCATCCGAAGAAAATCAAACCCAACCTTAACCAAACACTAAACTGAACTGACAATGAAAAAGGTAATTAATATAAACTTCCAGGGCAGGGTAATTCCCATCGAGGAATCTGCTTATGACATGCTGAAACAGTATGTTGAAAGTTTGCGCAGGTTCTTTGCCAACGAAGAGGGACGTGATGAAATCATCAATGATATTGAAGGCAGGATTGCAGAACTATTTGGAGAGAGCCTAAAAAAAGGAAGCACCTGTATTACTGAAGATGATGTAAATAAGATCATCGCAAGTATGGGCCGTCCGGAAGATTTTGAAGGCGAAGAAGGCAAGGTA
Source organism: Chitinophaga pinensis (assembly GCA_943371675.1). Classification (GTDB taxonomy): domain Bacteria; phylum Bacteroidota; class Bacteroidia; order Chitinophagales; family Chitinophagaceae; genus Sediminibacterium; species Sediminibacterium pinensis_I. The sequence goes on along the minus strand of CALRVT010000001.1, from coordinate 154,329 downwards.
CATTCTCAATTAGGTGGGGAAGGTAACCAACAGGGAGGATATGCTTACGAACCTGCAGGTGCTATACCCAGAGGTAGGTTATACCGCGACGAAACCGACAAAATTCTCGGTGGTGTTTGTGGTGGATTGGCCAACTATCTGCGTGTTGATCCTACCATCGTTAGGTTGGTATTTGCTTTGATCAGTTTTGGAGCCGGCACAGGTATCTTATTATATATCCTTTTATGGATCATTCTTCCATCCAAATCTTTATTGCAGACCTATTCAACCAAGCGTCTTTACCGTAATCCGGATGAGAAGGTAATAGCAGGTGTTGCAAGTGGTATCTCTTCTTATTTTGATATCGCTATTTGGGTTCCCCGTTTAATTTTTGCATTGCCTTTGGTGATTGGTATCATCAGTTCTATTTTCAAATCAGCTTTTTGGTTTGATGTGGATCCTTTTCCCGGAATCGTATTCGGATCATTTGGCGGAACCCTGTTTGTAGTGTATGCTGTATTGTGGGCAGTAATTCCGGAAGCAAAAAGTGCTTCTGAAAAATTAGAAATGCGCGGCGAAAAAGTTGACCTGAATACCATTAAAAACACTATCCAGGAAGACCTCGAAGGATTTAAAACACGTGCAGAAAAATGGGGTGGTGAGTTTTCTAACAAAGCACAACAATTTGGACAGGAATTCAGCGAAACCGTTGGGCAAAAATCACAACAATTTGGCTCAGAAGCAGGTGGCGCATTTAAAAGAGGCGGAAGCAGAATTGGCAGGGCTATCGGTATCATGTTCAAAGCATTCTTCCTTTTCATAGCCGGTATCATTGCATTTGCTTTGTTAATAGCCTTACTAGCTTTTCTGGTAGCAGGTGTAGGAGTATTCCCATTGAAGAATTTTTTCCTGGAAGGTTTCTGGCAAAACTTTCTGGCATGGGCCACACTGGCGCTTTTCCTCGGAATACCAGTTATAGCTTTTGTAACCTGGGTTATCCGCAAAATCATGGGCGTAAAATCTAATAACCGTTATATAGGTTTCACATTCGGTGGTCTTTGGTTCATGGGACTGGTTTGCGCAGGTATTCTTGCAGCATCCATAGCCAGAAACTTCGATGCAAGGGCAAGAGACAAACAGGAATATACCATCTCACAACCTGTCAATGGTAAATTGATCGTAAACGTTCCCGAATCTAAAGTGAAAGTTTATGGACGCTGGTATAAAATGGAAGGTATCATGAGTATGAGTGATGATAGCCTTTTCCTGAATAATGTGAAATTAAGAATTGTAAAAAGTAACGACTCACTTTACCATATCAGTTCATTTAAATATAGTAACGGTATCGATGAAAGAGCTGCTTTGAAAAGTGTGAATGATATCAACTACGGCATCAACCAGCAGGATAGCCTGATACATCTTGACAGGGGATTCTCTCTGCAAAAGGGCACTAAGTTCCGTAACCAAAGTGTAACAGTGAACTTACAGGTTCCTGTAGGCAAAAAGATTGTGATCAAAGGAAATGTTTCTCGCAGGTTAAACTCTTTCAACATACATACAGGCAGAAACGATTGGGAATTTGAAGATGACTGGAACAATGATTATAGCTGGAGCACTGATGTTGAATATGTGATGACACCTGGAGGACTGGAAAGGGTTGACAAGGACGAGGAAAATAATGATGACAGCGATGCTGTAGAGAAATACAAAAAAAGTAAGGAAGAACTGCAAAGGGAATATGATAAAAAGCAGAAAGAAGCGGAAGAATTAAAGAAAGAACTTGATAAACCCATTGATAGCACCCGATATCAATATAAAAAAGCTACAGTGGTAACACCCGCTATAAAAGAAATCAATACAAAGAACACCTTGCATAGTGTTACTGCAGAAGAGGCAACTATTGCTACAGAAAGCACCCGGATTTTATTTATGCAAATGGTGATGTAAACTCGGTTGAAGTTGGGAATTTAAGAACCCTGTCTTGCTCACAGGATGGGGTTCTTCCCTTTAAATGATCATTGATTCAATCCTTCAATTTATTAAGATGAAAACATCAAAGTCGGGATCTTATTTGCTATTACTGCTAATATCTTTTTTCAGTCTGGTAGGATGTCATGAAAATAAAAAAGACATAAAAGATTCACGCACATTGCAGTTCAAAAAGTTGGATAAGAAGGTAGTTCCAGTTGAAGTGATGCGATTTTTTTCAACTAATCAAACAAAGATGATAATCGATCTGGATGATGATCATATTTTTCAGCAGAGTATAACTTATAAAACGCCAGTCCATAGTATAGGCACCAATGGGTTTAGTGCAACTGAAAGTTATTATAGTATGCAGATCGACCACAAGATATATGTTATAGAGCCCGCTTTCTACAAAGCACCTTTGGTGATATATAAAAGCAGTCTTTTCGTAAACAAGTCGAATCTGATATCAGGCAATGTGATTAGTCCTGAAGATCTGAACATTTATCAAGCTCAACTCTAACAATATGAAAAAGTTCCTTCTCGTTTTGATTATTTGTATCCTGGTTATTGGAGGTTTTTTTGCCTTTGCATTGTATAAATTCCACTATACAAATAATATAGCCATTACAGTAAACGATTCTAGAGATGATTATCGTGTTTACGCTACTTACCCTTTACGCAAGGCAGCCAATATGCAGCATTTTCTGGCAACTAAAATGCACAAAAGAGAATTACATGAAAAAAGAGTGGAAGGTTATATCCAGTTGAATGATCATTCAGAAATTTATATTTCATCTATCCCCGGTAAACTTTTACTTAAGATGGATAAGCACGAAAATGACCAATATTCAAAAAAGCGTATCAAGAAAATTGTGGAAGAACTTAAACTCGAACTTACAAGAGAAAATTGATCCTGCACCATCTTTTCTTTACTAAAAAAGGCATATGAAATGTATTCTTTCACCTATAAAGGTGTCCTTGCTAATTCTTTGCATGATCACTTCTACATTTACATTAACAGCTCAAGTGGTAAAACCCAAGTCGGCATTTCCAGAACTAACATCAGAGATCACAAAAATGGATAGCTTGTTGTTTGCAGCCTACAATAATCGTGATCTAGAGAAAATGAAACCCTTCTTTTCAAAGTCATTGGAATTGTATCAGGATAATGATGGCGTTAAAGGATTTGATCAAGTGATGCAGGGATTCAAAAGTTTGCTGTCTCGAGATTATGTCTTGCATCGGGAACTGGTGAAAGGAAGTATGGAAGTTTATCCCATCAAGGGATTTGGAGCGATACAAACGGGAAGTCATCAGTTTTGTCATGTGGAGAACGGACAACTTGAGTGTGCCACTTTCAAATTCCTGAATATTTGGGAGAAGACGGCGGCCGGATGGCAAATCAAACGATTGGTAACATACGATCATTGATATTCTAGAGACCTGAAACTTAAGTTGTAAGATTTGGTTTTGCTTTTTATTTTTTCTACAGTTCTGCTTCACCTATTTTTGTGGCCATTGTTTTAATTAAGCACGAACCACATGAAAAACACTCCCTTCACCCAGAAACATATTGCATTAGGTGCTAAGATGGCCGAGTTTGCCGGTTACAATATGCCCATCAGTTATAGCGGTATCAATGATGAACACGCCGCTGTTAGAAACAATGCAGGCATATTTGATGTGAGTCATATGGGTGAATTTATGCTGAAAGGTGAAAATGCATTGGACCTGATACAGCGTGTAACTTCCAATGATGCCTCAAAAATTACGGATGGTCAGGCGCAATATAGTTGCCTGCCAAATAACGACGGTGGCATAGTTGATGACTTGATCGTATACTGTATAGAATTCAATAAAGTATATATGCTGGTTGTAAATGCTTCCAATATTGAAAAAGACTGGAACTGGATCAGTCAGTTCAACAGCAAAGGAGTAGAGATGCACAATATCAGCGACAAAACATGCTTATTGGCCATTCAGGGACCCAATGCCACTAAGATATTGCAGCCATTAGTTGATACAGATATTATGAACCTTAAATACTACACATTCACCAAAGGAAGTTTTGCAGGTGTTAGTAATGTAGTGATCAGTGCAACCGGCTATACAGGATCTGGTGGAGTTGAAATTTATTTTGAAGATAAAGATGGTGCAGCCGACAAGATTTGGGATGCCATTTTTGAAGTAGGTACGCCGCAGGGATTGAAGCCGATCGGATTGGGAGCCAGAGATACCTTGCGATTAGAAATGGGTTATTGTTTATACGGAAACGATATTGATGATACTACTTCGCCACTGGAAGCCGGATTGGGATGGATTACCAAATTCACAAAAGAATTCACCAACAGGGCATTTATTGAAAACCAAAAAAAGAATGGTGTTGGTAAAAAATTGGTTGGTTTTGAAATGATCGACCGAGGAATCCCCCGCCATGATTACCTGATCAAAGATGCATCCGGAAATACCATTGGTAAAGTAACCAGTGGAACCCAAGGTCCATCACTCGGAAAAGCGGTTGGTTTGGGTTATGTTGCTACTGGGCATAATGCAGTTGACTCAGAAATATTTATCGATATCCGCAATACGCCAGTAAAGGCCAAAATTGTTAAAGCGCCATTTGCGTAAGAATTTTTAGCCGCAGATTCGCAGATTTATTATTTGAAATCTGCGAATCTGCGGCTACATTCCTCGCTTTATCAACAAGATTCCACAATTGTTGAAAATATACAAGCCTGTATAAAATATGCATCAATAGATTTGGTGCATGAAAAAACAAACCCTTTTCTTTTTTTTATTGATTTTACTATTTACTTCCTGCCACCGCAAATCTGCACCCAATAAGGTAAGTGGAACAGAAACTGGACTAGCTTCCTTTTATGCAGAAACTTACAATGGTAAGCAAACCGCAAACGGCGAGATCTATCGTTCCTCCAAATTAACCGCAGCACACAAAAAACTTCCCTTTGGAACAAAAGTAAAAGTGACCAATCTTTCTAATGGAAAAACGGTAAAGGTCCGGATCAACGACCGCGGCCCATTCATTGCTGGCAGGATCATTGACCTTACAAAAGCTGCTGCCTCTAAGATTGATATGGTGAATAAAGGGGTTGTGAAAGTGGAGATACGGTATTGATTGAAGAATATTGAACAAGGAATGTTGATTTTTGAATGGAATGTTGAAACTGAATATCGAAGGGATTAAAATGAAAGTTCATTTGTGATTAAAATTTATAATTCACTTCACTAATCATGATTCCTTGTTCAACATTCAATATTTTTTCTCACTATAATGACTTTCCCTCCCTCTCTTTCCTGATACCCAAACTCATAACAATAAAAATAAACATTCCCCTTTTTGTTCTTTTTCCAGTGGGTGCAATGATCGAAGGAAAAACCTTTGATATATAAGAATTCACGTGTTGACCTGGCCATATTACAAGCATTTGGAAACAATGATTCCAGAATTCTTCTATTACGGAGCAGGCAATGATTGATATTGCGGATATAATTATTGTCGGAACTGTTGATCTTATTGTGGTGGGCATTCCTGCAATAGTCGTTGCAGAATTTCTTGTCGGAGCGGCCCTGGAGGCTTTTATTGCAGCTTAAACAGGATTGGCTAATAGTTAACATGGGTAAAAGGTTTAGTGCTTATAAACAACTACTAAACTATGCCCATGATAATGAAATACAAACCGTATTTATGCTTTTGAAGTTGAGTTTTTAAACTGCAGAATTTATGTATTAGTACTGGGTGTTTTTTGCCACAGATTGCACAGATTAACACAGTTTGATTCAGTGAAAATCTGTTCAATTTGTGGCAATTTTAATATGCAGTCACTTTTTTCAAATAATGCCCGCCGGCATCTACTTGTGGTGGCGTATCTGATGAGATGCTGATCCCGTCTTTTTCCATACGCAATCTTTCTTTTCCTTTACTGGTGGTAATGTCTAACGGCAATGACATAAAGAAATTATTGAGTTTAATGGACCAGGTATGATAGGCCGTTTCTTTCACGGTAAAATCCAACACATCCGTTGTGCGCAGATAAAAATCGAAATAGGGTTTCAGGTTCATGCCACTGGCTTTACTGAATAATTGTTCAACATCCATCGTGGTAACCGTATTGTAATATGTATAGGCCGGATCTGTGGCTAATTTTTTTAAAGTTGGAAAGAAGATCTCATCTCCAATAATGTACCGAAGTGAGTGCATGAAAAAAGATCCCTTTGTATAGATATCACCACCGGAATAGGTTTCTGCTTCCGTTACTTCATCACCCAACACCATGGCTTTTCTGTTCTTCACACTTCTGCGATGTCCGTTGATCATCTGCTCATAAGCCGCATCACCACCCAGTTCGCGAAAGCAAAGGGCTTCTGCATAAGTGGCAATTCCTTCCTGGATCCACATATGCGCCCAGTCTTTATTGGTAACCTTATTAGCCCACCATTCATGTGCATATTCATGAAATAAATTGGCAGAATAATCCTGTCCACCAACTTGCTGATACGTTACTTTGCCTCCATAAGTGATCATGGTCTGGTGTTCCATACCTGGATTGGTTACATCGGCTAACCCGATCTTTTCTTTAGCCCAAGGATATTCACCAAAATATTTTTCCAAGATCTTGGTATCTCTTGCTTTCACTTCCAATACATGCATGGCATTAGCTGAATCTTGTGCTAAAACATAATACTGCATGGGTACGGTATTGCCATTTATGGTTGTATAGGTACTGTTTACTACATTGTATTTGGCAATATTGAAAAGCACACAATAGTTGCTAATAGGATAATTGGTTTTCCAGAAATAAGTAACCTTATCATTTTTGGGTTTGGAAACATTTTGTAATAAACCCGGACCCGCCACTACTAAGTCTTTGGGAACAGTAATTTTCATATCCACCCCTTCATTGGGCTCATCGCTTGGATGATCTTTGCAGGGGAAATATATTTTACCGCCTTCCATCTGGCAATTGATCACCACCCAAGGATTATTATTAGCGTCTTTGCTCCAGGTAAAGCCACCATTCCATGGTGGACGAACAGCCACAGGAGGTACACCACTATATTCAATCAATACTTTTTGATTACCTGCATTAAAGGAACTTGAAGTAGTAATAAAAATGAGATCATCTTTTTGTGTAAAAGTGGCAGCATTATCATTCACTTTTACCTTTTGTATCGAATAAATATGGATCAAATCTAAAAGGATCGTATCGCTGTTTTTTGCAAGAATCATATCAACTTCCGTAAACCCGCTGATGGATTTGTTGGGAATATCAACATCCAATACAATATTATAATGGCGGATATCCATATTGGCTTGTAATGGTTTGAGCTTACCACCAGATGTAAGATAGCTTAGGTCATTTTTTGGTGCTTGCGCAAATAATGTTGACAGACTAACGAATGAACAAATGACTAAGAATGCGAAACGGGTTGCATATTTCATAGAGGGTCTTTTTTTGATTGTTGCAATGATTTTGTTGTAAACTATTTCTGATCATTTTGTTGAATAGATCTTATGATAAATCAAATACGAAGCATACAAAAAGCAAGAATCTTAAATAATATATCAGGTTTGAAACCATCTGTTACAAAGTACGATACAGTAAATGGTTTTCGTCTTTTTATATGCATGTTTTGCTCAATATACGAAAGAGAAAAGAAACTTTTATGTGTCAGTGCAAATTTTGTTGCTAATATGAAAACACGACTATTCTGTCTGTAAAAAGTCCCTGATGGCATTGATATACAGAACAGGTTGCTCTATTTCAATGAAATGTCCGGCACCATTTATGAAAACGAATTGATGGTTTTGGAAAAGTTCTAGATACTCATTTGTAATACCCCAGGGCTGATTATCACACTGTCCTTTCATGATTAACACTGGAATAGTTAAGTCTTTGATCTTTTTACGTTGATCCGGATAGGTCAGCAGATCTTCAAATGTCATCACACTTGCATAATATCCATTTCTGGATGCTTGTTGTACAATTTTTGCAGTGTCACAAACGGTCGACCTGTTCAGAGCTGCATTCAATACATCGGCAAAATCATCCGCCTCTTTATCATCTGAAAGTTTTAGATGAAAGTTCCTGGCGAGGTATCCCATGAATGTTGTTCTTAAATTAGCAACTTTGTCATTGCCTTCTTTATTTGAATAGAAGGGAGGCCTTAACTGCAAACTATCAGGTGCTTTTTTATTGATGACTGTAGAATTAATAGGGAAAATAGGCCCTGGACTTGTCAGGATTAATTTTGCTATTTTATCCGGATACAATGTTGCGAAGTTCGTAGCTAAAACTGCGCCCCAGGATTGCCCGATCAAGATCACTTTTTTGGCACCGATCATTTGAATAATGGAAGAAAGATCATTGATATGTCTTCTCACTGTATAGTCTTCAATTTGCTCCAATCTGCCGGAAAGACCACTACCGATCTGGTCATAAAAATATACATCGTGACCCTCATTTTGCAAACCTTTGAATACTTTAATGATCCGGTCACTGATATGGCCACCCGGTCCGCCATGCAGATAAATGATCGGAATGTTTTTATCAGTCTTTTTTAATGCCAAGTAAGTATAAGCGATTCTGGAACCTGTTGGCAGTTGCCAGTATTTTGTTCCCAATCTTTTGGGTGTCTCTGATATTGAATATTTTTTTGGAACAAACACATAATAAAACAGGATGATCAGGAGAAGCATAGTGATACAGCTAAAGAAAGCGTAGATATGTCTTTTTACCAGTCTTAACATTTTTAATATCTTCTAATAGAGAATAAAAATAGGCAACCTGAAGAATGATAAGTGTTAAATAGGTCATCCAAAATAGTTGATCTTCCAAACGTTTACAAACACTTACATCCGAATGTAAATGTGTAAATTCCGATTCACATACACAATCAAATTCATATTTGTATAGTTAACGGCAGTATGAACTCTGCCAGAATTTAATAAAATCTAAACTGAACCGTTATGAACGCGATCAAAAACAAAGTACAACTTATCGGAAACCTGGGCCAGGCACCGGAAGTAAAAACAATTGGTGAGGGCAAAAAAGTAGCTCACCTAAATGTAGCTACCAATGAAACCTACAAAAATGCCAAAGGAGAAAGGGTTACAGATACCCAGTGGCATTCAGTTATCGCCTGGGGTAAGCTGGCAGAAATTGCCGAAAAGTACCTGGTAAAAGGAACCGAAGTAGCCATTGAAGGCAAACTGGTTAACAAGAATTACACCGATAAACAAGGTGTAAAACGCTTTGTAACGGAAGTGCAGGCAAATGAACTCTTGATATTGACGAAAAAAGCGTAGGAATATCGAATATCGAATCCGCCTAGGCGGAAATGTCGAAGTATTATTTTTTTACAACTTCGACATTCGATATTCGACATTCATCTGTTCGATATTCTTAACTTATTATCTTTGCAGCATATGAGCAAAAAGCCCCAGCTGCATACAGTTGTATCTCCAAGATTATTAGACATTTATGATATCTCCAATAGTGTAGTGGTGATCATTGATGTGTTCCGAGCAACTTCTACCATTGCTACGGCTTTGTACAATGGTGCTTCCAGAGTAATTCCCGTAGACTCGGTTGAACAATGTATTGCAATAGGAAATAAAACAATGGGTATCACTGCTGGAGAGCGCGATGGTAAAGTGATCGAAGGCCTTGCCTATGGTAATTCTCCTGCAGAATATCCCCGTTCTTTTATCGAGGGCAAAACACTGGTACTTACAACAACCAATGGCACCAGGTTATTGCATATGGCCTTACAAAATGGGGCATCTGAAGTGATCACGGGGTCTTTCCCTAATTTATCTGCTGTTTGTGATTACCTGATAAAACAACAGCAAAACGTTATTTTAGGCTGCTCTGCCTGGAAAGACAGATTCAATTTAGAAGATGCCCTTTTTGCTGGGGCAGTGGTTAACCGGATCAAAGACCATTTTACCATCCATTGTGATAGCAGCCTGATGGCTTCCGACATGTATACCCTTCACCAAAATGACATGTTCGGCTTTATACGTAAAACAACGCACTGGCACAGACTGGCCGCTTTTGGGCTTGAAAAAGACCTGGAATACTGTGTAACTCCCGATCAGGCCAATATCCTTCCCCGATACCATGGAGGGGATTTGATAGTCTAGTTTTTGGGGTCTTAAATGCTACACTGTTTGGCGTATAAGGTTAAGAAATTCTTATAAATCTTCATGGCAGACTCCTTTCAAATTGTTTTTTCGTTTTTTCTTCATTTCTCTTCGCAAAGACGTTTGCTTTCCTTTACTTTTGCAAATTGCCCTTTTTGAAGTCTAGAGTTAGAAGTTTGGAGACTGAACTTAGTTTTTATCAGTCCCTTAACGCAACTCCAGACTCCAAAATCCTAACTCCAAACCCTACATGGCTTTACCTTATCTGGTTAAACATATTTACAATAGCGGAACGGAGGAAGTAATTCGTCGTGGTAAAAAGATCCATGCATTGGGTAATGTGGAACTGGTTGAATACGATGATCTAATGGCTGCCGTTATTTTTCGTGTAAAAGACGATGGCTACGCTACTTTTTATAAGGTACATATCAACCAATTCAAAGACCCTAAAACATTATCACTTCGCTGCAGCTGCCCTTATAATTTATCTGAAATCTGTCGCCACAAAGCCGGCGCTTTATTTCATTTACAGGATATGCTGGATAAAAACCTGCTGGGTGATAAAGAAACGGTTTATGATCAGCGACATACCGTTGTTAAAATGAAGCAACTGGAATTGAAGCTGATCAGGATGCTTTCTACACAGGATAATTTTGAGTCTGCACAAAACTATTTGCGAAGTACCAGAAGTAATATTCTGGATGCTAAAGATGAAAGGGTTTCAGCAGAAATGGAATACGAGGGAGAATCCTATAAGATAGTGATCCAGAAAAACGACGAAAGGAATTTTGATACCAGTTGCACCTGTCAGAGTGATACAGAACACCCGCTTTGCCTGCATAAGAACATAGTGTTATTACAATTGTTGCATAATTATGGGCCTAACTATTTTGATAGTATCCGTAATTGGGACAAAGAGAAAAATAAATTACTGGCATTGTATGGCTATAGTTTAAGTGATGACCTGAAAGGAAAATTCGAATTCACTTATACAGATGGCAAACCATTTCTGAGGGTTTTAGATACTTCTATCAAAAGAGTATCACTCAATCCTGCCGGGGATCTTAGGGTAAAATCCGACAATGAAGAATTTGTAAAACCAAATCAGGCACCCGAACCGGAACAGGAAAAAATACAGTTAAAACTGGGTATTGTGATCACGGCTAATGAACAACAATATCCATATGTGCAATTGGAAGCTGTGCAGGGAGAGGCCGACGAAGAGCTGACAAAATATGTTTCCAAAGCGGTTAAGCTGGATCTTGCCAAATTTATCAATACAGAGGTTTTTAACGAAGATGATAAAATGCTGGTACAACAACTCCGCAAGTTGATGCCTGCAGAAGTTGGTCGTTACCTCAATAGAAATTCTCCTTTCAGCGGTATATGGGAGAATATCATACAACAGCATGATGATGAGTTACCGGAAGAAACCAGGCACCTCATCAATGAGTTTCTTCATCCTAAATTCAAGAAATTTTATTCCGACCTCGCCGGTAGTAAATTTGTTTTTTACTTGCCCGCCAAAAAAACATTTACAACTGCCAATTTAATTCAGGCAGAATTAATGGAACCTTTTATTAGTCCGGAACTGGAGATAAGTTATAACAATGGGGTGTATGAAGTTGACTGCCGGGTTAAGTTGCCATTGGCCGACCTGAATATTGCCGATAATGAAAGTGAATCGGCCTTATTATTTCAATACCATAATCAATTCTATACCTGGCAGCGTTCTGAAGATATTATGCTGGTAGAAAAATTTCTGCCATCAGGTAAAATTCAGATCAAAGCGGAAGATTGGGCAACGCAATTACAACAGTTCATACTGCCTCTTTCAAAAGAGTATGCTGTGCATTTTACCAATGTACAGAAGGAAGAAGTTAGGGAAATGAAGCCTGAAGTGAAGATCATGCTGAAAGAGAAAGGCGACTATCTTTTGTTTCAGCCTTTATTCAGTTACCATGGTTATGATGTAAAAACCTCGGATAAAGATAAGATCATACTGCCGCTTGCAGATAAGTTATTGGTGATACACAGAAACAGGGAAATTGAAAATGAGTTTGTACTAAAGATCGAATCCCTGCATTCGGCGTTTATCCGTCCGGCAGAAGGCAATGTATTAGCCTTGAAAGGCGCTGATGTATTGCGTAATAACTGGTTTTTCTTATTTGTGGATGCGGTCAAGGAAATGAATATTCCTGTTTTTGGTTTTGAGGCATTGAAAAATTTCCGCTTTAACACTGCTAAACCAACCACTAAAATTTTTATCAGCAGCAACACCGATTGGTTTGATGCAAAAGTGGAAATTTTGTTTGGTGAACAAAAAGTTACAGTAGAAGAAGTTAAGAAAGCATTGGGTAATAAGCAGCAATTTGTGCAACTGGACGATGGCACTCTGGGTATTCTGCCAGAAGAGTGGATCAAAAAATATTCCCTCTTATTCAGGGTGGGCGATGGTAAGCAGGGTAACATGAAGTTGAGTAAATACCACTTCAGCGTAATTGAGGAATTATACCTTCAGCGGGATGAAGAAGAATTATTTTTCAAACTGGAAGAAAAGTATGAGAACCTTAAAACAAATCATTCCATTAAACCCATAGATGCACCGGCACACCTGAAAGCCATCCTTCGTCCATACCAGGAAAGTGGTTTTCAATGGTTGAATTATTTACGCGAAGTACAGTGGGGCGGCATATTGGCAGATGATATGGGTTTGGGTAAAACCATACAGGCATTGAGTTTCCTGCATCACCTGAAAGAAGAGAACGGCAAATTAAAAGCCCTGGTTGTTTGTCCTACAACACTGATGTTCAACTGGCAAAATGAGATCATTAAATTTACGCCTGCCCTAACATTTTCCATACATCATGGTGGCAATCGTTCCCGTGAAGCACTTGATAGCAGCGATTTTGATGTGATCATCACAACCTATGGTACATTGAGAAGCGACATCAAACAATTTGTGGATGTGAGTTTCGATTATGTAGTACTCGATGAAAGTCAGGCCATCAAAAACCCCGGCAGTAAAGTAACCAAAGCCGCAGGATTACTAAGAGCCAAGAACCGCTTGTGTTTAAGTGGTACACCTTTACAAAATAACACCTTCGACATATTTGCACAAATGAACTTCCTGAATCCGGGAATGCTGGGCAGTGTGGAATTTTTCAAACAGGAATTTTCTGTGCCTATTGATAAATTCGGCGAAAAGGAACAGAAAGATCATTTGCGTAAACTGCTTTATCCATTCATTCTCAGAAGAACAAAAGAACAGGTTGCCAAAGACCTGCCCGAAAAACAGGAAATGGTTTTGTTCTGCGAAATGGGCGATGAACAGCGAAAAATTTATGAAGCCTATAGAAATGATTACCGCGACAAAATTTTAGGCGTTGTAGAAAACCAGGGTATCCAGAAATCGCAGTTGACCATTTTGCAAGGCTTGATGAAATTGCGGCAGATCTGCGATAGTCCTGCTATTGTTAAAGAAGAAGAACGTTTCCCCAATGTATCTGTTAAACTGGAAGAAATAGGCAGAGAGATCACTGAAAACATCAGTAACCATAAGGCTTTGGTATTCTCCCAGTTTTTGGGAATGCTTGCATTGATAAAGGAAAAGATGAAAGAACTGGGTGTTGACTATGAATATTTTGATGGTAGTAGTACGGTTCAGGAAAGAGAAAAAGCGATCACCCGTTTTCAAAATGATGAGAACTGCAGGGTATTCCTGATCTCATTAAAGGCAGGAGGTGTTGGACTAAACCTTACTGCAGCAGATTATGTATACATCGTAGATCCCTGGTGGAATCCTGCTGTTGAACAACAAGCAATTGATAGAACACACAGGATCGGTCAAACCAAAAACATTTTTGCTTACCGCATGATCTGTACCGATACGGTAGAAGACAAGATCTTAAAATTGCAGGAACGTAAGCGTAACCTCGCCAAAGACTTGATCACAGATGATGAAGGATTTGTGAAGAGCCTCACAAAAGAAGACGTTGAATACCTGTTCAGCTAATTTGAGACAAAGAATATACAGTCAATATTCTTCTGTGCAAATCTGTGCAACCTGCCTGTCGGCAGACAGGTCTGTGGCAACAAAAAAGCCTCTCCAAAATGAAGAGGCTTATTGAAATCAGTTTGATTTTTTATTCACCGGTTTTGCATTTCTCCGCAACATTGTGAAATATATCATGCGCTTCTGTGATCAATTTTGTTAAGGAAGCATCATCTTTTTTTGCTTTAACTGCCTTGTTAACTTCGGTTAATTGTTTTACCAGTTGGGTTAGTGTTTCACTGGTTTCTTTAGGTTTGTATCCTGCAGGAATGGCAGAAGCTTTCCACTCTTTGGCTGCAGTTAACAGACTTTCCGATTTTTCTTTCAATGGTTTCAGGTTGCCTTCTTCAGCCGGATGAAAACTGGAACTCATCAGTCCATGGAAGTTTTTCATTTCTTTCCAGTCAGTTTTTTCCTGGGCAATCAAAGTAAATGGCAATGCCATCATTAGTAACATCAGTAATTTTTTCATATTTTATTTTTTTTGAGTGTAATAAGTTGCTTAACCATTCAACAGATTCTTGCTTATTTCAATTCTGCAGCTGCTAAATTAGCTTCCGGATTTTGGTGAAAGGATTCTTTGCACTCTTTGGAGCAGAATCCCAAAACCTTGTCTTTGTAGTGTGCAGTATCAGAAATACCTGCAGTTACGGGCATACCGCAACTGGGGTCTTTTTTGTTATCAACCAATAAATGATCAAATGCCGGGGAAGATTCTGCTGTTTTAGCTGCAGTATCCGTTGTAACGGTCTCTGGTTCTCCCGTTTTTACGGGTTCATTATTACAAGCAGCAATTAAAAAAGTGCCGGCGAGAATGAAAACAGTTGCAAATCGCATGGATTTCATATAAGGTTAATTTTCAGATTGAACAGATCACCAAAATTAGCACCAAAAATTAAGAGTACAAATTTGAAGAGATGGATAAATGTACGGTAAGCCTAAATAGCTTTCCTTAACAGGATTCCTGCTTTTTAAGTTTCTTTCAGAATTTTAACTGTTTCACAAGATCCAAGCTGTATTCGGTGAATCCCTATCTATTTGGGGTGAATCTATGCTGGCATTTTGTCCTACCTATATTGCCTTTGTTTTCACCGATTTTAACGATACCATACCCAACTATCATGGTAGTTTTCCGTTAATCTTTAACATTATAGATTGCAAAAAGACAATACTTATTTTTAGGTTTCCCTTATTCAACAGATTATGCATAAAATTTTTACCATACTAGCCAGTTTATTGATCGTTTTTTCGGCATCAGCCCAAACTGCTGGTTCCCTTAAAGGAAAATTACTGGATACGCTTAATAAGCAATCCTTAAAAGATGCTTCCATAACGGTTTTGGATGCAAGAGATTCTTCCTTGGAAGTATTTGGACTAGCCCGCCCCGATGGAACCTTTTCTCTACTGAATATATCATTTGGTCAGATGATCGTGTCTATTAAATTTCAGGGATATGAGCCCTTTTCACGCAAGGTTACTTTTTCACAATCCAATGCCAGCGTTGATCTGGGGAATATTTACCTGAAAACCGCTTCTAATGATCTGGGTAACGTTACCGTTACGCAATCATCTATTCAGATGAAGAAAGATACCATGGAAATCAATGCCTCCAGCTTCAAAACAAAACCCAATGCAGTAGCGGAAGACCTCTTAAAGAAAATTCCAGGAATGGAAGTAGCTAAAGACGGATCTGTAAAATCGCAGGGGGAAGCCGTACAAAGGGTTTTGGTTGATGGGAAACGTTTTTTTGGTGATGATCCCAAAATGGCTACCCGTAACCTGCCTCCAGATGTGATTGACAAGATCCAGGTTTTTGATGACCTGAGTGATCAAAGCAAATTCACCGGTTTTGATGATGGAAACAGGGTAAAAACCATCAATATCACCACTAAAAAGGATAAACGTAAGGGCTATTTTGGAAAAGCAGTGGTAAGTGCTGGAACTGCCGGTACCTATAATGAGAATATCAGCGTGAACCGTTTTAATGGCAATGAACAAATATCTTTTGTAGGAGAAGCCAATGATATCAATAAACAAAACTTTACCCAGCAAAATCTAGGCGGCGGCCGTGGTGGTGGCGGTGGTGGACAAGGCGGTGGCGGTTTTGGCGGTGGTGGCGGATCCAGCAGTGGAATTACAACTACCTGGAGCGCAGGTTTGAATTACCGCGATGCCTGGAGCCAAAAAGTGGATGCTTATGGAAGTTATTCTTACAGTAATCTGCACAATGCTACAGACCAAACCAGTTACACGCAAAACCTGGTAACCAAGGATTCTTCTACCTATAATGATAAGAATTCTTCTTCTATCCAGAGAAACGAAAACCATCGCTTTAATTTTAATATTGAAGACAGATTCGATTCCAGTAATACACTGATCTTCCGACCAAACATTACTTTTCAAAACAGTACACCAAATTCTACTTCTTCCAATATCACAACAGGTGGTGTAAAGAATACATTGATCAACCAATCCGTATCCAGAACCAATGGTTTCAATAGCGGGTATAGCATCAATGGTGCTAATCTGCAGTTAAGACATCGTTTTGCAAAGAAATTCCGCACGGCTTCCTTAGACTTCAACTTTTCTGCGAATGAAAATATTGGGGATGGCTATAATTACTCCGTAAACTCTTTCTATAAGCCAGTAATTAAAACAGATACTATTAACCAGTATTACAGGGATACATCAAGATCCATCACAGTTAGTCCAACGTTCTCTTACACCGAACCATTAACTAAAAACCAGGTATTGGAATTCAGGTATACCTATTCTTATACCAATAGCAACAATAGCAACAATACATTTCGCTATGATAATGCCGGTGGTAAATTCTCGAAGTTTGACAGCTTATTTAGTAACTCTTATAAATTCGTGTCAACATCTAATACTGCTAATGTGAGCTGGCGTATTCAGGCCACTAAATTCAATTTGAGTATTGGATCAGGCTTACAGTTTACAGATTTGAATAGCAACAATACTACCAAAAATGTAGTGGTAGCTAGGAATTTCCTAAACCTTACACCTTCCGCTAATTTTACTTATAATTATACCAGAACAAAAAGTCTGCGAATTTTTTATAACGGTAGAACCAATCAGCCAAGTGTTACACAGTTGCAGCCAATTATCACAACATCTGATTCCATCAACTTTCAAATTGGTAACCCTAATTTGAAACCTCAGTTTACCAATAGTCTGCGATTATTATATACCAGCTTTGATCCTTTTACGCAGCGTATCATTTTTGCTACCATTAATGCGTCAGTAACTGCTAATGACATTCAGAATGCTATTATACAAACACCTAATGGCGGTAGAACTACTTCTTATGTAAACCTGGGAGGTACTTATAATATTTCCGGTTATTTCAATTATGGATTTCCTTTAAAGAAGCCTAAATCAAATTTGAATTTTCAAACAAACGTCAATTATTCACAAAACCAGTCATTGCTGAACAACCAGGCTAACTTTACTTACAATACTAGTCTTGCTGAAACCATTAAATGGACAACCAACCTCAGTACAGGTTTCGACGTGAACCTGAGTGGTTCAACAACTTATAATATCGCCCGTAATTCTTTACAGAGCAGTCAGAACCTGAATTATTTTACACATGTGGCTTCTGCAGAGATCACCTATTACAATACAAAAGGATTGATTATTTCCAGTGAATTTGATTATACCTATAATGGTAACAGATCTGCAGGTTATAATGCCAGTGTGCCTTTGTGGTCGCCTTCTATAGCCAAAACATTATTTAAAAACAAAGCTGGTGAGATCAGGTTGAGTTGTTTCGACTTATTAAACCAGAATGTAAGTGTTACCAGAACGGTTACTTCTAATCAGATCATAGATACCAGAACCAATACATTAACACGTTACTTCCTGCTCACTTTCACTTACAACCTGAGAAATTTTGCAGGTCAGGGTCAGAGAATGCCTGGTATGTTTGGCGGACAAGGACAAAGAGGCATGCCTGGTATGATGATGGGTGGCATGGGTGGCGGCAATTTTTCAGGAGGCCGTAGAAATAACTAATCAAGTATAATTTTTTTGCAGAAATGGCATAGCTGTTTAATGTTCTGCAGGAGTAGCCAATTCAATCGAAGCCGTTCGGGGTAACTCCTGAACGGTTTTTTTTGTAAACCTTAACCTAAGATTTACAAAAAAAATTGCCTTCTTTATAGCAAACTATCATACTTTTACACGAATTTCTAGATATTATCTATTTGTATTCGTGAAAAAAGTATTCTTACATATCAATTCATTAAGGGCTACACTTACTTCATTTGAGGTAATCGTAAGCCCTTTTAGTCCGACCCTCCCGCGACCCCGACGTGGTTGCTGATAGGACGAGCAACTGGCACTTGCCCCTATCAGTGAAACTTCTCCCGGAACTGATATAAAACACAAAGGTGTTTTCTCTTTCAATCTATTAACTCTTTACAAGTTGGAAAATAATATTATTGTTCGTGTAGCGAATGGTGACGATAGCCATTACGCACAAACCATAACAGACGAAATGGAGTCATCGGCCAAGGCCCGGGGAACAGGTATTGCCAAACGTAGCCCGGAATATGTAGCCAAAAAGATGGAAGAAGGCAAGGCTGTGATAGCTGTTCTTGAGGATGGCACTTGGGTAGGATTCTGCTATATTGAAGTATGGGGTCATGAATCATTTGTGGCCAATAGCGGGTTAATTGTGGCACCTGCATTCAGAAAAAGTGGTACTGCCAAAACGATCAAGCAAACCATCTTTAACTTGTCGAGAAAAAAATATCCCGAAGCAAAAATATTTGGGTTAACAACAGGACTGGCAGTGATGAAAATCAATAGCGACCTGGGTTACGAGCCTGTTACCTACAGCGAACTTACAGATGATGAAGAGTTTTGGGCCGGATGTAAGAGCTGTGTGAATTATGATATTCTGATGAGTAAGGATAGAAAGAATTGTATGTGCACTGCCATGCTCTATGATCCTGCTGATCATTTTGAACCGCAGGAAACTTCTGATGAATTCAAACAGAATTCAAAGCTCTATGAAAGATTTATGAAGATCAAACAAAGTAAATTACTGAGCTGGTTCAGAAAAAAAGATGTTGTTGGTGCTGGCGGTATCGTAACCAAAAGGTTTTCATTTTTTCATTCCTTATTCAACTTATAAGTACAGGGTTTTATAAAACTTGTAGACAATTTTTGAAATTTTTATCATGCAAACAGTTAATCAAACAAATGCCAATACCACCAGGAAGTCTGTGGTCTTGGGCTTTAGCGGAGGTTTAGACACTACCTATTGTGTAAAATACCTTACAGACGAGAAAGGATACGATGTACATAGTGTAATTGTAAATACTGGTGGTTTTAGCAAGGAAGAGTTGGAAAAAATTGAAAAGCATGCATATTCCCTTGGTGTTATTTCTCACACAACCGTAAACGCTGTTACATCTTATTATGATTCAATAATCAAATACCTTATTTACGGGAATGTATTAAAAAATAATACTTACCCTTTAAGTGTTAGTGCGGAAAGACTGAGTCAGGCATTACATATTGCAGCACATGTTAAAAAATTGAATGCTACTGCAGTAGTGCATGGTAGCACAGGTGCGGGCAATGACCAGGTTCGTTTTGACATGATCTTTAATATCATGATACCGGGTGTTGAAATTATTACACCTATTCGGGATATGCAGTTGAGCAGGGAAGATGAAATCAATTACCTGAAATCAAAAGGAGTTGCCATGAATTTTGAAAAAGCGGCATACTCTATCAATAAAGGATTATGGGGTACCAGTGTGGGTGGTAAAGAAACATTGCAATCAAAGGGTATTTTACCGGAAGAAGCCTGGCCAACACAGGTTACCAAACATGGCGAAGAAGAAGTTTGCTTACATTTTGAGAAGGGTGAACTAACCGCCATCAATGATCAAACATTCGCTCACCCTTCAGAAGCCATTCAATATTTACAAACCATTGCAGGTGCCTATGGATTGGGCAGAGATATACATGTAGGCGATACCATCATTGGTATAAAAGGTCGTGTTGGATTTGAAGCTGCTGCACCAATGGTTATTTTAAAAGCACACCATGCTTTGGAAAAACATGTATTAACCAAATGGCAATTAGGCTGGAAAGACCAACTGGCGCAGTTCTACGGCAATTGGTTGCATGAAGGACAGATCATGGATCCTGTTATGCGCGATATTGAAGCTTATCTTACCAACTCGCAAGAAAATGTTACTGGTGATGTTTTTGTACAACTGATGCCTTATCGTTTTCAGATCATCGGTATTGATTCAAAGTTCGACCTGATGAGCAGTAAATTTGGAAAATATGGTGAGATGAATACCGGCTGGTCAGGAAATGATGTACGCGGGTTTTCTAAAATATTCGGAAACCAAACAGCTATCTATCATCATATCAAAGAATCAAATAACCCTTAAATATTCAAAGGGAATTTAAAAGTAAAAATGGAAAATATACTTTCTGCAAATACAGCAACCAACAGCAAAAACCCCATCCGTGTAGGAATTATTGGTGGCGCAGGTTATACAGGAGGGGAAATGATTCGTTTATTACTCAATCATCCTTACGCTACCATTTCTTTTGTGCATAGCACCAGTAATGCTGGGAATAAACTTAGCCAAGTTCATTCAGATCTTTCCGGAGAAACCGAAATGCAATTTTCTGGTGAACTAAATAATGATATTGACCTGCTGTTTTTATGTGTTGGTCATGGTGATGCCATCAAATTTTTACAGGCGCATACAATTGATAAGCATATCAATATTATTGATCTCTCACAGGATTTTAGACTAAAGGCAAAAGCTTTTATTAATGATCGGTCATTTGTTTATGGGTTACCCGAATTAAATAAAGAAGCCATTAAAAGTGCAAAAAATATTGCCAATCCAGGCTGCTTTGCAACAGCTATTCAATTGGGTTTATTGCCATTGGCAAAAGCAGGGATCTTAGGAGATGTATATACTACGGGCATTACAGGATCTACCGGAGCTGGACAGGGTTTAAGTACTACTTCACATTTTAGCTGGCGTGCTAATAATATTCAGGCATATAAATCATTACAGCACCAGCATATCCATGAAATTCAGCAAAGCCTGCAACAATTGCAAGGCAACGATGGCATGGCTGTAAACTTTGTGCCCTGGCGGGGAGATTTTACCAGGGGCATTTATGTAAGTTCTATCATTGATTGCGGATTGCCCTTAGAGGAAGTAAAGCTCTTGTATAGCAATTATTACAAGGATCATCCCTTTACAATAGTGCACAATAGTATGATTGATCTGAAACAAGTTGTGAATACCAATAAATGTTTTATTCATATAGAAAAGCAAGGCAGTAAAATAGTTGTTCATTCAGCGATCGACAATTTATTGAAGGGAGCCTGCGGTCAGGCAGTTCAGAATATGAACCTGATGTTTGGGTTAGAAGAAAATGCCGGACTGAAACTGAAGGCTAATTATTTTTAATTGCATCAGAAAAATCAGATCGATTATTTAATGAATAATGATATTTTTTTCCTTGATGCATCAAAAACCATTCTGTAAAAGCGTATGAAATTATTCGATGTATATCCGCTCAACAATATAGCTATCACGAGTGCCAAAGGCTCTTATGTATGGGATGCAGAAGGTGTGCAATACCTGGATATGTATGGCGGACATGCCGTTATCAGTGTTGGACATACACATCCGCATTGGGTAAAAAGAATAGAGAACCAACTGGAGAAAATTGCCTTTTATTCCAATTCAGTGGTCATCCCTATTCAACAAGAATTGGCAACACTGCTGGGTAAGCTCAGTGGTAAAGAAGACTACCAGTTATTTTTATGTAATAGTGGTGCCGAGGCAAATGAGAATGCTTTAAAACTGGCTTCTTTTTATAATGGCAGAAAAAAAATAATTGCTTTCAAAAAATCATTTCATGGCAGAACTTCTCTGGCAGTAGCAGCAACAGACAATCCAGCAATTGTTGCACCAGTAAATGAAACAGACAATATTATTTTTCTTCCATTTAATGATAGTGAAGCTTTAAAAAAATGTTTTAGTGAAATAGGAAATGAAATTTCCTCCGTAATTATTGAAGGCATTCAGGGTGTAGGAGGTATTAATATTGCTGATGAAAGTTTCTTACAACTAATTAGGCAATTATGTGACGACTATGGTGCGGTTTATATTGCCGATAGTGTTCAATGCGGTTATGGCAGAAGTGGAAAGTTCTTTGCCCACGATTATGCCGGCGTTCAGGCAGATATTTATTCGATGGCAAAAGGAATGGGCAATGGATTTCCGGTAGCAGGTATTTTAATTGCACCCCATTTAAAACCCAAACATGGCATGTTGGGAACAACATTCGGTGGTAACCAATTGGCATGTGCTGCTGCTTTGGCGGTTTTGGAAATCATGGAAGAAGAGAACTTGATTGCCCATGCAAAAGAGAAAGGCGATTACCTGATGCAAAAATTAAATGCGAATCCTTATATAAAAAATGTTCGTGGAAGAGGCCTGATCATTGGGTTTGATGTACCAGAAGAATTAAAAGAACTGAAGAAAAAATTGTTGTTTGATTTTAAAATATTTACTGGTGAAGCAAAACCCAATGTGATCAGGTTATTACCTTCATTGGCACTAAGCAAAAGACAGATTGATGACTTCCTCGAATCATTGGATGAGGCAATCGAAGAATTACAGGAAGCAAAGAAGGCATAGATCATAAGCAAGACAATCTTTATTTAACATAAACACACTTTTGGGTGTCTGTATCATGAAACAGTTTATTTCCGTTAAAGATGTATCAGATATCAATGCATTGGTGGCAAAAGCATTGGCTTATAAGGCAGATCCCTTTGCCAGCAGAAATCTGGGTGCTGATAAGCGCATCGGACTGCTTTTCTTAAACCCCAGTTTGCGCACAAGGTTAAGTACACAGATCGCTGCAAAGAATTTGGGCATGGAAGCCATTGTTTTTAATGTTGACAAAGAAGGATGGGCCCTCGAGTTTGAAGAAGGGGCTATCATGAGCGGAAACTCTGTAGAACATGTAAAGGATGCAGCGCCTATTCTGGGGAAATATTTTGATATTCTATGTATGCGTACTTTTCCTTCGCTAAAAAACAGGGAGGATGATTATAGCGAAATGTTCATCAATCAGTTTATCAAATATGCAGGTGTGCCGGTAGTTAGTTTGGAAAGTGCCACCCTCCATCCTTTGCAATCGCTTACGGATATCATCACTATCAAAGAAAGTTTATTATTTAATCCTCCTATTAATGGCAGGAAACCTAAGATAGTATTAACATGGGCGCCTCATATCAAGCCCCTTCCACAATGTGTAGCCAATAGTTTTGCCCAATGGGTTAATGCATGGGGTGAAGCAGAATTTGTTATTACGCATCCGGAAGAATACGAACTTTCTGAAAGTTTTACCAAAGGTGCTACCATCACCCATAACCAGGATGAGGCTTTAAAAGGTGCAGATTTTGTGTACGTTAAAAACTGGAGCACTTATACCGATTATGGAAAAGTATATGAGAATGATCCGGAGTGGATGCTAACAGAAGAAAAATTAAAAACAACCCATCAGGCCAAAGTGATGCACTGTTTGCCCGTTAGAAGAAATGTTGAATTGAGTGATGAAGTATTGGACAGCAAACATAGTCTGGTAACACAACAGGCAGGAAACAGGGTATGGGCAGCCCAGGCAGTATTGGCAGAGATCTTACACAACGCAAACACCTGATAGCAACTTAGTATAAAAATATCCATGAATCCATCTGCAAAAAATATTACTACAAATGATGCTCTTTTACCCGAAAGGAAAGAGACCCTCTATGTAATAAAGATCGGCGGAAATATTATAGATGATGAAGCCAAGCTATCTGCATTTCTACAAATATTTGCTGCAGTTGAGGGGAATAAAATATTAGTGCATGGCGGCGGCAAACTGGCTACTAAAATGGCAGCGCAGTTAGGTATAGAACAGCAGATGATTGATGGCAGAAGGATCACAGATGCAGAAACACTGAAGATCGTAACTATGGTGTATGCTGGCTATATCAATAAAAATATTGTTGCCAAATTACAGGCAGCAAAATGTAATGCTATTGGTTTAAGTGGTGCAGATGCCAATTTTATCAAAGCCCATAAAAGATTACATGCCACCATTGATTATGGATTTGTAGGCGATGTTGATGCGGTTAATGATACTTTTCTCAAAGACCTGATCGAAAAAAATCTAACAGTGGTTGCAGCTCCCATCACACAGGATGGGGCCGGACAATTATTAAATACCAATGCCGATACCATTGCCCAGGAGATAGCCAAAGCCATGAGCAAATATTTTCAGGTACAACTTATTTATTCTTTTGAAAAATCAGGGGTATTGCTGGATATAGCAAAAGAAGATTCGGTTATTCCATTGATCAATCAAAAATATTACGCTGAGCTCAAATCTGATAATTTGATTTTTGCCGGTATGATACCAAAATTAGATAATGCATTTGCTGCATTGCATGATGGTGTTGCAAAAGTGATTATAGGAAAAGCAGAAGAGCTGCATTTGTTGATCTCCGGCAATTCCGGAACAACCATCCAATATGAATAAGGAAGCTTTAGCATACCTCACGGAAGAATCGATAACGCTGCTTAAACAGCTTATTGCTACGCCTTCATTTAGCAAGGAAGAGGATAAAACCGCGGACCTGATTGAACAGTTTCTGCTATCTAAAAATATTGCTACCAACAGATTCCTAAACAATATTTGGGCAACCAATCTACATTTCAATCCTAACAAGCCTACCATATTACTTAACTCGCACCATGATACGGTTAAGCCCAATAAAGGCTATACACTTGATCCATTTAAGCCCATAGAAAATAATGGAAAACTATTTGGTTTAGGAAGTAATGATGCTGGAGGCTCCCTGGTTTCTCTATTGGCAGTTTTCAAATATTATTATCTCGCAGAAGATTTAAAATTTAACCTTGTTTTTGCCGCAACTGCAGAAGAAGAAATTTCGGGACATAATGGTATTGAAATTTTACTCCCTCAATTGCCGCCTATTGATTGTGGTATTGTTGGAGAACCTACCCAAATGCAAATGGCTATAGCAGAAAGAGGCCTGCTGGTGCTGGATGTTACTGCAACAGGCAAAGCAGGTCATGCTGCCAGAAATGAAGGAGAGAATGCATTGTATAAGGCGCTCACCGATATAGAATGGTTTAGAAATTTTGAGTTTGAAAAGATATCGTCACTTTTAGGCAAGGTTAAAATGACTGTTACCGTTATTGAAACCGAAAACAAGGCACATAATGTTGTTCCATCTCAATGCAAATTTGTAGTGGATGTACGTGTAAATGAATGTTATAGTTTTGAAGAAGTACTTTCCATCATCAATGCGCATGTAAGCAGTGATGTTGTGCCAAGAAGTATGCGTATGCGTTCTACTTCTATTGCAATGGAGCATCCATTGGTTAAAGCCGGGCTAGAACTGAACAGAACCTATTATGGTTCTCCTACAACCAGTGATAAGGCCCTGATGCCTTTTCAAACCCTAAAAATGGGCCCCGGAGATAGTGCCAGAAGTCATACGGCTGATGAGTATATTTATATAGATGAAATACATAATGGCATTGAATTGTATTGTCAATTATTAAACCAGGTATTATGAAATTGTGGAGTAAAGAAAATACAAAGACTTCCGGACAGGTAGAGAAATTTACAGTTGGGAATGACAAAGAATTCGACCTGATGCTAGCCCCCTTCGATGTTTTGGGCTCTATTGCACATGCGAAAATGCTGGCTTCTGTTGGATTATTGTCAGATGAGGAATCTGTAAATATCATCCATGAACTAAAAAATTTTTACCAGCTTTCCATTCAATCAAAATTGGTTATCGACGAACATATTGAAGACATACACTCACAGGTTGAATTATTGCTTACCCAAAAATTAGGCGATACCGGAAAAAAAATTCATTCAGCGCGCAGTCGTAACGATCAGGTTTTGGTTGATGTAAAACTTTTTCTGCGAAACGAAATTGAAGAACTGGTTAAATCTGTTAAACCATTGTTTGAATTGCTGCAACAGCAGAGTGAGAAGTACCAGCACCATTTGTATCCCGGATACACGCATCTGCAATTAGCGATGCCTTCTTCTTTTGGTTTATGGTTTGGCGCTTATGCAGAAAGTTTGGTAGATGATATGCTTGTTTTGCAGGCGGCTTATGAAGTAGTGAATAAAAACCCATTAGGCTCTGCTGCGGGTTATGGCTCTTCCTTCCCCATCAACCGAAAGCTTACCACAGAATTATTAGGATTTAACGATCTAAACTATAATGTGGTATACGCACAAATGGGAAGAGGTAAGGCCGAAAGAATTGTTGCCATGGCTATGGCCAATATTGCAGACACACTTGCCAAAATGAGTATGGACGCATGTTTGTACTTAAATCAGAATTTCGATTTTATCAGTTTCCCGTCCGAGTTAACAACAGGGTCGAGCATCATGCCGCATAAAAAAAATCCCGATGTGTTTGAACTGATCCGCTCGCAATGCAACCGTATCAAAGCATTACCCAATGAAATCATGATGATGACCACTAACCTGCCTTCCGGTTATCACAGGGACTTACAATTATTAAAAGAACATTTGTTTCCAGCCTTTCAAATTTTGCAAGACTGCCTGCAGATGTCATGTTTGATGTTATCCAATATCACAGTAAAAGAAAATATTTTAGCAGACCCAAAATACACTTATGCATTCAGTGTGGAAGAAGTGAATAAACTGGTTTTGTCAGGTATGCCTTTTCGTGATGCATACAAACAGGTAGGTTTGGATATTGAAGCCGGTCATTTTTCTCATAAAAGCGAAGTGAAGCATGTACACGAAGGCAGTATTGGCAATCTTTGTACAGAAAATATTCAGGCCATGATGCAAAAAACTATGGAGTCTTTTAATTTTAACAAAGTACATCAGGCAATAGACAACCTGATCAATAATTAAGCAAACATTTTTTAACCGAAATATCGTTTCTTTGAATCTTAATATTATGACCATGAAAAAACAATTTTTTATCCTTTCTTTTTCCATACTTACGCTTAGCGGCTTTGCACAGGTAAAGAAACCAACTGTAATGGCTAAAACGAATACCAAATCACCCTCTTCTGTTAATACTGCATTTGCGTTTAAGAATATTAACGATAGTGTGAGTTATGCCATTGGATTGCGCGTTGCACAAAACCTGAAAAACCAGGGTTTTGCCAATCTCAATATGGCAATGTTTGATAAAGCCTGTAATGATGTTAAATTGAACAAAAAACCATTACTGAATGATGAAGCCATTAACCAATGCATCAACACTTTTCAGGCAATTGTGAATGAGAAAAAGAACGAAGAAAATGCAGCAAAAGCTTTGGCTTCTAAAAAAGTAGGAATGGATTTTCTTACTAATAATGCTAATCGCCCCGGTGTTATGACCACACCTAGTGGTTTGCAATATGAGGTACTTAAAAATAGTGCTGATCAAACCAAACCTACCATTGCCAGTACCGTAACCTGTCATTACACCGGTACTTTAATTGATGGAACTAAGTTTGACAGTTCCGTTGATAGAGGTGCACCTGCCACTTTTCCTTTGGCCAATGTGATTCGCGGATGGCAGGAAGGACTTCCTTTAATGACTATCGGCAGCAAATTTAAATTCTACATCCCGGCCGAGTTAGGATATGGCGATAATGCACCACCAAATATAGGCCCTGGACAAACATTGATTTTCGAAGTGGAACTTTTGGGTATCCAGAATTAATAAAAGTTTTTCTACACCAAGATTGGGAAACAGTGAATAGCTATGCTGATTTACTTGTTTCCCAATTTTTTTATGCCAATTCCTTAACATTGATTAACCTTAGTATAAAGTTCATTAACCGCATAGTACATAAGTGTAGGATACATTTGTGTTTCTAAAAATAGCGTCTATGTTCCGAAATAGTATCCTGCTTCTTCTTCTCACTTTACCTTTTATTGCTCAGGCACAAAATTCTACAGCAGCTATCAAAGGCATAGTATATGATACAGCATCCAAAAAAGGACTGGCTTATGCTACTATTTCTATTGTAAATGCGAAAGATTCAACGCTGATAAGCTTTACAAGAGCCGATTCCACAGGAAAGTTTAAAATGGCATCCTTGAGCAATGGGAAATACCTTCTATCTGCTTCCTATGTAGGTTATGTACCTGTTTGGAAACAGATTGAAATTGTAAAAGACAAAGAACTTGATCTGGGAAGAATTGATATGACAGACGTTCTAAACTCAGGAAATGTTACCGTTGTTGCCCGTCGCGCACCTGTTACCATCAATAATGATACCGTTGAATTCAATACCGAAAATTTTAAAACCCAGCCAAATGCAGTGGTGGAGGACCTTTTAAAGAAATTACCGGGAGTTACGGTAGATGCTGATGGTACTGTTAGGGTAAATGGTCAAAGGATTAATCGGGTATTGGTAAATGGCAAAGAGTTCTTTACCGGAGATCCTAAAATGGCAACTAAAAACCTGGATGCAGATGCGGTAGATAAAGTGCAGGTCTTCGACAAAAAATCAGACCGTGCAGAATTCACCGGCGTGGATGACGGACAAAGTGAAAAAGCCATCAACCTCAAATTAAAAAAAGACAGGAATAATGCACTCTTTGGAAAATTATCAGCAGGAGCTGGTACTAAAGATCGATATGATGCACAAGCCAATATCAATAAGTTTAAAGGAGATCAACAATTGTCGTTTATTGGAATGGGTAATAATACCAACCGACAAGGTTTCTCCATCATGGATGTATTGAACTTCTCAGGCGATCTTGCAAGGGGTATGCGCGGTGGTGGTGGTGGTATGTCTATTAGAATAGGTAGTGGAGGAGATGATAATGGTTTACCGGTAGCCGGACAAAGCAATCAGCCGGGTATTGCCAAAACATTGGCAGGCGGCATCAACTTTAATGATACCTGGAATAAGAAAACAGATTTTAACACCAGTTTCATGGGCAGTGATGTGGATCTGATAACGAATAGGATAACAGAAAGAGAGAACCTGTTGCCGGGTAATAACTTCAACTATTTTAACAATAGTAGTAATGCCAGAAGGAATAAACAGGAGAAGATCAATATGTCCATAGATAGTAAGATCGACAGTTTTCAATCGATCAAATTCACACCACAGTTCACTTTTCAACAAACCGATGCAACCAATAGCAGTAATTATTATTCCAAAGATGTAAAAGGCATTATGATGAATGATGGTACCTCACTCAGTCATACACGTTCAGAAGCCTTCAATTTTGGTGGCAATGCCTTGTATCGTTTGCGTTTCAGAAAAAAGGGAAGAACCTTATCGAGCACCATGAGTTTGGCGTATAACGACAGTAAACAAAATGGGGATCAGTATACGCGCAATACCTATTATTCAACCTTATTTCCGCCAAAAGATTCTATTCTCAATCAAAAAAATAACCGCGAAGCTGTGTCCAGAAGTTTAGGTGGTAATATCGTGTATACCGAGCCAATTGGCAAACGCTCTTTGGTTGAGTTGAGTGGTTTTTATAATTCCAGTACCGGTTCTAGTAAAAGGGTAACCTATGATTACAGTACTGCAAGCGGAAAGTATGATCAATTGAGTTTGTTGCAGAGCAACGATTTTAAAAATGAGTACAGTTATGCAGGTGGAAGTATTAATTTCAGAACCAATCAAAAAATGGTTAATCTAACCGTTGGAACATCCTTGCAGGAAGCTGATCTGATCAGCACCAATAATACCAATGGCAATACCATCAAACAATCTTTTACTGATTTCTTGCCCAATGCATCTATCCAGTATAAGATCAACAGTACTAGAAACTTGAATCTAAATTATACCACATCCACCCAACAGCCGAACACTAACCAGTTACAACCTGTTGCCGATGTGAGTGATCCCATTAATGTATACACTGGTAATCCAAATCTGAAAAGGAGTTATGGACAAACATTGACCCTGAATTATTTCTCCGCCAATATGTACACACAGCGGAACTTCTTTGCATTCATCTCAGCTACTAAAACAGATAATGCCATTGTGAATGCGGATTTCATTCAACCCAATGGCCAGCGGATCAGTTCTCCGGTGAATGTGGATGGCAACTATATGATCTTTGCAAATGTGAATGCAGGCTTTCCTTTAAAGAAGATCAAATCAAGGGTGGATCTGGGCATTGGAAGCAACTATACCCGCAACAACAGTTTTGTAAATGGCAGCCAGAATGAGATCATTAACCAGAGCTTGAGTCCGAATGTGAATTACAATTATACACTGGAAAATAAAGTAGATATCACTGTAACGGCAAGAGTTAATTTTAGTAAAGCCAAATACTCTTTGCAACCACAACTAAATAGTAATTACCTGCAACAAGTATATGGTTATAGTATGACGAATTACCTGCCCTGGGGTTTGATATTTAATAACGATTTCAATTACACCATCAATACCGGCAGAGCAGATGGTTACAATACCAAAGTGCCTTTCTGGAATGCCTCATTGGCAAAGGGTTTTATGAAGAATAAAAGAGCAGAGCTCAAATTCAGTGTATATGATCTCTTGAACCAGAATGTGGGTGTAAGCCGAAATGTGAACCAGAATTATATAGAAGACAGCCGTTACAATGTACTGCAGCGTTATTTCCTCTTGAGCTTTACGTATAGTTTGAATAAAAGTGGAAATACCGCCGGTGGAGCTAGGGTGGTGATTAGGACGATGGGGAATTAAATGATCAGCAGACATATTTGCATTATTTCATTCTTATAAAAACACTAGGCTGAGCTAACATTATCCGCCACAAAACTAAATTCTTATCTGAAACACCATTGATCTCAAAACAAGTGATCTTTTGATCTACTAAATTTTTCAATTGAAGAAAGCTTATTGTTGTGTCTTTCAAATCTACTTCAGCTTTAATACCGCAATACGATTTAGCCGGAGTTATCGAGTAGCTGTAGGTTGCATCTAATTTATTTTCAAAATATTCTTTACAGGTAGTTTTAGAAAACTCTAAGGTCCAAGTTCCTTCTTCAGCTTTCCATTTTCCTATAATATTTTTTCTTTCTGATACAATATTTTGAGCGTAAAGAAATTGTACACTGCAAAATAGAATAAGCATAATTAAAATAGTATATATACTTAAAATTCTCATTTTTTGTTCTTCGAAGAGTCTCCGCCTGGGACTCTTTGCTTATTATAACAAGGTAAAATAATTAATAGAATCATTGGCTACTCATTGCTCCGAAGCTACAACATCCTCTGCGAGAGACATTGCGGGAACGAAAAATTCTTTTTTTTTGGAGCCATATATTATAGGCTGATGATTCTTCTAATGATTTATCGAGATAAATGTTTCGGGAGTCAACACCTTTATGAGTGATTTTTTATAGTCTTTAATGTTTCTAGTAACAATCGTGGTTAAGTTATTTTCAAGTGCACAACTGTATTGTATAGCATCTTCAAAATCATTGAAATCAGATGCTACAGCTAAATCAATTGTTTTGCTGTTAACAGGTAATACATTTACTAAAGTCTTAAACTTTCCAATTAATTGTCTAGAATGTGTAGTTGTGTATTGCGAACGTAGCACATAGTCTATATTAGCAAATGATAGAGATGAAACATATATTTTAATCTTCCCAATGTCAGCAAGCGAAAATAAAATTTCAGCGGTTGTATTAAATGGTTTTCGTCCTGATAGCAAGTCAATACATACATCTGTGTCAACAAATACTTTGGTCATATTATTTTGCGTATTTGTTTGATAGATGCTTTTTATAGTCCTTTTTGTAATCAAAGTTTTTGGGTAAATCAACCACGCCTGATAAACTTTTAACTAAAGGAGTCACTTCTTGCGCATTTTGCGGTTCAACAAGTAGACCTAAATACGATTCTATTAACTTTGAAAGACTAGTATTTTTCTTTTTAGCGTAAGTCTTAGCTTGTTCAATAACAGTATTGTCTAGCTTTAAAGTAAGTTTAGTGTCCATATACTATATTTTATACGTACAAATATACAATTTGTATACGTAAAAACAAAAATCAGATCCAACAGCTAGCCTATGAGGTCCCAGTATTGGCATTAGGCCGAATGCCAACCAGGATTATATAAAAGATGGACGTAACATTGTACCGCAGTGTTATTTCCTATTGAGCTTTACGTATAGTTTGAACAAAAGTGGCAATACGTTAAGCGGTGCGAGGGTGGTGATGAGGACGATGGAGAATTAAATGAAGCTTTATAGTTACTCAGCCACAATCGCTACAATGTATTATTAGCTGCTTGTGCCATTAGTAGCTTTGAATGAGAACGTCTGTTGGGATATTAAGCGTATCGTGTAAATTTCTAATCATTTCAAGCGTAAGTTTCCTTTTCTTGCTGAGTATCTCACTTGCTCGGCTTTTCAGTCCAACTACCGTAGCCAAATCAGATTGATTGTAACCCAATTGCTCCATACGAAATTTTATAGCTTCAATTGGATCTGGAAATTCGATAGGGTAGTGTGTTTTTTCGTAATTGTCAATCAAAATTCCAAGTATTTCCAGCTCATCACCTTCGGTAGAACCTGGTTTTGCATCAAATATTTTCTCAAGTCTCAGGAGAGCATTTTGATAATCCTTCTTAGTTTTTATAGGTTTTAATGTCATGGCTTTAAATTGTAGTTGCATCAATTTTATCGTATTGTGCGTGTGTGCCGATAAAACGAATCCAAACCATTTGATAATGATAATTGAGCTTAATGATTAATCTGTAATTATTTCTTTTAATATTAAAGACGATTCGATTATTCTCCAAAATACTTGCCGATGGATAGTCCCTTTTTATTTCGTTGGGGTTTTTCCAACTTGCATCTTCAGCTTCGTTATACCATGACTTTAATTGTTGTTCACAGTCTGGATGTTTTAACCAAAAGTCTCTTAATATTTTCTTGGCAATTACCCTCAATCCTTAGTTTTAATCAAAGGTAATAAAAGTTCCCAAAATGGGAAATAAATTTTGAAAAGGAAACCCAAAGCATTGCTGCTAACTTCCAAGCATTGAAGCGGTTGGGAAAAGATCTTTTGTCGCTCATAGCTTATTCTGGCTTAGCCGGGACTGAACTAAGTTACAAAAGATTATTATATACCTGCTGGCAGGCAGGTTCTAATGCCCCTCAGTATTTCTAATTATAGCGTCCTCTGCGAGAGACGTTTGCGGGGAACTATCTTTTAAAAGGTGCCACAGAATCTGCGGAGAATGAAAGATTTTGATGCGTGTTACTGTTATGCTCTTTTATTTACCTACAATCATAGCTTTAGTAGTGGGACGTTTAAAAGGATTGTGAAAAAACCGATCGGCGATCTGATTATAAAGCGAATATTCCTGCCTTAACATAAAATGGGTAGCTCCGGGCATGATGAACAATTGTGCTTTCGGAATATGCTGATACATTTCCAATATATGTTCCAGCTTGATCATATCTCCATCACTAGCCATCAGTAATACTTCCGCATTAATGGAATGTAATGCCTCATTGGTTCGATTGGGATATTTATAGTCGAGATTGTTTACCGCCCAGGTTCTTCGGGTTTGATTAGAAGTATCGCCTTTAGCCATTTTTGCTGCCATTGCATCCAACTTTGTTTTCATATCTACGATCACCCAATTATATATAGCATTCGAATCGGGGCGAATATTGGGAGCAGATGCAATTAGTCTTTTCACTTTTTTGGGATAGTCCATAGCTAGTAATAACCCAAGAATGCCACCATCACTTTGTCCGATAATAAAGGCAGAATCTATTTTAAGCTGGTCGAGCATGGCGTTGTAATCCTTTGCCATTATATCGAATGTCAGTTCCACTGATCCATTATCCGATTTCCCCTGAAACCTGCTATCAGCAATGATGACGTAATACTGATCTTTAAAATATTCGATCTGGCATCTTAAACTATTGATACTGCCGCCATTTCCATGGATCAATAGCAGGGGTTGCTTTGCCGGGTT
Organism: Chitinophaga pinensis; assembly: GCA_943371675.1. Lineage (GTDB taxonomy): Bacteria > Bacteroidota > Bacteroidia > Chitinophagales > Chitinophagaceae > Sediminibacterium > Sediminibacterium pinensis_I. The sequence goes on along the minus strand of CALRVT010000001.1, from coordinate 120,091 downwards.
GCCATATGTTTCATAGTACATATTGATCCCGTTTACTTTGGCAAATTTTCCGGCTGGTGGATTATTGCCGTAGTTGATCGTTGTAATGCAGGTATCCTGACTAAAACAGAAACCGGAAAATCCAAGAATGATCGCGAATAGAATAGTTCTCATGATAAGGTTTTTTTGCTCTTCGAAGAGTCTCCGACAAAAACTCTTCAATTTGTATAACAAAGTAAAATAATTAGTAGAAACAATGGATACTCATTACTCCGAAGCGGCAATGTCCTCTTCGAGAGACATTGCGGGGAATGAAAAAGCCAAATTGAAACTCGTCTGCCCTAACTAATGTACAGCTATGCAAACAGCCGAAGTTTTAGCGTCCAGCCCCACTTGCAGCAATACCAATGTTAGCGGTTCGGCATTATTCGATATTTAATATTAGTGTTTTCATTAAAGCAAAGGATAGTTTATCAATATTTTCAAATTGACTGTGGTAAGAAGAAAGATTTGTCAAAAGGATTATCCCATTTTTGTTTTCAACATCTATAACCATTGACGATGAATAGCCTCCAGTTCCTCCATTATGCCAATACCAATGGTCGCCATTTTTTCTGTTAATAATAAACCAGCCCAAACCTACATCTCTTGTTTCAGTTTCCTTAAAAGTTTTAGTTCTAGTAAGAGTAAGTTCTAAATTTGTACTGTCAAACTGTGCAATTGCAAATTTTGATAAGTCTTCAACTGTTGAGAAAATCCCACCAATACCAATTAAAGCCCCGGGTGTCCAATTAGGTGTAGGATTTCCTCTTTCATTTAGTCCTTCAACTAAAGTGTTGGCGATTTTAGTTTTGTCAGTGCTTGTGTGCAACATATTATACTTATCGAAAATCATATTCTTACCAAGATACTCAAAACTATGTCCTGAATACTTTCTCAATGCATAAGAAACTAAACCCATTCCCAAATTCGAATATTCGCTTTTGCTCCCTTTGGGATAGTCTAAAGAAATATCATTTTTTAGATAATCGTCAAGTTTTTGCTCATTATAATTTTTGTACGGGTCTGATTGACTGAAGATAGTGGCAAATCTAATATTGGATGGAATTCTTGGCAAACCAGAAGTGTGATTTGCCAATTCTTTATAAGTAAACTCTAAGTTTTCATTGAATGAGAAGTCAAAATTTGGGTTAATCTTATCGTCTAATTTTAATTTTCCATTAGTAACAAAGTTTGCGAGAATGGTTGAAGTGAAAACCTTTGTTATAGAGCCGATTTCAAAAGCACTATCCCTATTTTGAATTACAATTAATGTGTCATTAATTCGCTTTAATCCAAAATAGGTTGTCTGCCCGTCTTTAATTATTGCAATAGCTACTTGAGCATTATTAGAAAATCTATTTGTGTACTTGTAAATAGTGTCTGTTTGACTAGAAACTATAATATTGGATTTTAGATTATTAAAAGCAGGTTTATCCAAGGGTGGTCTGCCGCACCCTAATAAACCAGTTGTGATTACTAATGCTAATAATACTTTTTTCATTTTAATCATTTTTTCTATATTAAGCTGACTGCCAAGGTTTCGGTTATTGCCGAAGAAGGGGTTTTTAGCACCGAATTTCAATAAAAATACAACAGTTCAAATATTGCAAAAAGTTCATTAGAATTCCTTCAGCCCCGCTTTTGGCTATAACTTGTTGGCTGTTAGGCATTTTTCATCGCAATTTGTATTCTGTCTATTTGTGCTAAATGTCTAATTATGTGATTGATAAAAAATCGAAAAGTGTCGCCCAATTTTAGTTTGATTAAACTTGAAATTGAAGTCTGAATTTTCACTTTTTTCAAACTCATTTTTCTTGATTGGTTGAGTAAATCTAACAATTTGATTTGCTGATTGATGAATTTGTCAATTACAGTTTTGTCAAGTTTGGCATTCAGCGGATTCTTGTCTTTAAAAGTTTTCATTTTGTTTAGCTTTTCTTTTGGCAACATACTTTTTGCAAAGTAGTTTCCTAATATTCCACTTTTAAATTCAAAGTCAGCTTTGGATGTTGAGTTTTCAATTTTGTTTTCCATTTGTGGCAAATAAAAATCGCCATACAAGTTCAAATGTTCTAAACATTCCAAAATGCTCCACGAAGTTTCATTTTCTTTCCACGTCAAAAAGTGCAAATCAAAGGTTTTAAGTTTTTCGACTTGGTTTATACTTTGTCGTGTTTGATCTAAAAGTGATTGTATTAAGTTTTCCGATTGCATAATTTTTCAATTTATGCAAATGTCCAAAAAGCTTTTTTCATAAACCTTGATTGAAGTCAAGACTTTTTTAGTCGTGATAAAGTTTCGGCACTCATTCTCAAATAATTGGCAATGTGCCTGTTCGGAATTTCCTGAAAAAGTTGTGGACTTCGTCTTAAAACCCTTTCGTACCTTTTTTTTGGCGAATTTGTCAGAATATCAATTTCTCGTTCCATTTGTTGAAGAATTAAGTTTTCAAAAATATTCGTCCACAAATTTCTATTACTTTCATTTTCTAAAAAATTGTCAACTTGTTGTTTGGTTATAACTTTTATCACTGTCTTTTTAATTGCCTGAATAAATAAGTCTGAAGGTTTGCCTGTCAAAAAAGAGTCCAGTGAAACAATGACATTTTCTTTGTATCCAAATCGAATGGTTTGTTCTTCATAATCGTCCAACACAAAAATTCTCAAACTCCCGCTTTCGATATAATACAAATTTGTATCAATACTACCTTTAACTTTCAGAAATTGGTTCCTGTCGATAGTTATTGTCTTGTCTGAAAGTTCTACAATTTCTTTCATTGTCGGTTATGTCGTGAGGTTTGGTATGCTTGCAGCCAACACTTAAAGATACGCAACTTATAAAGATGTCAATAATCCTACAGCTTTATAAATCAACAAAATAAAATGCGTATTTGAGGTAGGTTGGGTATCGGATTGATACTAAAACAACCCAACAAACGCAATCAATTACATATTCGATTTGTCTAAAGGACTTTCAATTTTACTTATATCGGCATACAACAATGTGGTTCTTATACTATAATTTGTGCGAAGTGTCTCCGATAGGGACTTTTCCCTTAGCATTGTAAAATACTACTTATTGAAACTTTGGCTATTCAATGCAACTAAGCCACAGTGTCCCCTCCGGGAGACACTGTTGTAAATAAAAAGCCCGATACAAACGTATCAGGCTTTTCAAATGTCATTCAATATTTTAATTGTTACTATTCATTCTAAAATTTCCCGGCCCCTGACTGCCCATCAGATCCATCATTAATTTTTGGTATTCCTGACGCGTTACTACTTTGCCTTTTTTAGGTTCTACCAGGTCTTTTGGATTGGTTGTATTTTTTACTTCCGTTGCGGTGTAAATAGTTGCGCCATTGTCAATATCTAATTGCAATATCAAACCGGGTAACTGTCCATAAGAATCAGGACCACCGGGGCTGATCAAACTTTCGGTATACCAGGCCACTACTTCTACTTCTTTACCCTGTGGTCTGCGAACGGTTGTATCACTTGTTGCACCGCCACCACCTGCAGAAATTGTGCGCATCACTGCAACCGGTTGCATGGTTTTTCTGGTAGCTTTTGTACAGGTATAACCTAGTATTTGTTTGGTTTCTGTACCAATTTTCCAGGGTAGTTGTTTGATGCTGTCGATGATCAGGAAATTCTTGCCACCCATTTCTGAACTCTGGATAGATTTTGCTTGCGAAAAATTCTTAAACAGATCTCCAGCCCCCCCTGCATTAAAACGCATTACTATTCCGCCTCCTCCACCGCCACCTGCAAATGGATCGGGTGCTTCATCTTCCGGAACTGTTTTATAAACAGAAATGCTATCCTTGAAGATCAACATATGCTTGCTGGTTCTAAATTCCGGCATCATGGCTCGCATCTGTTCATCCTGAATGATCCGATGCATATTCATTTTACGGTCGAAATAAACGGTGCCTTCTTTTACCTGTGCTAATAACGAAGATAAACTGAGCATACCCGCTACAATAAGGAATGTTTTTTTCATGTTTCATTTTTATATGTTCAAAACTAAGCTACTCCAATGTTAAGAGCCCTTTTTCAATAGTTAATTTAGGTTAATAAAACGATGGTAGCTATCCGGTTGAAACTATATTTGTATTCGCATATACATGAAAAACAAATTGAACCAGTCGCGCCTATTTCTGATTGCTGCTATCTTATTGATAGTGGCTTTTCAGGGCTATTGGATCAATAAGCTGTTTCAGGAAGAAAAGTTTAGACTGGAAAAAGAAACCAATACCATTTTTAGAGATGTGATCTATAACCTGCAAGTAGATAGGTTTAAAGCAGACACCATTTTTTATCAATCACAAAAGTCGCCCAACCTTTTTGTTTTCAATGCAGTTAATGAGTTGATCAGAAAATCGGCATCAGTCAGAAATAATGCTAAGAAGAAATTGAAAGACACAATGGCTTCTGAATTGAGAAATGAGATCATTCATAAGCAAATCGATTCTAACAGGGTGGAAGGTCAGAGAATATTTCAGATTCAAACTGCTGGCTCTCAAAAAATGGAATTTGACACCGGCATTCTCAATAAAATGAGAAGATCCGGCTTGAATGTGGTGGTAAGGTATGTGAATAAAAACCCTGATTCAAACCTCGCAATGGTTAATAAAGGGAATGCTATTTCCATACGCATGCCTTCGATTCCAAAAGATACGGTAAGAAGAGATACCAGCGCTAATTTGATCACCGCTAAAATGGATCTAAAATTTGATGTTCAACAGCCGGAAAAAGCGATCATCCGAATGATCAAAGATGGTAAAGTATTGGATGATACCTTTCCTAAACTACAACTCGATTCTGCCTACAAAAAAGAATTAGTAAAAGCAGGTATTCCTGTTTCCTTTCATATTCAGAATATTTCGTCAGATCCAAATTTGAAATCAAAAAATGATACGGTGCTTAGTGCATTTAGAACTGATAAAATTCCGGTTGGTTTTAAGAAAAGTTCCTGGTACCAGGCGTCTTTTGAAAATCCATTCAGTTATATTCTGGGAAAGATTAGTCCACAAATTTTATTTTCTGTTTTCTTGATCGCTTTTACATCCATTGCATTTCTATTTATTTATAGAAACCTAGTAGCACAAAGAAAACTCACCGAAATTAAAAATGAGTTCATTAGCAATGTTACCCATGAATTAAAAACGCCTATTGCCACCGTAACCGTTGCCATTGAAGCTTTGCGGAATTTTGGTGGTTTGCAAAATCCGGAAAAGACCAAAGAATACCTCGATATATCAGCATCTGAATTACAAAGGTTAAGTCTGCTGGTTGACAAGGTTTTAAAACTCTCTCTCTTTGAGAACCACGAGATCGAATTACAGAAAGAATCCTTCGATCTACTTTCATTGGTAGAAGATGTAATGGCATCCATGAAATTGCAATTCGAAAAACAAAAAGCACATGTTACATTCAACAAAAGCGAAACAAGTTGCATCATTCATGCAGATAAATTGCACATCACCAGCATGATCTATAATTTATTAGACAACGCTTTAAAATACAGTAAAGAAAATACTGAAATCAATGTGTCATTGAATAAGATTGACAATGCTTACAAACTGGAGATTCAGGATAATGGGATCGGCATAGACATGGCCTATCAGACAAAAATATTTGAACAATTCTTTCGCGTTCCCCATGGTAATGTGCATAATACCAAAGGGTATGGGTTAGGACTGAGCTATGTAAATCATATCGTAAAAAAACACCAGGGATTTATTGATGTTAAAAGTGAACCAGGGCAAGGCAGTACATTTATTGTTACATTACCACTTGGCTTTTCAGATACTGTTTAAGAGAGAGAGAAGAAATTTTATAAAGCAATTTATTTATGGCAATCAAAGTACTATACGTAGAAGATGAATTATTTCTTGGCAAAATTGTCAAGGAAACGCTCGAATCGCGGGGCTTTGATGTGGCAATGGAAATGGATGGCGCGGATGTGATCAGGACCTTTGAAGATGAGAAACCGGATATCTGTATACTGGATGTGATGTTACCCAATAAGAGTGGATTTGAACTGGCGGAAGATATTCGAAAACTGAATGACGATGTGCCGATCATTTTTCTAACGGCAAAAACACAAACAGATGATGTGGTTTATGGATTTAAAATTGGAGCGAACGACTATATCCGCAAGCCATTTAGTATGGAAGAATTGATCGTGCGTATTGAGAATGCACTTAGGGTAAAAAAAGAGGAAGCCGTTTTAATTCAGGGTGATACCATTCAGATGGGTAAATACCGGTTTTTGTTGAACAAACAGGTTCTTTCAAATGGTTTGGAAGAACGAAGACTTTCCTACCGTGAAACAGAGCTATTAAAGTATTTATATAGCAGAAGGGACCATGTGATCGACAGGCGAGACCTCTTAAACCATATCTGGGGCAATGATTCCTTTTTCAATAGCCGAAACCTGGATGTTTATATAACAAAGATCAGGAGCTATCTTAAAGACGACCAATCACTCGAGATCATCACCATTAAAGGCGTTGGATATAGATTCGTAATTGGATAAAATGCCATCGCACCTTACTTATCAAAGAAATTTTCAAAATTTTCACCTTCACTGAAACTTCGTCGAAAAAACACTTCATCATTCTACATTCCTTGGTCGATATTCATTATTCCCACTACCTTTGCCCCTCTCAAAGGCATATACAATGAATGAAAAATTTGTTACCCGAATTACAACCGAATTAGCCGAAATCCAGCAGGCTGGATTATTTAAGAAAGAAAGGATCATCACCAGTGAACAGGGGCCGGAAATTACCGTAAACGGCAAAAAAGTATTGAACTTCTGTGCCAATAATTACCTCGGCCTTTCCTCTCATCCCAAAGTGATTGAAGCGGCCCATAAAGCAATTGAAACACATGGATATGGGATGAGCAGTGTTCGCTTTATTTGTGGTACCCAGGATATTCATAAAGAATTGGAAACCAAAATCGCCCAATTTCTAGGAACAGAAGACACTATTTTATATGCAGCTGCATTTGATGCAAACGGCGGTGTATTTGAGCCACTATTTGGCGAACAGGATGCGATTATCAGTGATGCTTTGAACCATGCGTCTATTATTGATGGTGTTCGTTTATGTAAGGCACAACGCTATCGTTATGAGCATAATAATATGGAAGACCTGGAAGCTAAATTAAAAGAATCGGCTTCTTGTAGAAGTAGAATTATAGTAACTGATGGTTCATTTAGTATGGATGGCACCATTGCCCGTCTCGACCTGATTTGTGATCTGGCAGATAAGTATGATGCCATAGTAATGATCGATGAATGTCACTCCTCAGGATTTTTAGGTAAAACAGGAAGAGGCACCCATGAATATAGAAATGTGATGGGAAGGATAGATATTATTACGGGTACACTTGGTAAAGCATTGGGGGGTGCCAGTGGTGGTTTTACTTCTGGAAGAAAAGAGATCATTGAACTTTTGCGCCAGAGAAGCAGACCCTATCTTTTTTCAAATACAGTGGCACCAAGCATTGTAGGGGCTACTATTGCTGTTTTGGATATGCTCACAGAAACAACCGAGTTGCGCGACAGGCTGGAAAAAAATACCAGTTATTTCCGTACTCAAATGACTGCAGCAGGATTTGATATCAAACCCGGCGATCACCCCATTGTTCCCATCATGTTATACGATGCTGTGATAGCACAAAACTTTGCAGCCAAACTTTTAGAAGAAGATGTATATGTGATCGGATTTTTCTTTCCTGTTGTGGCAAAAGGTCAGGCAAGGATTAGGGTTCAGTTAAGTGCGGCACATGAGCAGGCACATTTAGATAAGGCGATTGCTGCTTTTACAAAAGTGGGTAAGGAATTGGGTGTTATTAAAAATTAATTTTAAAAAGATCACGAATGAAAAAATTCATGCAGCATATTAAACCTTGGTCAGTTATCATCATTATTTTTTCTGTTTTTATAGTAGCCTGTTCTCCTAATAATGTTACTATCGACGATAGTCTGAAAAAACATTTTGATGAAAACAAAGTGACCGGCACATTTGGACTATTTGATAATGGGGCAGGTAATTTTGTTATCTATAATCTTTCCAGGTTTAAGGATTCTGCTTATACGCCGGCTTCAACCTTCAAAATTGTTAATTCATTGATAGGTATTGAAACGGGTAGAATAGACAATGAGAAAATGGTGATCAAATGGGACGGTATCGTTCGCACATTTCCCAATGGCGATACAGCTAAAAGTTGGAATAAAGATCTGACCATGGAAGAAGCTTTCAAGGTTTCAGCCGTTCCTTATTACAAAGAACTAGCCAGACGAATTGGAAAAGACACCATGAAATATTGGTTGGATAGTTTGAAATACGGCAATCAGACCATCGGAAAAGAAGTGGATAATTTCTGGCTGGATAATTCTTTAAAAATCACGCCTGATGAAGAATTAGGCCTGGTAAAGCGCCTGTACTTTGCGCAGTTACCTTTCCAGAAAAGATCGCAGGATATTGTGAAGAAGCTGATGTTACAAGCATCCAATGCCAATTATAAACTGAGTTATAAAACCGGCTGGGGCTATAAAGAGAACGGTAATGCCTTAGGCTGGATCGTAGGCTGGATCGAAGAAAATAACCATGTTTACTTCTTTGTATTGAATGTGGAGGGTAAACCTGACACTGATTTAACTAATACCCGACTCAATATCCTGAATGCCATTTTAAAACAACAAGGATTTTTTGAAGGTAAACGTTAAAACTGTTTTTAGTAAATACCTGAAACGGATTTGCCCAGCTGGTTTTCAACCTTTCTGCTCTTTAACTGTTAGTTTTGTTTAAGATCCTTAGTTATGCAATTGTATTGTAATTCACTTACCGAGTATAGCCGGCTTAAAACCCGTGAAATCAAGATCGGAGACCTTTGTATTGGCAATTTTCATCCCATCCGTTTGCAAACCATGACCACAACGGATACCATGGATACAATGGGGACTGTTGCCCAAACGATCCGCTGTATTGAAGCTGGAGCCGAACTGGTACGCATTACTGCACCCAGTAAAAAGGAAGCAGACAACCTACTGAATATCAAAAATGAATTAAGGAGTAGAGGATATACAACTCCTTTAATTGCTGATATCCATTTCACACCCAATGCCGCAGAAATAGCCGCAAGGATAGTTGAAAAAGTAAGGGTGAATCCGGGTAATTATGTTGACAAGAAAAAATTTGAGCAGATAGATTACACCGATGCAGAATACCTAGAAGAAATTGAGCGTATCAGGGAAAGGTTTACACCATTGGTTTCTATTTGCAAAGAATATGGTACCGCTATGCGTATAGGTACCAACCACGGCTCTCTAAGTGATCGTATCATGAGTAGATACGGCGATACACCCATGGGAATGGTGGAAAGTGCCATGGAATTTTTACGTATCGCACGTGCAGAAGCTTATCACAATATTGTATTGAGTATGAAAGCCAGCAACCCACAAGTAATGGTGCAGGCCTATCGTTTATTGATACAGCAGATGGATGCTGAGTTTGGAGAAATTTATCCCTTGCACCTGGGTGTTACGGAAGCTGGTGACGGCGAAGATGGTCGCGTTAAAAGTGCAGCAGGTATTGGTACCTTATTGGAAGATGGTATCGGAGATACCGTAAGGGTAAGCCTTACAGAAGATCCTGAATTTGAAATTCCCGTTTGCAGGGATCTGGTAAAACGTTATACAGAAACGAGTAATCAAACTACAAAAATCAGTATACCCCAGGCTGATAAAATACCTTACAGTCCTTTTATTTATCAAAGAAGGGATAGTTTTCCTGTAAATAATATTGGCGGTAAACAGGTGCCGGTTGTTATCGCAGATCTGAGTAAAATAGAAAGGATCACGCCTGAGCATTTAGAAAGTATTGGTTACACTTACGATGAACCATCTGATAAATGGCATATCAGCGATGCTGCTGCAGATTATGTTTTCACCGGTAACCAACTACTAAGTTTTGATTTACCTGGAACACTTAAAGTGATCACTTATCCCAATACCTGGGAAAATGCGCCCGACAAAGAAAAGTATTTCCCCATATTTGATGGATTGGGCTATTTATCGGCAACAGCAAAAAATAAGCTTTTGAATTTTGTGATGCTGGATTGTTTCAGCGACGATACCAATATCAATGATTTTACTGGATTGGATGAACTGGCAAATGATGCAACTGTTGTGCTTTGTTTAAGCTCAACTAACCAGCACGCTATGCCTTCTGTTAGGAGAATGTTTCTGGAATTAATGAACCAGAAAATAAAGAACCCGGTTGTATTGATCACAGACAGCAATTGGCAAACAACTGATGAACACTTGATCCATTATTCAACAGAATGTGGCGCACTTTTTCTGGATGGCTTTGGTGATGGCATTTGTTTGGGAATGGGTAAGCGTAGTTATGAAATTTTGCAAGAAGGCAGTAAGGATACAGGTGGCAGAAATTATAGCAATAATGCGTCTCCGGAACAGTTTATGAATGCAACTGCATTTACTATTTTGCAGGCTACTAGAACCAGAATTTCTAAAACTGAATATATCAGTTGCCCCAGTTGTGGTAGAACGCTATTTGATTTGCAGGAAACCACTTCCAAGATACGCAGTGTTACCAATCATCTGAAAGGCGTTAAGATCGCCATCATGGGTTGTATCGTTAATGGCCCGGGAGAAATGGCTGATGCAGATTTTGGCTATGTGGGCAGTGGCGTGGGTAAAATCACTTTATACAAAGGCAAAGAAATCATGAAACGAAATATCGACAGTGAGATCGCGGTCGATGAGCTGATAAATTTATTGAAAGAGAGTGAAGCTTGGGTGGAACCTGCCTAAATTTATTTAGCCGCAGATGCGCAGATTAGAGTCCAATCTGCGCATCTGCGGCTAAACTCTTCGCTTCAAATCAGGTAAGCAAAAAATTATGCAAACAGATTTCTTAGTAATCGGTTCCGGAATTGCAGGCCTGACCTATGCGATTAAAACGGCCAATGCATTCCCCGATAAAAAAATAACCATCATCACCAAAACACAGGCTGATGAAACCAATACCAAATATGCACAGGGCGGTATTGCAGGGGTTTGGGATGAAGAAAAAGACAGTTACGATAAACATATTGAAGACACCCTGATTGCCGGTGATGGATTATGTGATGAAGCTATTGTATCTATGGTGGTAAAAGAAGGTCCCGAAAGGATCAAGGAAATTATTTCTTATGGTGCCCAGTTTGATAAGGATGAGAATGGCGATTATCGTTTGGGAAAAGAAGGTGGACATAGTGAAAATAGGATCCTTCACCACAAAGATGTAACAGGTTTGGAAATGGAAAGAGCCTTATTGGCTGAGCTTCAAACCAAGAAAAATATAGAGTTCCTCAATCATTGTTTTGTGATCGATATTATCACACAACACCATTTTGGTTACCTGGTTACCAAATCCACTTTAGATATTACTTGTTATGGTGTGTATGTTTTAAACCTGCACAATAACCAGATAGAGAAAATAAATGCCAAAATAACTTTGTTGGCAACAGGTGGTTGCGGACAAGCTTATCGAACCACTACCAATCCGGTTATTGCTACGGGTGATGGCGTGGCAATGGTATATCGGGCAAAGGGAAAGATCGAGAATATGGAGTTTATTCAATTCCATCCTACCGCTTTGTACGAACCGGGTATTTCTCCCTCCTTTCTGATCACCGAAGCAGTTCGCGGCGATGGCGGTATTCTGCGGAATAAAAAGGGTGAAGCCTTTATGGAGAAGTATGATGCCAGAAAAGACCTGGCTCCCCGCGATATAGTTGCCCGTGCAATTGATAACGAAATGAAACGCGCTGGTACAGAACATGTTTTTCTGGATTGCAGACACATGGATAAAGAGCAATTCTTACATCACTTCCCCAATATTTACCAGCATTGCTTAAAAATAGGAATTGATGTGATGCATCAAATGATTCCGGTAGCGCCAGCCGCACATTATAGTTGTGGAGGCATTAAAACAGATGAGTGGGGCAGAACATCCATACAGAATCTTTATGCCTGTGGAGAATGCGCCAGCACTGGTTTACATGGTGCTAACCGACTTGCCAGCAATAGTTTACTCGAAGCAATGGTATTTGCACATCGTTGTTTTGTAAGCAGCAGCAAAGTAGTGAATGAATTATCAGAAAATGTACATATTCCCGATTGGAACGCAACAGGTACAACCGAGCCCAATGAAATGATTCTGATCACACAGAGCCAGAAAGAGCTTTGTCAGATCATGAGTGATTATGTGGGTATTGTAAGAACGGATGTACGTTTAGAAAGAGCCATGAAAAGACTCGACCTTCTTTTTTCTGAAACAGAAGCATTGTATAAATCAACCAAGGTTTCTCCGCAACTATGCGAATTGAGAAACCTGATCACGGTGGGTTATCTGATAGTAAAGGGCGCTGAATTTAGGAAAGAAAGCAGGGGCTTACATTTCAATACAGACCATCCAGGAAAAAGCAAATTATTACAGAACATCATTCTGTAAAATCCTGGTTATCTTTAGCGTTCATTCATAAGCAATTCTGTGTGATGTACTATATAGTTTATCCATTATTTTACCTGTTTTCATTGTTGCCATGGCGTATACTTTATTTTATAGGCGATGCGTTGTATGGACTTTTTTATTACGTTATCGGATATCGCAAAAACGTAGTGCATAAAAATTTGCTAATTGCCTTTCCTGAAAAATCTGAAAATGAAAGAATACGGATTGGGAAAGACTTTTACCACAATTTTATTGATTCATTTATAGAGACCATTAAGTTGCTATCTACAAGTGATAAGGAATTCTCAAAAAGGTTTACTTCTAATTTCGATGAAATAAATAAACTGTATGATTCAGTAGAAAACATTCAGTTAATGGCAGGGCATTTCTTCAATTGGGAATTTATCAATTTCGGTGCTGCCCGTGAATGTCGCTATCCTTTTGTAGGTGTTTATATGCCGGTTTCTAATAAAACCTTTGACAAAATAATGTATAATCTGCGAAGCAGGTATGGCACCATTCTGATACCAGCAGTTGATTTTAAAACAAAATTTCATGAATATGTTAAAGGCCGCTATTCAATAGGTCTGGCTGCCGATCAAAATCCGGGGTCGCCTTTAAATGCACACTGGGTAAGGTTTTTTGGCAGATTAACACCTTTTGTAACCGGTCCGGAAAAAGGGGCAAGAGAAAAAAACCTGGCTGTTATTTTCGGTCATTTTTATAAAATAAAAAGAGGGTATTATCATATTCAATTAGAAGTGGTTACCATGACACCCTTGGCCTATGAGCCCGGACAACTAACGCAGCTATTTGCCAATCATGTAGAAAAAGCAATCAGATTAAAACCTTCCAATTATTTATGGAGTCACAGAAGATGGAAATGGGAATTTGATGAGGAAAAATATGGACATTTGGTTGTAAAATAAAAATCTTGGTAAGTATTGCTTACCAAGATTTTTATTTTAAATGCTTCCTAATTAATTCAACACTTCAGCTGTTTTTTCTATTTCAAATTTATCAGGCAATTCTTTTATCTTATTCCAGCCACCCACTATATTATAAATATTGTGAATGCCTTGTCTCTTCATAAGTGAACAAGCAATAATACTTCTGTAGCCACCGGCACAATGAACATAGATATTCTGGTTGTCTTCCAGATCGGTCATACTAGCTGGATCTGTAAGGTCATTCAAAGGAATATTGATGGCATCACTAATATGCCCTTCATCATATTCATTCGTTTTTCTTACATCTACTATTTTTAATTTTGGATCGAAAGGTATATCCATAGCCAGTTCATCGGCTTCTACATCAATCACCAGATCTACAGTTTCTCCTCCTGCTTGCCAGGCTTCAAAGCCGCCATCCAGGTATCCAATCATCTTATCAAAACCTACACGGGCCAATCTTACAATTGTTTCTTTTTGTTTGCCTTCTTCTGTTACCAGTATTATTTTTTTATCAAAAGGTAATAGCCCCCCTGCCCATTCTGCAAATCGGCCATCTAATCCAATACTAATGGATCCAGGAACAAAACCTTGTGTAAATACCCCTGAAACCCTGGTGTCTAAAATGATCACATCATCTTCCTCAGCTAATTTTTTGAATGCCTCGTTTTTTAAAGGCACTAATCCTTTTGAAAGAACCAAACCAAGACTCTCATAACCTTCTTTATTGATCTTTGCATTGATGGGAAAATAAGATGGTGGTGCGGTAAGTCCATCGGTAACTGCCTTTATGAACTCTTCTCTGCTTTGAGGCTGTAATGCATAATTAGTAGCTTTCTGAACCCCAATGGTGCTATAGGTTTCAGGCCCAAGACTTTTACCACAACTACTACCTGCACCATGACCAGGATACACGATCACATCATCTGCGAGTACCTTTATTTTTTTGTTGAGACTATCATACAGCATCCCAGCAAGGTCTTCCATGGTTATTTCATTGGCTTTCTGTGCAAGATCCGGACGACCTACATCGCCTACAAATAACGTGTCGCCTGTAAATACTGCATTGTCTTTGCCCTGTTCATCTTTTAAAAGAAAACAGCTACTTTCTAAAGTATGTCCGGGTGTATGCAGGATTTCAATTTTCAGTTTTCCTATCTCAAATATTTCGCCATCTTTTGCAACATGCACTGGTAAGTTAGTAACAGTATCCGGTCCATAAACAATGGTAGCGCCTGTTGCAGTAGCAAGGTCCAAATGGCCACTTACAAAATCTGCATGAAAATGTGTTTCAAAAATATATTTAATAGTTGCTTTGCGTTCGTTGGCCAAATCGAGATATTCATCAATATCACGTAAAGGGTCAATAATGGCTGCTACACCTTCACTTTCAATATAATAGGCTGCTTCACTGAGACATCCTGTATATAATTGTTTTATAAACATGGGTATTTATTTTTTGCAAAGTTAATCGCAAGCATTAGACCAAAAAGGGATAATTGTCACAGAAAGGCTAAAATTTGCCATTTTGCCAGCTAACCTAACCAACCAGGGTTTCTACAAACTGCACTACTTCTGCCAAACGGTTATAATTAACGGAATAAAAGATGAATTTACCATCGCGGGAAGTACTAACAATGCCAGCCCTTCGTAAGATGGCCAAATGTTGTGAGGCAACGGATTGTTCGAGCCTGAGTTTCACATAAATTTCCGTGACCGTCATTTTTTGATGTTCATCCAAAAGTTTAATGATCTGTTGACGCAGCTTATGATTAATAGAACGAAGGATCAAAGAGGCTTTTTTGGTGTGCAAAAAATCAACCTTAATAGGTGTTTTACCATTTAATAAGACAACTGCTTGTAATGACTGGCTCATGGCAATGGAGTTATGAGGGGTGAAAAAACTAAACTCTCATTATAAAGTTAAACAATTTGTTTGTGGTTTCATAGTATAAATTTTATGAATATTTTTTACTGAGTGACCTTGCTTTTTGAAGTATCAAAAAATGCCTTTACATAGAGTGGTTCAGCATATGCCAAATCTGCAAATTCTGATCTTAAAAATGCATGATTTGCCTGTATCGCCAGATCCCCAGCATGGTGCTGAATAGAAACTAAGCGGATAGCCGGATTTTTTACCAGGTTAATGAGTTTGCTAGCCCCCGAACCACTGGTAATCAGCGGTTTTTTGTATACCTGGTCTGAAAATGCATTTTCATCTAGAATAAGTGCATAAGGAGCTTTTATCATTTGCAGATCTGGCGTAAATTCTGCTGTAAATACTTCCATTCTTCTTGCATCTATCATTGGGCACAATAGGGAGGCAGGATCAATAGTGGTTTGTAAATTGTTAAGGTAATTTAACATTGATCGGGCCATAACTTCCAGGGTATTAACCATGATCAATGGTTTGTTCAATGCAAAACAGATTCCTTTTGCAGAAGCAAGTCCCACCCTCAAACCTGTATAACTACCCGGACCAGCCGTTACTGCCACCGCATCCAGATCTTCTAAGGATATTTTGGTATCCTTTAGTAATTGTTGAATAGCAGGTTGAAGGAAATTAGCGTGGTTCTTCTGATCGGCACTTTCAACTATACCGATAATTTCATTACCCTTACTAAAGCAAATACTGGCATGTTCGGTAGCTGTATCAATATTGAGGATTAATGGTGTCAATGTCCTTGTTTTTTTGGGTTGAGTACGGTTTGCATCAATGGTGCTGCGGCATACCTGTTATCAGTAATGGCTAATCTTGTTAATAAACGATAAATTTTCTCCAGACCAATTGTTTCGCTCCATTCAAAAGGACCCATTGGGTAATTGGTACCCAGCTTCATAGCTATATCAATTTCTTCTTTTGAACTAACACCTTCACCTAAAGCAAAATAGGCTTCGTTAATGATCATGGCGATTGTTCTGGGTGCAATCATTCCGGGTATATCGGGAACCAGTTGAAAATGCCATCCCAGAGCATTTAAAACAAAAGATGTCCATGTCTTTTTTTGTTCAGTATCTGCAACTATCTCTATAAATTTTCTTTCCAGAAAGCCCGGCCAGGCATTGATACGGATAGCATTTGCAGGCAATTGGGTTGATATTTCTTCAACAGCATTTACAAATACCGGCCTATCCCTGATTTGAGAAAAAGAAGCGCCTTCCTCAGCAAAGGTCAGATCAAAATAAGCTTCAGTAAAGGGTAATTTCATACCATGTTGAAACCAGGATATTTGTACATCTTCTGGTACCCCCTTTGATAAGAAAAGTGCTTTCTGTGCTTCATCTGCTTTAACTGTTATTTGCATGGTAATTAAATAGAAAGCAAATTTAGGTTGGCAGGTTGATAGAAAAACAGCAATTTGCTGAACTAATACTATATCATATGTCAAAACAGATCATACAAACAGATAAAGCACCCTCACCAATAGGACCTTATAATCAAGCAATTCGGGCAAATGGGATGGTGTTTGTGAGCGGACAGGTAGCTTTGGTTCCAGAAACTGGCGAATTGGCAACAGGAACTATTCAGGAAGAAACACATCAGGTAATGAAAAACCTGCAAGCTGTTTTAAGTGAAGCAAAAATCACCTTAGAACATGTGGTCAAAACATCGATATTCTTAAGTGATATGGGTCTTTTTGCACAGGTAAATGAAGTGTATGGTTCCTATTTTACAGGTGATTATCCTGCTAGAGAAACTGTTGCTGTAAAAGGGCTTCCCAGAGGCGTAAATGTGGAGATCAGTGTGATTGCAGTGGTTGAATTATAAAATTATTTTACCAGGCTTAGCTGATAAACCGTGCTGAATGACCTTATTTCATTGGGTTCCAGTAAGATCAGGCCTATCCCATTATTGAAATTATCCGGAGCACCGCTAAGGTTTTCGATGGCTATACTCTTTCTATGATCCGGAATATAGATTTGTAAAATCGGGTAATGCCTGTCTGGTTTTATGCTTAAACTCAAGTAGTTATTCTTCAATATGCAAACTGGTGTTTCCGTTGAATTATCCAGCTCAAATGCATTATCAAGTTTAATGTCTTTTAACAGGCAACCCTCTAAAAACCGGGTGTCTTTTATATTTCTACCAGTTGGTAACAGATCTTGATCGTATTCTAATTGTGCTTCACTGGTGAATTGCAGGTGCCAATCGTCTACTTCTCCTCCTATAGTGAAATAGGGATGCCAGCCATCTGCAATAGGAATGGCATGGGCATTTTTATGCGAAACCTCTGTTGTAACGGTTAAGCAATCATCCTTTTCTAATTGCCAGGTAATTGCGATATCATAAGGAAAAGGATATCCAGGGTCGCTTCCTTGATAAGTATGCCCTAAACGAATCATTGCCCTTTCATCTGAAGCTTCATAATAATCTATCGAATATGCTGCATCATAAAGTAAACCATGAATAGCATGTTCCTGCAGGTAGAATTTATGTATTTGGTATTGCTCTCCCTGAAATGTGTATTTGCCATTCTGCATTCGACAAACGAAGGGACTTAATTTGGCACTTTTAAACCCCTTAGTGATATTATCGATTGTATCCTGTCTGTTTGCAAAACCATCTATCGCATTAAATAACTTACCATTCAGCGGCACATGGAAAGCATTCAGCAAACCACCTTTACTGTAAATTTCTGCATTACTGCCTGTTAAGGTATTGGTAAGCGTAATAATGGGGAAGCCCTCCAGGTTATCAATAGCCACATTAAAATTTGCCATAAACAGTTGATCTGAAATTGAAAATTGAAAGTATGAAAAGCTAGTTAATCAAAAGCTAACAAATGTTAACTTTTGATGCCAATACTGTAAATTTGTTCTCCGTTCAATATTAGCCCATGCCATATACCCCTCAAAATAAAATTCGAATAGTAACAGCAGCCAGTTTATTTGATGGTCATGATGCAGCCATTAATATCATGCGGCGGATATTGCAATCTCATGGGGCCGAAATCATTCACCTTGGACATAACCGAAGTGTTTTGGAAATTGTGGAATGTGCGATTGAAGAAGACGTGCAGGGAATTGCTATAACAAGTTATCAAGGAGGCCATGTTGAATTTTTCAAATACATGAAAGATCTGCTGGACCAGAACGGCTGTGGTCATATTAAAATTTTTGGGGGAGGAGGCGGTACCATACTGCCTGAAGAAATACGTGAATTGCAACTTTATGGTATAACAAGAATATACAGTCCGGATGATGGCCGACATATGGGCTTAGAAGGAATGATAGAAGATGTGATCAAACATTGTGATTTTAGTTTGAGTGGAACTGGAAACTATCAGGATAAAATGACAATTGGTGAATACAAAGATGTGAGACAGGTTGCCAGAAAAATCACACTTGCAGAAAACGGACATACAAAACAGGTTATTGAGGAAGAAAAATCTGATTCTAGGATACCTGTTTTGGGTATTACCGGAACAGGTGGTGCAGGAAAGAGCTCGGTTACGGATGAAATTGTCAGAAGGTTTTTAAATACCTACACTAATAAAACAATTGCCGTTATTTCTGTTGATCCTTCAAAGAAAAAAACCGGAGGGGCATTGTTGGGTGATAGGATTCGGATGAATGCCATTTCTAATGGAAGGGCTTATATGCGAAGCCTGGCAACCAGAGATGATAATACAGCGTTGAGTCCACATGTACAGGAAGCGATCACCATTTGTAAACAAACAGGTTTTGATTTTATTATCCTTGAATCGGCAGGTGTGGGGCAAAGCGATGCTTCTATTTTAGATTTTTGTGATGTGAGTTTATATGTTATGACGCCCGAATATGGGGCAGCATCACAACTGGAGAAAATCAATATGCTAGATTATGCCGATGTGGTATGTATCAACAAATTTGATAAAGCAGGTGCATTGGATGCTTTACATGATGTTAGAAAACAATACAAACGCAACCATAATCTCTGGACTGCTAAGGACGAGCAACTGCCAATTGTAGGCACAATTGCTGCTCAATTTAATGATACAGGTATCAATGAATTGTTTGAGAAAATTGTTCAAAAAATTGAAGAAAAATGCCATGTTCATTTTTCTGAGCAACCACTTACTTCTTTAAATGAAACCCATACAGAGTCTACTACAACTAGATCATTGATTATTCCTCCTAAAAGGGTGCGATACCTTTCTGAAATTGCTGAAAGCAACAGGGGTTATGATCAATGGGTGAAGGAACAAAGTGCTATTGCCACCAAACTTTACCAGATCAATGGGGTTGTGGATGCTTGTAAAAATGAAACTGGTTTCTCTAAAAATGACCCATCTTTTTTGTTAGATATGCAGGCGCATTATGAAAACGCCTTAAATCCAGCATGCAAAAAACAGATTAAACAATGGCCTTCATTAGTTGAAAAATATGAATCTGATCATTTTGAATATGAAGTAAGAGACAAACAGATCAAATTGCCTTTAACGGTTACTTCTTTAAGTGGTTCCAGAATCCCCAAATTATTATTACCAAAGTACCAGGATTGGGGCGATATTCTCAAATGGCAATTACAGGAAAATGTACCTGGAGAGTTTCCCTATACATCCGGTGTTTTTGAATTGAAACGCCAGGGAGAAGATCCTACCCGCATGTTTGCAGGAGAAGGCGGACCAGAAAGGACTAATAAAAGATTCCATTATGTTTCCCTTGGGCAACCTGCTATTCGGTTGTCAACTGCATTCGATAGTGTGACACTTTATGGGGAAGACCCTGATCCTCGTCCGGATATTTTTGGCAAGGTTGGGAATAGTGGTGTTAGTATTGCCACATTGGATGATGCCAAAAAATTATATTCCGGTTTTGATCTTTGCGATGCAAAAACGTCGGTAAGTATGACCATTAATGGACCTGCTCCCATGTTACTTGCTTTTTTCATGAACACAGCGATTGACCAGCTTTGTGAGAAGTGGATTACAGAAAACAATAAATGGGATGAGGTAAGCACTTATTTGAATCATAAATTTAGCCATGCACCCAAACCTGTTTATTATAATCCTGCATCTCCTGAAAGATTGCCGGAAGGTAACAAAGGACTCGGTTTGGGATTATTGGGTTTAAGTGGCGAGGAGGTTGTTCCTGCAGATATTTACAGCAAACTGAAAGCGGAAGCCTTATTGCAAGTTCGGGGAACAGTACAAGCAGATATATTAAAAGAAGATCAGGCACAGAATACCTGTATTTTTTCAACAGAATTTGCATTGAAATTGATGGGTGATGTGCAGGCGTATTTTATCGATCAAAAAGTAAGAAATTTTTATAGTGTAAGTATCAGTGGCTATCATATTGCAGAAGCTGGTGCAAACCCTATCACACAATTGGCATTTACATTATCTAATGGCTTTACTTATGTGGAATATTACTTAAGTCGTGGCATGCAAATAGATGATTTTGCACCTAACCTTTCTTTTTTCTTTAGTAATGGAATGGATCCGGAATATAGTGTCATTGGCAGGGTAGCACGCAGAATCTGGGCAAAAGCGATGAAGCTAAAATACAAAGGGAACGAACGATCACAAAAGTTGAAATACCATATTCAAACTAGCGGCCGGAGTTTGCATGCACAGGAAATTGATTTTAACGATATCAGAACCACATTACAAGCTTTGTATGCCATATATGATAACTGCAACAGCTTACATACAAATGCATATGATGAAGCAATTACAACGCCCACAGAAGAAAGTGTGCGAAGGGCAATGGCTATTCAACTGATAATTAATCGAGAATTGGGCACAGCTATTACCGAAAATTTCATTCAGGGAAGCTTCGCTATTGAAGCACTTACAGATCTTGTAGAAGATGCAGTTTTGGCTGAGTTCGACCGGATCACTGATCGAGGTGGTGTTTTAGGGGCAATGGAAAGGATGTATCAGCGTAATAAGATTCAGGAAGAAAGCCTGCACTACGAAACCCTGAAACATACGGGTGAATTGCCTTTAATAGGTGTTAATACATTTCTCAATAAAAAGGGAAGTCCAACCATTTTACCCGGGGAAGTGATCAGGAGTACTAGAGAAGAAAAAGAACAACAAATACAAAATTTAAAAGCTTTTCAAAAACGAAATGAGGCAAAATCGAAGATTGCTATAGAAAAGCTACAATCAGTTGCCTTGAAAAACGGTAATCTTTTTGAAGAATTGATGGAAACGGTTAAGTATTGTTCTTTGGGTCAGATTACAAGAGCACTATATGAAGTAGGCGGACAATACCGCAGAAATATGTGACGATAAATTTGTTAACTTGACGGTCAATATTATAATATGTATAAGATAATGGTAAAGTTTTTTTTATGCTTGTTTCTTTTCATAAGCACTGATCAACTATTTGCTCAAGTTTCTGGTAAAAAGTTTGATTCAACGATGAAAACAGGAAAGGTTGGTTATCGTCTCACCTGTTCTAATAAAAGTCCTGACAAAAATACTGTTTCCGTTTCTCCACTTGGATTTGATAAGGATATGAGGGATTTCTCATTTGAGATCAAAGGGAGAATAGCGAGTGGTGAAGTGGATGATATTAACCGGGATGGCTATCCGGATATGGTTTTTTACGTATACACAAACGATTCAATTCCCAAGGGTAATGTTGTGGCTATTTGCTCGGATAAAAACGAATCAGTTGCACCGATTCTCTTCCCTGATATTTATGATGATCCCAAGCTACGTGTTGGCTATAAAGGAAAAGATGTTTTTTTTCTGATGGAAGGGAACCTTGTTAGAAGGTTTCCGGTTTATTCTCCTGAAGGTGCTGTGCCAACATCAGCAACGGGTACGCTCTATCGTCAGATTCAATACCAGGTTGTGATGGGTGAAAGAGGCAATTTCAAGTTCAAGCCATTGAGAAGTTATGAGTTTGTGAAACAATAAGTAAAGGGTAACATTTTTGAAATGCCCTGCTTTATTAATTAATTGTTTCAATATAATTATCACCTTGCGGTACATTAAATTTGTGCAATCCCTAATTTGTATTTTATGAAAAAGAATCTTCTTTCCATCTGTTGTTTTTTTCTTTTCTTGTCAGGTAGGGCACAAACAATTCAGCAAGCAGAATCCGGTAAAGTGGTATTGCCCAATGGTTGGGGACTTACACCTGCAGGGAGAGGTTTCCCACTTGGAGATCTTCCTTTGAATATGGCAGTGAGTAAATCAAAAAAAATGATCGCTGTTACAAATAATGGACAGAGTGTTCAAAGTATTCAATTGATCGACCCTGTATCCGAAACAATATTGGATAATTTCATCGTTCCAAAAAGTTGGTATGGTTTACAATTTAGTGCGGATGAAAAAAAATTATATGCATCAGGTGGACATGATAACTGGATCATGGAATTTTCCATTGAGAATAAAAAACTGATCCTGAAGGATAGTATAATTTTAGGAAAAAAGTGGCCGAACAGAATTGCTCCTGCAGGTTTGGCTATTGATGACGACAAAAAAATATTATATGTTGTAACAAAAGATGATAAGTCTTTATACATCATTGATCTTACTTCCAAAAAAGTAGTACAAAAAATTGCATTGGGCGGAGAAGCTTATGCCTGTTTGCTTTCAGCTAATAAGAAGGAATTGTATATCAGTTGCTGGGGTTGCGACAAAGTATATGTTTTCGATACTGAGAAAGTAAATATTGTAGCAGAAATTGCAGTTGGTGACAATCCTAATGAACTTTTACTGACCAAAAGCAGTAAAACACTTTATGTTGCAAACTCAAATGATAATTCAGTTTCTGTAATTAATGTTGCCGGAAGAAAAGTTGTTGAAGTGTTGAATGCGGCTCTTTATCCAGATGCGCCCAACGGATCCACCACTAACGGATTAGCATTAAGCGAAGATGAAAAAACATTGTTTATAGCTAATGCAGACAATAATTGTTTAAATGTTTTTGATGTTACAAGTTCAACCCATACCAAGAGCAAAGGGTTTATACCTGTAGGCTGGTATCCTACCAATATCAAAGTTATTGGTAAGAAGATCTTTGTAACAAATGGCAAAGGATTTAATTCAATGGCCAATATGTATGGTCCCAATCCATTCGGAATTAAGCAAGAAGTTGTTTACCAGCAAGGAGACCCTAGCAGACCCAAAGATGTACAATATATAGGTGGTTTGTTCAAGGGAACTATGAGTATCATAGACATGCCCACAGAAAAACAATTGAGTGTTTTTTCGCAGGTAGTTTATAGAAATTCCCCTTATAATAAGGTTAAAGAACAAATAGCTTCTGGAGAAGCTGGTAATCCTATCCCCAAAAAAGTTGGTGAGAAAAGCCCAATTAAATATGTATTTTATGTTATTAAAGAGAATAGAACTTACGACCAGGTTTTAGGAGATGTGAAAGAAGGCAATGGAGATCCTAGATTGGTTTTATTTGGAGAGAATATTACACCCAATCAGCATGCATTAGCTAAGGAATTTGTGTTACTTGATAACTTTTATGTTGATGGTGAAGTAAGTGCAGATGGTCATAATTGGTCCACTGGTGCTTATGCTACTGATTTTCTAGAAAAGAACTGGGTTTCGAGTTATGGGGGCAGAGGGGGTAGTTATGATGCTGAAGGAAATAGAGAAGTAGCCAATAATAAAGGAGGTTTTATTTGGGATCATTGTAAGAAAGCAGGGGTTAGCTATCGAACCTATGGTGAGTTTGCAGACAATTTCAAACCGAATATTCCGGTTTTAAAAGATCATTTTTGCCCTTATTTTAATGGTTATAACAATGCAATCCCCGATACTACTAGGTTTGGACAGTGGAAAAGAGAATTTGATTCTTTGTTAGCGAAAAACGCAGTTCCTCAGTTCAATAGTGTACGCTTTGCGAATGATCATACAGAAGGTTTACGTAAGGGAAGACCAACACCCTATGCCCATGTTGCCGATAACGATTTGGCTGTAGGTTTATTTGTTGAATACCTGAGTAAAAGTTCCATATGGAAAGAAACAGCCATTTTTATTTTGGAAGACGATGCACAAAATGGAGCAGATCATGTGGATGCGCACCGCAGTACCGCATATGTTGCAGGAGGATTTGTAAAAAGAGGGTTTGTTGATCATACCATGTATTCTACCTCATCTATGTTGCGTACCATGGAACTTATTTTAGGCATTCCTCCCATGAGTCAGTATGATGCAGCTGCTCAACCTATGTGGCGTTGTTTTAAAAATGAACTGGATCTTACACCATTCATAGCCCGTAATGCAAAAGTAGATCTCAAAGAAAAAAACACAGCTATGAACGAGTGGCAAAGGCGCTCTGAAAAATTTAACCTAACCAAGGAAGATGCTGTGCCTGATTTGGAATTCAATATTGTTTTATGGCATGGATTAAAAGGAGATGGTATCCCTTTCCCAGGACCCAAAAGGGCAGCATTTTTTAAAGAAAAAATCAATGATGATTAAGGTATGATAAGCATCAATTTGTTGCAGTAATTACAATTTTAGTTACGATTGATTCTTTACCGCTATCATCTCTGATAATAACTAAGTAAACCCCGCTAGCTATTGGGTTGCCTAAGTAATTCTTGCCATTCCAAATACATTGCCCGCCCAGAGCCCTGGTTTGAAATACCAATCTGCCATTAAGCTCTGTAATTTTTACTAAAGCATTATCTGTCAATCCCCGTATGGCAATCGTACCTTGATAATTTGGAGGTACTGGGTTGGGGAATACCAATACATTTTCATGGGTAGTTCCTCCTTCGGTTGCGGTACTTCTGAAACTACAGATCCCGTTGAATGTTGCAATAAATAATTCTCCAGAAGAGGGGTCGATTGCTAGTTTATTTACATCATTGCTTAATAGTGGACTATTCTCTTCCGTAAAGCGATAGATGATCTTGTCACCTTCGGGGGAGATCAGCCACAACCCATTTTTGGTACCAATCCATTTTCTATTGGCGCCATCAACGGCAATGCATTGAACCTGTTCATCCTTAAATAATAATCCGGCAAAACGGTCTAATTTAACTACGGGTAAAATAGCATCACAGCCCAATGCGCTGGTAGCATCTGATGCACATGTTATAATACTTATTCCTCTATCTGTGCCTACCCAAATGAAGCCATTTTTATCTTTAGCCAAACACAATACATTATTACTTGAAAGATTTCCGTTTCCAGGGCCTTGTTTGTAATATTTCCATTTGTCGTCACCAATATTATCGATACTTTGACCAAAGTTTAAACAAAATAGACCGTTGTCTTTCGGACTTACAATCCATACTTGGTTGTTGTCATCTACAAGGATCTGACTTACCGCATTTTCATTATGTGAGAAAGGAATGGTGAATGCTTTCCAGTTCCCATCAGGTTTTCTAACGTGCAAGTTTTGTGATGCACCATAGTTACTCACCCATAAGTTTGCAAATTGATCAAAGGCCAACCCGCTTATGCGTATGTTACCCGGATCGCCAATGGCATCTTGTAAACTGCTATTCGGCTTTTTGTAAATAACAGGAGTACTGCCTTCTTTAAAGTTTACCAAGCCTCCTCCATAACTACCAGCCCACAAAGTTTTATTTACCGGATCGATGGCCAGTGTGATAAAATCTAGAACAGAATCCAGAACAGGCTGGTTAAAGTAACCATCGAATTTCCAATTATCCTCAAAAAAACGGAAAATGCCATTGCGGTTATATTGGTAATTCCAGGAATTATTTACACTTCCGGCAGCGGCATAAATTTTCTGATTAAAGGCTAATAGTTCACCATCAGCAGTTCC
Source organism: Chitinophaga pinensis (assembly GCA_943371675.1). Taxonomy (GTDB): domain Bacteria; phylum Bacteroidota; class Bacteroidia; order Chitinophagales; family Chitinophagaceae; genus Sediminibacterium; species Sediminibacterium pinensis_I. Next base: position 93,868 of record CALRVT010000001.1, on the reverse strand, counting down.
TAAGGGGCCATTGGGAATGAATCTTTCAACACTGCTAGTAAATTTTGAAAGTCCGCCAAACTGATCAGCCACCCAAATTGCACCATTATCTCCAATAGCATTTTTCGGAAATGAAATGATGCCATTTTCTGCAATGGTTTTTTCTATGGCTCCGTTTGTATTTAATATGATCACCCTCGATTTGCCAGAGAGGGTTCTTTGGCAAATCAGGATCTTATCTTCTGAACTATTGGAATTCATGATAGGCCATGCAGGATCGCTATACAAAAAAAACCAGGAATTCCCTTTTTGAATAAATAATGAATCGTTTTTTTCAACTATGATATTTCGATTACTATAAATAACATTTTTACAAGCACCAGTACTTAAGCCATTACTACCATTCAGGATTTTCCATTGTGTAAAATTGGAAAGGTCAGCTGAATTGATAGGAGCTGATTTCAGACCTTCTTCTGTTGCGGCATAAAAATTGGTATCATCAGAACTGATGCCATTGACTTTTACTTGTTGTCCATTATTACCGATGAACCAGGTATCTTTGATTTCATATTTTACCAGGTCAGCTAGTATGATACCGAGGCCAGAACTTAAATAGGCAATACCATCCTTGCAATAGATTTGGTTGATGGTTTTATTACCTGCGATGGTACTTCTTTTTATATCTCCAATATTCTTAACAGTAGTTTTCTTTAGCAGGTCAATATTACTATTGGTATATGCGATAAGCAATTGTTGTGTTTTTGAATCCCATCCAATGCATTTTGTACCGAAATCGGTGAGTCCATTTACTTTGGAGAATCTTTCTGTTTCGCTTTCACTATTGATGGAAAAAAGTCCATTAAGCGTTGCGCAATATATTTGATCGCCTTTTAGTACTTGTATCGCCTGTTGATAATTCAGGTGTTCACGCCATTGGCCAATGGGGGGAATGGTATTTTGTGAATATGGCTTGTAAGTGAAAGCTAATATGCATGTTAGGGAGAAAAAGAAATTGCGTATAGACAGTTTTTTCATTGTAAACATGAAAATATTCAAGTGTGAATATACTGTTTCCTCCTATTGTGTTGCAGGCTTGTTAGAATTTGAATCTAGCCTTAGCTGATTCTTATATATTAACTATGCCATTCTTGATAGCAAATATGGCCAGGCCAACCCTTGTTTTTACATCCAGTTTTTTAAAGAGATTATCCCGATAGGTATCAATTGTTCTTGGACTCAAGCACATTTCATCAGCAATTTCTTTGTACGTTTTTTCTGTGCAAATCCATTTGAGAAAGGTAGTTTCATTTTCACTGAGGTTATTCAATGCCAGAGCATCACCTTCATATACTTCTTCGTGGTTGATATAATGCATTAATTTATTGCTCACCAGGTCATTGATAAAATAGCCACTATCTCGAATATTATCTAAAGCGTCTTTGAAAACCTTTGGTTTACTATCTTTTAAAATATAACCTCTTGCACCGTTTTTAAGCATACGAATTATAGCAGTATCGTTTTCGAGCATACTCAATACCAATACCTTAGTTTGTGCAAGGTTCGCTTTGATCCAACTGGAAGTTTCATATCCATCCATGACGGGCATGGTAATATCTAATAATACAATATCTGGAGGTGTTTTGCCTTTGACTTTTTCTATGAACTGTTTGCCATTATTGGCTTCAAAAACTACTTTAAATCCTTCAAAGGAATTGATGATGGCTGCAAGACCGGTCCTTAGTAACTCATGATCGTCAACTAATGCTACAAAAGTCATAGTATTGAATTTTTGGGTCTGATAAACAAAGTTATGGTAGTTCCTTCACCTGGCTCACTTTTCACTTCAACATTCGCATTGATTGTTTTTGCTCTGTTGATAATATTTTGCAGACCTATTCCTGCGCGTTCTTGCTTTAGCAGTTCTGTATCGAACCCTTTACCATTATCACAAATCCGGATGCTTGTAGTATCATTGTCGCTATTTATTTCAATTTCTATCGTATCTGCTTCCGCATGTTTGATGATATTATTCACGATTTCCTGGATCATTCTATACAGGATGATATCCGTATTGGGGTCGAGAATGTGAAAATTATCGGAAGCATAAAATGAGGTTTTGTATTGCCCTGTTTTTTCAATTGAAATCAGGAGTTTTCTAATGGACTCAACAATTCCAATATCATGGATACGATTTCTTTGCAGATTGTGGCTCAGGTCGCGAAGATCTTTAATAGCTTTCCCTAAAAGCTCATCTGTTTGATTGATTTGTTCTTCCGTAACGATATGTTCGAAAGTGTTCAGGTTAAGTCTCACCAAACTCAGAACCTGGCCAATATTGTCATGTATTTCCTGACTTATATATGCGAATGACTGTTCCTGTATCTCCAGTTGGGTTTTGAGCAAGGTTTGCTCAAAACGATTTTTCATCTCTTCTTTTTCTTCCTTATTTTTCCTTTGTCTTTTTAAGAATATAAAAACAATTAACAATACAAAGCTGCCAATGAGTATAAAAAAAACGGATGCAATTACAATGGAGACGAGTATTTCTTCCTGGGGTCTGGGCATAAATAGAAAGCAATGCAGAATGTGCTGTATAAAATTATATTTAAACTACGATTTATTATATTGTATATTTTTTTGCCTTCTGATTGTAAGTCGTTAGAAATAAGATATTGGAAAAGAGCATTAATAAATACTGATCCTAAATAAAAAATCAACAAGCCTGAAGAAATCCAAAAAAAAGGTTGTTTTGAAAGTTGAAGGTCAATTTGATCTGGTAAAACTGATTCATAGAAATAAAAACAACAAAATACAACAATAAAAAAAGAGCCTAATAAAAACGCGTAAGTATTAAAAGTTCTGTCAAATCCCTGAATGAATGTAAAGTTCACTATAACTGCGGTTAAAAAAAATGGAAAAAATAAAAGTGCGATTTTTTTAAATATTATTTTTTTAAGATGCTTATAAAATAAAAAAACGTAAAAAAGAAATTCAAAAGTGGTAAAAATATTATACATCGCATACTTTCCTGAACTATTATTGGCTAAAGACCACAAACTACCAATTGATTCAACTAGAACAGTAATAAATAAAAAAGGAATAAAATATAAATGTATTTTATTCCTTTTTATTATAAAAAATGTAATAGCAAAAAAAAGAGAAATTATTTCAAATAATAGAAATATTGATAATTCCATATTTATTTAGCTCAACAAAGACAACTAAGGTAAAACATTTCCATGATTCAGGAACTCATCAGTTGCATCAGCAATACCATTCCTTCTACCACCAGAAACCGGAGAAGCAATTTTATCTCCTGTAAAAAATACAGTCAATCTGCCATTGTCTTTTCCTTTGGGAGCAGGAGCACCTTTGCCGTAAACACCAAAGTTTACATAAACAATTTTTGACTTATACTTGGTTTGGAGATTAGTGATGAATGCCTTCAATGCATTTGCATCAAAAGCAACATACTGCGTGATATTATCATCATCATCATCGTATTTCTTGTTGTAATTGTATGCAAGCGCAGCAGCATAAGAAGGAGCAATAGATCCTTCAAAAGAGCCATTGGCAACAACACCAGAAACCACATTTTCAGATGTTACCGCATTTGATTCTGCAGTAGTGGTACTTTGTTCTTTCTGACAGGCAGTTAATAGCATCATCATTGATACCATAAATAGAACAAATACACTTGATAAAATCTTTTTCATAACGTATAATTTAACTTTTAGCAAAACGCTATAGTTTCAGGCGACATTTACTTTGTGTAAAGTTAGTAAAAGTCTTTTTTTGGGAGACAATTAATTTAACCAATAAAGCACTGAAATTAATTAAATGATTGATTTTCAATTATTTAAATAATTATGATTGATAAAAAAACGGTGTTTTTACGCACTAAAAGCGGGAAAAACACCGTTTTTTTAGCGTTTTTTAACCTTTTTACTGTTCTAAACGGTCAATATTTTGAAAATAATACAAGGCATTTAACCTGGATTACAGACGTAAAAATGAGATTCGTCCCCTTGCTAAAGAATAAGTTATTTTTTAACAATTAAACCTGTTAATCTGATATACTTCGAAATAAAATAGTTGTTCAAAAACCAAATAGATGCCAAAATCAAACCTGCACATATAAAAACAGTTATTGCAGGAAATGCACCCACACTTATCTGTTGTGCCTGCAACCTCCCATAAACGAAATATTGTAGGCCTGTTAAAATTGATAAAGCAAATGCAACTATATAAACATGAATTGGGAAAAACTGTTTCATCAAAAACCGTCTTAGTTGTTTGGGCGATGTGCCTAATACAATTAGTAAATTGATCTCTTCTTTGCAGGAAGCAACGGTTAATTGAATAAATAAACTAAAAATCAATAGAGCAAAGGATAACATGATCAGACCTGCTACACCAAAAATTCTTACAACCCAATCAACTACCTGCCTGTATTTACTAAACCTTGTTTTGTCCTTATCTGTATCCAAACCTTTTGATTTCAGGTAATTATTCAGTTCCGGGTTGCCAGGGTCTTTGGTACGAATGATAACTCTGGATGATTTATTTGTTGCTACTATTCCAAAATGTTTATTACCCCATTTCATAAAATCTTCCGGTACGAGTATGGATGAAATGCGATCACTAAAACCAACGACCCTTCCATTAAAACTGATTGTACCATTCTGTCCATATACATTTATCTTAAATACAATCATCTTTACTACACCCTGGGTTAATTGCGGAAGATTTTGTGAAAACGAAAACTGAAAGTTGTAAAAGTCAAGAAACATATTCGGGACTATAATGGGAACTAATGGCGCATTTTCATCCCATTTCCAATCCTTATCATCCACATCTATAAAAGCTTTTGGCACACTTTCAAATGCGATATCAGTATAAAAAGGGAAACGGTCGCTTTTACTTTGAATAGATGCTTTGAAATGACTCGCTGTTAAAAGACCTGCAGATTCCACAAACACCTGTTTTTTGAGATCTTCGATTTCCTTATCGGTCAAATTTGCAGAGCCAAGGTTTTGATCGGTTAGTCTTTTATGCAACACCAAAAAATTTGCGATACTATCCTGGTTAGACTTGCTGTAAATCAGATCCTGGTAGTTTGATTGAACCTGCACCGATAAGAGTAACAATAAAACGGCTATCGAAACGCCGGTTACGGCTATCAAAAAGCGCCCACGTCCAGCACCTGTATGAATTATTTTCTTTAATAAACGGTTAAATAAAACCATGTATACAAATATTATAATTGAAATGTCCTGGTATAATTGAAATTATTGTCTTCATCAAGATCGGTGATGATCAACCCAGCACTTCTTGACTTGCACTCTTTTTCTATTAATCCTGCAGCTATAGCTGTATTTGCTTTATCTAGATGACTAAATGGTTCATCCATTATTAACCAATTGAATGGCTGCATCAATGAACGAATGATTGCAATTCTTTGCTGTTCTCCATAGCTGCATAAGGCTGCTTTTTGGTCAAGTATATGTGTAATACCCAATTCATTTGCCATCTTCGTGATGGCATCTTGTTCCTTAACTTCTGGCTGCATAACTCTTTTTAATTCTATATTTTCACGAGCAGTTAGATTCGGGAACAACCTTAAATCCTGAAAAGTAATACTTAAATTATGCTGCCTCAAAGTTGAAAGTTCATTTTGACGGAATGTGCTCAATAATTGACCATCTATTTTGATACTGCCTTCATAATCATCCCGAAGTTTATACAAAATGTGAACTAGGGTTGTTTTACCAGTACCACTTGGTGCATTGATCTTAATAAACTCGCCTTGCAAAAAAAGTAATTGCTTATTCCATATTTCGGATTGCCTAGTGAGTACTTTTTCTTTTAATGGGATGGGAAAAATATGGTCTAACTCGATATTCATATTCTACATTAGAATTTACATTAAAAAGGAAAGTCCTGTTATTTTCATCAATATAACAGGACTTTCAACTTACTTAATAACAATTTTTAATTAGTTCGAATAATTGCCGGAATACCACCAGGGAATAATTTTTCCTCCATTTCCTTTTCTTTCTTGGCCTGTACCCTTAAATCAACTGCAATATCTGTTAGTAAACTGGTTAAGGTTACTAAACTGTTCTGATTTTCGTTCTGCAATCTTACCAACAATTGCGATTGTATATTTTTTCCATCAAAATTATCAGAACTAACGATTACATCTTTAAAAGTTTCTTTTGCTTTTAATAAAGACCTTTGGAACTCACCTCCATTTGTATCTGAGAAACCTGAAAGTGTTCCGGCAATGTCAAAATAACCTACTGTTGACTTGCCTTTGAAATAACTCAACACATCTTTAGGAAAATTGGATTTAGCAGATTTTGCAAGGAATTGAACATATGTGAGTGAATCATTTGCCACAATTAAATTTTGATCATCTGCTACAATATAAAGACCCATCAATGATACCAGTCCGCCAGATTTATACTTACCACCTTGTACCTGGAGAATACCTTGTTCTACACCCTTATCCATTATTTTCTTGAATGCGGTCTTGTCGCCAACTGGGGCATTTAAAATCAATTTAACCACCGGCTTTTTTTGTAACATGTGTTTTTCATCCATCTTTGATTCCGGATTATTCATTGTCATGTTGAAATCCGAAACTATCACAGCAATTTCTCCTTTTAGAGACTTGTAAAGATCCTGGCTGCTGAAGCCACTTTTTTCCAGAAAATTATTTGCCAAACCCTCTACTTCTAACTGCTTTAATATGCCGCCAAAAATTTCAGGATTGAAGGATGCCAATACAATAGCATTGATATGCTCAGAAGGAAAATTTTCAAGTATGGAAGGATTAACTGTTGGTCCTGCATATTGTTTTAAAACGGAACCCAATAACTGGTTCGTATAACTGGTTGACTTTGCAACTATATTACCATCTTCAAAACTTAGTGTTGCCGTAACATAATTATCTTTTAATAGCTCTTCCAATTTTGGTAATTGCAAAGGCAACATACTTAAACCGGCAAGTGAACTATTCGCACTTGAAAAAATATATCCATCAGCTTTCTCTTTGAACATATCTGTAAAAATGTCAACATCGGCAAGGGTTTCGCTAATTTTTTGAGTAAAAAAGCTTCCTACTGTTGCTTTCATTTCAGATTCAGTATTTGCTTTTTCAGGTTTTTTGAAAGTCATGGCTACCGTATCATAAACAGGCTTCTGAACATGCGTATACATGGTAGCAATAATTTGCTGGTCATTCCAGGCCAACATCGAACCCTCATTCAAAACCATATAAGTGTAATCCTTTTCTTTATGGATCTTTTTATCTTTTAATTCGGTTTGCTTTTTTAGATAGGATTCTGTTTTTGCAGCATCTAGCAAACTACCCATAATGCTAAATGTGTTGGAAGTGCTGTTATCTGCATTGGTTTTTTGGCCTCCAAAGATGAATAACTTTCCATTCCAGTCCATTCCCGCGTTGCTGATAAATTCATTGATCCTTGCTTTATCATTCACATCCAAAGAATCATTATTAAATACCCTGGCAAGTAAACTGTCAATACTGATACCACCTTTTTGTAATTTTTCTTTCATTTGTAAAGGATCTACAGAAAGAACAATACTGGTGTTTTTGGGAATGTATTTAGCTTCCTTAGGCGCCTTATTGCTGCAGGATGAGAGCGTTAACAGCACTACACATGTAATCGATAAATATAATGACAACTGTTTCATAACCGGAAATAGTTTTAAATGATGATGTAAGTTAACATTTGATCATGAATTGCCTTATCAAATGGTTTATTATTGCTTTAATGCATGATAAATGGCTTCCTGGATGTTTGGACGCACATTCAGTTGGCTAAGTTTGTTATTATTTCTAGTGGGTGTAACACGGTTAGAGAGAAATATATAAATTAAATTATGGGTGGGATCTACCCAAACACAGGTTCCTGTAAAACCGGTATGTCCGAATGTTTCGGGGGATACACTCAAGGATGGATAAGGATCTTTTCTGGTTGCGTTATCTTTCTCAGGCTTATCAAATCCTAATCCCCTTCTGCTAACTGCACTATTGTAGGCTGTGAACTTATCAATAGTTTCTTTTTTAAAAAGTCTAATACCGTTTAATTCGCCGCCATTGAGTAACATCTGATAGAGTTTGGCAAGATCATAAGCGTTACTGAATAATCCCGCATGACCCGCAACACCCCCAAACATCGCTGCACCTTCATCGTGCACATCTCCCCTTATCAATTGTTTGCGAAAATGTTTTTCTTCTTCTGAGGGTACTATCTGATCTAATGACAAAACTTCTCTCGGACGAAAGGTTGTTGTTGTCATTTTTAAAGGTTGGTAAAATGATTTGTCTGCGTATTCATTTAAGGGCAATCCACTTACTGATTCAACTACTTTGCCCAGAAATATAAAATCGTTGTCACTATATATATACTTATCCTGAACGGTTAATTTACTTTGCAAAATTCTTTTGTATAAAGTATCCTGCCAGTCGTTTCTAACATAAATACCTTCTGCTGCACGAAATAGGTGTTGTGCATCCTTTTGAGTTGAAAAGTATAGTGGCAAAGGGTTTCCGGTTACTGTGTCGATCACCTCCCTGTAAAATGGAATAAAAGGATTCAAGCCTGCCTGATGCAGGAGGATGTCTCTAATTTTTAAGGATGCTTTATCAGAACCAATTACCCAAGGCAAATAATCTCCCAGCGTTTTGTCTAAGCCTACTTTTCCCTCTTCATACAATTTCATGATAGAAACCGTGGTGGCAGATATTTTTGTTACAGAAGCCAGATCAAAGGACATGTCCTCATTCATGCGTTCTTTTTTATCGAAATTGGTATAACCAAATGCTTTATGGTAAGCAATCTTGCCATCCTTTGCCACCAATACTACACAACCAGGTGCTGCTCCTTTTTCAATAGCATCATTGGCAATATTTTCAATCTTATCAAGAGCTGAAAGATCGATCCCCGGGATCTCCTGCTTTGTTCTGGGCAGATAATTATTATAGGTTATGCCATCTCCGGATCTTAAATTTTCTGTTACTGTTACCGGTAGTTTGCCTTTTGCCTCTATTTTTCCTGTAATTAAATCAAAAGCCGCTTCCTGAGTAGTTTCATCATCTTCATAACAGGCTATCAAGTTAGGTGCATTGGTTATATTTTTTAATGCATAAGGATTTCCAAAAATGAGTGTGAGGGTAGTTTTGGATTGAATGCCATTTAATATGTATAAAGCGGGATTACTGATGCCGAAATTATTGGCTGGTCTCCGACTGAAATTGTGTAATCCAACTATAACTTTGTCATAATTTTTCTGCTTTAATAAACTTATTAGTTGGTCTGCAGAACTACTATCAGATTTTTCAATAGATGTAATATTGATTTTATCATCCATTAACTGTTTGCCTATTTCATTCTTACTACCAAACAGGTAAATATCTGCGCCATACTCATTTCTCAATTTTGTGGCAATGGTATTTTCGCCAGGTGCGCCTATACATAAATAGGCGATTTTTTTACCTTTTGTAAGCGGATAACTATTTTCATTTTCCTTGTGAACAACCGTTAATGCATTGGCGCACAATTCTTTTTTAATCGCTAGGGTTTTTGCATTCAGGTCATTTACCAGGTTATCAGTTTCAATGGTTTTTATTTCATGTAAACCCAGATGGTATTTTGCAAGCAATACTTTTTTAACCCTTGCATTGATATCGTCCCAGGTAAGTTTTCCATCTTTTATAGCCTGTTTCACTTTTGCGATACTTCCGGGAATATCTCCCGGCAAACAAAGCAGATCATTACCAGCTATCAATGATTGAACAGAAGCGTCTCCTTTTGGGAAATATTTGGTTACGCCTGCCATTTCAAGCGCATCTGTAAATGTTAGGCCTTGAAAGCCCAAATCATTTTTCAGCAAACCTGTAACATTCAGGTAGGAAAGTGAACTAGGTAAGTTACTGGTACTATCAATAACAGGTATGGACAGATGCCCTATCATAACACTTCCAACGCCTGCTTTAATTATTTCTCTAAAAGGGTATAATTCCAAATCTTCCAGTTGCTCTCTGGTTTTATTGATCACAGGGAGGTCTTTGTGAGAATCAACAGCTACATCGCCATGACCAGGAAAATGTTTGGCCGAAGCCAACACACCTACATCTTGCATTCCTTTCATATAGGCAGTTCCATACAATGCAACTTTGTATTTGTTTTCGCCAAAACTGCGATCGTTGATGACCGGATTCATGGGGTTGTTATTCACATCCACATCTGGTGCAAAGTTCACTTGTACGCCTTGTCTTTTGCATTGCTCACCAACTGCTTTGCCAAATTCATAAATAAGCTTTGCATTAGGTGTTGCGCCCATCATGAGTTGGCGGGGAAAGTTAATGACACTGTCTAATCTCATGCCAAGTCCCCATTCTCCATCAATTGAAATAAGCAAAGGCGTTTTAGCAATAGCCTGGTATTGATTGGTAAGTAATGCTTGACGAACAGGGCCTCCCTGAAAAAAGCATAATCCTCCAACATTGTATTTTTTAATCTGTTCTGTCACATCAGCTACATGCTCGGCACCAAGATTACTATGCGCACGAATGATCATTAATTGTGCAATTCGTTCGCTTTTGGATAGTTTGCGAAATTTTCTTTTCACCCATTTTTCCGCATCAGGTGTTTTAGCAAAAAAATCTTGCGCGGATAGGGCCAGCGTAAATAAACAAAGTAAAAAGGTAATACCATATTTTCTATACATAGTTGTAATTTGAAGTATCACAAGTTAATAATTCCCATGCATTATATAAGTGAAATAAGATTGTCATACACAATAAAAATGCCGGCACTTATTAGTTGACCGGCATTTATAAAAATTTATAAAATTGCTATTAACCTTCTTCACCCTCTTCTTCCTGTTCGGTAAGAACTGGATCGATTTCGTTTGCTTTTAAGATACCGAACCATTTTACCATTTTTTTCATATCACTACTGTAAACCCTGGTAAAATCCATGTCTGGGTATACTTTCTGAAAATATGCTTTTACTGCATCACCGTCTTTTTCTGATGGTAAGGTTTCTGTACTCGCAGACATAGCCTGAAATACTTCCACTAAATTCACATTATCCCTTACAGTATATACTTCAATACTTTCTAAATGGGAAAAATTATGTACCCTGCTGCTGACAAATTTTGTTGTCTTATCATCAAGGGATTTAACGATGGCACCATCTGTTTTACTACCAACCATTTCAAATAAACCGTTCAGTCCTGAAATAGATATCAATTTACTGTATTCCATAATTTCAATATTTAAGAGGTGCAAAGTAAAGGGAATTTGCAGAAAACCTTACCTAAAACCCCGTATTAAGGCTAATTAATAGGTGTAACCTGCTTTCGAACTAGTTTTGGTTCAGCTTTGAGGCTTTTTAGGATGGATTTTCACTGATATCCTGCAAAAATCTAATTTTAAATATCTTAGTCAAACTCAAAATGGATGTATGGAACTTTTTCATTCATTTTCCTGAATCAGTCATTTCAAGCCCCATAAAAAAAAGTACAAGATCCAAATTATGCCAGCATAACATTCTCTACCTGCTTTCTGTTATTGCCAATGCTAATCTTTGGTTCAATGTTTCAAAGTTAGTATAGCCTCTTGCTAATAAGGTAAATTTTGTTTCATTGTTTTGAAGTAAAACACAAGGATATCCGGTAACCTGAAGCTGTTTACATAATTGAAACTCATAATTAGCTTGTTCCTGATAGGTTTCGCTGTGTAATTTGGTATAAAATGTTTCAGGATGGATACTATATTTCTCCAGTAAATGCCTGTAAGCTTCATCATCTGTTAGATCCCGCCCTTCAAAGTGTAAGGAATATTGAAGATCAGCAGCAAATTCAACCTGTCTTTCCGGATAAAACTCTTTAAAAATACAGAGGGCTATGGCTGGCTTTAATGAATCAGGAAACCAATCACTCAGTTCCGGATGATTGATATGCCATAAATAATCCGGACCAAACTTTATGCCTGTAAGTTCTTCTACCGTAGGATATGCCTTTAAAATATAGTCAGCAGTGGCAGCAATCGGCACCGGATTTTCAGAAATGATCATACCACCAGATAATACTTCGATTTGAATTTCCGGGTATTCTTCTGCAATTTTTTTCATCACAGGACTAAAGCCATAACACCAGCCACAATAAGCATCATAACAATAAAAAAGTATAGGTTGCATTTGGCAAAGTTAAGGAGAGAATAGTTTAACAAATGGAGTTAGGGTATGGCAATTGAAACTTTTATATCTTTGAAAATTGTATAGAAAACAAATAAATAAAGAACTCCAAACTCCAAACACTTAACTCCAAACTAATATTTATGCCAGGTTTCGAATTTTTTGGTGACGAAGAAAGAAAGGAAGTAAATGATGTACTGGAAACAGGTATTCTGATGCGTTATGGTTTTGATGGACCCAGAAAGGGCATCTGGAAAGCCAAAGAATTGGAAGAAGCCATTAAAACAAGATTTGGATGCTCTTACGCGCAGTTGACTTCCAGTGGCACATCGGCATTAACAACCGCATTGGCAGCTTTGGGTGTTGGTTATGGGGATGAAGTGATCATGCCGGTTTTCACTTTTGTAGCCAGTTTTGAAGCAGTTTTAAGTGTAGGGGCCATTCCTGTATTGGTGGACATAGATCAAACCCTAACCATTAATCCAGCTGCAGCCCGTGCTGCCATCACCAATAAAACAAAATGTATTATGCCCGTGCATATGTGCGGTAGTATGGCTGATTTGGATGCGCTGAATGAGATTTGCAAAGAACATAAACTCCTTTTATTAGAAGATGCTTGTCAGAGTATAGGCGGAAAATATAAAGGAAAATCATTGGGCACCATCGGCGATGCAGGAACTTTTTCTTTTGACTTTGTAAAAATGATTACTTGTGCAGAAGGTGGTGTGGTAATGACCAACAACCAGGATATATATATTAAATCAGATGCTTACACAGATCATGGGCATGATCATGCAGGTGTTGACAGGGGTGCAGATTTACATCCATATATAGGGTATAATTATAGAATTAGTGAATTGCATGCAGCAGTAGGGGTAGCACAAATTCGAAAGCTCGACACATTTCTGGAAATACAAAAAAGGAATAACCATCTTTTGAAAAAACAGCTCGAAAAAATTCCTGAACTAAGTTTCCGGAAAGTACCTGAGGGTGGTGATGATAGTTGTAGTTTCTTGAGCTGGTTTCTGCCTTCAGAAAAGTTAACAAAAGCTGTTGTTGAAGAATTTAAAGCACAAGGTATTTTAGCAGGCAATTTCTACTGGTTTGTTAACAATTGGCATTACTTGAGTAAATGGGATCATTTAAAAAATGCCAAAACCTTGCATGCGATCAGTGATCTTCAGAAAGATGCATTATTACAATTAAAAGAGATAGAATACCCGGGTTCAGATAGTATTATGAGCAAGTGTATATCTACTGCTATCAGTCTTTTATGGACTGAGGATCAAATTAATGACAAAGGCGAGAAAATGGTTGCTGCCATAAACAAAGTGATAAAAGAGCAGTTATAAAAATGCATTGAAAGCATGCCCCGTTTTATCGAAAACATTCCTGCCTCTAAAAGAAGGAGAGAAAAAATATCCGGATACTTATTATTAGTATTAGGGTTTACCCTTATTGTACTTGGAGTCATTCTAAGAAAATTTAATTGGCGAGAATTTATCTCAGTTATTCTTGCTGTTAATGCAATCGGCAATGGTATCCGAATGATTAAAGGGAGAAAGCCTCTTTTCATCGAATTGGATAACAACAAAATCCAATGGTTATTAAATGAAAAATCAACAAGTATTGTAGTTGTTATCTGGGAAGATATACGTTGGATTAAAAAAGAGAAAAGCGGCGGGATCACTTTTTATCGGGAAAGTAGTTTTAGCCAACATGTTGATTTGAAATGGATGACAAAAGAAGATCAACTACTTATGATGGAACAATTTTTGAAAATAGCCCAAGAAAAGCAAATCAAAATGATTGATTTTTGATGACCTGTTTCATGGGTTGCGTATTTTTTTGATTTTTAGATTCTAAAGCATTTACATAATCCAGACTCCCTAAACGAAACCTGAAAGGAACTTTGGTTAGCTTTTCTAATGCCAATTCTTTTTTACAAAAAAATGCAAGGTAGCTTGCGTAATAATTGTCTGGCAATAATCGTATTGGCATTGTTTTAAGGCTATCCAAATTTTTCTGATTCCCATTCCATGAAATTGGACCTTGTTGCGCAAAACTGCTCAAACTCAGTATTAGCAATAAATTCACAAACAAACAAATTGGTTTCACTATTGGGTTGTTTTCTTTTGTATGTAAATTTACAATATAAAGTAAAGGGATAATCACCTTTAAAGGGAACTTTGCAAAGGAAATTTTATTATGTCACTTAGTCAGTCATTTCAACAGAAGCTTTTACAAAAACTTTCTCCTCAGCAGATTCAGTTGATGAAGTTGTTGCAGGTGCCTACTGCCAATTTAGAAGAAAGGATAAAAGAAGAACTGGAAGAGAACCCTGCACTGGAAATGGATGAAGAAGGGCATGAAGATGAGTATGGAGATGATATTCAGGAAGAATTTGATACGCCAGCCGATGATGATGCCGATCTTGATGGCAGTGAAGAAGAGTATGACAATGTAGATATCAGTGAATATGTTGTGGATGATGATGGTGAGATTGCTGATTATAAAATGAAGGATGATAATTATCCTGAAATGGACGATCAGAAAGTGATTCCTATAAAAGTTGAAACCAGTTTTCATGAATTACTGTTAAACCAGCTTGGAATGCTGGAACTGGATGAACGTAGTTTTAAAATTGCCGAACAAATTGTTGGTAGTCTGGATGATGACGGCTATTTAAGAAGAGAACTATCTTCAATAGCAGATGACCTTGCCTTTAGACAGAGTATGGTGGTTGAAGAAAAAGAAATCGAACTTCTTGTACAACAAATACAGCAATTTGACCCCGCAGGTATTGGTGCGCGTAACTTGCAGGAATGTTTGCAGCTTCAATTAAAGCGAAAGCTAAATGAGGGTAAAACAGTTACATTGGCTATTCAGATTCTGGGAAAATACTTTGAAGAATTTACAAAGAAGCACTACGAAAAAATTCAGCGAAGTCTTAATCTTTCGGATGATCAAATTAAAGAGGTGATTAACCAGATCATCAAACTTAATCCCAAACCGGGAGGCAATATCGGAGAGATCAATAAAGCGGAAAGCTATATAGTACCTGATTTCTATATTTTAAATAATAATGGTAAACTGGAACTGTCTCTGAATGCTAAAAATGCCCCGGATCTCCGTATCAGTGAGGAGTACCGTGATATGTTAAAGGATTATGACAAAGGCAGTAAAAAAGATAAAAGGCAAAAAGAAGCTGTTTTATTTATCAAACAAAAAATAGATTCTGCCAAATGGTTTATTGATATGATCAAACAAAGGCAGGATACCCTTATTGGAACCATGGGTGCGATAATGAAACACCAACAAGAATTCTTTCTTACCGGTGACGAAACTACCATGCGTCCAATGATATTGAAAGATATTGCTGAGTTAACAGGACTTGATATTTCAACGGTGAGCAGGGTTGCCAATAGTAAATTTGTACAAACTGAATTTGGCACTTATCGGTTAAAATTCTTTTTCAGTGAATCCCTTAGTACAGATAGTGGGGAAGAAGTGAGTACCCGCGAAGTAAAGAAAATATTAAGTAATATTATAGAAGCAGAAGACAAACGAAAGCCTTTAAGTGATGAGGTTTTAACGGATATGCTTCAGGAAAAAGGGTATAATATTGCCAGACGAACAGTTGCCAAATACAGGGAACAATTAAATGTTTCTGTAGCAAGGCTTAGAAAGGAATTATAAATTTTTAACAAAAGCTTTTTACTTACGATCTATCTTTAATGCAATGAACCAGGTAACAGACATTTCAAAGACCAGCAATTCTAAGCTTACTATATTCATTGCGCAAGTTGTTTCTTATGTTTTTCATCCCTTATTTATCCCAACTTATATATTCCTATTCCTTATTTATCAGTTCCCATATGAGTTTTCAGGAATAACGGAATTTCAATTAAGACTTAGGTTGTTCAGTATTTTCTGGTTAACTGCCTTTTTTCCCGCATTTGCTGTTTTTCTTTTATGGCGATTGAAATTTAGTGAGAGCATTTTTTTAAGAACGCAAAAAGAGAGAATTGCGCCTTATGTTATCACTATGTTTTTTTATTGGTGGATGTATTATCTGAGTAGAAATTTTACAGATCAGCCCATTGTTTTGAAATTTTTTTACATGGGCATATTTGCATCAACTGTATTTGGGCTCATTCTCAATAATTATTTCAAGATCAGTTTGCATGCTATGGGTGTTGGCGGTGCCATGGCGGCAATTATATTGATAGCCATGTATTATGCGCAACCATTAGGTATGTCTATGAGTATCGGTGTTTTGATCACAGGTGTTGTTTGCACTGCAAGATTCCTGGTAAGTGATCATACCAACAAAGAGATTTATACAGGCTTATTTGTTGGTATCGGATGCCAAGTATTGGCCTATTATTTCATTATGTAGCCTGGGATAACCCTTAAAGGATTGCTTTGATTGGTTAAAAGCGCACACACCTGATTCTATCCAAAGTAGAGTTCCTGATTTTTAAAAATCCATGGTAAGACGCTGTAATTTCAATGCCCCCACGCCAATTAGAAGCCACGTTTAATTTAGAAACATTTACATCATAGCTGATACCAAAACTTGTATGGTTAAAATCAAGCTTGATCACTGGAATAAGGGCATCGCCCCAACGTAAAAAACTTCCTACATATAAAATAGCAGCTTCTTCGTCCTGGTGTTCACTAAATTCCATCCCATACATTACACCCCCCAATAGTTGTTGCTGTTTATTTTGTGAAAAGAAATCAACAAATGCCATTATATGACCCCTCTCTCCAACCATTGCATTGCTGCCAATATTTAAACTTAACCTGGGTGCTAAAGTCCCGGCATTGTAAGTTGTTACGGATTTGATTACTGGACTGCTAAAATGTGCCAACCCTGCTGCAAAATATACCCTCGCTTTATTTTGAAACTCTGTACTAAAACATAGTCCTGTAGACATATCCCAATAAGAATAGCCACTGTTTGAAATTGGTTGCATAGAACTATTAGATGCGTTATAGGAACCACCCACAAATTGATCACCCAATTTTAATTGTGAAACATCAAATTGGCTGGAAACAGGTCCGCCCATAAATGCAAGCGATAAATATGTATTCGTTTCTCCGCTGAGGGATTTGTGAAAATTAATAACAGGCAAGAATTGAGTTCGTTTTAGTCTGATATCTCCTGCACCATCCATACTCATCTGTGAACCGATGGTGAGAACATCCTGCGCACTACCGATGGGGATCTTATATTCCACACTTAAAGATGTAGTACGGTAGGGTACTGTGATACTGCTCCATTGATCGCGGTATGCCATCGCTACCCGAAGGTCGCCGTTAAAGACACCTGCCAGTGCCGGGTTTCTGAGGAGGGGTTGTTCATAAAATTGGGAAAATGTAAAATCCTGTGCAAATAAGACTTCTATTTGAACAAAAAATATAAGTGACCAATAAATATATTTTTTTAGCATGGTCTTTTATTTAAGAATTGCTACATTTCCTTTAAATGTTGCCGGAATACCTCTCTCACACAACACTTCACAGATATAAACGTATACATCATGCGGGGCAGCAGCCCCTCTGATTTTTCCATTCCAGCCACTGGCAATATCGCCCGGATAAAAATTTACTTTATCGAATATCAGTTCGCCCCAACGGTTATAAATACGAAAACTTTTTACTTGTTTCAAACCCCTTCCCTGCACTATCAAAAGATCATTGATGCCATCACCATCAGGTGAAAAGGCATTGGGTATAAACACTTCAGAATTGGGACAAAATGTTTTTATACAAACAGTATCCGTACTGATACATCCATAAATATTGGTTGCAGTGCAAGTAAGACACTCATCGAATACAATTTTTGCAGTTGGTTCCGGACAGAAAAGGCATGAGAAACTGGCATTCCCTTTCCATTGCCATTTTTTAATATCATTTACATTACTGAAAGCTTTTAACTGCACAGGCACACCTGATAATACTACCGTGTCTCTGCCAATAGAAATGGATGTGGCTTTGCCAACAACTATCTTTATTTCTGCACTATCTGTAAAACATTGGTAATTGTCTTTTGCCTTTACCTGATAAGTGGTCGTTACCAATGGTGAAACAATGGGGGATGGACTCTTGGTGTTGTTCAAGCTTGGTTCTGCTTTCCATTCATAGCTGGCACCTCCTGAAACCAGTAATCGTTTCGATTCACCTACGCATAAAGTATCGGGTGTTTTTACAGAAAGTTTGAGAGGAGGTATTACTCTGATGCTGGTTGATGCTATATTACTACAACCATATTCTGAATATCCGATAACATTGTATCTTGTATTTTTACTAGGTTGAACAATTGTTTCAGAACAATTATTACATATAACCTTGTTGTTCTGGTCTTTCCAGATATAGCTCTTTGCACCATTTGCACGTAAAATAACTGAGTCACCCTTACAGAGTATTTGTTCGGGAGCCAGACTAATAGTTGGTTTTGGATGAATTGTAAGTTGTTTGAATGCTGAATCGTAGCAACTATTTATGGTGGCAACTGTTAATTTGATGGTGTATTTTCCTTCATTATAATAATATACTTTCACAATTGAATCGGTTGCATTGGTGCCATTTCCAAGATTCCAAAAACGGGCTTTAATAGAATCAACAGAATTCACTTCTGATGTGAGTTCCATAATATTATTCATACAAGCTTCATTGATCGCATTAATATTAGCCTGCGGAAACTGGTAAATATTTACTTTAAACCGTGCTTGAATACTGTCCATACAACCATTCGCGGTTTTTACTCGAATAGTTGTTTGGTTTTCACCTGGTTTTTGAAAAGTATAGGAAAATTCCTTTTTATCTTGCATGCTTTTTTGATCAATCAACCAGTTCCTTTGTATGATAGGGAAAAAGGATTCACTTTTATCTTTTAACTGATAAGTTGTTTTTCCACAATCGTACACTGCTGATAATTGTATATCCGCTTTTACTTCATCCATTTTGATGGTGTCAGAAACCGTTATTGGTACTAAACAGCCAGAAAGACTATTGATGAGTGTTATACTAGGTAGAAAAATACCTCGATTTGTATATTGGTGTGAAACAGTTTTTTCTTTAGTGGTTATAATTGTACCATCTCCAAAATTCCATTTGATAGAATCAGTATTGTTAGCCTGAGCAGTAAAACTAATATCATTTTTAAGCGAACAGTAAACACCTCCTTTATAAGATAACGAAGCATTTGGTGCATTTACATGTATAAAAGAAGAGTCAATATACAAACACCCACCAGATGATAAGGATGTCATAATAACCTTATAAGTGCCGTTTGCTGTAAACTGGTGTGTTGCAGTATCCCCTGTACCAAAACTACCATCTCCCCAGTTCCAATTTGTTTGCAATGCAGGTAAGTTTTGGTTATGAACTGTAAGCTTAAATGGCAAACAGTTTCCAATGGTATCTGAAAGGGTGAATTTTCCTTTGGTCTGACTATTAATTTTTACTGGAATCAACGTACTATCGAAACAGGAGACTTGCGGATGATGAATCCATGTTGTTAGTTTCGTGATATAATTTCCTGCCTGATAATAGTTATGTATCAGACTCCTTTCATATGATTTTGTTTTATCGCCCATGTCCCAGATAAAAGAAAGAGAAGAGTCTGATTGGTTAATGAAACTTATTTTTTCGCCAAGGCATGCAATTTTTATGGCATTGTCTGACCTTGCTTTAACAGAAGTGTAAATAAATACCGGACGATAAACCACCGAGTCGCTGCAGGAACTGGTTATTTTATTTTTTATGATATAGTTGCCGGTTTTATCGTAAGTATGTGCAATCGGTTCTGTAGTATTTGTTATAGTAGAAACTGAACCATCACCCCATTCCCAACTTATTTTTTTGGATGCAATTGTTTTATTTTGAACCGCCAGTGTAAATGGTGCGCCACAAACAGCCGTATCATTTAATTTAAGTGAAACAGATACTGGATTAGGTAATGTTTTTATCGGTTTGATAATGGAATCGATGCCACATTGATTTGAAACAATAAGTTTTGCAGGAAAATAAATTATTTGTCCGCTATGGTATGTATGTATGAGTGAATCATTTAATGATAAGATACCTGATTTTCCATCTCCAAATAAAAGCTGGAAAGAACCGTTTTCTGCAATTGATTTATTTTGAAAGAGTACTTGCATAGGCGAACATCCATTTAAAATGTTCACAGATAAATCGGCCTTAGGTTTACTCTTTACTGTGATGGTTCTATTTTCATATACGGTATCGCATTTACCAGTTGCTTTTAATTTTATTTGATACACTGTATCCAAAAGAGATAGGGCACTATTATAAACTATGTTTCCTGGATCCGTGAGATTTGATTGTGTGCCATTTCCCAAATCCCAATGAAATATAAATTTCGAAGAAAGTTCGGTTTCGTTTTTGATGTTTACTGCCAATGGTCCGCAACCTGATGTATCACTTAGTTGTATGATTGGCTTTGGCTTTACATAAATGGAGAATAGGGCTTTGGTTGTATCTGATTTACATCCAAAAATGCTATTGGCAACCAACATGATTTGAATTGAATCTTTTGTAAGCATGTAACTTGGGAAGAAATCGCTGCTTGCAGTTAATGAATTGTTGATATACCATTGATAGTTTTTATTATTCTCAGGGAATAGCTTGGATTTTATTTGTACACTATCAATCAAATATGGAGCACAGCCCTGTAAGCTGCCTAATATTAATTCGGCTTTTGCATGTGGTCTAACGGTTATGGTAATTTCATTACTTGTATCTGCAAAAAAGCCGGTACAGTAAGCAGTATTAATAACACGTCTGAAATTGGTGGTTGTTAAAATTGAAAATGGATCCAGATTTATTTTATTGGCTTGATCAATTGGATGCCATATTTGATCAGAAGCAGCTTTCATCTCCCATTGATAATTATAGGAACCTCCTCCCCCAGAAGGAACTGAACCTGTTAATTTTGTAAACGGGTCGCCTAAGCAAATTTCCTGATTACTGCTTATTGAATTTCCAGACAAGGCACTTTGTGTAGAAATGAAAACTACCTGACTAACTGAAATGCAATTGGCTGAATAAAGAACTCTTCTAAAATAGTTTGAATTTGCGGCTTCGAATGAATAGTCTTTGTTTGCACCATCTTGCAATAAAACCCAATTTATTCCATCAATGCTTTTCTCCCATTGGTAGATAAAGATATTATTCCCGCCCGAACCTGTTTGTCCATTCAAAATCACTTTACTGCCAAAGCAAACTGTTTGTGTTGAAGTGTCAATGATATTTGAAATTGCCGGCAATATGGTAATCTGAACTGTGTCTTTATTTGCTTCACATACAGAAGAGTTAATTTGCCATACAAATTGGTATGTTCCTGCAACTATGCCAGATACTTCTGTATTTGCAGAATCTAATTGGCTAATTGTAGGTGCATTTAAACCAGATAACAAATTCCATTTGCCTATTCCAATAACAGGTGTATTGGCATGTAACAAAATTTTATCTGTATTGCAAATTATTTGATCAAGGCCTGCATTGGCAATTGAAGGGGGCGGAAGAACATTGATGGTTACGGTATCTTTTGAATCGATGCAAATACCATTAGCTATTGTCCAAACCAATTGATAAGACCCATTAACCAATCCTGTGATGGAAGTATTCGGTAAATGAATATCTGAAAAAATAATACTTGATGTTCCTGCGATCAATGACCAGGTTCCGATACCATTAACAGGGGTATTGCCCAATAAAGTTGTATTAGAAGTATTACAAATTATTTGATCAGTACCAGCATTAGCTAGGGTAGGAGGCGATAATACTATTATGGTAACTGTATCTGAAGAACTGGCACAGTTGGCATTGGAGATGGTCCATTTTAAAAGATATATGCCTGGTATCAATCCACTAACTGAAGATGTAACTGAAGAAGAGTCACTGAAAACTACTGAGGATGGTCCTGAAACAAAGGACCATCTGCCCGAACCAATTACAGGAATATTGCTACTGAGTGATGTGGAATTCAAATTGCAAATTGTTTGATCAAGGCCTGCGTTGGCAATTGAAGTGGGCGGAAGAACATTGATGGTTACGGTATCTTTTGAATCGATGCAAATACCATTAGCTATTGTCCAAACCAATTGATAAGACCCGTTAACCAATCCCGTTATTGAAGTATTCGGTAAATGAATATCTGAAAAAATAACACTTGATGTTCCTGCGATCAATGACCAGGTTCCAATACCATTAATGGGGGTATTGCCCAATAAAGTTGCAGTTGATGTATTACAGATAATTTGATCAGCACCAGCATTAGCTGGGGTAGGAGGCGTTAATACAGTTATGGTAACTGTATCTGAAGAACTGGCACAGTTGGCATTGGAGATGGTCCATTTTAAAAGATATATGCCAGGTATCAATCCACTAACTGAAGATGTAACAGAAGTGGAATCACTGAAAACTACTGAGGATGGTCCGGAAACAAAGGACCATCTGCCCAAACCTATGGCAGGAATATTGCTACTGAGTGATGTGGAATTCAAATTGCAAATTGTTTGATCAAGGCCTGCATTGGCAATTGAAGGAGGTGGAAGAACATTGATGGTTACGGTATCTTTTGATTCGATACAATTACCATTTGAAATGGTCCAAACCATTTGATAAGTTCCAATAATCAAACCGAAAACTGCAGAATTAGGCAAGTGAATATCAGCAAAACCAATGGTTGAAGCCCCAGAGATCAATGACCAAGTACCAATGCCCACTAGAGGTGTATTGGCCATTAGGTTTGTATTAGAAGAAATACAAATAGTTTGATCAACGCCTGCATTGGCAATGGTTGGAGGCAATGATACAGTAATAGCAACCGTATCTGAAGTATTGGCACAATTGGAATAGGTGATGTTCCATTTTAAAAGATAAACTCCGGGAATTAAACCATTAACCGAAGAAGTAGGTGAAGTTGCGTCACTAAAAATTACGGAAGAAGGCCCAGATATTAATGACCAGATTCCACTGCCTATAGAAGGTATACTTGCATTAAGTGATATTGTACTTGAATCACAAATGGTTTGATCTGAACCTGCATAGGCAATGGATGGTGAGGGAGAAACTGTTACTAATGTTGAATCAATGGCACTACAGCCCGAAGGGCTTGTAGTGTTAATGATGTATTTAATGATCGCCGATGAAGTATTCGCATTTACTAAAAGGTCCTGGATCTGGTTATTCGTAGTGTTTGTTATGGTATTATTACCAGTAACCATACCTGAAATGATAACTGATTGCCAACTAAAAAGGGAGCCATTTATGGAACTACTTAATATAATTTGAGAAAATGAATTTGAACAAAGATTCTGTTGCTGGTTTTGTAAATTTAAAACAGGTGATTCATTTACTATAACATTCGTGCTGATGGTTGCTGTGCAACTATTAATGTCAGTAACTTGAAGTTGGTAGGTTCCTGTTGCAGAAATAGTGGAAGCGGCAATGGTTGGATTCGCATCAATAGAAGAAAATGAGTTGGGCCCTGTCCAATTATATTGAAATGGAGGAATGGCACCTGTTACAGATGAATGTAATTCGAGGGGCATTCCTGAACATACTGGCCCGTTATTAGTTAAGACAATGGTGGGATTAGCCTTTACTTCTAAATTAATAATGTTAGAAGAAGAAATACAACTCGATGTAGAAAGGGAAGCTAGATCTGGTCCGGCAATTACGCGGTACATTCCACCATCAGTAGGGTTCACATTGTTGAGTGAAAAGGAATTCGCTGTTACACCAGGTGTTCCGATATTATTCCAGGTATTGCCGTTATCATCACTTTTCTGCCATTGAAAAGCTGGTGATGAGTAAGGACTATTTAAAATGCTGGAATTAATTTGTGTGTTGGATCCGGCACAAATACTGGATGGTGTTGTTAAACCAATTAAGGTTTGTGGGGTACAAACAGAAAAGAGAATATCATCCAAGGCCAGGTCATTGCCACAAGCTGCACCCCCACCATGAAAATCAACCATCTCTAGTTCCAAAGAAGTAATGCCAGAGGGTAACGAAAACTGAAAACCATATTGATTCCAGTTTGCGGGACCATTATCCGGCGATAATGGTAAACTATCTGTTGTGATGGTGCCAAGAACATTACCGGATAAATCTTTGATATTAAAAATCACTTTTGGATATACCAGACCTGCACCACAAACAGCCTGTGTTTTGGAAGTATTCACATTGGCGATCCATGCAGAAAAATTAAAACTACTACCCGGACATAAGCCAGTTACTACCTGTGTAAAAAAAATTGATTTTCCCCCACCGGCATTTACCAGAAACATATTGCCATTGGTATTGCCGGTATGATCACCGCCTTTTGTCCAGTCGTTTTTATTGGCATTATCTACCAAAGGGGTCAATACATAATTTCCATCGGAACCAACAGAGCCAAAATTATAATTTGTAGAACCAGCTGGAGCTGTTGAAGTATTAGAAGGGGATAGGGCTTGCCCAAAATCCTGCTTAAACACTGGGGCTAGTGCGGTATTCGGACACAATGAACTTATATTTTGCGAAACAACGGATAAAGGATACCACAAAAGACAAGTTCCCAATAACAATATTTGTCTTGGGTTTTTCATAGAATTTGGTAGTTAAATTTACCCCTTAATTCGAGTAGTATATTCGGCCAAACCAAATCTCCGTGTAAACAACCGAAAAGGCCGTTTTTTCAACTGTATTTCTTCTGCTTTTTTATCGCTTTCTTTGTAGTAATTCACCTATTAACTTTTTCTACATGTGGTATCAGGCAGGTAAGTTTATTTTGAAGTTCCGACATGCATTATTAGGCATTTTGTTATTGGCTACTCTTTTTATGGGTTGGCAGGCTTCAAAAGTGAAGTTGAGTTATGATTTTAGTAGGGCTTTGCCTACAGATAATCCAAAGTACAGGGACTATCAGGCTTTTCTAAAAAAATTTGGTGGTGATGGCAATACCATGGTAATTGGAGTGGCAGACAGTAATTTTTATAAGCTTAATTTTTTCAATGAAGTTGCTAAGCTGCACAAAGAATTAAAAAAAGTAGCAGGTGTTACTGAAATATTAAGTATTCCGGAAGTAATTAATTTAGAAAATGATCCTGCTGCACAAAAATTAGTGCCTGTAAAAATTTTCCATGCTCCTTATTCATTACAAAATAATTTGGATAGTGATAGGGCGGTTTTTGAAAACCTGCCATTTTACAGGGAGCTATTGTATAATCCTGAAACTAAGAGTTATTTATTAGCCGTTTCTGTTAACAAAGACACCATCAATAGTGATAGTAGAACAAGGTTAATAAATGATATACTGGCAAAGGTTAAAAGTTTTGAGCAAAATACCGGAATAGCTGTTTACAATAGTGGACTGCCATTTATCAGAACAACCATTGGTAATCGTATCAAAGATGAAATGAAATGGTTTCTTATTGGCTCCATGATTTTACTGGTCATTACTTTATCCCTATTTTTTAGATCCATCAGTGCCACTATCATGAGTTTATTGGTAGTAAGTATGGGTGTGATCTGGAGTATGGCTACTATCGTATTACTAGGGTATAAGATCACCTTATTAACTGCTTTGATTCCTCCGCTTATTGTTGTTATCGGTATCCCAAATTGCATTTATTTCTTGAATAAATACCACACTGCTTACCGTGATTTAAATGATAAGGATAAAGCTTTGATAACAATGGTAGGCAGGATGGGCATTGTTACCCTCTTCTGTAATATCGCTGCTGCTATTGGTTTCGCTGTATTTGCTTTAACCAATAGTGCTTTGTTAAAAGAGTTTGGTGCAGTTGCCGGAATTAATATCATGGTATTATTCCTCATCTCACTAATTTTTATTCCTCCAGTATTGAGTTTCTTACCACCACCTAAAGAGAAGCATACAAGATATCTCGACAATAAATTTTTAGAAAAAGTATTGTTGCGCATTGAGAAATGGACATTTCATCATGCTGGATGGGTTTATGGAGTTACTGCAATCATAACATTGGTGGCTATTTTGGGTATTTTTAGAATTAAAAGTGAAGGTTTTATTGTTGACGATTTGCCGAAAAATGACAAGGTATACACAGATCTTAAATGGTTTGAAAATAATTTTGGAGGCGTAATGCCCTTGGAAATTGTAGTGGACACGAAAAAGAAAAATGGTTTGATGCGCAATTTGCAAACCATAACACGAATGGATGAACTATCAACTTATATCGCTCTGAATGCAGCAACAGCAAGGCCTTTATCGTTTGTTGAAGGTTTAAAATTTGCCAAGCAGGCCTATTATGATGGAGATAGTATGAGTTATGCCATACCTTATGAATCTGATCTGGTTTTTATGGCACCTTATTTAAAATCTAAGCCGGATAGTGGAGCTGTAAAATCCCGCAATAGTTTTTCTCAGATGATGAACAGTTTTATGGACAGTAACAAACAAACTGCCAGAATTAGTGTGAATATGAAAGATATTGGTAGTATAAGATTACCTCTATTATTGAAAGAGTTTGAAAAAAAATCATTGGAAATATTTGATACTGCTTCCTACAAAATAACATTTACTGGCAGTAGTGTAAGTTTTTTGGAAGGGTCCAGTTTTATAATAAAGGGTTTGAAGGAAAGTATCTTATGGGCCTTTCTATTGATCACTATTTGCATGTTCTATCTTTTTCGTTCATTTCGTATTTTGATTTGCTCATTAATACCCAATTTGATTCCACTTGTGGTTACTGCTGGAGTGATGGGATGGATGGGTGTGCCGCTAAAACCTTCTACTGTTCTGGTTTTCAGCGTAGCACTTGGCATAGCTATTGATGTAACCATAAGGTTTCTGATCAATTATAAACAGGAACTCCCTCATTTAAATGGAAATATCCCGCACACATTGGTTCAAACTATACGCCACACTGGCATCAGTATTATTTATACTTCACTGGTGCTGATAGCAGGTTTTATCATTTTCTGTTTCAGCGATTTTGGGGGTACACAGGCGCTAGGCTGGCTAACATCCCTTACATTGATAGTAGGAACGCTTACCAACCTGATTTTGCTTCCTGTACTGATTCTCAGCACTTCTACAAAGAAAAAACTTAAAAAACAGGGGTAAAATTGACTAATTAAGCCAATTTTAAGTAACAATTCGACTTTTTTCGGATTTCAAAAATCAAAAACGCTAGATGCAGCTCTTGGATTAACATTTCTGTCATAATTTGGTATTTACTAAACTAAAACTACTGCTCATGAGAAAATCTTTAGCGCTGCTATTGTGTTTGACACTGTTGCTGGGACAGTCTTTTGCACAAGGCGGCAAAACTGTTACCGGAACGGTAACTGATGAAAAAGGTACACCCCTAGCAGGTGTAACTATTAATGTATTGGATAACGACAGAAAGGTTTCCGGAACTTCTGTGAGTGATCCTTCTGGGAAATTCTCCCTCAAAGTTTCCGACAAGGCAAGAAATCTTCAATTTGCCTATATCGGATTGGAAGAACAAATGGTAGCTATTGGTGGTAAGTCATCCATTTCGGTAAGACTTATTTCCAGTTCCGCTGCTTTATCTGAAGTAGTGGTAACGGGTTACGGTACACAAAGGAAAAAAGAATTAACAGGAAGTACTGTAACAGTTGCAGGCGCTGCGGTTGCACAAAAACCCAATCAGAGTTTTGAATCTGCATTGGCTGGTCGTGCAGCAGGTGTGCAGATTACCGTACCCAATGGTGTTTTAAATACACCGCCGGTATTTCGTATTCGTGGAACCAATTCTATTTCTTTGAGTTCTTATCCATTGATTGTTGTTGATGGAGTTCCCACTTTTACTGGGGATGTTAGTGCAACAAGTGCTGCAGGTAATGCCCTGGCAAGTATTAACCCCAATGATATTGAAAGTATTGATATTGCTAAAGACGCCGCAGCTACCGCTATTTATGGTAGTCGTGCAGCTAATGGTGTGGTTTTTATCACAACCAAAAAAGGTAAATCTGGTAAAGCAAGGGTAACCTATGATGGCTGGATGGGTTCATCCGAAGCATACGGATTACCAGATGTTTTAGATGCGCAACAATACACAGATTATAAAAACAGTGCAGTAAGTAATAACCCTGGTCAATTGGCCTCATTAGGTGCAAATCCATTTCAAAGAACCAATGGTGCTGATGGGCAACCTATCAATACCAATTGGAACGATTATATCTATCGCAAGGGATTTTCCCATAGCCATAGTGTAAGTGTACAAGGCGGTAATGAAAATACTACTTACTATTTTTCTGCAGGTTATACCGCACAACAAGGTATCATTCAGAAAAATGACTTCTATCGTAGAAATATATTGTTTAATGTAGACAGTAAAGTAAGTAAAGCTATTACTATCGGAGCAAAAATTTCTTATTCAAATGAATCGAATTTAGCTTCTGCTTCATCCGGTTCTTTAAATGGGGAAGCTTTTAATACTGCGGGATTGGGTAGAATTGCCATTGTAAATGCCCCGAATGTTTCTCCTTATAGGAATGATGGTAGCTTTAATATCGCTGCAAATAATGTGGTTGGTTCTATGAGTAATAAATTGCCACAGGTTGGTTTCTACAATCCTGCTCAAATTCTTGCTTTGAACCGCTCAAATAGCGAAAACAACCATGTGCAATCAAACGTTTATCTTCAGGTAAAACCATTCAGCTTTCTTACATTGAAATCTTTATATGGCATTGATTATCTATATGTTGATAATGATCTTTTCCAGAATCCATTTCACGGAGATGGTTTTTCTGCTGCTGGAAGTGCCAGTGCAACTTTTTCAAAAAACAATTCAACTATCTGGACAAACACGGCACAATTTGATTACACTTTTGCCAGTAAACACAATCTTAGTGTGTTAATTGGAAGTGAACAACAAAGAAGAACTTCACAAGGATTTGGATTGAACAGACAAACCTTATCTGATCCGGCTTATACAGTTATACAGGCAGGTTTTACAGTAAATAATCCTTCTGGCTTAGGTTTCGGAGAGAACTATCTCTTATCCAGCTTTGGAAGGTTGAATTATAATTTCAATAAAAAGTACTTCTTAGGAGGTAATGTGCGTCAGGATGAATATTCTGCTCTTGGACAGAAAAAAGGGGTTTTCTGGGGTGCATCAGCAGCATGGGAAGTTTCTCAGGAAGATTTCTGGGCAAGCAGCAAACTGGATAATGTGATCAGCAATTTCAAGATCAGGGGTAGCTATGGTAAAGTGGGAAATATTGGTGGTATAGGTGACTATAGCACATTCTCAACTTTCGGTTCTGGTATTTATGGAAATTTGGCAACCCTAGCTTTTAGTTCTGCAGGAAACCCGCAATTGAAATGGGAAACCAGTAAGAAACTAGATGTAGGCTTTAGCATGGGTTTTCTTAAAAACAGGTTAAGTATTGAGGTTGATTATTTTAAGAATGATATTGATGAATTGATCTTGAATGTTACCCAATCACCTTCAACTGGTATTGGTTCTGTACCTGCCAACGTAGGTTCTATGTATAATAAAGGGTTGGAGTTTACCATAAACGGTACCCCAATTCAAGGGAAAGATTTTACCTGGACATCTTCTTTTAACATCACTTCTGTAAAGAATAATGTTACTGCATTAGATCCTACCCTACCAGAAATCATCACATCTACTTCTGGTTTGGAAAGTGTAAACAGAACCAAAGTAGGTTATCCATTAGGTTATTTATTTGTGGTTAGATCAGCAGGTGTTGATCCTGCAACAGGCAGAAGAATTTTCATCAATTCTGCAGGCAATAAGGTTTTGTATCAATTTGTAGCTCCAGCTGGTCAGTTTAATTATTCTAATCCAGATGGTACAAGGTATGTTGGACCTGGCGGTGCAACTTCTATCAGTCAGGGTGCTGATGGTGTTTACTACCAGAATACCATTCCCAAGATTTATGGTGGATTCGACAATACATTCCGTTACAAAGGATTTGACCTGAATATTTTATTAACCTATCAGGCTGACTTTTATGTGTATTATGGTACCAATGCAGGTTTACACGACCAACGTTTCTGGAATAACCATGTAGATGTATTAACTGCATGGAAGAAGCCAGGTGATGTTACAAGTATACCTAAACCGGTATATCTCGATAACGTATCCAATGGTTCTGCCATTCCAATGGACATCAATGTGTTTAAAGGAGATTTTGTGAAACTTAGAAATATTACACTCAGTTATAATTTGCCTAAAAACATATTAGATAAAGTGAAGCTGAATAATTTACGCTTTTATGTAAGCGGACAGAACCTTGCCATCTGGTCTAAATACCCAGGGCCTGATCCTGAAGTTTCTTCCAATGGTAATTCAACTACTGGTCAGGGTGTGGATAGAAATACGATTGGTAATGCACGTACCATTACAGTAGGTTTAAACGTGGGCTTCTAAAAGTGTATTCAAAAAAATTAAACGTAAACAAAATGAAAAATAATTTTAAATACTTGATCACATTGGGTTTGTGTACAGTGTTTAGTATTTCATGCCAGCGTGAATTGCTTAATCCTACCCCACAAACTTCTGTTACAGATGCATCAGCATTTGACACACCCAGCCGTATTTCCAACCAGGTTCTATCCTTATATGGTGCCTTGAAAAGCGGTCAGTTTTATGGCGGCCGTGGTATTATTTATGGAGATATCAGGGGAGAAGATTTCATCAATGAAACCACCAATTTAGTTACAGGGGCAGATGTCTGGAATAATAACCCCACCAATACTGCTACAGCTGTATTGAATCTATGGTCGCAAGCTTACTATACCATCAATATTTGTAATATTTTTCTGGAAGGTATGAGTAGCAAAGGATCATCTGTTGTTGGACCAGCTTTGGCTGCAAATTATATTGCAGAAGCTAAGTTGATCAGGGCACTGAGTTATTATACTTTATTGCAGTATTATGCCAGACCATTTGCAGATGGTGCAGGAAGCAAGCCAGGTGTACCTCTTCGTTTAACAGCTATTAAGGGTGCTGGTTTTTCTGACCTAGCCAGAAGTACGGTTGCGGAAGTATATGCACAAATTGTGAAAGATTTGAATGAAGCTGAAACAGGTCTTCCTCTTACTTATACAACTGCAGTTTTGAATACAACCCGTGCGCACAGAAATACAGCTATTGCATTAAAAACAAGGGTATACCTAAGTATGCAGCAATACCCCAATGTAATTACAGAAGCCAATAAAATAGTTGGCGCTTCTGCACCATTTACTGCTTCAACCGGTGTGGCGCATGCTTTACAAGCCAACGTGGCCAATGTATTTACAGCTTATACTACTACTGAGTCTATTTTTTCATTGCCAATGTCTGCTACAGCGGGTGACAATCCCGGCGGTCAAAACCAATTAGGTTTTTATTTTTATAATAATGGTTCTGTAGGTTCAGCGGAATTTTCAATGAATGCATCGGGTATTATAGCCAATACAAACTGGTCCACAACAGATAAAAGGAGAGGCTTTGTGTTTACCAATGCAGTAACCGGTAAAAGGTATCTGTCAAAATACACTGCTCCTTCACCTTATACTGATTATCCGATTGTAATCCGTTATCCTGAGGTATTGTTAAACCTGGCAGAAGCTAAAGTACGTGTGGCCAATGCTGTGGATGCGCAGGCAGTGGCTTTATTGAGTGCTGTTAGAAACCGTTCTGATGCTGCTATCACTTATACTCCGGCCAGCTTTGCAACTGCTGCAGATTTGATCAATGCCATTTTATTGGAAAGAAGAATTGAATTTGTTGGGGAAGGCCTGCGTAATGGCGATCTAATGCGCTTATTGCAAACCATACCTGCCAAAGGAAGTGCAGCAGCCAAAACTCCAGCAGATCAGGGGTATATCTGGCCAATTTCTAATACAGAACTTTCTTTAAATACTTTGTGCAAAGACAATTAAATATGCATATATAATAATATTTATATAAAATTAATTATATATAATTTTTTAAACCAGGCCAATTAATTAATGGCCTGGTTTTTTTGTATTTGGTTGAAAATGAAAGTTTTAATTTACGAAAACCGATTATTTCCATCAGAATTATTTAAAAGTTGCAGCAAAAGCCAACATTATGCTGTCATTAGCGTTATGTTATGCTTTCTTTAACTAATTTACGCCCCCGCAAACACTAAAAACTGAATTATGAGAAAATTGCTCACCATGTTCTTCTGTGTTGTACTGGCTATTACGCAAATAGCCGCACAGACACGTACGGTAAAAGGGAAAATTACCGACGACAAAAACAATCCTATTGCCAATGCTTCCATATTGGTGAAGGGCACTACGGTAGGTACAACATCCGGCTCTGACGGAAGTTTCTCTATCAATGTACCTTCAACTGGTAAGTCATTGGTTGTTTCTTCTTTGAACTTTACAGATCAGGAAGTGGCCATAGGTACTAAAACCAGTATCAATGTTGCCATGCGTTCAACTACACAAGACTTGCAAGAAGTTGTAGTAGTTGGATATGGTACCAAAAAGAAATCAGATCTTACCGGTTCTGTAGCTACATTGAAAGCTGCAGATATCGAGAGTCTGCCATTTTCCTCTGTAGATAAAGCCCTTCAGGGTAAAGTAGCCGGTTTACAGTCAGTTGCTGCTTCCGGACAACCTGGAGCTTCTCAAAATATCATCATTCGTGGTATCAGTTCTATCAATGGTAGTAGTAACCCATTATGGGTAATTGATGGTATACCTGTTAATACAGGCGATGCTTCTCGTTTACAAACTACCGGTAATCTGTTAAGTACTTTAAACCCCAACGACATTGAAAGCATCTCTGTATTGAAAGATGCCGCTTCTCAGTCGATCTATGGTAGCCGCGCTGCCAATGGTGTAATTGTAGTAACAACTAAAAAAGGTAAAGCAGGTAAGACTAAGTTCAGGTTTGATACAGAAATTGGTCAGAGCAATACAGCTTATACCAATCCAAAGTATAAACCACTTAGTGCACAACAATATATTGATATTACACGTGAAGGCCTGGTTAATCTTGGACAATCGCAGGCTGTAATAACAGCTACTCTTGCTTCTTTAGGAGGCAACAGCGGTATCAATTATAGTTGGTTAGATAATGTGAGCCGTAATGGTACGCAACAACAATATAACGTAAGTGCTTCAGGGGGTAATGAAAAAACTACCTTCTTCGTATCTGCCGGTCGTTTTGTGCAGGATGGTACAACCATCAATTCTAAACTTTCCAGAACCAATGGCCAGATCAGTGTGATTAATAATGCAACTGATAAACTGAAAATTGGCGTGGATATGAATATTGGTGTGGTTAGTCAGAGAGCACCTTTAGCAGGTGGTGCTTTTGGTAACCCTGTACTTTCTTCTTATTTCTTATTACCTACCCGTTCTGCCTATAATGCAGATGGTTCATACAATTTCACCAATCTGGGTGGATTGCATAATACGATCGCTTTATCTGATATTGATAAAAGGTTTTTACGTCAGGCTGGTATTCGTGGAAGCACTTATGCTGAATACAAGATCATGGAAAACCTGAAGTTTAAATCTCAGTTTGGTATAGATTATAATGTTTTGGAAGAAGATCAATATAATAACCCATTACATGGTGATGGAGCTGCCTCTAATGGTAGGGCATTTTCATACTATACCCGTTTATTTAACTGGGTTTGGACCAATACTGTTGACCTACAACAGAATATTACTCGTGGTGGTGATCTGTCTTTTAATGCACAGGTTGGATATGAAGCGCAAAAATCTACAACTTATGCAAATTCAGTTCAAGCACAACAATTCCCGCCAACTACCTTATTAACTTTCCCTGCTTCTGGTGCTAGTCCAACAACTGCATCTGCAACAGTTTCTGAATATTCATTCGCTTCAATTTTTGCATCTACCGCCATCAATTTCAAGAACCGTTATGTTATTTCCGGTAGTTTCCGTAGAGATGGTTCTTCTAAATTCAGTGCGAATAATAAATTTGGTAATTTCTACTCTGTAGGTGCAACCTGGAATATTGACAGAGAAAGATTCATGGAAAATGTGAAATTTATTACACAGTTAAAACTGCGTACTTCTTATGGTGTTAATGGTAGCAATACTGCCATTGGTAACTATGATGCCTTACCTGCTTACGGTTTCGGTGCCAACTATAACCAGTTACCTGGTAGTGCACCTACCAATGTGGGTAATCCTGATTTAACATGGGAATTGAATAAACCATTCAATATTGGTTTAGACGTAAGTATCCTAAAAAACAGGATTAGTTTTACTGCTGAGTATTACAAGAGAACATCTGAAAGTTTGTTACTGGCTGTGCCTGTTTCCAGAACTTCCGGATTTGCTTCTATCACCAAGAATATTGGAACCATGGAAAATAAAGGATTCGAGTTTACCTTGAATGTGGTTCCTGTTCTTACCAGAGATTTTAAATGGACGATTGACTTCAACTATGCCACTAATAAAAATCAGATCCTTACTTTACCTGGTGGAAATGATATCGTAAATGGTTTGTTACTTTTAAGACCAGGTGTAGCCATCAATTCTTTCTACGTGAGAGAGTGGGGTGGTGTTGATCCTGCAACAGGAGATCCAACCTGGTATGCGGATAATACACATGGTGCTAAAACCAATGTATATCCTGGGGTAGCTGCAAGGATTGTTGCTGGTAATGCACAACCAAAGCACTTTGGTTCAGTAACCAATGAATTTACATTTAAGAATTTTACATTTAGCGCTCAGTTCTATTATAACTATGGTAACATGGTGTATGATAACTGGGGTGGATACTATTTAGGCGCTGGTTTTGGTGCAACATTTAATAAAGTTGCACGTGTAATGGATCGTTGGCAGAAAGCAGGAGATGTGACTGATATACCTAAGTATATTTACAATGGCAATAAAAATTTCCAGAACTCATCTACGTTCTACCTTCAGCAGGGTGATTATATCCGTTTAAGAGAAATACAAGTGGGTTATAACTTGCCAAAGAATTTGATGGCGAAAGCAGGATTAAGCAGTGCTAATTTTTATGTAAGAGGTACCAATTTATGGACATGGGTTAAGGATAAAACACTTGCCTTTGATCCAGAACAGGGTACAAATAGTACTTCAAACCTGAACGTTTTCATCCCTAAAACCATAACAGTAGGTCTTAGTGTAGCATTTTAATCCCGTTAAAAACATTCATTATGAGAAGATTATTAAATAATAAAATGTTGCTGGTAATAGTGTTACTCGCAACAATGGTATCCTGTAAAAAGGAGTTTATTGAATTGAATCCACCTACTTCCTTAACGCCAACACAGGCATTGGGAACAGAAGCCGATTTATTAGTGGCTTTGCGTGGTGCTTACGCAGGAACACGTGGTGTTGATTTTTATGGTAGGTCTATGCCAATTTGGGGTGATATCATGGCTGACAATGCTTATCAGTCTGCATTAAACACCAATCGCTATACTTTCTTCAACGACTACAGTGATGTTAAAGGTGCAACTGCTGCGGATGGTAACGTTGCTGGTTTATGGGGTTCTGCTTATGGCGTAATCCTGCGTGCTAATAATATCATCAATACTTCCGTTGCATCTAACGCAAACGTTGATCAGTATAGAGGAGAAGCTTATGCATTAAGGGCATTGTCTTACTTTGCACTCATTCGTCATTTTGCAAAACCCTATTCAGAAGATCCTGCAGCATTAGGTGTACCTATTGTTACCAAATACGATCCTGAGTACAAACCTGCTCGCAGTAAGGTATCAGAAGTATATGCATTAATAGTTGATGACCTGAACAAGGCATATACCTTAATGACCAAATACACCAATTCATCTCAGTTCAGTAAATATGCTGCCAAAGCTTTACAGGCTAAGGTTTACCTGCATATGGGCGATAAAGTAAATGCTAAAACTGCTGCATTGGATGTGATTAATAATGGTGGATTTACAGCCTTAACCACTACCAGTCATGCTTCTTATTGGTCAGCAGCTGCCATTACAACCAGCAAAGTTGAAACCTTATTTGAGGTTTCTTCAGATGCGGTAGCAAATTTGGCATTTGATGCGCTAAGTTATTTGTACAGTCAGGTAGGTAACTATGGTGACTTACTATGTGCCGATGATTTATATGCTTCTTTTGCAGCAACTGATGTTCGCAGAGCATTGTATCCAACAGGTGTTAGAGCAGGATTACCCTCTGCTTTTGTAAATAAGTATCCTGTAATTTCTGGTGACCTGAGTGATACTAAGGTTCTTCGTTTAAGTGAAATGTACCTAATTGCAGCTGAAGCTTCTTTACCTGCTAATGAAGTAGATGCATTAACTTATGTAAACTTTATCACCAGCAGAAGAGGTGCAGCGCCAATTGTAGCAACCGGTTCTGCTTTGTTGGAAAGTATCATCACTGAAAGAAGAAAAGAACTGGCTTTTGAAGGAGATAGATTCCATGATATGCAACGTTTAAAAAGAACTATCAGCAGAAGCACCAATTATCCTGCTTCTTCCAGAACCATTCCATACACTGTTTTCAGAAGATTATTCCCGATTCCTCAGGCTGAAGTTGATGCTAATCCTCAGATTAAGCCTCAACAGAACACTGGGTATTAATCAATCTGTTTAAGCTAATTAACGATAAATAAAAATGGCTGCCTATTGGCAGCCATTTTTATTTACCAAAGCTTTGGTTTAATTTCAATGTAAAGGGAATTATATTTGGAATAATACATTTTCTAAAATTTAGTAGTATGAAATATTTTAGCTTATTGATACTAAGTGCATTGCTTACAAATATGGGTATTGCACAAAATCTATTCAGGTTGCAGGATCCTGTAAGTTCAAAATCCTTTAACCCTGAAAAATATTCCGGTATCAGGGGTACTCCTTTTTTGATGGACAAATGGATAAAAGGCAATGTAAGTACGCCAAGAGGCATGTATGAAGGACTCGAACTAAAATTCAATGTGTATGATAATGCAATCTTCTTCAATAAAAATGATGAAAGCTTTGAATTAGTTGATGATATCACTTCATTTACTTTAATGCCAAAAGCAGATGATTTTGCAACGCATATGGTATTTAAGAATGGCATTAAAGGAGCTGACCTTCGAGGCAATGAATTTGTACAGGTATTACTGGAAGGCAAAACTGGTTTATACAAACTGAATGTAAAACAGCTATCTGAAATGAGTGAGATCAATGCAGGTATAGTAAAAACCTTTGCCAACACCTATAATTATTATATCAAAATTGATGACAAACTACAGTTCATCAAACTTAATAAAGCAGAGGTATTAAGTGCACTGGCTGATAAACAAGAAAAAGTTCAGGCTTATATCAATGAAAAAAAATACAATTTTCGAAAAGAATCTGAACTGGTTGATGTTTTGAAATACTATGCTTCATTATAAATTGGACAAGAAATAAAAAAGGGTAAATATGCAAACACATATTTACCCTTTTTTATTTACCCGTTTATTTGCATTATTTCAATACTTCAGCGAGTTTGCGGTCTAAATCTTCACCACGTAAATCTGTTGCAATAATTTTACCCTGAGGGTCAACCAAAACATTAAATGGAATGCCTTCAATCTGGTACAAAGGCACCATCGCGCTTTGCCATTGTTTCAGATCACTTACATGGGTCCAGGCCAATTGATCATCTTTGATGGCTTGCAGCCAGTTTTCTTTTTCCTTGTCGAGCGATACACCTAAAATAGTAAAATTCTTATCCTTGAACTTATTATAGGCTGCCACCACATTTGGATTTTCTTTTCTGCATGGTCCGCACCAACTGGCCCAAAAATCAACCAACACATATTTACCTTTTAAACTGCTCAGCTTAAAATCTTTACCATTGGTATCTGGTAAGCTGATCTCAGGTGCTTGGTTGTTTAATAATGCAGAAACCGGTGCAGCAGGTTTTTGTACGGCCAATAAACTTTTTATTTTAGCCAATCCACTATGTTCTTTAAACTTATCAACGGATGCATTTACTAGTTTTAAAACTTCTTCCTGCCCCATGGTTCTGGAAGCCATTCCAATGGCATAGTAACGTGCTGCCGGACTTTCTGATTGATTGATAAAATTGCTTACCTGCTCATTCATAGCTTTCATTTGCACATCTCTTCTGTTTTTAGCTAAGGAAAGCAGACTGTCACCTACATTTTGTCTTTGCAAAGTATCTATCTCTTGAAAAATGGCATATAAAGTAGAGTCTACAACTCTGTAATCTTCAAATAGCTTGTGCAAACTCTCACTGGCAGCTGAACCCTCTATTTTATAATTGCGGTAATTGTTTACATCCAATTGTAGTTTGATACTTTTACTGTCATTTACCAATAATACATCTACACTATTTTCTATTACCAATCTATACAAACCTTCTTCTTTACCAATCGCCCTTAAAGTAAAGCTGCCGTTTGATGGAAGTGTTAAGGAATCAAGTATCACGGGTTGCTGACCTCCAAAAGGCAATTCCTGTAGAAACACTTTTTTATTGGCTGCATTATCTATTTTTCCGCTAACAGTAAAAGCGCCATACTTTTTTTCCTCGCAGGAAACGAGGGTAATAATGGCACTGAGAATAAGGATTATTTTTTTCATGGTATGTTTTTGATTCTGGCGAAAACAGTTTTGTTAAGCCAGGATATGTTAATTGTTCAAATGTTCTTCCAGTAATGTGGTTACTATTTTTGGGTCTGCCTTGCCTTTACTTCTTTTTTTGATTTCTCCTACAAATAATCCGATAAGTCCTTTTTTGCCTTTTTTATATTCGGCAACTTTATCAGGCATCGCTTCCAGTGTTTCTTTAACCCAGCTATTCAATTCATGGGTATCGCTTACCTGTAAAAGGTTTAATTTTTCTGCAATTGCCAATGGTGTATTTCCAGTGTTGATCATCTCCGGTAATATCTTTGAAGACGCTACAGAGAAGTTAACCTTACCAGATTCTACAAAATTGATGAGTTCTGCTAATAATGAAGGTGTAAGTGTAAAGTCTTTCAGCTGAATAGTATGTTCATTCAGGTATTGCTTTAGCGGACCTAATAGCCAATTGGCTGCAGCTTTATAATGATCCGTATGCTGAATAACACCTTTAAAATAATCGGATATTTCCTTGTCATCACATAACTGACGGGCATCATAATCGTTCAATCCATATACGGAAGTGTATTCCTTTATCAGTTGATTAGGTAATGCAGGGAGTGCAGCGCCTATTTCGTTAATGAATGCGTCTGTTAAATGGAATGGTGCCAGATCGGGATCGGGGAAGTACCTGTAATCATTGGCTTCTTCCTTATCACGAATGGCAAATGTGGTATCATTAGAAGCGTTGAAACTTCTGGTTTGTTGTTGCACTTTTCCGCCTTCTTCTACCAAACCAATCATTCGTTCTATCTCATATTCGATAGCTTTTTTTACATTTCGGATAGAGTTGAGATTTTTTACCTCTACTTTGGTGCCTAGTTTTGTTTCGCCTTTTAACCTGATAGAAACATTGGCATCGCAACGCAAACTGCCTTCCTCCATATTGCCATCGCAGATCCCCAACCACCTCACCAATTTTCTTACTTCAGTAACATATTGCCAGGCTTCTTCTGCTGAGTATAAATCAGGTTCAGTAACTATTTCTACCAATGGGGTTCCTGCACGGTTCAGATCGATACAGGTAAAATCCTTATCAAGGTCATGAATGCTTTTGCCAGCGTCTTCTTCCAGGTGAATCCTGTTTAATTGAATATCTCTACTGCCTTCAGCCGTTCTGATATTTACCTTGCCTCCTTTGCAGATAGGAGTAGTATGTTGAGAGATCTGATAGCCTTTGGGTAAGTCGGGATAAAAATAATTTTTACGTGCAAAATAATTGTCCTTCTCTATTTCACAATTACAGGCGATACCCATTCTGATAGCATATTCAACAGCCTTTCTATTTGTTTTGGGTAAGGTTCCCGGGTGCCCCATGGTAATTGGGCTGATATGGGTATTGGGTTCAGCACCAAAAGAAGTACTATCACCACAAAATAATTTGCTTTCTGTAGCTAGTTGTGCATGCACTTCCAGTCCTATCACTGCTTCGTATTTCTCTTGAACATTCATCAGGGGGCAAAAATATACTAATCGCTGATTTTATGGGTGTTTAATCTTTTTTTCGGCATTATAATGCCAGGATTTTTTTGAGTTCTTCCTCTCCTATGGTTAATAAACCTACAGGTGGCAAGCGACGGGTTAATTCCTTCCAATTTTTATCTTTTGCAAAAATAGTTTTGAATAGGGGCAATGCTTTTTTCAAATCTTTGTTATTGGCCAAAGTGATGGCTGTCCAGTATTGCATTTCCAGGTTTGCGGGGAATAGCTTCATGGCAGCATTGTATTCTTTCATGGCCAGTGCCATATCATTTTTTTCTACGGCCAGGTCACCGGAATTCATGTGTTCATAGGCCTGATGAACCGTATAAAGCCTTCTGAGTTCTTGTAAAGGTTGTTTAGCATCATCCACCCTCAGGTCAACTGTTTTGTTATTCCAGCTTTCAACTTCCTTACCCGGAACCACCACAATAGCCGCTGCCTGCATACCCCTGATATCGCCGCCAGCTTTTTGTGCTGCTTCCAAAGCCAGTAAAACCCTTTCTGCCAATGGTTTTCCTTTAGATGCCATAAATGATCTTTGCATGTATTCGCAAACACTATCGCCCAACATCATATTGCTCTGCACACTGAGATTAAATCCTTTGATATGTTTGGCTACCTGGATACATTTTATACCTGTATGGGATGCCACATTCCCTTTGTTGTCAATAATAGCCACTTGTCTCACATCCCTGCCCGCATCTGCCTTGGTTAAACTGTCCAGTGTTTGTTGTGGAGTGTATCCTTTTTTAAGCATGGCCAGCGCTTTTGGTCCGTATGACTTGTCAACAAATGATTGGGTAGCAACAGCGCCCACACCAGCTTCGGCCCAAGGCACGGATGTGCCAACGCTAAACCAGTGACTTTGAACACCTACTGCCATTTCACCTGTTGTTTCATCTCTGGCTACAATCGAATAAGTATGCACCAGGGGCGATTTTGAAGAATACACCTGCGCATTGGCATCCAAAAAAGTGAATAAAATCGTAAAGAATAGAATATTTTTCATCATGTTGGCTTAAGGGTTAAAGTTAAGCTACCTGGCTGTATGCTACTTATTACACATAAAAAAAAACCACACTAAGAATAGTGCGGTTGATACAACATGAGAAAATCGAAAACAGTCCAGCTGTTAAGCTGTACTGTTAAATTTTATAGATCAACTGTTTTTAATTTTTTTGGAAATTTAAGATCTGTGCTCATAGTTTTACCATCTCTGCTATAACTAATTTTGAAGCTATCACCTTCTTTCATATCCTTGGTTTTATTTTTGAGGTCTTCAACTGAGGTAATGGCTTTGCCATCAATTTCGGTAATCAGGTCGCCTTCTTTCAAACCTGCTTTTGATGCTGGAGATTCTTCATCCACATCTAACACTTTAACTCCCTTACTATCTTCCTGGTCCTGAATTTGCAATCCCAGTCTGGGTTTGCGGTTGAAATTAAAATTCATCCCATTCATGCGCGGTGCTTCAAAATTAAAATCATCGCCATTAAAGTTGAATACCCTTTCTTCCACTACTTGGTTTTTACCCAAAATGGCGCTAGCTGTTGCGTCTTTGCCATCGCGCTGGTAATGGATGGTGATTTTATCTTCGGGTTTGAATTTTCCGATAGTTTTATAGAGGTCATCACTATTACCAATGCCTGTTTCCCCAATTTTAGTGATCACGTCGCCATTTTTCAATCCTGCTTTTTCTGCTGCGCTACCTTTTTCTACATTGGTAACTTTAGCGCCTTTATCTGATTTTTCAGTAACTACACCTAAAAAAGCTTTATTGGTGGTACGAGATAAATTATCAGCATTGATTCTGAAGCCTTCCATTGGAATTCTTCTGTTCCAAGCCATGGGCGTTTCCGGACCGTTGCCATGTTTTCTGAGGATTTCTATATCGGCATCCTGCATGTCTTTCAGGTTTTTGCCATTCAGGGTAATCTGATCACCATCAACTATTATGGTCATTTTTTCAGTACCATCTCCTTTTTTGCGAATAGTGATGGTTTCTTTTTTCCCATCCACTATTTTCTTTTCTTCTATGATCTTTTTTTCCTCATATACCTTTTTGTCTTTAGGGGCAGTTTCTTTGGTTTGAGCTAATGACGCTATGCCAATACTACTTGCCAGCAATAGAAGGGGTAAAACTTTGCAATTCATAAAAACTGTTTTAGTTGTACGAAATTATTTGTAGATCAAATGTAGCAGAAAATATAAATACGAAATCTTTCGGAAATGTTAAATAAGGTTAATATTTTGAACGAAATGGATAGCGTTCAATGAAGGTAATGAGACCTCATTATCTTCGGGTTGATGGTTTTAAACCAGCAGCGACTTTACTTTTTCAATCACCTGATCTAAATTACTAGCATCCTGACCACCGGCTGTTGCCAAGGTTTTTTGTCCGCCTCCGCCACCTTTAATTAAACCTGCAATATGTTCCTTGATGATTTTTGGGGCTTCCAGGTTTTTAGTAACGCTAACTGTTTCGTCTATTAAAATAGCAACTTGTGCTTTACCATCAATCACTGCAGCAAGCACTACTACATAATTAGTGAGGTCATTTTTAAGTTCAAAGCAAAGTTTTTTTAATGCATCTGCCTGGTTAACGGCAACAATGGCTCCCAGAAAATTTGTGCCATTTACAACTTCGATAGTAGGTAGAAGCTGGTTCTTGATCACGATCAATTGTTTGGCTTCCAAACTTTCCAGTTGTTTTTTCAATTCGGCATTTTCGGCAACCAATGCTTCAACAGCTTTAGGTAGTTCTTTGGGGTTTTTGAGGGTTTCCTTTATCTGGTAAATTTCTTCAAACTGTTTGTTAACCAGTGTTTCAGAGGCTTTGCCGGAAACTGCTTCTATTCTTCGCACGCCTGCTGCCACAGCTGATTCCTGTTTGATTTTGAATAAGCCTAATTCACCGGTAGCGCCAACATGCGTTCCACCGCAGAGTTCAATAGAATAAGAAGGATCGATGATAACAACGCGAACGGTATCGCCATATTTTTCTCCAAATAAAGCCATTGCACCCATTGCTATCGCTTCATCCTTGTGCATTTCTTTGATATGAACAGGAATATTTTCACGGATTTTCTGGTTAACAATGGCTTCTACTGCGGCAATTTCTTCATTGCTTAGTTTTGCAAAATGTGAAAAATCGAAACGAAGAT
The DNA here is from genome assembly GCA_943371675.1 of Chitinophaga pinensis. Lineage (GTDB taxonomy): Bacteria > Bacteroidota > Bacteroidia > Chitinophagales > Chitinophagaceae > Sediminibacterium > Sediminibacterium pinensis_I. Next base: position 50,370 of record CALRVT010000001.1, on the reverse strand, counting down.
GTTCTTCGTTTACCAGACTTCCTTTTTGGGCCACATGTTTCCCCAATACAGTGCGCAATGCAGCATGCATGAGGTGTGTTGCAGAGTGATGAACCGTAATGGCCTGCCTGCTTTCCATATTTACTTTTGCCAATACCGGTAAAGAAATATCAGCAGGTAATTGATCAGTAAACTGTATAATGAGGTTATTTTCTTTTTTGGTATCCGTTACTTCAATGGATTCATTGCCAAATATTAAAAAGCCCTTATCGCCACACTGGCCGCCACTTTCAGCATAAAAAGGGGTTGCTTCCAGTACAATCTGAAAAGCTTCTTTTCCTTTGGCTTTTACTTTACGGTATTTTACTACCCTGCTTTTTATTTCCAAAGAGTCGTAACCCACAAATTCTGTCATACCATGTTCTATCACTACCATCCAATCTTCTGTATCTATGGTTCCTGCTGCGCGACTGCGGTTCTTTTGTTGTTGCATTTCTGCCTCAAAACCTTTTTCATCTATCAGCAGATTTTTTTCGGTGGCAATCAGTCTGGTAAGGTCTATTGGAAACCCGAAAGTGTCAAACAGTTCAAATGCAGCTTTGCCTTCAATCGTATTTCCTGAACTGGCAACGATATCATCCATTCTTTTCAAACCTTTATCTAGTGTTTTCAGGAAAGCGTCTTCTTCTTCTTTCACCACTTTGCTTACAAAATCCAATTGGCCGATCAATTCTGGAAAAACATGTTCAAATTGGCTGGCCAGTAAAGGCATCAATTGAAATAATAAGGGTTGTTTGTAATTCAGGTAGGTATAATAATAACGAACGGCTCTGCGTAAGATCCTCCTGATCACATAGCCTGCGCCGTTATTGGAAGGTAACTGTCCATCAGCAATGGTAAAAGCAATAGCCCTAATATGATCTGATAATACGCGAAATGCTACAGCTTCTTTACTATCGCTGTAATCGTATTTTTTAGTCGTAATTTTTTCAATTGCAGCAATGGTGCCTGAAAAAATATCGGTATCATAGTTACTTTGTTTTCCCTGCAATACCCGCACCAGTCTTTCAAATCCCATGCCTGTATCTACATGTTTGGCAGGCAGAGCTTCCAAACTTCCATCTTTAGAACGGTTGTATTGGATGAATACATTGTTCCAGATCTCTATTACCTGAGGGTGGTCGTGGTTAACGAGGTTTTTGCCATCGATCAACCTTCTTTCTTCATCTGAGCGGCAATCCACATGAATTTCTGAACAGGGGCCGCAAGGTCCGGTATCACCCATTTCCCAGAAATTATCTTTTTTATTGCCAAAAATAATACGGTCTTCCGGTATCAGTTTTTTCCATTCATTCAAAGCAATCAAAGAAGGGGGAATGCCTTCATTCGCATCTCCTTCAAATACGGTAACGTATAACCTGTCTTTGTCCAGTTTATAAACTTCTGTAAGCAGTTCCCAACTCCAGGCAATGGCTTCGGCTTTAAAATAATCCCCAAAACTCCAGTTACCCAACATTTCAAACATGGTATGGTGATAGGTATCCACACCAACTTCTTCCAGATCATTGTGTTTGCCACTTACGCGCAAACATTTTTGGGTATCGGCAATGCGGTGACTAGCTGGTTTTCTGTTGCCCAGAAAGTAATCTTTGAATTGATTCATACCCGCATTGGTGAAAAGTAAAGTAGGGTCGTTTTTCACAACAATTGGGGCTGATGCAACTATCTGATGCCCTTTTGAGGCAAAAAAATCAAGGAATTTCTGGCGTATCTCTGCGCTGGTCATCATCTATCAGAAAATTTTAAACAAAATGTTAGGTACTTAGAAACTATATTTGAAGCCATTTATAGGGCATCAAAGATAAGGAATTGGGGCGTTAATCATTAGGGAGCAACAACGGAATGCACTAAGAATCACTGTATTTCAGGTAAAAAGCAGGCCTTAGGAGTTATCGGGTACCCATGGTATTGGTAAGGGTTGCTTTAAAATTTAGTTTGTCATGAAAAAGGTTAAATACTACTATAACACACATACGCTCCGGTATGAAAAACTGGAAACACCTCTGCGCGTGCGGTTATTGCAGTTGATTGGTTTCATTGCAGCATCCATAGTAACCGGTATGATCATTTTTATGATCGCATTCCGTTATATAGATTCTCCCAAAGAAAAATTGCTTCGTCAGCAGAATGATGAACTTTCCCAGAATTATAGTGTTTTCTTGGAAAGGGTAAAACAACTGGAACTTCAAATGGACGAAATTGAGAATAGGGACAATAATGTTTACCGCAATATTTTTGGAACAGATCCAATACCTGATAGCATAAGGGTGAAGGATATGGAAAAAAAGAAAGAAGTAAAATTGGTACAAAGCATGGGGGAAAGTGAGCTGATTGAAAGCATAGCCAAACAATTGAACAATCTTTCTTTGCGAACAGTATACCAGGGTAATTCCTTCGATATGATCAATGAGCTGGTGAAAAATAAAGAGAAACTACTAACTGCAACGCCTTCTATTCAGCCTATAAGCAATAAGCAACTCAACAGACTCGCTTCTGGTTATGGTTACAGAATTGATCCTGTGTATAAGGATCGCCGGGCACATATGGGATTGGATTTTGCCGCTCCTTTGGGTACACCTATTTATGCAACTGCCGACGGTAGGATAAAAGATGCTGGTTTTAATACAGGCGGACTTGGAAACAGGGTAGTGATCTACCATGGTTTTGGGTATGAAACGGTATATGGTCATATGGTGCGTATCAAAGCGAGGGTTGGAGAAACGGTGAAACGTGGCGAAGTAATTGGTTATGTTGGAAATTCAGGAAAAAGTACCGGCCCCCATTGTCATTATGAAGTTCATCGAAACGGACAACCCGTTGACCCCATTTACTATTTCTATAATGATTTGAATGCAGAACAATTCGATAGGATCCTGAAGCTAGCTGCTGCCAGCAACCAGAGTTTTGATTAAATATGATTTTCTAGAAATTAACGAGCTATGGAACCCGGTGTTAGAACATACCTGATACGCATTGTAAATACCCTCTCACTTGGGTTATTATGGATGGTAGTGAATAGTACATTGGGCATTATGTATGCATTTGCATATGTTGACCAACAAATAAGTTTAGGGAATATTTTATTTTATATATGGTTTGTAATTAGCCTGGTTGCCTATCTGATCTGGGTTTACAGATTATGGAGCAAACCTATTGACTTTGATGAATAAGAGTAGTACTGCTATTTATTAAAATCCATTTTCTTTATACTGATAGATTTGCTTATTTTCAGATGACATTAATACTTGGCTATGCATCTGAAAAATTATTCGAAATGGATAGTAATTACAGGAACCTTGTTGATCTGGTGTATTAAATTTTTGATTCGTCCATTTATTTCTATTCCTTCCAATTTAAAAATACTGTTGGGTATTGCACCTAACCTAATTGGCACTTTTATATTGCCTTTTTTTGTGCATTGGTTTTTGAAAAGGTATATCAGCCTGCAAACAAAATTTGACCTGAATATTGCCTGTTCATTTGGATTGCTATTGGTGATCATGAATGAATATATACAACGAATTCCTTTTTTTGGCAGAACATTCGATTATCTGGATATCCTTTCTTCCGTGATTGGAATGATGATGGGTCATTGGGTATTTGGGAAACTAATGGAATCTCGCCAAGCTGGTATTTCTGAAGTAAATTAATAGGCATTCACTTTTTAGGCATGACTTATTTTGCCGGGAATTCTATGATCTTATCCACTACAAATTTTCTGGAAGCTTCTCCGTTCTTCATTTTGTATTGAATCTGTCTGTAATTGCCAGTTGGTTTATTATTGGTATCTCCTTCCTTGTAAATCCTGAATCTTTGTACAAGGGTATTTTCTACCAAGGCAAATTCATCATGACCCATATAGCCTTCATTCGCTTTAGGATTATCCTGGATATTTGGAAAAGAAATCTGACTCATAGATTTTCCGTTGTTAACAGAAAAACCCATCACTTGTGCATAGCTGCCAGACCCGGCAGAACGCGTATAGATCAATACTTCCGGAAATCCATCCATATTCAGATCGCCTATTTCTGCATCGGTAACATTGCCTTCTATTTGTGTGGTGAATTTGCTATTGTCTGTTTTCAAACCAAAAGGTTGCAGGGTCAATTCTTGCAAAGAGCCTTCACCTTTTGTAGTGATTTCGAAAGATATGTTTTGTAAGGTTAATAGTTTTTGGAATACAGTAGAATCTATCTGTTCATGATCTAATGGTTCTGACAATTTCCTGTATGTGCCGGCCAAGCTAGCACCACCTGAACAGTAATAATAAAGTATGCTATTGTTTTTTGAATTTTCTGCTTCAATTGTTAATGCGTTGTGACTGAAAACAAAAAGTATATCATTTTCAAATTGGTTGGTTTTAAAAATATTTTCAGAAACCTTGAAAGCAGTAGCGTCAAAGCGGCAAGTCGGCTTTTTTTTGTCGGCCCTCGACCTTACTGAAATATTGATGGAGCTATCTGTTAAGTAAGTGATTTTAAAAGCTACCCAATCATAGCCCTGACTTCTTTTAAAATATTCTTCTGTTACATAATTTCCAACATATGTTTTTTCCTTGATTATTGAAGTATCAGTTCCTTCTTTTTTAACTGGAGGATTATCCGAATTTGCACAGGATATACTTAAGCAGGATAATACAGCAAAGGTTGCGTATAAGCTGGCATGTCTTACTAACATAATAGGTTTCAATTTGGCAACAAATAATATCAGTAAAATTAATCCTTATTATCTTTTGTATCCAGTATCACCGGTGTTTTTCCTGATCCCATGATAATTACTTTGGCATTAGGTGAAGTGATCAAACCTTTCATGATCTGAATCTGTTCGTATTGCAATTGCTTATCGCCTAAGCCGGAGCTGATGATCTTTTGGTAATCGGCAATACCCTGTGCTTCCACTCTTTTACGTTCTGCTTCCTGCTTTTCTTTCTGTAGCACGAATTCCATTTTCTGGGCATCCTGTTCAGCCTTAATTTTTTCTTCAATAGAACCTTTAACAGTTGCAGGCAATGTAATATTTCTCACCAATATCTGTTCCAGGATCAATCCGCGTTTTTTAAAATCCTCATCTATTGTTTTAAAAATTCTTCCCTGAAAAAGATCCCTTTTAGTTGAATATAAATCAACAGCCGTAAAGTAAACGGCATTATCTCTGATCTTGGTTCTTGTTAGTGGGCGTACAATTTTGTCCTTATAATCCAGTCCGGTTTCTTTTACAATATTAGGTGCTTCAACACTGATCACCCGGTAAAGAACGGTAAGGTCTATCACTACTTCCAGTCCATCTGCAGTTAATACACGGATAGCATCATCGCCAGCTTTATCGCCCTCATCATGAACCCCGCTCATGGTATAGTTTTGGGTCTTAATATCAATTTCATTCACTTCAACCAAGGGGTTGATAAGGTTCAGTCCACTGGTAAGGATGGTATTGTCTACTTTACCAAATAAGGAAGTAACACCAATCTGACCGGCATCAATTTGCTTAATTGATGATGTAAGGAAACCAATGAAGGCCAATGTTATTCCTCCAATACGTAAACCCATACCGAGTTTATGTAATTCTTCTTTTTGTTTTATAATAACTGATCCAACTACCAACAGGAGGATTCCTAGAATAATAAGTGCCATGATTTTTTATTTTATAGATGAGTCGTAAAGTGTATTAAAATATTACATTAACTGCTATGGTCAACTACAATTACCCATTCCTTGTTGATTTTTTTGAACAAAAGGGTATAGTGTCCGCTTACATCACCTGCAGACCTGTTTAGCATCCATTTGCCTAGTACAAAATACCTGTCTGCCGATATTTTTTCAATCTTAAGTATTTGAAAACTGAGGGTGCCCATTCTTGCTTTATCCGGGTAAGTTCTTTTGTAATTTTCAAGGGTTTTTTGGTAGCCATAAGTAGGTCCGCTCTGTCCAACAAATAGCAGGCTGTCACTTTTCCAATAACCATTCATAAAAGCATCAATATTTCCTTGATTCCAGAATTTGGTTTGATTGGCTAATATGGAACGAATTTGCGCTTCGTCGGCATTTTGTGCAAAGGAGCTTAGGGTGGTTAAGAAGCATATAGCTACAAAAAGCTGTTTCATATACTAGATTTGAAGGTTAAGCTACGATTTATTTGAGGATTACGGATAGTGGATTGTTTGGGGGTAGATACTGGATACTGGATACTGGATACGGGATTTACTTGGGGGTGGCAAATTTCATTTCCAGGCTCTTACCATTTCTCTTTTGCCCCATGGACCAGGAATTTTTTCTACTCGGAAGCCGGCATTTGTCATGGCTTTTCTTACAATGCTTTTACTGCAATAGGTAACCAGGTTTCCACCAGGTTTTAATGACTGGTATAATTTTACGAAAATGGATTCCGTCCATAATTCAGGTTGTACCAATGGGGAAAAAGCATCGAAATAAATGGAATCATAAACTGCTGTCAATGGCAGATTTGCGATAGTATCCGCTTTTTTATGAAGTGTAAAATAGGGATTTAGTTCTATGTCCGTTTCCCATTCGCAATGGTGTAGCTGAAAAAAAAATTCCTGTAAACCTACCAGCTTACCAAGATTGAGCATATTTGTTTCTGAATGGGGTAATGGATGCGTTTCGTAACTGGTATATGTAATGTTGGTTTGATGATGGGTTGCTTCCTGTAAACTTAGCAACGCATTTAAACCGGTTCCAAAACCCATTTCCAAAATATGTAAAGGCTGGTGGTTTGCCTTTTCCAGTAAGGGTTTCAGGCAGGCATCCATGTATATATGTTTGCTTTCGCCAATAGCTCCATGGCTACTATGATAAGTAACATTCCATTCCGGTAAAGCTATTGTGTGCGAACCATCAGCGGTTAGCTGTATTTCTCTTTGCATGAACCTGCAAATTAGCTAACTTAAATCTATGGATTACAGAACACATTTAATGAAGGACAAAAAACTGGCAAAAACCATCGGGGCAGAAAAGCTGGAATTAACTTTGCATGCCAATATTCCTTTGCGTATGATGGCCAGTATCATGAGTCAGCAATTAAGTACGGCTGTTGCCAAAGTGATCTTCAAAAGATTTCTGGAATTGTATCAAGGAAAGGAGCCAAAACCTAAGCAGGTTCTGGATACACCGGATACTCAATTAAGATCAATCGGTTTGAGTAATGCCAAAGTTGGTTACGTGAAAAATGTAGCTGCTTTCTGTTTGGAACATAAGATCACCGATAAAAAATTGCAGTCTTTGACTAATGAAGAAATCATTGATCTTCTGGTACAAATAAAGGGAATTGGCCAATGGTCTGTTGAAATGTTACTGATGTTTAGTTTGGGGCGAGAAGATGTTTTTGCTTTGGATGATTTGGGTATACAGCAGGCTATGACAAAAATTTATAAACTTGATCCTGCCAACAAAAAAGAAATGAAAGCAAAGATGTTAAAAATTTCTGCGAAATGGCAACCCTTTAGAACCTATGCCTGTATGCATTTGTGGCAATGGAAGGACAGCCCCAGCACCTAGGCTGAGTTTCTGGCTGCATTGATAATACCGAACATACTTCTGGTGATGAGTTTTTCATAAACCTCTTTTAATGCAGGGTTTGCTTCTTTCTGGTGAAGCTGGTAAAGTGCATATTGTTGGATGGTTAACAGGGGTAATACAATCTTATCGCGCATTTGAATCGATGCCCTGCCCGTTTTATCATCCTGCATTAATTCTGTACTGTCTGATAATTCCAAAACCAGTTGGGCAGTGATGTCAAATTCTTTTTTAATCAATTCCCAAATAGCACCATATGCAGGATCCTCTTTGATATATTGCGTGAGGGTAAAACTTGATTTCAGCATGCTCATCATGCTATTATCAATCAAAGTGCGGAAAAATAATACATTTCGGAACATGGCTTTTACATCCTCCCATAAACCCTTTTCTTTCATTTGTGCTAATGCCGTTCCTACGCCAAAATAGCCGGGAACATTCTGTTTCAGCTGACTCCAACTTCCAACAAAAGGAACAGCCCGAAGGTCTTCGAATTTTAGGCCGCCACCATTTCCGCGTTTGGAAGGGCGACTGGCAATATTGCTTTTGCTGTAATAATTCAGAGGACTAAACTGTTGTAAATAATTCAGGAAAAGCGGATGTGTTTTGAAGGATTGGTAAGATTCATAACTGATCTTTCCCAATTCATCCAATAAAAAACGATCGTGTTGCGAAAGCTGCATCCTGGTTTCTGCAAATAATTCGTTGCTTAGTCCTGCACTTAATAATTGTTCCAGGTTGTATTGAGATGACTGGATAGTGCCAAAATTTGATGTAATGGTTTGGCCCTGTATGGTTAGTTGAATTTCTTCGTTTTCAATATTATTACCTAAGGAAGCGTAGAATTTATTGGTTTTTCCGCCACCTCTGGATGGTGGGCCACCTCTGCCGTCAAAAAATTTCGCTTTTATTTCGTATTTTCGTGAGATAGCAGTTAGGTTTTCTTTGGCTGTATAAATACTCCAGTTTGCTTGCAGGTATCCGCCATCTTTGGTGCCATCACTAAAACCGAGCATCATCGTTTGTTGCTGATTTCTCAATTGCAGGTGATTTTTGTAAATAGGATGGGTGTATAGACATTCCATGATACGTTCTGCATCCTGCAAGTCGTCGATGGTTTCGAATAATGGGATGATGTCTACGGTAAGGCTTTCTGTTTTCCATCCACACAAACGGAACAGGGCAAATACTTCCATTACATTTACCGAGCTCTGACAGTTACTGATGATATAACGCTGGCAACCGGCTTCCCCGTTCATCTTTTGGATGGTATTGATTGTATAAATACTTTGCAGGGTATCTTTTGCAATACCTTCTGCTAGTATTTCCGGATCGATCATCGCATCCAATTCTGATAATACGTCCAGTTTTTCATTTTCCGAAAGCGTAGCATAATTATCAGGTAATAAAGCAGGCAGGTTTCTATCTTTCATGCTGACATTGATCTCCATCAATACCTGGGTGTGTATTCTGCTATCCTGTCTGATATCCAAAGCGGCAAAATGGGTACCGAATATTTTTACTTTATGGATGAGGCTATCAATCCTATTTAAATAAAGTGCATGGTGATTTTTTATCACCAGTTCCCGCATTGCGTATAACTGTTTTATTAATTCTTCGGTTGTTACCCTTTTACTTTCTTCGGGTCTGAATACATTTTCATAAAGCTGTTGTTCCAGTTCATGTATCAAAGCATCTACGCCGCTGAAAGTAAGTCTGCGCGTGAGTTTCCGAACATCTCTATAATAACATACTATGATGGAACTTCTTAAAGCTTCGGCTACCTTTAATGTGGTGGCTGCATTTACATATGGGTTCCCATCTCTGTCGCCACCGGGCCAGAAACCTAGTTCTATAAATGGATTGTCGCCATCATAGGCATTATCAAAAACTTCCTGGTTGATAAAATTGTAAATATTGCCAATTGACTGGTACAGGATATTTTCCAGGTACCACATCAGGTTTACGGCTTCATCATAAGGGGTGGGTTGTTTTTTATTGAGAAAGGGGGTGATGCCTAATTGCTGAATATAGAGGTTGATAGTATGAAAATCATTTTTGCTTATGGCTTCACTCATATCATGTATAATACCCAACACACTGCCTGGATAAAACTGTGTTGGATGCGCCGTTAGTACCACCCTTACTTTGAACTTGCGTAATTTATTTTTTAGTGCCTGTGTTTTACCTGCAAATACTGCTTCATTATACAGTGCTTTTAAACTACCTGCACCATCCATATTGTTAACAGTGGTAAAAGCTGCATCTTCAATTGCATCAAATAATACCACTTGACGCTCTACATACTGCGCAAATTTAAAAAGTCTGTCAACCTTCTCTTCCTGCGTTCTTACATTGGTATGTTGCAGAAAGAAGTGGTCAATGATCTCCATCGGACTTTTGCCTTCTTTGTAACCGTCTTTGCATGCCTGTAAAAGAATGGGTAAAAGGGCACCTACATTGGCAATGCCAGAAAAGGGAAGGGCTGCAAACAGACTATTGTAAATGGTATACTTGTCTGTTACATTCCTTTTAAAGTTGTTGATATATATTGACGAGGGCATAGATTGCTTGCTGGCATCCAAGATAATTCATTTGCACCGATTGAAACTAACAAATGGCTTGAAATATTAGTATGATTATACTGTTTATCGCTAATGAACGTTAGTAAATTTTTGAAAATAGCATTAATTTTTATATCTTTTAGGTGGTCATATCCATAGAAATATATTTAAACCTAACTGCATGCACGCCGAGGACAAGGAATTATTGATTCAGTTTCAACAGCCGGGAACGAAGGAGCGTGCCTTTACGGCTATCATTAAAAAGTACCAGGAAAAGCTTTACTGGCATGTACGCCGATTGGTTGTAGTGCATGATGATGCCAATGATGTGTTACAAAATGTATTCATCAAAGTATGGAAGGGGTTAGAAAATTTCAGGGAAGACAGTCAGTTGTACACCTGGCTATACCGTATTGCTACCAATGAGTGTCTTAGTTTTCTGGAGCAGCAAAAAAGAAGGGGTACCGTAAGTTTGGATAATGATGATGGGGAAGGTTTGGGTCATCAGGTAAAAGCCGATAGTCATTTTGATGCCAATAAACTGGAATGGCGTTTACAGGTAGCCATCCAGCAATTGCCGGAAAAGCAAAGACTGGTTTTTAATCTTCGCTATTTTGATGAAATGCCTTACCAGGAAATGAGCAAGGTTTTAGATACCAGTGAAGGGGCATTGAAGGCCAGTTACCATCATGCGGCCAAAAAAATTGAGGAATTTATCAAAAACTATTAAACTAACCAGCAACCAACAGGTCTAAATCACAGGATGGAGCAGCAGACTACGATATATCATGAAATTAAGGATGCATACCCGGTTTTAGCCGGTGCCGATAAGCGGATGCCTTATGCCATTCCTCAAAATTACTTTCAACAGATTATTCCGGTTATGCTGCAGAAAATAGCAACCGATAACAAGGTCTTGTCTGCCAGTTATCCCAATTACCAGGTTCCGGATGGGTATTTTGAACAATTTTCTGCATCAGTGCTGTCCAAAATAAAAGAGAGAGAAGGTGAAAATGAAGTGTCGGCGGAACTAAGTGAAGTAGCGCCTTACTTACTTAAGTTATCAAAAGAGCCCGTTTATTATGTACCAGATGGATACTTTCAACAGGTTAATTTTACTGCGTTTGCTAAAACTACTACAGCGCCTGTTTTTGCTATTCACAAACTTAGAAAATGGACGCAATATGCCGCAGCGGCGGTAGTTACAGGTATATTGGTATTTAGTGCTTTTATGTTTACGGATAATGATAACCCATACCAATCATTTGAGCAATATAACCAATTGGATATTCCCGCTGCTTTACAAACAGTGAGTGATGAGTCTTTAGAAACTTATTTAAGTAACCCGGAACATATTTCATTAAGCCTTACGGAAACCTCTGCCGAAATGGAAGAATTAGCATTAGATGTTAATACTCCCATACAAAATTTAAGTGATGATGAATTAACACAATACCTTAATGAAAATAGCGAATCGCAGGTTTCAGTTGTTAATGAAAAAAATAAATTACCATGAAAAAAATAGTTACCCTCATACTGCTTTGTTTTCTTTTGGCATTCAATACACAGGCGCAAAAGCGTGATTCTGTATCAAGGTCAGCCACTATTCAAGGTCTAAAGATTGCTTATATCACCAAGAAATTATCTCTTACCAGTGAGGAAGCACAAAAGTTTTGGCCAGTGTATTTTATTTATGTGGAAGATCTCAAAAAAGCAAGGATTCAAAACAGGGAAGATATTCTGGGTATGGAAGAAGAAATGCTGAATATTCGGAAGAAATATAAAACAGACTTCAAAAAAATACTCCTTACGGATGAAAGGGTCAATAATTTATTCTCTGCAGAACACGACTTTGGTAATGAGGTACGTAAAGAGTTGCAGAAAAGATCTCAGATGCGTAATGGGCATAAACCTTCCTGAGTAAGGTTTAATTAAAGAGGCCAAACCGGAGCTTTGATATCGTGGTAGAAAAGGAATTTCCAATGGGATATTTGTCCTTCCTGCCACCATTTTCCCCTAAGCTCCATGCATTTTTTTCCGTCATAATCATATTTAGCAATAAACCTGCTTTTCATTTGTTGTAATTGCGGTGCTACATCTCCACCAAAAAATGCGATGGTATCATTTTCGGAAATCCAAAATACCTGGTGAAATTTGCTGTGCGCCCCGGTTAATTGATAATGAATATTATCACCAATCAAGCCTTCATCTTCTTCTAACCACACAACTTTGCTAAATTCTTCCAAGAGCAAAAAATCGTTTGGTTGATAAGATGCGGTACTATTCAATTTAGCGTATTCAAATTCTCTTTTCTGAACATAATAAGTTGCATAGGGAAAACTGATAAACCTTTCTCCGCTAACCGAATCCTGATAGGTAATGCCTCCTGCATGGTCTTTGTGCAAATGGCTCATCAAAACTTTTGTAACCTTATTAGGGTCAATGCCTGCTTTTTGGAGGTTTTGGTGCAATTGAAGCTGACCATCTTTTCCACGATATCCCAAACCAGTATCCAATAGGATAATGTCAACTTTTGTGATGATGACAAATGGTTGTATTTCTACCAATAAACTCCCTAGAGGTCTGGAATTGAGTTCTTCAGTAGTTGTGTTGAATGGGATAAATACTTTTGTTTTATCGATAGTGAAACTGCCTTCTGAAAGTGGAATGATTGTCATGATCCTGGGGAAGAAATTTAAAGATTGAAAGACAGTTTTTTTATTCCTAAAGCACTTTTTTATCTTAATACCATTTGTCTGTCTGCGTCTAATCTTAATAAAATAAAAATGAGCATCGTAAATGTTATTAGTGAAGATCCTCCATAACTTACCAGTGGTAATGGAATACCTACAATTGGGAAAAATCCAATCGTCATACTCACATTTACTGCAAAATGAAAGAATAGAATACTGGCAACACTATATGCATAAACCCTGCTAAATGTACTTCTTTGTCTTTCTGCTATTTTTACTATTCGGAATAATAGGAAAAGATAAATGCAGAGAAAAATAGTACAACCTATAAAACCGAATGCTTCGCCTAGAGAAGTAAAGATGAAATCTGTATGTTGTGCCGGAACATATTTGCCACGTGTTTGTGTTCCTTTTAAAAAGCCTCTTCCTGTTAGTCCGCCCGAACCAATGGCAATTTTACTTTGACGTACATTATAATCATCTGGTTTGCGTGCAGCTTTCTCACCAAATTTTCGTTCCGATTTTTTGTTCAAACTACAATCATATTCTCTTCCAACCATGCTATAAATACGGGTACTCTGGTAACACTCCAGCACATTGTTAAAAATATACGGAACTACTAATCTTTGTGTACCTACACAGAGCATCCAAATACCAAATATGGCCACCAAAGCAGATTTATTTTTCCTATTTTGTTTGTAAACAAAAAACATGATAATAGCTGCAATCAGCGTTAATGAAATGGCCAGCAAATTTGCATCGAGTACCAAAGTAGCAATAACCAATACAGCAAAAGAAGACCCGAAGATGAGAATTTGAGCAGGTAAACCTTCGCGATACATCGCAACCAGAAAGGAAGAATATACCAAAGCCAAACCTAATTCATGTTGCATGATTGACAATATTGCTGGCGCTACGGCAATGGCACCTGCAATCAATTGCGATTTTAGCTTGCTGAAATCAGTTTCCTGGCGTGAGAGAAATTTTGCCAAAGCTAATGCTGTAAAAATCTTACAAAGTTCTGCAGGTTGCAGGTTGAACCCACCACCCAATGGGATCCAGCTTTTGGAGCCATTGATATTTTTACCTATTACAAAAGTGGCCAGCATGAGCAATATGCCAAATACATACATGAGGTTGGCAAATGCCGTAAATAGTTTACTGTCTGTTAACAAAATAAAAGTTGCTACTAATGTACAGACACCAGCAAAGATCAATTGTTTACTATAGTTCGTTTTGCCTCCTAAAAAAGTTTGAAGCCAGTTAGTATCCGTTCGATACTCTACCATAAAAATGCAGAGAATACCGATAGCAACCATAATTGCATAAAGCCAAATAACGGTCCAGTCTACACCCTGTGATATGGTATTTCTATTATTCATTATCCTAATCTAGAAGTTGTCTTCTTTATTTTTTTATCCTCATTATTCAGCAAAGCAGGGGAAGCATTCTTTTTTACTGGTGCTTTTGGTTGTGCGGGTTTTACCGGAGCAGGAAGAGTTTCGTTTTCAAAATTACCTTCTGCTTCAACAGAATCACTGGCTTCCCGGCTCATTCTTTGTTGTAAAAGTATCTGGGCTTCTTTCAATTGTTTTAATGAGTCGCGCTTGGCCATTTCCATTCTCATCAAACGGGGGATGAGATTTTTTTTCTTAAACTCTTCGAGCATTATTTTTCTTTCCGGTGTTTTGATAGAATCACGCAGGTATTTCTCGATTAATAAACTGGCAATAGGTGCAGCAGCCCAAGCACCCTGACCTGCATTTTCGCAAATAACAGCAATGGCAATTTTTGGATTATCTCTGGGGGCAAAAGCGCCAAAAAAAGAGTGATCCTGTTGTGGAACCATCTTACCATTTACTTTCGCAGAGTTTTGAACGGTTCCGGTTTTACCACACATAACAATATCGGGAATTCTTGACCTTACACCTGTTCCATAATCTACCACCGCTTGCATGCCATCTTGAACTGCATCATATATTGAATCCGGAATACGCTTGTCTGTAAAATGTTTTACTTTATAAGGGTCTAATAATTGGTATTCATCGCCACCTTCAATAGAATCAACCAGGTGTGGGGTATAATACCAGCCCTTGTTGGCAATGATGGCCATTACATTGGCAAGCTGAGCCAGTGTGGTATTTACTTCTCCCTGGCCAATGGCATTGGAAATGATATTACAGGAGTACCATCTTGGTCCAAATATTTTTCTATAATAAGAAGATATAGGCAGGATCCCTTTTTGTTCTGCAGGCAAATCGATCCCTAATTTATGTCCCAAACCAAATGAGCTTGCATAAGTATTAAAAACATTCAAAGCGCTATCTGCACCATGGTAACGGTTTTGATCGAGTGTTCTTTTGAATACGGTTGAAAAATAACTGTTATCACTATGGGCTACTGCTTCCTTGAATTGAAACGTGCCTTTATCCAAACATTTGGGTTTGCCGGTACCGCAACCGGTAAAATAGCCCGGACAGGTTACAGTGGTTCTTTCATCAATCACACCTTCCGTAAGGCCAACAATACCTACAACTGTTTTAAAAGTAGAACCAGGTGAATAATAAGTGCCGATGCCTCTGTTATTAAAGATCTTTCTGGGGTCAAGAAATAATTCTGCAAAATGTTTTCTTCGCTGATTGCCAGTTAGATAATTGGGATCATAGGTTGGGGCACTTACCATACAAAGGATACCCCCTGTTTTAGGATCGATGGCCACGATACTGCCTACTTTATTCATCATCAACTCCTCACCTAATTTTTGTAATTCCACATCCAGACTTGTATGAATATTTTTACCTGCAACGGCAACGGTATCATAGATCCCATTTTCATAGGAGCCCTGGATGCGACTTTTATTATCACGTATAAAGTTCTTAACGCCACGCTGACCCATTAAAACTTTTTCATAGGTGCGTTCCAGTCCTGTATAGCCGGAATAATCGCCCATCATATAACCTTCTTCCCTGTGTTTGCGAAGAAAGCTGGTATCTACTTCGGCTACATAACCCAATACATGCGCGGCAATATTATAAGGATAGGTTCTTACAGAGCGTTCTGTAAGCGAGAACCCGGGGAACTTATAAATGTTCTCATTCATCCTTGCAAACATTTCAGGGGTAAGGATGGCTTCAAAAATACCTATGCGAACATTGCCGGTTCTAAAAATAATGTCACGCATTCTTTTTTTATACTCGGCTGTATCTATATTCAGTAATTGACAAAGTGAGGCAGTATCAACGCCTTTGGCTTCTGAAGGAATCACTACCAGGTCGTAGCTAATGGTATTTTCTAGAATGGCTTTACGTTTCCTGTCGAAAATGATACCTCTATCGGGGTAGATCACTTTTCTGAAAATGGCATTATTCTCTGCAGCCAATTTATATTTTACGGAAAAAAGTTGCAGGTTTATGAGTTGACCGAGTATCACCACAAACACCACTACAAAAATTATCTGTATAACGCCACCTCTGCTTTGATTAAATACCGGCATAGCTTATTTGTAAATAGAAAAGATGAGTAACCATTTGATACCTGTACAAAGTTGCCGAATTGGAAGAGAGTTTGTATCAATAGTGATTAAAAAAGTTATCAATATTTGTGAATGTAATTTTAAAGGCCAATAGAAAGTGCTTAAACCAGACAATGTTGATTAAGCAGTAGTTGCCCGGTATCTACCATCTCTTTTGAAAAGCATTTCAGCTAATAAAATTAATAATAGACTGATGGCTGTGGTGCCGCCAACTTTGCCCAGAAAATATACGAAGTCGCCAAATTGCAGCCATTCGATCAATACCAGGTAAAAATGATGGATGAAAGATAACACGCCAACATATAATGCGTAAGGTGCCCATCCCATACTGATCCTGCTGGGTTCTACATAGCTTTGTTCTGTTGTTTCCTGAGGTATGAGCAGGTTGAGCAGAAAAGGTCTCAGGTATGCGATCAACACACAGGGTGCAGCGTGTAAGCCCGGGGTTCCAGTAAAATAGTCGATCACCAATCCAAAAAAGAAACTGATCACCAATAACCAGAATCGATTGATGCGGAAAGGGAGCCAAAGGATATACAAAAAATATACATAAGGTACTATGAACCGATGCAAAGGTGGAACCTGGTTCAGGATGTACACCTGAAACAGCATAAATAAAATGAAACGGATGATATTTTTCAGTAAACTGCTCATTGATTTTTTGGCGTGTTATTTTCTAGTTGCACCTGTTCAGCATAACGTACATTTTCAATCAGGTATACATATTGGATGCTGAAAAAGTTGGTGGCAGATTTAATTTTGAGCGTGTAAAAATTACTGGCCGATTCAGAACTAATATCGGCAATCGTTCCAATAACCATTTTAGAAGGGAAGTTCGCCGAATAATTACTGGTTAAAACGGTATCGCCCTTGGCCACTTTTGCGCCTTTGGTTACATTTTTCATGGTAAGAAAGGTAGGGTCAATACCATCCCATTCCAAAGTGCCGGTATTATTGTCTTTTTTCAACATGGCACTTACTTTGCTGTTGCGGTGTATGAGGCTCATGACCTTGCTGTAGCCGGGACTGGTTTCTACAACTACTCCCACTATACCTTCGGGTCCGGTAACGGCCATTCCTTTTTTAACCCCTTCGTTACTGCCTCTTTCTAAAGTGATAAAATTAGTTTGAAGGGAATAGGAATTTCCCACAACCCTTGCTGGTAAGTAAATGTATTTTCTATAACGTCCCAGGGTATCTTTTAGCAGTGAATCCATGACTATTTGCCTGCCGGTATTGGCCTGCTGGAAATTGGTAGCGAGGTTATTTCTTAAACGTGCATTTTCTAAAGTCAATAAACGGTTGGTTTCTTTTAGGGCAAAATATTCTCTAAAACCGCTGTATTGCTTGTTTACACCACCAGTTAATTCATTGGCAGCAGAAGCGAAAAATGTTTCATGCGATTTGCTGGCATTGCTCAACATAATAATAGCTAGTACCTGTAACAGCAAAAAGCTGAGAAAGGTAAAATAGCGTCGTATGAAGAGGAAAATGTTTTTCAAGAATCAAAATTAAGGAACAAGAAACAAGATTCAAGGAACAAGATGCAAGAAGCAAGATTCAAGGAGTAAGATTCAAAATTCAAGTTTCAAGAAGCAAGGATACATTAAAATATTATTGCTTGTGCCTTGTAACTTGAACCTTGTGTCCTCTATTTTTCTATCTCATGATAAAAGGGAAACGCTGGTAGTTTTTTAATGCCAGTCCTGTTCCGCGCACCACGCTTTTCAGTGGATCATCGGCTACATGAACGGGTAATTTAATTTTGGCACTGAGTCTTTTATCCAAACCTCTTAACAATGCACCACCACCTGTAAGGTATAGTCCTCTGCGGTAGATATCTGCAGCTAATTCGGGAGGGGTGGTTTCAAGTGCTTTTAATATGGCTTCTTCAATTTTGAAAATACTTTTATCTAATGCCTCCGCAATTTCCTGATAACTAACCATGATTTGTTTAGGGATACCTGTTACCAGGTCACGTCCGTTTACAGGTAAATCTTCAGGAGGATTGTCGAGGTCTTTCATGGCAGCGCCAACATTGATTTTGATTTGTTCGGCGGTTCGTTCTCCAATCAACAAACTATGGTAGCGGCGAAGGGCTTCCATAATATCTGCCGTAAATTCATCGCCGGCAATACGGATACTTTGGTCGCAAACAATACCTGCCAGGGCAATTACGGTAATACCTGTAGTACCACCCCCAATATCAATGATCATATTACCAACGGGTTCTTCCACATCAATGCCGATACCCAGGGCAGCAGCCATAGGCTCATGAATCATGTAAACCTCTTTGGCACCTGCCTGTTCAGCACTATCTCTAACAGCTCTTTTTTCTACTTCTGTAATGGAAGAAGGGATACAGATAACCATACGCCAGCTAGGAGGAAAAAGGGGTTTTTTTGGGTAGATCATTTTTATTAACTCCCTGATCATCAGCTCCGCAGCGTTAAAATCGGCAATTACGCCATCTTTTAAGGGTCTTACGGTACGGATGCTTTCGTGCGTTTTTTCGTGCATCATCAGGGCTTTCTTGCCCACTGCCAGCACTTCCTTCATATTGTTCCTGTTAAGGGCAATGATGGAGGGTTCATTTACCACTACTTCATCGTTATGTATGATCAGGGTATTGGCAGTACCCAGATCCATGGCAATTTCCTGTGTAAAAAAGTTAAACAATCCCATTGTATATAAAAAGTTCGAATGTGTTAAAGAATGTCAGCAAAGGTGACTGAAATTACTTAATAAACAAAGCCAAAAATATTGATTTTTCAGGTGTTTTAGACGGGTAGGATGGGAATGGGTAAAAAGGGAGCTTCCTGATACACAATCGAGCAGCCAAAAACTATGAAAATTCATAACCTATATCCCTTCGATAATTCATGCCATCAAAGGATATTTTTTCGAGTATTTTTTTTGATGATGTAACAGCATCCGCAATTGTATTTCCATAGGATGTTACTGCTAAAACCCTGCCACCATTGGTTTCTGTAAGGTATCCATTCAATTTGGTGCCTGCATGAAACACAAAAGATTCCTTGCCATTCAACTGTAAATCCGCTAGTCCGCTAATCGGCAATCCTTTTTTATAATCACCCGGATATCCACCACTCACGGCAACAATGGTTGCGCAGGACCTTTCATCAAAAGAAATATTGGCATCCACTAAAGTGCCATTATCCATTGCTGCAAACAGTGCTACCAGGTCGGTTTGCAAAAGGGGCATTACTACTTCCGTTTCAGGATCTCCCATTCTGCAATTGTATTCTATCACCATGGGTTCTCCCTGTACATTCATCAATCCAAAAAATACAAAGCCATGGTAATTCAGCTTTTCTATAGAAAGCCCGTTGATAGTGGGTTTGATGATTCTTTCCTCTACTTTTTGCATAAAAACTTGATCCATAAAAGGCACTGGACTAACACATCCCATGCCTCCGGTGTTTAACCCGTTATCGCCTTCTCCAATTCTTTTATAATCTTTTGCATGTCCAATGATCTGATAAGTTTCCCCATCTGTTAAGGCAAAAACACTCACTTCTATACCCTGTAAAAATTCCTCTATCACAACTTTGCTACTGGCATCACCAAACTGTTTATTAATGATCATTTCTTCAAAAACAGTCAGTGCATCTGCATGATTTTGTGCAATAACCACCCCTTTCCCGGCTGCCAGACCATCAGCTTTTAATACAATGGGTATGCTGTGTTGCGCAATATATTTTTTTCCTTCCTCAAAATTTTCCTGCGTAAACTCAGCATAACCGGCGGTTGGAATCTGATGACGCTGCATAAATTTTTTGCTGAAAGCCTTGCTGCCCTCTAGTTGTGCGGCTTCTGCTGATGGACCAACAACGATAATATGTTGTAATGCAGGATCTGACAGAAAAAAATCATAGATACCTTTTACAAGTGGTTCTTCCGGTCCAACCACTACCATATTTATTTGATAGTTAAGGCAGGTATCTCTGATGGCTATAAAAGCAGTAACCGAAATATTAAGGTTGGTGCCGAATGAGGCGGTGCCGGCATTTCCGGGGGCTATATACAAGTTATCACAATGATGACTTTGCGTCATTTTCCATGCCAGTGCATGTTCGCGTCCGCCAGATCCGAGTAGGAGAATATTCATGGATGCGAAGGTAAGGAGGGAAAGTTAATAGTGAAAAGTGAATAGTTAATAGTGAAAAGTGAACAGTGATCGTCATATAGCTGTTTCCACTATTAACTATTAACTATTAACTATTAACTATTAACTATTCACTATTAACTCCTAACTCTCTTCTTCACCAACATAACTCTTCTCTGGTAAATTTTTTGCAATCAAAAGGAATATTACAAAAGACACTGCAAGGATTCCAATGAACAGCCAATAATATTTTGCGCCGGTAAATTGACTAAAAAATCCTTTGTTTACAATATTTCCATTGATCAAACCAACAAGCAGGTTTCCTGCTGAAATGCCCAGTAAATAAAGGGCACTCATCGTGCTTTTCATAGATTTGGGAGAATGGGTATAAGCATATTCCAGGCAGGTAACAGAAACCAAAATTTCTGAAGCTGCTAAAAGAATATATGCCAGGATCTGCCACCATACTGTGGGCTTGCCCCCATTATCTATGGATGTTTGAAGCAAAGCTATGATCACAAAAGAAAGTCCGATGATCACCAGTCCTGCACCGATCTTGCGTAATGGGGTTACCTTAATTCCTCTTTTTTCTAAGAAAGGGAAAATGAAAGAAGTAAAAACAGGTATCAGCAATACCAGGAATAAGGGATTGATAAAGTTGATCTGTTCAGGTAAAATGGTAAAGTTGCCCACTAAAGTAAGGTCAAGACGGGTTGCCTGCAATACCCATTCAGAAAGGTTTTGATCCCATAAAGCCCAGAAAATCGGGGTAAATGAAAATACTGCCAATACCCTGTACACTGCTTTTATGCCATCTATTGATTTGGCAGAATATTTTTCTCCTACTGCGTCCCATAATTTCTGACCGGGCTTTTTACTAAATAATTTTAGTAACGCATATATGGAAATAGTAAAGAAATTCTCTTTTTTGATACCTGCCGGGGCTACTCTTTTGTATTTTTTTCTTCCCAGCCAGAATGTAATGGTAGCAAGGGCCATTAAAATACCTGGTACACCAAAAGCGATCTCCGGGCCATAATATTTTTTTAGTAATGGTATAAATAAAGGGGCCAATGTGCCACCCAAATTAATGCTCATATAAAACCAGCCATATACTTTAGAAAGCAAGTGTTCATTGCTTTTATCAAACTGATCACCCACATTGGCTGAAACACAGGATTTGATGCCACCAGCACAACAGGCAATAACAACCAGTCCTGCACTGAAAATGGTATAACTATTACCTGATACAGATAACAAGAAATGTCCGAAAGTGTAAATGATCGAAACGAAAAGTATCACACGATATTTCCCAAAAAACCAGTCGGCCATAATTGCGCCCACGATAGGCATAAAATAGGCAAGCGTAACAAATAGGTGCGACATTTCATTTGCCTTTGCATCTGCTTCTGCAGTTAGCAAAGGATTCAATGTAGGGTTGAAAAATGCAACAGCCATATAAGTAACCATAATAGACCGCAAACCGTAAAAGCTAAATCTTTCCGCTATTTCGCTAACGATGATGAAGGGAACTGATTTGGGCATTCCTGTTTTGGGCACGGTGCTTTCTATTTCGCTCATAAGTTGTATTTTGGATTTTTAAAGATAAAGGGAAATCTTCTTGAAAGGGAAGTCTGGTTGTTTGCGATATCAAAGCTTTTTAAAAAGTCACATGAAAAGCCTTACATACATATCCTAAACAAAGGTTTTTCTTTCTATTTTAAGATC
The DNA here is from genome assembly GCA_943371675.1 of Chitinophaga pinensis. Taxonomy (GTDB): domain Bacteria; phylum Bacteroidota; class Bacteroidia; order Chitinophagales; family Chitinophagaceae; genus Sediminibacterium; species Sediminibacterium pinensis_I. Next base: position 28,156 of record CALRVT010000001.1, on the reverse strand, counting down.
CTTCTTATCTTTTCACCCATTCATTCACTAAACCCTCCAAAATGTCTGAAACCAAAAAAGCATTCAAACCCTTTGTTTCGCCCGAATCGAATATGAAGGAACTGACTGTTAAGTCCATTTTAGTAGGCAGTTTATTCGGCGTAATTTTTGGTGCCGCAACTGTATATCTGGCGCTGAAAGCAGGGTTAACCGTATCTGCTTCCATCCCTATTGCCGTTATTGCCATCACTTTGGGAAGAAAATTTCTAAAGACCACTATTCTCGAAAACAATATCATTCAAACCACGGGTTCGGCTGGAGAAAGTATTGCAGCTGGTGTGGCATTTACTTTACCCGGTTTCTTATTTCTGTCTTCTCCCGATAGTGCAGAATATTTTAATTACCTCACTATTCTCATTCTGGCAATTGTAGGTGGACTTCTAGGAACCTTACTGATGGTGCCTTTGAGAAAAGCTTTGATAGTAAATGAACATGAAAACCTGCCTTATCCCGAAGGAACAGCCTGTGGTGATGTTTTAAAGGCAGGAGAGAAAGGCGGCGACTTTGCCAAGACCGCATTTTGGGGTTTGGGTGTTGCTTTTACTTATGCTTTGTTACAAAAGGTTTTGCATGTAATTGCTGAAACACCTTTTTATGCCACCAAACAGATCAATAAATTTTTTCCTTCTGCAAAAGTAAGTGGAGAGATCACGCCGGAATATATGGGTGTGGGTTATATCATCGGTCCAAAAATTGCCGGTGTATTGGTTGCAGGAAGTGTGTTAAGCTGGCTGGTATTTATTCCTTTATTATCAACCCTTGTTCCTTCTGATGTAATTGCTACGCAGCTAGTGAAACTGGGTTATCTGGCTGATATTGCTAAGAATGGCGGTAAAGGCGGATGGGATGCGGCTTCCCACACATTCAATGATTATGCAGCTGCTATTTATTATGCATATATCCGTCAGGTAGGTGCAGGTGCCGTTACGGCTGGTGGTATTATCACCTTATTAAAAACCATTCCTACCATTGTAAAATCAGTGAAAGGAAGTATTGCTTCTTTAAAAGCAAAAAATGAACCCGGAGCTGCTGCTGTGTTACGTACAGAAAAGGACCTGAGTTTAAAAGTAGTGGGAATAGGTAGTTTGGCTTTGATTGCATTGATCGCCGTTTTACCACAAGTGCCCGGTGATAGCATTTTGCAGAAATTATTGATTGGTGTACTTGTTATATTATTTGGTGCATTGTTTGTAACTGTTTCTTCTAGGATTGTTGGTTTGATTGGATCTTCTAATAACCCGATCAGTGGTATGACCATTGCTACGGTAATGGGCACCAGTTTGATCTTTTTAAGTGTGGGTTGGACAGGCCAATCCTTCGAGCCATTGGTATTGGTGGTGGGAGGTATGATCTGTATTGCAGCAGCCAATGCAGGCGCCACTTCGCAAGATTTGAAGAGTGGTTATATTGTTGGTGCCACTCCACGTAATCAGCAAATTGCTTTATTTGTTGGAGCGATCGTTTCTTCTATCGTTATTGGCTTAACGGTTAAATTTCTCGACAGGCCAACAACAGAAATGGTACAGCAGGGAATTAACCATGCTATTGGTTCTGATAAATACCCGGCACCTCAAGCTACCTTGATGGCAACTTTGATCAAGGGGATCTTATCACAAAACCTCGACTGGCAATATGTAGTGGTAGGTATTTTTCTTGCCATTACGATGGAATTGTGCGGTATCAAATCGCTCAGTTTTGCTATTGGTGTTTATTTGCCATTGGCTACTACTTTGCCCATATTTATTGGTGGTGCCATCAGAGGCATTGTTGAAAGCAAACAGAAAAAAGACAATGTTAAATTGAATGCGGAAGAAGAGGAACTGGGCAAGGGTAATCTCTTTGCAACCGGACTGGTAGCGGGCGGAGCTGTTGCAGGTGTAGTGATTGCATTTTTAGCAGGCTCAGATTTTGGCGAAAAATTCCTGAACGCAGTAAGTTTGGAAACATCCATTGCCGGTGCCATTTCTCATGAAGGTTATTTTATCATGGGTACCGTGTTCTTTGCTTTGATGGGTTGGATCTTGTATAAGGTGGCGATTAAGAAAACGGCAGAATAGAATAGTAAAATGTTAATACGTTTAGACCCCGCAATACTAGTTAATGCGGGGTCTTTTTTTAGCCACAGACTTGTCTGCCGACAGGCAGGTTGCACAGATTTTCACAGATTTTTCTGTGTTAATCTGTGTAATCTGTGGCAATAAAACAAATGATTAAACTTTACATTTATAAAATAGTCTTACCTAAAAATATCGCTATGCAAATTCAGCGTTTTTATAAAATCTTCACGGTGGGTGTATTGATGACCGTTCTTACAGCCTTTGTACAAGGCACGGCAATATCTCCCGAACCCAAAATCAATATGCCCTATAAAAAAATGGGGTTATCTCCCGAACAGGCGGCTGCTCATTTATTGGGCAGGTTTAGTTTTGGTACCAGGCCTGGGCAAGTGCAGGAAGTGGTAGCCATGGGCCTAGAAAATTGGTTAGCACAACAATTGGAAGCTAAACTTAGTGATGAGATAGTTAACAAAAGATTGCCTGCTTCCTTTTATGAAGCATTAAACATGAGCAATGAAACCATTGTGAACACTTATCTTAATGCAGGCCAAATTATTCGATTAGCGTCTAAAAATAATTTACTCGATAAAGATTCCATCAGAAACCTGGATAAACCTGAATACCGTGCGCAATTAAAAAAATTAATGGATGAGCAAGGGTATAAAGCACCTCAGGAGTTACATCGGCAATTAATCAATCAAAAAATTGTTCGGGCTGCATATGGCGAAAACCAATTACAGGAAGTGCTCACAGATTTTTGGTTCAATCATTTCAATGTATCCCTTAGCAAACCACAATGTCAGCAATTTGTATTGACCTATGAAAGAGATGCTATTCGCCCCAATGTATTAGGAAATTTTAGCACACTACTTGAAACAACGGCTAAACACCCTGCCATGCTGGAATACCTTGATAATGCTTCAAGTGTTAGTATGGATAATGAGATGGCCAAACAACAGGAGAAAAGTCAGGTAGCCAGAATGGCCAGACAGCGTTTGCAAAAATTGGCAGATGATACGGGTAAACAAGGCTCGAAATTTTTACAACAAGCCATCAATAACAGAAAAAACCAGGGCCTGAATGAAAACTATGCCCGAGAAATAATGGAATTGCATACACTGGGCGTAGAAGGTGGATACACACAACAGGATGTAACCACAGTAGCCAAAGCCCTTACCGGATGGAGTGTAAGGCCCATGGTGAAAGATGCACCGGGTATGAAGTTGATGGAAACGGCTGGTCCGGCAATATTGGCCAAAAGAGGTTATATAATGGAAGGTGATTTTCTTTTTCGTTCAGACAAACATGATGCCTCTGCTAAAACCATACTGGGTAAGGATTTCCCTGCCAATGGTGGATATGAAGAGGGCAAGTTGGTATTAGAAATGCTGGCTACACATCCTTCTACCGCAAAATTTATCTGTACCAAACTGGCTGCAAGATTTGTGAATGATACGCCTTCAGCAGAACTGGTCAATAAAATGGCGGCTTCTTTTTTATCCAGCAAAGGAGATATCAAAACCGTTTTAATTACCATGGTGAATAGTAAAGAGTTCTGGGGCAAAGAAGCCCTGCGCGAAAAAGTAAAATCGCCTTTCGAGTATGCCATCAGTGCCATCAGAGCCACCAATGCAGATGTGCAACAACCTTTTCAGATCTATAACTGGTGTATGAAAATGGGACAGCGTTTTTATTTTTACCAAGCACCCACCGGATTCCCCGACAGAGCTAGTTATTGGATCAATACCGGGTCCTTGTTGAACAGGATGAATTTTGGATTGGCATTTGCCTCTCAAAAAATACCAGGTGTTAAACTAAATCTGGCTGCATTGAATGACAACCACGAACCTGAGAGTGCAGAAGCTGCATTAGCTGTGTATAGTAAGATCTTATTACCGGAAAGAAACCAGGAAGAAAATATTCGTAGACTAACTGTTATGATAAAAGATGCCAGTCTGGAAAAGAAGATCAGCGATGCTGCTGATAAAAATACCAGTATGGTAAATGATGATCTTTTAACTATGACGGAGGATATGATGGATACAGATACAAGGGGCAAAAAAAATGCTAAGGCGAATGAGAAAAAAGCATTCAGTAAAAAAAATCTGCCTGTAACAACGGTTTTTGTGGAAGGCAACAACAATACTGTTTCACAAGTGGCTGGGATCATTTTGGGGTCACCGGAGTTTCAGCGTAAATAAACTCTTACATAAAAAGAATATTTATAATTAATTGAATATTTTTTTTAACACAGAGATCACGGGGAAAAAGAGATTCAAAGAGATAAAAATACTTTTATGGTTAATAGAAGAGCATTTATGAAATCGGGGACTATGGCGCTTTTTGCTGCCAGCTTTGGCGGGGTTCCAACATTTATTGCTAGAGCGGCAGACAGTAGGAAGATTCTTTCACCTTACAAAAAAAATAAAGTGCTGGTATGCATTTTTCAAAGAGGTGCGATGGATGGTTTGATGGCAGTGAGTCCATACACAGATGAAAACCTTAAAAAATTACGCCCTACTTTATTTATGAGTCCTGCGGAAACAGAAGGAAAAATATTTGACCTGGATGGCAGGTTTGGATTACACCCTTCCTTACAATCTTTCTCGCCACTTTTTACAGAAGGCAGAATGGCCATTGTACATGGCGTTGGCAGTCCGAATGCAACCCGCAGCCACTTTGATGCACAGGATTATATGGAGAGCGGCACTCCCTTTAGTAAAAGTACCAGCAGTGGCTGGCTAAATAGGGCATCGGGTTTGTTAGATCATCCGGGTACGCCTTTTCGTGCGGTAAGTTTAACCAGTGCCCTACCCAGAACTTTGTATGGTGATCAGGAAGCACTTGCCATTAACAACTTGCAGGAGTTTGCCATACAGATGAAAGGCAACCCATTTGCATCTAAACTTGCATCAAAGTCATTTGAACAATTGTACGACCAAACATCCAATGAAATTTTAAATAAAACGGGTAAGGAAAGTTTTGATGCGATGAAAATGTTGAATGTAAACAACATAAAAAACTACCAGCCTGCAAACGGAGTGGTGTATCCTAATACGCCACTGGGTAATGCTTTAAAACAAATTGCCACCCTGATCAAAATGGATATTGGGATGGAGCTTGCATTTGCAGAAAGTGGTGGATGGGATACGCACTTTAACCAGGGTACCACCAATGGTTCTCTGGCACGTAACCTGAAAGATTTTAGTGAATGCATTGCTGCATTCTGGAAAGATATGGGTGCCTACCAGGATGAAGTTACTATCATGACCATGACAGAATTCGGCAGAACCGTTCACCAGAACGGATCTGGAGGCACGGATCATGGAAGGGCCAGTTGTTTGTTTGTGTTAGGAAATAATGTGCAGGGTGGTAAGGTTTACCAAAATATACAATCACTGAGTAAAGAACATTTAGAAGATGGACGTGATTTGCCTGTTAGTACTGATTTTCGTTCGGTATTTGATAGTGTTGCCAAAGGGCATTTGAAGATCAGTGAGGATAAAAAATTATTTCCGGGGTGGGAGGGGAAAGATTTGAAGATTGTGAGAGCGTAATCTTTAATTTTCTTTAGCCGCAGATTCGCAGATTAGTTAAAAAATCTGCGAATCTGCGGCTAAAAAATTATTCCACTTCCACGATCATCTCCACCTCAACTGGCATATGAAAAGGTAATGCATACATACCCACAGCCGATCTTGCATGTTTTCCTTTTTCACCAAATACCGCTACCATTAAATCGGAATAACCATTGATCACTTTAGGCTGGTCTGCAAAATCTTCCGTACAGTTAACCATGCCCAGTACTTTTACAATACGTTTTACTTTAGATAGATTTCCTAGTTCTTTTTTCAAAACAGCTATTTGCATGATGGCAGTTGATCTGGCAGATGCATAACCTTGTTCAATAGTCATGTCTTTGCCCAGTTTACCTGTTAGGTATTTGCCATCCTTATCAGTGGGCCCTTTTCCTGAAAGAAATAAGAGGTTGCCTGTTCTTACTACATTCACATAATTGGCAACAGGCGCACCAATATTGGGTAAAATAATGCCCAATTGATTTAATTTTTCTTCGGGTGTTTGCGCATGGATGGATGAAATAATGAAAAGACAAATAAAGCAAATAATATTTTTCATGATCTTAATTTTTGCGAACTATGAATATACCGTTTTTTTGTTTTGCTGCTTTCTCATAGCTTTAAGCAAAGGATTCTAGTATGCAATGGCGTTTATTTAAATATGGTTCTCCTTTTATCGTTTTTTTTCTTGCCTGGCTTTCTTTTACCAATAAAGGGATCATTTGTTTTTTACCCATTATCTGGGCTTTTGTTTGCATCCCTTTTCTGGAATTATTCCTTCAGCCCTCCGATAAAAATCTGGCAGATGCCGAAGAAGAAATTGTAAAAACAGATCGCAGTTATGATTACCTATTGTATGCAACGGTTCTGCTTCAATATGCAGCTTTAGTATATTTTCTTTTTTCTTTACAGGAATCAAATCTTACTATGCTTGATTATGCAGGACGCATCAGCAGCATGGGTTTACTATGCGGTATATTTGGCATCAATGTGGGGCATGAGCTGGGTCATAGGGCCAATAGATTGGAACAGCTGCTGGCCAAATTGCATTTATTGACTTCCCAATACCTTCATTTTTTTATCGAACACAATAAAGGCCACCACAAACATGTGGCAACACCCTTGGATCCTGCTTCTGCGCGACTGGGAGAAAATCTATGGTTGTTTTATCCAAGAACAATAGTGGGTTCTTATAAAAATGCCTGGGCTATTGCTTACAAAGAAGCCAAAAAGAACGGACAAAATGCTTTGAGTTTACAAAATGAGATGGTACAGTTTACAATTGTACAGTTGGGTTTGTTAGCCATCATCTATTATTTTTTCGGAACTAAAATTTTGCTCTGCTATCTATTAGCTGCGTTGATGGGTATTCTTTTATTAGAGGCAGTTAATTATATTGAACATTATGGCTTGCAAAGAAATGAAATAGGTGATGGAAAATTTGAAAGAACCCAACCACAACATAGCTGGAATAGTAACCATGTGCTGGGCAGGTTAATGTTATTTGAACTCAGCAGGCATAGTGATCATCATTATATGGCCAGCCGCAAATACCAGGTTTTGCGGCACTTTGATCAGGCACCCCAAATGCCTACGGGCTATCCGGGAATGTTGATACTGGCACATCTGCCTCCGGTATTTTTCTGGGTGATGAAAAAGCAATTCAAAAAAATGGCAATAGGTAAGGAAGCCATTGGGTAAATAATTCTTCTGTTTCCTCTGCGTAATCTCCCCGTTCTCTTTTCTCTGCGGTGAAAAAAAACTTTCATCAACCGCAGAGCCGCAAAGAGCGCAGAGTTTACGCAGAGGGGATTAAAAAGTCCATAAACAAAAAGGTTGCTAACCAAATACTTTATTTATCCTTTGTCCATTCTTTATACCCTTTAAAATAGGAACTCTTCCAGCTTTCATACCTGGGGATCATGTATAGATCAAGCCGCTTTATAAAATCAGGATAATCTTTCTGCATGCTCCAAAGATTTTCACTTAGTGCCGTCATACGAGGGAAAACCATATAATCTACTTTGGTAGCATAGCCCATGTATTCTGTCCAAACATTGCCTTGCGCGCCAATTACCTTATCAGCCAAACCTTCTTTTACCAATGCATCTGGTACGATCTGGTATTTATAAATGGTTTCTGTTGGATTGTATCCATGAATGGCTAAACTGTCTTTTGGATCCTTCGATTGATAATGATCCAGGTAAAAAGGTTTACCGGGTGTTTGAATGATATGGAAACCTTTTTTTGCAACAGCTAAAGCCTGTTTGTCATCGCTCCAGTTCATAATGAGTGTAGATGTATCAATATCACCTTCTGCGATCTCGTGCCAGCCAACTGATTTTTTATTGAGCTGTTTTAAGTAACCGGCAACATATTCGATGAAATAAGTTTCCAATGCTTTTTCGGAAGACAGTTTTTTGCTCTTCATGAATGCCTGGGTTTTTGGATCCTGTTTCCACCAGAGCATACTGCATTCATCACCACCAATATGGATATAATTTGAGGGAAATAGTTCACTCAATTCTTTAAAAATATCTTTTAAAAACTGAAAGGATTTGTCATTGGGTGCCAGTACATTGTTTTGTCGGTTATACATTCCCCAGGTGGTTGCTACATTCCAGCTAGTATCTGGTTTGGTACTAAACTCGGGATATGCAGCAATGGTTGCCCTGCTATGACCCGGTATATCCAACTCCGGAATAATATTGATCCCTCGGATATTGGCATAAGCAATCACTTCTTTGATTTCTGCTCTTGTATAAAAGCCGCCATATCTTGTTGGATCATAGCGGACGGGGGTATCCTTGAAATGTCCAATTAAAGTGGCGTCTCTGAAAGACCCGATGCTATTGAGTTTGGGATAACTCTTTATTTCAAAACGCCAACCCTGGTCGTCTGTTAAATGCCAGTGAAAAGTATTGAACTTATGAAACGTGAGGTAGTCGATATATTTTTTGATATAACTAACAGGAAAAATATGGCGAACCACATCCAGGTGCATTCCACGGTAAGAAAAACGCGGATAATCGAGAATCGTAACGGAAGGAAATGGAATGGAACTTGTTTTTGAAAGGGGTATTAATTGTAATATAGTTTGTGTGGCATTTACAAAACCCCTGATATCATTTGCTTTTACAAATATTTTATTATCTGAAACGGTAATCTGATACATTTCTGGTTTATCGATCAGCTTATCATCAACCTGCATCAATATTGCATTAGGCGAAGGCTTTTGATTTACCTGCCATTCTTTAAGAATAAAAGAAAGTCCTGTTTGCTGAAAAATTTGCTCCTGCAAATATTTTGCCTGTTCACTATATTTTGCTGGATAGTATACAACACTGGTCCCTGTAAGTAAAACAACAGCTTCCTTTGTTTTTTCAAAAGAAACTGTTGCCGGTATTATTGGATGAGGGGATTGACTTTTTACTGACTGAACAAACAAGGAAACAGCTATCAACAAATTAATTTTCAAAAGAGACATATGCATCATTTTTTTCGGAACTTATCCGATTAAAATTAAGCAAGTTATTTGTTAATTAATAGCTTACAAAACTGGTTCTTACTTTAAGTGGTAAGATTAGTTACTTGTTCCTGCAGCCCTTTTTGCTTCTTCTTTCATTTTTTCATTTGCCGAGATCAGAAACTGTACATTTCTGTTTTGGATGCGACCCTCTTCTGAGTCATTACTATATTTAGGTGCTTCCTCACCAAAACCTTTAACGGTAAGTCTTGTATTATTGATACCATTATTGGCCAAATAGTTACTTACTGCATAACCTCTTTTTTCTGACAGGGATTGGTTGTAAGCAGTAGAACCTGTATTATCGGTATGACCTTGTATCTCAATATTAGTGTCAGGATATTTAACCAGTATCACATTCAATTTATCCAAGTTAGCTTTTGCTTCATTAGACAGATTGGTTTGGTTAATGGTAAATAAGATTTTGTCGCTAAACTCTACAACAATTCCCTCACCCACTCTTTCTACTTTTGCATTAGGCAGATCTTTTTGAATATCTGCAGCTTGCTTATCCATATTCTTACCAATGATCGCACCACCCACACCACCTACTGCAGCGCCTATCAGTGCACCAACGCCTACATGTCCGGATAAACTTCCGATCAAACCACCTACTGCAGCGCCACTTGCTGTGCCGATAGCTGCTCCTTTTTGTGATTTATTCATGCTAGTACAAGCAAGCATTAAAAACAGGAATGAAAACGGAACCAAGATGCGTAATGACTTTCTCATAAATTAAAATTGTAAAGTGTAAGTAAAAATTATTCAACTACAAAGTTGACCTATTAGCCATGGTCCATTGTTACAGCCTCTTGTAAAATAGTTACAGTAATCACTTGTTAGGTGCAAGTGAAGATTTGTGCTAGTAAGAATAACACAGTACCATCCATCCTGAACAGGGAGCTGTCAGGTACATCAATTTATTTGATAAAGGGAAAAGAGAGTAAAGGAATTAAAAAATCTGCTATGCTAGCATGCGTTTTACAGTTTCCCGTTTTTAATTTCATCCACCACTGCCGGATCTAATAATGTTGATGTATCACCCAGGTTAGCAATTTCTCCTTCTGCAATCTTGCGTAAGATCCTGCGCATGATCTTGCCACTTCTTGTTTTGGGCAAGCCGCTTACGAACTGGATCTTATCAGGTTTGGCAATGGCACCAATAATTCTTGAAACAGTTTGCAGAATATCTTTCCGGATCATTTCTGCAGTGCCATGCGTATCCTGACCATGAGAGCCCTGGTAAATAACATAGGCGTAAATGCCCTGCCCTTTTATATCATGTGGGTAACCTACTACGGCACTTTCTACAACACCTGCGTGCATATTAATAGCATTTTCTACTTCGGCAGTACCTATTCTATGACCGCTTACATTTAGTACATCATCTACTCTGCCGGTAATCCGGTAAAAACCATTCTTATCGCGCATGGCGCCATCACCGGTAAAATACATGTTTTCGTAAGTAGCAAAATAATTGGTGCGGCATCTTTCATGGTCGCCATAGGTGGTCCGTAAAATGCCAGGCCATGGTGCTTTGATACAGAGATTGCCGGATACGGTTTCATCGCCTTCTGCAAAAATTTCTTTTCCATTTTCATCAACCAGTGTCATCATCAATCCCGGCATGGGTAAGGTTGCCCAACTGGGAACAGCAGGTGTAATGCCTGCCAGGTTACTGATCAAACAACCACCGGTTTCTGTTTGCCACCAGGTATCTACAATAGGACATTTTTTCTTGCCTACATGTTCATCATACCAATGCCAGGCTTCTTCATTGATGGGCTCCCCAACGGTTCCTAATATTTCCAGTGAAGAAAGATTTTTGCCATTTAAGGGGCCAGTACCAAAACCCATTAAACTCCTGATGGCAGTAGGTGCGGTATAAAAAATGTTCACTTTAAATTTATCGATCACATCCCAAAACCTTCCTGCATCCGGATAAGTAGGTACGCCTTCAAACATCAGTGATGTGGCGCCTGCACTTAAGGGACCATAAATAATATAGGTATGTCCGGTGATCCATCCAATATCTGCCGTACAAAAATGAACCTGACCTGGCCTGTATTGAAATACATTCACAAAAGTATAATTGGCCCATATCATATACCCGGCACAGCTATGTACTACTCCTTTTGGTTTACCTGTAGAACCGGAAGTGTATAAAATAAAGAGTGGGTCTTCAGCATCCATCTCTTCTGCTTCTATAAAAGTTAATCCCTGTTCTTCGATATGTTTCATTTCTTCTTCCCACCAAACATCTCTGCCCTTCAGCATGGATACGGGTGTTCTGGATCTGGTACAAACAATCACTTTTTTAATACTTCTATTTCCTATCAATGCATCATCGATCACAGATTTCAAAGGAATGTCTTTGGCACCCCTGAATGCACCATCACATGTAATGATAAATTCTGCCTGCGCGTCGTATAACCTGTCTGCAATACTTTGGGCAGAAAAACCACCAAAAACCACACTGTGTATGGCTCCTATTCTGGCACAAGCCAATACGGCAATAGCGAGTTCGGGTATCATACCCATATAAATACACACACGATCTCCTTTTTTTACGCCGTTGTTTTTGAGTACATGTGCAAACTGGCAAACCTTTTCCAGTAATTTTTTATACGTAAGTGTTCGGTGTTGTTCATCCGGATCATTGGGCTCCCAAATCAGTGCGGGCTCGTTTCCTTTAGTTGCGATATGTCTGTCGAGACAGTTTTCTGTAATATTCAGCTTGCCACCTTTAAACCATTCAATTTTTGGGTCTTTAAAATTCCATTCCAGAATAGTATCCCATTTTTTATGCCAACTAAAATTCTCTGCAATCGCACTCCAAAAGGTATTCGGATCATCTATGCTTTGCTGGTAAGCAAGTTTGTACTGGTCGTATGACTTGATCTGATATGGATAGGACATGTGAAGTTTTTAAAGGACCTTAAAGATAAGACAGACGAATGAAAAGTATGTTGAGAAACATAGATGGATGTCATTACTTATGTTAAACCATCTCTCAAAGCTATATCTCGATACAAATTTTATTTTGCAGTGCTGTGTTTGGATAAATGACCGCTTTAACGTAAGTTGACCCTGATTTAACTGCTTATGAAAGAACCAAAAGGAATTTGGAAAGTGATCGGTGCTTCTTCTCTGGGAACATTGATCGAATGGTATGATTTTTATATTTTCGGTAGCCTTGCAACAGTGCTTGCCAGCCAGTTTTTTCCTAAAGCCAATCCAACAGCCGCTTTACTATCTACGCTCGCAACCTTTGCAGCGGGTTTTATTGTTAGACCTTTTGGGGCATTGTTTTTTGGCAGGCTGGGAGATCTGATTGGCCGTAAACACACATTCCTATTAACGCTCATCATCATGGGCGGTTCAACTTTTGCGATTGGTTTGATACCCGGGTATGATAAAATTGGCTATGCTGCGCCCATTCTTGTGTTGGTTTTGCGTTTATTACAAGGACTGGCCCTGGGTGGCGAATATGGCGGAGCAGCCACTTATGTAGCAGAACATTCACCCGATAATAAAAGAGGATTCTATACATCCTGGATTCAAACAACAGCTACACTAGGTTTATTTGTTTCTCTGGGTGTTATCTTATTAACCAGACATGGCTTAGATGCAGACGAAGCAAAATCAATTGCAAAATTTAATGACTGGGGCTGGCGTATCCCTTTTCTAGTTTCCATTTTACTGGTGATCGTTTCCATCTATATCAGGTTAAAAATGAAAGAGTCGCCTTTGTTTGAACAATTGAAAACAGCAGGCACCCGATCCGTTAATCCTTTGAAAGAAAGCTTTGGCCATAAAACCAATATGAAGATGGTACTGCTGGCATTATTTGGTGCAACCATGGGTCAGGGAGTGGTATGGTATACCGGTCAGTTCTATGCCCAATCCTTTATTGAAAATGTATGTAAAGTAGATTTTGACCAATCTAGAACCATCCTTATTTGGGCCATTTTATTTGCCACACCGTTTTTTGTTTTGTTTGGAAGTTGGAGTGATAAGGTAGGCCGTAAATGGATCATGCTGGCAGGTATGTTTCTGGCGATCATTAGTTATCAGTTTCTCTTCAAACAATTATTGGTTCTTACCGATGCTGGTACCAAAACGGAAATAACAGAACTGAAACAGACCAAAACCAAAAAGACCTTTATTCCGCAAACAACGGATACATTGAGAACTGTAGTCAAGCGGTTTTTTTATGAAGACGGGATGATAGTATCAGAAACAAAGAATGATACTGCTTATGGTGAAGCAGGTAAGCTGACTATCAAACCCGAGATCAAAATTGCGAAAACAGTTGGTAATGCAGACTATTGGAAAATGGTATTCATTGTTTTCATTATGATCATTTATGTGACCATGGTGTATGGACCGATAGCTGCATTTTTGGTGGAACTATTTCCAACCAAGATCAGGTACACTTCTATGTCGTTGCCCTACCATATTGGTAATGGTGTTTTTGGCGGACTCACACCCTTTATTGCCACTTTGCTTACAACTATTTATACCAATGATAAACTGGTGGGTTTGATGTATCCGATTATGATTGCAGCTGTGTGTTTGGTGATTGGAACGCTGTATATCAATAATAAGATACATGCGGAGATATTGGAATAGGGGTTGGGGGTTTGGAGTTGCTGAGGGTGTGGGGGATTTCTCGTCGTTCCTCCTCGAAATGACGCGGGGAGTAAAAATATAAATTATGAATACAATTAAAAGATTAGCTGGGATTATCTGGATCATATTGGGTCCGGTGGCAGTGTACTATCTAATTCAGACTGCCGCTTCCGAGATCAGTAAGAAACCTGTTATGGATACAAAAATTCAATGGGGTGTGTTTGTGGTGGTGTTCATTCCTATTGCCATTGGAATGGTATTGTTTGGGTATTATGCTTTAAAAGGTGAGTACGACCATCTTCCGGAAAGTTCTGCGGAAATAACTGATTAATGCAACTACAAAAATTACCATCTTATCAAACCCTTAACCCTCTAACCGGAAAAATCTCCTTCCATTAAAGTAGTTTTGCCGAAACAGTTCAGCATGTCGATAGAAGTTTCACAAATTCTTAAGCAGTATGGCACACAGCAAGCTGTTAGTGATGTTTCATTTACCATCAACAAAGGTGAGATTGTTGGCTTTCTAGGTCCAAATGGTGCCGGTAAAAGCACCACCATGAAAATCATAACCGGTTATTTGCAGGCAGATGCTGGTAAGGTAAAAGTTTGTGGATTGGATGTAAATATGCATCCTATCGAATCAAAAAAAAAGATAGGTTATTTGCCGGAAGCCAATCCACTTTATGCGGATATGTATATCAGGGAATACCTGGGTTTTATTGCAGGGGTTCATGGTATCAAGGATAGTGTGGATGCCATAGAAAAAGTGATCACACTTACCGGACTTTCCCTGGAGTCAAAAAAGAAAATCAGTCAGCTTTCAAAGGGATATAAACAAAGGGTTGGATTGGCAGCTGCATTGATTCATAACCCGGAAGTTTTGATATTGGATGAGCCCACCAGTGGCCTGGATCCCAACCAGATCATCGAGATCCGCAATGTGATCAAAGCACAGGGCAAGGATAAAACCGTTTTGTTTTCCTCTCATATATTACAAGAAGTAGAAGCTTTGTGTGATAGGGTAATCATTATCAACAAAGGCAAACTGGTTGCAGATAGTACGATAAGCGATCTTCAGCAGGGCAATAAAAAATTGCAGGCGGTGGTTGTGGCTTTCAAAGATGCGCTGGCAATGGATTTGATCGATCAGGTAAAAGGGGTTACCAAAATAGAACAACCACAAATGAACCATTACAGATTCATTACGGATGATCCTGCTTATGTAAGAAAACAGTTATTGGAACTGGCAGTATTGCACAACCTCAATATTGTTTCCTTGCAAACAGAATCACAGAGTCTGGAAGATATTTTCCGTTCTTTAACCAAACAGTGATGCTGTTTTATACAATCAGCTTTACACCTTCGCGAAGATGGACACACTTAAAGGAATTTCATTTGCCGTAACCATTCAAAAAACGGTGGAATCAACCGATCTGCAATGGTGTGCTGGTTTAATGGCTGCCAATGAGCCCTGGATTAGTTTGCAAAGAAATTATGATCATTCCTTTAAATTACTGAAAGACCCACTGAGTGAAGTGTACCTATTAAAAGATGGTTCAGAAAGTCTTGGCTTTATCATGATCAAACAAAAAGGTCCTTTTACCGGGTATATTCAAGCCATTGTTTTTAAGCAGGAATACAGGAGCAAGGGTTTGGGCAAAGCTGCCATTCAGTATGTGGAAGACCTTATGTTCAGGACTAGTCCCAATGTTTTCATTTGTGTTTCTTCTTTTAATGAAGGGGCACAAAAATTATACAAAGCGCTGGGTTATGAGGTTGTAGGTATATTAAAGGATTACGTGTTAAATGGGCAGGATGAACTGTTTCTGCGAAAGACAATTGGGTCTTTGCATGATTTCAACAAAGAAAAAAGCCTTTAATTGCTTAAATTGCGGTTCCTAATCAATAAAAACCTAGAAATTATCATTTCAAACCAAACAAGCAATCGATATGAGTTACATTATTGAAGTACATGCCAGACAGATCCTGGATAGTCGCGGAAACCCAACAGTAGAAGTAGATGTTGTTACAGATGATGGCGCATTAGGCCGTGCTGCCGTTCCAAGCGGAGCCAGTACTGGTATTCATGAAGCAGCAGAATTACGCGATAACGATAAAAAGAAATATGCAGGTAAGGGTGTTTTGAAAGCCGTTAAGAATGTGAATGATATTATTGCTGAAAGCATCATTGGTTTTGATGTAGCACAGCAGGCTGCCATTGATGAAACCATGATCGCCCTGGACGGTACCCCTAATAAAACCAAATTGGGTGCCAATGCTATCCTTGCTGTAAGTATGGCTGTTGCCAAAGCTGCTGCAGAAGAAGCGGCACTTCCTCTTTTCAGGTATATCGGTGGAACCAATGCCAAAACATTGCCCATGCCAATGATGAATATACTGAATGGTGGTGCACATGCGGATAATAAAATTGATTTTCAGGAATTCATGATCATGCCTGTGGGCGCCCCTTCTTTCAGTGAAGGCTTGCGTTGGGGTGTGGAAATATTCCATGTATTAAAAAGTGTATTGAAGAAAAAAGGCTTTAGCACCAATGTAGGTGATGAAGGTGGTTTTGCACCTAATATCCAGAGCAATGAAGAAGCGATTGAAACAGTGTTGGAAGCAATTGCTGCCGCAGGTTACAAAACAGGCTCTCAGATCGTGATCGCCATGGATGCTGCGAACAGTGAATTGTGGGATGCCAAGAAGAAAAAATATGTATTCCATAAGAGCAGCGGTAAAGCTGTAAGCAGTGATGAGCTGGTTAAGTTCTGGGAAAAATGGGTGAAGCAATACCCAATTGCATCTATAGAAGATGGTATGGCAGAAGACGATTGGAATGGCTGGAAAGCCCTAACACAGGCTGTGGGCAGCAAATGTCAGTTGGTGGGTGATGATCTGTTTGTGACCAATGTAAACAGATTGCAAACCGGAATCGACAAAGGCATTGCCAATGGATTACTAGTAAAAGTGAACCAGATTGGTACCTTAACTGAAACCATTAATGCTGTTACATTAGCACAACACAATGGCTATAATACCATTATGAGTCATAGAAGTGGTGAAACAGAAGATACCACCATTGCTGATCTGGCAGTAGCCTTAAATTGCGGACAGATCAAAACCGGATCTGCTTCACGTACCGACAGGATAGCCAAGTATAATCAATTGATTAGAATAGAAGAGATGCTGGGAAGTACCGGCGTTTATCCAAAAGGAAAAATTAAGTTTGGGAAATAGTTGTTGAAACAAAGTTTGTAAGCCATCAGCGCAGTGCTATTTATTTAGTCTGTCTGATGGTTTACAGCTTTCTTCACACCTGTTAATTAGTTTAATTGCGTCCCTAATTACTTATTTTCTATTTTTAGCAAGTACAAGAAATTCTCACCGTAATTTTTGCATGAAAAAATTCTTCACCATCCTCACCAATAAGTACCTGGTAGCTTTCAGTTTCTTTGTTGTTTGGATGTTATTTTTTGATCAGCGCGACTATTTTCAGCAAAAAGAAAGATCGGCTGAATTAAAAAAATTAGAGACAAAAAAGCAGTTTTACGTGCAGGAAATAGAGAAAACCAAAAAGGAACTCACTGATTTACAGAACAATCCGGCCGCTTTAGAGAAATTTGCCCGTGAACAGTTTTTGATGAAGAAAGACGGTGAAGACATTTACGTGATAGAAGATTCTACCCTGCCAAAGAAATAAATCTCCCCGCAAATCGTTGGTGCACTTCATTTGTAGCCACTTACAATATTCTGCAACATTCGCCGTTTTATAAAAACGCCGTATCCTCTGATATTAAGTGGTGATTATTATGATGAAAAAATTCAAAGAAGAGGATCTGATCCTTTACCTGTACAAAGAATGTACACCCAAACTAAGGACAGATATTGATGAAGCAATGGGGTTTGACCTGGAACTGCAAGATCGTTTACAGGTACTCAAACGTACCATTCAGCAACTGAATAAGTTGAAACTGAAGTCGCCTTCAAAACAAACCATCAAAACCATTCTCAAGCACGCAGAATCTAACCGTTCAGGGCAATAAATAAGTAAGAGCGATACTTGCCAAAGCTGCCGGTTTTCAACTAAATTTATCTACACTAAATTCAATCGTATGAAAAGCGTTTGTTATAAATTATTGTTGGTACTCTGTTGCAGTGTGTCTTTTGGCTATGCACAACATGCCGGTAAGGTACATGAAACCAAAAAAGTAAAGAGTACGATAATGGGCAGGGATGTTCGTTATACTATTTATTTGCCTGCTGATTATGAAACATCCAACAGAACCTACCCGGTAGTTTATCTTTTACATGGTTATACGGATGATAATACCGGCTGGTTACAATTTGGAGAGATCAACCGTTATGCAGACAAAGCAATTGCAGAGGGAACCATTCCACCCATGATCATTGTAATGCCCAATGCCGATTCTAGCTGGTACATCAATGCCTATGATGGTAAAGAAAGCTATGAAGATTTTTTTATCAAAGAATTCATGCCTTCTATAGAAAAAGAATACCGCATCAAAGCTGAGAAAAAATTTAGGGGTATCGCGGGTCTTTCTATGGGAGGTTATGGAACACTGATCTATTCGCTCAAGTACCCGCAACTATTTGCAGCGGCTGCACCCCTTAGTGCTGCTGTATTTGATGATGATGCCATGATTGGTTTTCCGGAAAGCAACTGGGCCAGTACTTTTGGTCAGTTATTTGGCAGAGACCTGAAAGGGAAAGACAGATTAGGAAAAGCCTGGTACGATAATTCTCCTTTAAACATAGTGGCAACCAAATCTGTAGATGATCTAAAAAAAGTTCGTTATTGGATCGATTGTGGTGACGATGATTTTTTAACCAAAGGAAATTGTTTACTTCATATTGCTTTAACAGAAAAAAGAGTGCCGCATGAATACCGAGTTCGGGATGGTGCACATACCTGGACCTATTGGAGAACAGGTATTACCGATGCGCTAAAATTTATTGGAGATAGTTTTCATCAGTATTAATTAGCCACTTTTTTGAGAGAAATAATTTAGCGCACTAAGGCACAAGGGCACAGTTTTTTGATACCCCTATTTGTAAACGAACCCAATAGCGGCAATCAAACCGTGCCTCCGTGCCTTTGTGCGAAAATTAAATAACAATTTAATGACCAAGAAAGAGCGTTACACCCATATCCTCGATTATTTTCAAAAGCATGTTCCTGATGCGGAAACGGAATTGTTGTACGACCATCCCTTTCAGTTATTGGTTGCTGTAATTCTCTCTGCTCAATGCACCGATAAACGGGTAAACCTTACCACACCTGCTATTTTCCAAAAGTACCCTGACCCTCAAGCTATGTCGAAAGCTACATTTGAGGAGCTCTTTCCATTGATCAGAAGTATCTCTTATCCTAATAATAAAACCAAACACCTAATTGGCATGGCCAATAAGCTGATAGAAAACTTTGGAGGCGAAGTACCTATGACGGTTGAGGAGCTGGTGCAATTACCTGGTGTAGGTAGAAAAACGGCTAACGTTATAACCAGTGTGATAGACCAACAACCCAATATGGCTGTGGATACCCATGTATTCAGGGTGAGTAAAAGATTGGGATTGGTATCTGCTAAAGCTTCTACACCATTGGCTGTGGAGAAAGAACTCATCAAACATATTCCCAAGGAACTGGTACATAAAGCGCATCATTGGCTCATCTTACATGGGCGGTATGTTTGTTTGGCTAGAACGCCCAAATGTTCAGATTGCGTTTTAAAGGAGTGGTGTAATTATTATGGTAAGAATTTGTCTTCTTGAATTGAATTTTTTTCAACACAGAGATCACGCCGATTATGCATAAGCTTATCAAGAGAGGAGAACAGAGTTGCACAGAGAGTTCAATAAGAGAAGAACAAAAGGAAAAGAAAATCTACGAAATTCGGAGTCGCTTCTTTTCTTCGTTTCTCTCTTAGCGAAAAATCTCCGTGCAACTCAGTATTCCTCTGTATTAAAAGCAAATACACAATCACCTAAATATTTTTTTATAGAGAATACCAGAGAGAGAACTTATTTTTTGCCTTTTACAAGTTTGAAGGAATCATCTATAAATTCTTTGAGTTGTTGGTAAGAAAGCGTTCCATCCACAACAATCGTGTTCCAATGTTTTTTATTCATGTGGTAGCCAGGCAATACCGAAAGAGGAAATTCTTCTCTGAGCTCGATGGCTTTATCGGGATTACATTTTACATTAAATCTTAACGGGTGCTCATCTAGTGATACAAGCAAGTAGACTTTTCCATTTACTTTAAATACCAGCGTATCAGGTCCAAAAGGAAATGATTCTTCCGTGCCTGTTTTATGCAAACAATATTCTCTTAGTTCCTCAGCATTCATAGTATGAAAATAAAAAAACCTGCAATAATAATATTACAGGTTTTGAATGTAAGTATTTTATGGTTGCATTAAACCCTTCCTCTGCGTAAACTCCCCGTCCTCTCTGTCTCCGCGGTTAAAAAAATCTCCAATTACTCGTGTCGCGCCTAGAACAGAGCTTTTACGCAAAAAATGATCAGATCATTTTCTTAACCTGGTCAATCAGCTCACCTTTGGTAATAGGGATTCCCATTACTTTATTGTAAGCTTTTGCATCAACCATGTATACATCACGGATGATCTTTACCAACTGACCATTATTGATCTCAGGGATCAAAACCTGGTCAAAGTTGTTGATGATCTCGCCCAGATTTTTTGGAAAAGGACGCAAGTAGCGGATATGTGCATGACTAACCGCATGTCCTTCAGCCTGTAATTCTAATGCAGCACTTTTAATAGCACCATAAGTAGAACCCCAGCCCAATATCAAAATCTTGCCTTTAGCAGGGCCACTATCAATGGTTTGCAAAGGAATATGGTCTGCGATCTTATCAACCTTGGCCTGACGAACATTTACCATATGCTGGTGGTTCTCTGCTTCGTAATTGATATTACCGGTGATGTCTTGCTTTTCCAAACCACCAATTCTGTGTTCAAAACCAGCAGTTCCTGGGATAGCCCATGAACGTGCAAGGTTCTCATCTCTGCGATAAGGTTGGAATTTGGTTTCTCCCTCCGCTAATTCTTTCTTGAAGTTGACTACAATAGGTTTAAGATCCGAAGCTGCTGGGAATTTCCAAGGCTCCGCACCATTGGCTATATAGCCATCACTTAGCAAAACAACAGGTGTCATATGCTGAACTGAAATTCGGCATGCTTCAAAGGCAACATCAAAACAATCACTTGGAGTTGAAGTGGCAATAACAGGCATCGGACACTCTCCATTTCTGCCATAATAGGCCTGCATCAAATCACTCTGTTCTGTTTTGGTAGGCAAACCAGTAGATGGTCCGCCACGCTGAATATTGATAATTACCAGGGGTATTTCCAGCATTACTGCCAATCCCATGGCTTCTGTTTTCAAAGCCATACCGGGTCCGGATGTAGCGGTAACACCCAAAGAACCACCATAACTGGCGCCAATGGCAGAAGCTATCGCAGCAATTTCATCTTCGGCCTGAAAGGTTTTGATACCAAAGCTTTTATACTTACTTAATTCATGCAAAATATCAGAAGCGGGTGTAATGGGGTAAGCACCCAGAAAAATCTCTAGTCCACTTTTTTCACCTGCTGCAATCAGTCCCATAGATAAAGCCTGGTTACCCATGATGCTTCTGTACAAACCTGGTTCCATCTTCGCTTTTTCAACCGTATAACGTGTTGTAAAGGCTTCAGTGGTATCACCATAGTTGTAACCTGCCTGTAAAACTTTGATATTACTATTAAGGATAGTTGGTTTTTTACCAAATTTCTCTTTTAGAAATTCAATCGTTGTATCCAGATTTCTATTGTACATCCAATAGATATAGCCTAATACAAA
Organism: Chitinophaga pinensis; assembly: GCA_943371675.1. Lineage (GTDB taxonomy): Bacteria > Bacteroidota > Bacteroidia > Chitinophagales > Chitinophagaceae > Sediminibacterium > Sediminibacterium pinensis_I. The sequence goes on along the minus strand of CALRVT010000001.1, from coordinate 6,433 downwards.
CATATTTTTTGCACGATCGCGCTCCTTATTGCCTAGTTCGGCAAAATCTTTCAGGGATTCACGGGTAAGCTTGGTAACATCAATTTTAATCAATTCGTAACTATCTAAACTGCCATCTTCCAGTGGATTTACACCATCCGGATAGTTGGCCAAACGAAGATTTCTGGCGTCGAAACCTTCTATGTTTACGATGATCTTTCCGCCTGGCTTGATTGCCTTGAGGTTTACTTTTAAAGCAGCCGCATTCATGGCTACCAAAACATCGGCAATATCTCCAGGGGTAAATACTTTGTTGGAAGAGAAGTGTAATTGAAAACCACTCACACCGGGTACGGTACCTATTGGGGCCCTGATTTCTGCCGGAAAATCCGGAAATGTAGCCAGATCAATACCGAGCATTGCGGTATTATTGGTAAACTGTTGACCGGTAAGCTGCATGCCGTCTCCGCTATCTCCAGCGAACTTAATGACAACATCCTTCAGTAATTCATCTTTTTTAGCCATCGAAGTTTAAATTGTGCCGGCGAAGATACTTAAATACTAGGCATGATTTACACAGAAAAACCCTCATTCTCACCTTTTTTATGAGTTTCTGCCGATGAAACCAGAGGAAGGAATGTTTTTAAATCCACCAACTTTAATGCTGGCATAAAAAACTTGACAAACAGTATTGTTCAGCAGCATCCTATAAACATTCCTTAAGCATACAACTATCGGCAGCACTTTTAGTTTTCCCTAACAAATCCACCCTTCCTTTAACCTTTGATAATGCGTATATTTGTTATTCTAAAAAATAGAAAATTATGGCAATTTTTAAATCAGGTAATCCAACTTTAACCCAGAAGATGTTCGATAAAGGCCTTCAAACAGATGCATCTGCACAGGGCACTATGACGGTTCGGGGAGCGATCAATAAGTTCGGTTTTCTGCTCTTGATGATTATTGCAGGTGCTGCCTACACTTGGCACCTGTTTGAAGAAGGTCAAACCAATTTGGTAACTACCTTGTTATATGTAGGCATTTTTGGTGGATTGATCACCGGTATCGCCATTTCTTTCAAGCCAAACTGGGCTCCTGTGTTGGCGCCTCTGTATGGTATTCTGGAAGGATTGTTTATTGGTGCCATTTCGGCCATCATGAATGCAGCTTTTGCTGAAAAATATCCCGGATTGGTGATGCAGGCTGTTGGGCTCACTTTTGGTGTTGCATTTGCCATGTTCCTATTGTATAATTTCCGCATTATCAATGCAACTCAAAAATTCAAATCTGTTATCATTACTTCAACATTGGGTATTGGCATATTTTACTTGCTTACCATGGTATTGGGTTTCTTTGGTGTGAATGTGGGCTTCATGAATGATAGCAGCATGCTGAGTATTGGTATCAGTCTGTTTGTGGTAGCTATTGCTGCCTTAAACCTGATCCTTGATTTTGACATGATCGAGCAGGGCGCAGAAAGAGGTGCCCCTAAATTTATGGAATGGTATGGCGCATTTGGATTGATGGTAACCCTGGTTTGGTTATACCTCGAAATGCTCCGCTTACTCAGTAAATTGGGTAGCCGCGATTAATTTTTTTAAAATTTTATAAAAGCCATTCTGCAAAGAGTGGCTTTTTTTATGCGATATGGGTGATGTCAGCACAAATACGTTTAACTTAGTTTTATCTGAGCGATGAAAGTTTGAGGGTTGGGGATGGACATTCTTTTTCTTCCCTCGAAATTGTTTTTTTTCGGCTCCTGTAAAAAGTATTTTCATGAATTTTCAACGACAAGAAATCTCCAACGAAGAACTCATTTTTTTATACAGGAATCTGTTATTGCCCCGCATGATCGAAGAGAAAATGTTGGTATTACTGAGGCAGGGTAAGATCAGTAAATGGTTCAGTGGTATCGGACAGGAAGCCATTTCTGTTGGCGCAACTTTGGCATTGCAAGCAGACGAATGGATCATGCCCTTGCATAGAAACCTGGGGGTATTTACATCGCGTAAAATGTCTCTCCAAAAACTTTTCATGCAGTGGCAGGGTAATAAAGATGGCTATAGCAAGGGCAGGGAAAGGAGTTTTCATTTTGGAAGCAAAGAACATCATATCTGCGGTATGATCTCACATCTGGGCCCTCAATTGGCCATTGCAGATGGTGTGGCATTGGCATATCAATTAAAAAATGAAGCAAAGGTTTCCCTTACATTCAGCGGCGATGGTGGTACCAGTGAAGGTGATTTTCATGAGGCATTGAATGTGGCAGCTGTTTGGAACTTGCCCGTCATTTTTGTGATTGAAAATAATGGCTACGGACTAAGCACGCCCGTGTCTGATCAATACCGTTGCGAAAGTTTGGTTGATAAGGTAAAGGGATATGGAATGGAAGGTGTTAGGATTGATGGTAACAATATTCTTACCGTATATGAAACTATCAAAGGTGTTCGTGAATATTGCATCAACAATAAAAAACCTTACCTGATAGAATGCATGACCTTTCGCATGCGCGGCCACGAGGAAGCCAGCGGCACCAAATATGTTCCCAAAGAGCTCTTTGAAGAATGGGGAAGATTAGACCCCATCAAAAATTACGAACAATTTCTTGTTGCAGAATCTGTACTCACAGAAATGCAAATGGCAGATATCAAAAATGAATTCAAATCTTACATAGAATCAGAATTACAATTGGCTTATCAGGCAGCAGAAATGGAAGTGGAGGAAGAGGAGGAAATAAGAGATGTGTATGCAGAGAAGCAGTTTGGGGTTTGGAGTTTGGGGTTTGGTGTTGAAAATAAAGATAACTTCAAACATATAACCCAAAACGAAAACTCCAAACTCCAAACTCCAAACTCCAAACTCGAGTCTTCAGACTCCCGCCTCATCAACGCCATTCAATCTGCACTGAAGCAAAGCATGGAAAAGCATCCCCATTTAATTCTTATGGGACAAGACATTGCAGAATATGGTGGTGCGTTTAAAATAACCGAAGGCTTGGTTGAAATATTTGGAAAAGAAAGGGTACGTAATACACCCCTGTGCGAAAGCGCTATTGTAGGAGCCGCACTGGGATTGAGTTTGGAAGGTTTTAAATCGGTGATGGAAATGCAGTTTGCCGACTTTGTAACGGTTGGGTTTAATCAGATCGTGAATAATTTGGCCAAGATTCATTATCGCTGGGGACAAAATGCAGATGTGGTGATACGCATGCCAACAGGTGCTGGTGTAGGAGCAGGTCCCTTTCACTCGCAAAGCAATGAAGCCTGGTTTACACATGTGCCGGGGTTAAAAGTGGTGTATCCGGCTACACCTTATGATGCCAAGGGTTTGTTGATTGCTGCCATCAATGATCCCAATCCTGTTTTGTTTTTTGAACACAAGGCATTGTACAGAAGCATCAGCGGTCCGGTGCCGGAAGCATATTATGAAGTGGAAATCGGGAAAGCAAATCTGGTGAAAGAGGGAGAAGACATTACAGTAATAACTTATGGTGCAGGCGTACATTGGGCATTAGAATACCAGGCAGAACATCCCGAATCATCATTACATATCCTCGATCTGAGAACCTTGCTGCCATTGGATTATACGGCAATTAAATCTGCTGTTGGTAAAACCGGAAAAGTACTACTATTACATGAAGATACTTTAATAGGAGGCTTAGGTGGAGAGATCAGTGCCTGGATCAGCGAGCATTGTTTTGAAATGCTGGACGCGCCCGTGATGCGCTGTGCATCGTTGGATACACCGATTCCTTTTAATATAGAATTGGAAAAAAACTTTCTTGCGAAAAGTCGCTTAGATAGCTATATCGAAAAATTGAATGCCTATTAACCGAAGACCCAAACCCTTCATCTTATGAAATCAATGGTTGTCATCAGAACTTTTTTATGTCTGTTTACTGTTTTTATTTCTTTAAACATCATCAGTCAAACTAACATACCCAATCCCAATACAGCTTATCAACAGCCTGCTTTTGTAGACAAAGACCGGCTGCAAAAACTCCAATCATTTTTTCCATTGGCTGAAAAAATTTATAAAGATTATGCCGAGAAAAATCATTTCCCCGGATATGCTTTCGGTATTGTATTAGATGGCAAACTGGTTTACTCTGGAGCAGGTGGTTATTCGGATGTAGAGAATAAAATTCCGGCTACAACTCAATCCATGTTTCGAATTGCTTCTATGAGCAAAAGCTTAACAGCAATGGCTATTGTTAAGTTGCGCGATGAAGGGAATTTAAAACTGGATGATCCTGTGTATCGCTATATACCCGAAATGAAAGGTCAGAAATTAAGCAAAGACGCACCTGAAATAACCGTAAAAAATTTGCTCACACATTCAGCCGGATTTCCGGAAGACAATCCATGGGGCGATCGACAATTGGCAGATACGGATGCAGAACTGATCGCACTGATTAAAAAAGGTATCAGTTTTTCCAATGCTCCAGGGTTGAGCTATGAATACAGTAACTTGGGTTTTGCCATGTTGGGTTATATCATAAAAAAAGTAACCGGTATTCCTTATAGTGAATACATTGCCAAAAACATTTTCAAGCCATTGAATATGAACCAGGCTGAATGGGAATACAATAAAGTGCCTTCTGCACAATTCGCCAATGGTTACCGATGGATCAATAATAGCTGGCGCAAAGAGACGCCCCTGCATGATGGTGTTTGGGGCGCCATGGGTGGTATGATCACTTCTATTGAATCTTTTAGCAAATATGTTGCCCTGCATCAATCTGCCTGGCCTGTTAGCAATGATGTAGAAAAAGGCCCAGTAAAAAGAAGTAGTATCCGTGAAATGCAGCAACCATGGCGCTTTGCAAGCATGAATGCGAATTATAAATATCCAAGTGGCAGAGCATGTCCAACTACAGGCGCTTATGCTTATGGGTTAAGATGGACCAGTGATTGCGAAGGCCGTGAATCTGTAGGACATAGTGGTGGTCTTCCAGGTTTTGGTAGCAACTGGATGATCTTACAGGAATATGGTTTGGGTGTTATTTATTTTGGTAATGTAACATATGCACCTACTTCTTTGGCAAACACAACGGTGTTGGATACACTTGTTAGACTCGCAAAACTAGCGCCTAGGCAATTGCCTCCTTCTAAAATATTAACGCAGCGAAGAGATGAATTGGTAAAACTTTTACCTGACTTTTCTAATGCAGAAGCATCGGGTATTTTTGCCGACAATTTTTTTGCAGATTATTTTACCGAGCAGATGAAAACGGAAGCCAGGGCTGCATTTGAAAAGGCAGGTAAAATTGTTCGGGTAGGCGATATTGTTCCTGAAAACCAGTTACGTGGCTATTTTATCTTAGGTGGCGTAAACGGTAATGTACGCGTAAGCTTTACACTAACACCCGAAAATCCCGCACTCATACAGGAGTACCATTTAAGATGGGAAGAAAAGTAATCTAATTACTGATTCTTCAATGGTTTGCCCACTTCCACAGTACAATCATGCCCTGGCTGACCATGTGGCGGATTAATTTTTAGTCCGGCAACATTTACATTAGAAGCAGGTTGTGCCGGTTGCAATGGACTTGCTGCAGGAGTTGTTGTTGTATTTGGCTTACCGGGAGGTGAATTTAAAGGAGCACCTACGGCAATATCACAACGGTGGTTAGGCTGTCCATGTGGCGGATTCATACCTGCAGCGGTGGTTGAAGTAGGAACACTGGTTGTAACAGGTCTGCTAATTACAGGTGCTTGCACTGGCTGACCGGATTGTACGGTTGCTGGTGGAATATTAGTAGTGGAAACATTATTGTTTGCCGACGGGTTAGCCTGCATTAGAGGCGACATCTGTCCTGGTCTCTGATTTGGTATCGTGCCTGCTGTTGTTGCTGCTGGCGTATTTAAAGGAGCACCTACGGCAATATCACAACGGTGACCGGGTGCACCATGTGCAGGGTTGAGCGCTTGTGATGATGCACTAGTAGATGCACTACTTGTATTGGTTGGTGCGGCAGTTACGCCGGGAGGTGTTGTGGTTGTATTGGGTATAGCCTGCGTAGCAGGTGCAGCTGTTTCCTCTTCTGTTTCATTATTGCAGGAAATAAAAAATAGGGAAATCAGGAAGCAACTAAGGGGTAGGAAATACTTTTTCATAAATAAATATAAGCATCTAAATTAAATAATGAAAAAGAATAGACAGGGTTTGCCAAAACTTGCCTGATATTGTTCATTTCTTATTTAAAATCCACACTCGGGACTAAAGTCCCCAAAATGTTTTTTTTACTATTTATTCCATGCTCTGAAGAGCATGTCTAAGTTTGATGCTTTTGTTGGTCGCCTGACCACAGGTGTTCGGAACAAATTTAAAATACATCTTTCTTTATTCTATCACTCCGCTAAGGCTAGCCCCATTTTGCTCAGGCCGCATGGCCTCGTCTTTGCGCCGACGCTGCTTTGGCTTCTGTAAAAATGTGCTGCGCATCATTTTT